>NZ_NCUW01000029.1 GCF_002096335.1 Streptococcus oralis subsp. dentisani
CCTTATCTGCCACAAATCCAGTTACTACTGGTGTACCTTCTTGTGCCAATTCTTTCGTAGCTGGTGTCCATGGAGTGAAAGTCTTTTCTCCAGTAACAGCATTTACCTTACCTGTACGTGTGAAGGTTGCTTCTTGAGTTACTGGGGCTTTCAGAGCTGGACGACCTTCTGGTTTACCATCTGCGTATTGGTACTTGATCGTACGAGTAACCTTGTTGTTCAGCTCAGCTGGATTCGTATTGTCATCCAAGCGAGGAGTTACAACAACTGTCCATGTTTGATCTTGTGTTTTATCTTTATCAAACGTCTGACCATTTGGTTGAGTGAAACCATCACTTACAAGTGTGTAACCAGCTTGTTTCAATTGTTCGATACGAGCTACTGTTGAGTAAGATACTGGTTCACCTGACTTACCAGTCACAGAGTCTGTGTAAAGAGTCTTAACTGGCACACCGTTCTTACCATCTGTTACGTACTTGATAGAGCCGCGTTGCTCATCCAAGTTATACTTGACAACCTCTTTTGAATCAGGAGAAGTAGGAGTTACAGTGATAAGCGGAACTGATGCTCTATCTGGAGTAAATCCTGTAATGCCAGGAGAAGGCACTTCTGGAAGAGTTCCACTTCGTCTGCTCCAAGCGCCTGGAGTTTCAACACCTGTCACTTTGTTCACAGAGACTTGTCTATTAAATGATGCTGGTTGAGTGACAGTAGGAGGAAGCGCTGGACGTCCTTCTGTTACACCATCACCATATTGATATTCAATAGTACGAAGAACTTGTTTTGTCTCGCTTCTTGTCTCAATACGTGGAGTTAGGACAACTTCCCATGTTTGATCTACATTATTATTGCTGTCAAATCTTTGACCTCCAGCTTTAGTAAAGCCGTCGCTAACAAGATCGTACCCTTGTTGCTTGAATTCATTGATTTTATCAGTTGTTGTGTAGTTTACAGGTGTATCTGATTGGCCTGATACGTTATCTGTGTGGAGCGTTTTAGCTGGAACACCGTTTCTACCATCTGTACGGTAAACGATAGTTCCTCGTTGAGTAGCCGGTGCATAGCTTACAATTTCACGCCAGCTTGGATCTGTTGGTGAAACAGAAGCTGAATTTACACGTGGTTTACTTGGTGTAAAGCCTGCTACTTCTGGGCTGTCAACTGCACCCACAGTTTGACGACTTGGTGTCCAATTGCCGTATGTCTTTTGACCAGTCACTGGGTCTTCTGACACTTGACGAGTAAATTGTACTGTTTGCTCAACCGGTTGTGGAAGTGCTGGACGATTTCTAGTCACACCGTCTTCATATTCGTAAGCGACTGTACGAGTAACATCCTTAGTTTCAGTTGTTACTTTCGGATTATTCTTACGGTATGAAACGATTTCACGCCAGCTTGGGTCTGTTGGCGAAACAGAGGCTGAATTTACACGAGTTTTATTTGGTGTAAAGCCTTTAATTGCTGGTGTATCAACCGCATCTACAGTTTGACGACTTGGTGTCCAATTGCCGTATGTCTTTTTACCAGTCGCTGGGTCTTCTGACACTTGACGAGTAAATTGTACATTTTGTTGTACTTCACGTGGAAGAGCTGGACGACCTGAAGTCACACCATCTTCGTATTCGTAAACTACTGTACGAGTGACGTCTTTTGTTTCAGTTGTTACTCTTGGCGCAATCTTGTCATAGTATACTGTTACATCACTTGGGGTAGAACCTGGATTTACTGTAAGCCCTGGAACTGTCGCTACATCTGGTGTATATCCTGGTACATTTAGAGAATCTACAGGCGCAAAATTCTTAGATGAAGGGCTCCATGGACCTGGTCTACCACCTGTCACAGTACGAGTGAACTCAGCTGTTTGAGTGTAAGCTGGCGGAAGTGTCGGTCCTGTCACACCTGGTTTATATTTATAATAAATAGTACGAGTGACTGTCTTCTTTTCTGTCTTCGTATCAGTTGCACCTCTACGATAAACGTAGGTTACAGTACCGTTTGTTCCCCAGTCAGCAAGAGTTCCTGAAGGTGGCAAGCTACCTCTCTTCATTCCAATGAAACCATAGCCAGGGATTGATTTTTGTTCAGTAGTATAAGCCTTACCTTTAAAGGCACCTTGTGGGTAGGTTACTGTACCTTCTGCAAGTTCTCGACCTTGCTCATCTTCATAACGTACATCGACAGAGGCACTTTGATAGAAGTCAAAACGCTTGATTTGGAACTGTTGCAAGTTCTTGTAGTTACCAGTCGTCGCTGTAACCACCATGGACATCAATTGTTCTGGAGTGGAAACTTTCTTCTTCCATTGCTTGATACCAAGATTACTTTCGTAAGAGACAGTTAATTCCTTGGTTACACCGTCATACTGGATAGCAAATCTGTGGAAACGACCATCTAGGTCACTTGAGTCTAGACGTTGAGCACTACCAGCGTCTGTCTCAGCCCACCAGCGCTCATATGTGCCACTAGGTCCGAAGAGACCACGAGCACCAGGAACTTGTTTATGAGTGGTATTTACCCAAGCACCGAACTGTCCCAGACGAGGATCTTCAGCCCAACCATATTGGAAAGAGTCGGTATTGCTAGTGTCAAAACGATTACCTTTTGGCGGTGTGTGGACGTTCCAGAAAGTATCCAGTTTGAAACCATTTGCGTTACGCAAACCACCGATACCAAGGTTACCACCATCAGCACCTAGGTCTGTTGTATTCCCTGTGTGGAAGGCAAAACCGATACCATCGGCACCATAACGTTCCTGCGTCTTGCTACCTAGGTTAACCCCACCAGTCAGCTTAAAGCTTTGGTTCATATTGATCTTACTCTTCAGACTGAAGTTACCTGTCTTAGAGTTTTCATCTGGAGTAAGGGTTACGATACCATCGTATGAATTATAGGTAGCTGAACCATTCAATCTAAAGTAATCAAGGAAGTTTTCCTTTGTTACAGTTGTTTTCCCTGTTTGTGGGTCAAACGAACGGAAGCCGCTTTCTCCAGATTTACGGAAGTCAGCATAACCTTTATCTACTTCGCGTTGAGCAGCAGCCAATGTAGAATTTGCTTCGCTTCGTGCTACAGCAGTTGAATTTTGACCAGCAGTTGCCAAACTAGCAGCCTGACTAGTTGCTTTTTCAATTGAAGACTTGCCAGATTCTGCAGTAGTAGATTCTGCTACAGTTTCAGATGAAGAAGCAGTTGATGCCGCTACAGATGTAGCTTCAGACTTAACTGCAGAAGCAGCTGATTGGCTATTTGCAACTGAAGCTTCAGATACTTGTGAAGTTGCTTCTTTTAAAGCAGCCTCGCTCTTTGAAGCCACTTCTGGTTTCACAGCTTTATCCGCCACTTGGCTAGATGGGGTTTCAGAACTTGCTACAGTTTCTGCGGCTGAAGTAGCATCTGCAGCAGACTTAGAAGTATCTGGACCTGATTTCCCCTCCGATTCTGGTACAGTCTCCTTCTTCTCTGTAGAAGTGCTTGGGGAATCTGTTTTAGCCAGTGTGTTGGCTGCAACAGCGTTCCCGCCCAAGAACATGAAAGCTGCGACGGCTACGGAAGCCACACCTACATTAAACTTACGCACTGAGTATCGAAGTCGTTTCTCAGCACTCGCTCTGTGTAATCTGCGTCGCGCATTTTTATCCATGAACGTTTCTCCTTGTTTTAAATATAGTCCAACCACCTACTATGCAATATTCTAATCATTCGATGTTTTAAACATATAATAATATGTGGTTGTTGATTATAATGCCAAAGTTTTGACATCAAACCATACTCATCATTATACCCGTTTTTTCCCATTATATCAAGAGTTTTGCTATTTTATTTTCCATTGTAACGAAAGTGTAACATCGTGTTGCAAACTTCTAAATGCATGTTTTATACCCAAAAATGCATAATCCTTATTTCTTCAAAAATGACCTGTCTGCTTCTTGCTACAAAAATCGAAAAGAAACGACCTTCCGAGGCAAAAGAAAGCCCAGTCTAGCCACTGGTTAAAGCACTTAACTCTAGCGCTCTTCTCACTTTTGTATACAAAACCGAAACGATCTTCTCCAAAATCACTCTTTTTAATCCAGACATCATGAGCCAACATCTATCTCCAAGGCTTCCGACAGGGGCAATTTATTTCCATTTTTCTAATAATTTAAAATATTTAGACTTTTTGACTGGACTAGAAAAGACTAAAAGAAAAACTCACCCAACAAAAGGTGAGACAAAAACAAGACTGAAGTTCTAAGAATCAAATAGTTTCTTTCTGCAAGGTTTGAATGATAAGGAACCATTTTTTTAATTGATAGTCTGCATTTAGCATGAATAATCTGTGAGGCACAAAATAAATCAACAAGGGTAAGAAGTAGACAATCAAAAAAGGACGTTCTACATCAAGAAAATAATATCTATCCTCTGTTTTTAGTATGCGATATCGAAGGTTTTTTAGCCAAGGGCTCTATTTCAGCTTTTTTAAACATTTATATAATACCTTTCGTAACGTCAAATAAAGCGAGAATTCATCCGTTTTAAAACGTTGATAAAGATTCGTTTTCCTAGCGTAATCTAATCGTACTTGCACTTGCTGAAGAAGGTTTTGCTCCCCTGTTTCCTATAGTAATAGAGTCTCACTCATATTTCTTCTCCTTGTCTTCTACAAATACCACTTTCCCTTGTTCATACTTCCGCACGGCTAACAACCAGCGGATGGGATTGTTTTGGAATAAGAAAAGGTACAACAAGGCAGGAAAGAGACCTATCAATAATGAAAATAAAATTTGTGCGTCAAATTTCTCCTGCTTTATAAATGAATTTATAATATTTAGTATGGTAGCAATTCCTATAAATGCTAAAAATAGAATTACTAACTGTATTATTAGAAAAACTATCATTTTCCCAAACGTCGCTTTTTTCTTGCTGAAATTGTCCCAAATCAGATTTGAATCAACGGCTTTCGCAAACTGTTGAGGACTTGCCCCCTGAACCTGCTTCACTTCTTTATACAAGGCCTCTTCCATCATCCATATAAAGCCAAAGCAGACAAAGAAGTGGGTAGCGATATAAGGCGGAACCATCCAACTACTGTATCGAAAACCTGAAAAAGCTGGTATAGCTACCATTCCCCCTATTAAACCTATGAAGATAAAAACCAACATCAAAGGAATAATAGCCTTATTGGTCTTCCTAGCCCCTTCCGTATTTAACAAGACACTCTTATCGGCTACCAGAGCCTCTTTTGTTCGCGTGTTATAGTAAACGGCCTTATCACCGCTCTGTCCAATAAAAATTATTTTTCTCACCTTTTATCTCTCTTTCATTCCTGCACCAAAGATGATTTTGCCTACTAACAGCTTCGTTAGCTGTCTAGGGCTGTTATTAGTCACATCAAACACCTTTAACATGACCTCTTATAACATCGGCGCAAACAACTGGACAATTTCCTTAATGAGGCTTTGGTACCAACTTGTTTTTATTGTGTGCGGATAGATTTCTCGAGAAACTTTAAAAATCTCTTCGAAGTCCTTCTCAATATCTATGATGGACTGTGTTCTATAAAGTAAAACGGCATTTTCATAGTGGTGAAGCAAGCTGCGATAGTCAAAATTGATGGTTCCCACTGTTGCTGCTTCTCCATCGACAAGCATTTGCTTGCTATGAAGAAATCCGGGACTGTACTCATAAATGCGAACTCCCGCAGATAGCAAATCTGGATAGGCTCCGCGAGTAACCAATTGGATGACCTTCTTATCTGGGATATATGGCGTCACAATTCGCACATCTACCCCTCTCAGAGCTGCATTTTTGATACTTTCAGTCAGATCATAGTCAGCAATCAGATAAGGAGTCGTGATATAGACATAATCTGTAGCTTGATTGATAAGGTTTTGATAGACCGTTTTCCCAACCTGGGATCGGTAGATAGGTTTTGGCCCACTACTATAGGGAATGCAAAGTCCCATCCCATCTTTGGGTTGATTCTCGAGATGGTATTGATCAAAATCACTAATCTCTCCACGGTTGATATACCAAGTGGATAAAAAGAATCTGGTAAAAGCCTTTACAGCCGACCCATCCAACCGAATACCGCTATCCTTCCAATAACCAAAGCGTTCGATATGGTTGATGTACTCATCTGCCAGATTGACACCACCTGTATAGGCAATCTGCCCATCGATAATCATGATTTTACGGTGATCACGGTTGTTATAGGCGACGGTCAAGCGTGGAATCACCTTGTTAAATTTATGGGCTTCAATCCCTCGTCCACGAAGCTGGATGGTATAATCTCCAGGCAGGGTAGCCATACAACCAATGTCATCATAGAGGAGTTTGACTTCTATTCCTTGAGCAGCCTTTTCTTCCAAAATCTCTAAAATGCTGTTCCACATCAAGCCTTCTTCGATGATGTAGTATTCGAGAAAGATAAATTTCTCAGCTTTCTTGAGGTCCTCTAGCATCCGACACCACATACTTTCACCAGAGGCAAAAAATTGTGTATCCGTTCGATCATAGACATCTGCGTTCGTATCCATACTGAGGAGGGATTTGATGACGCCATAAGCAGACTTGTCTTGTTCTTTTAATTCCAAACGGAGGGCTCTGCTATTGTCCTCTCGGTCAACCATTGATTGAAGTTGCTTTAACTGCTTGAGCTCTTTTTTAGATAGACGGCGTTCTCCAAACATGATATAAAGTAGGGGACCAAATACTGGAACAAAGGCTACTAACAGCCATGTCACCTTGCTTTCCGGATTCATAGAACGATTGACAATCGATACAATAGTCGCCAGACTCACCAAAATAACTAGGATAATCCAGAGAATCGGAGCCATTCGACCTAGATAGAGAAACAAACCAAAGACGATAAACAACTCTGCCAACATAATGGTAATACTAAAACCATACTTAGACATGAGTAGTTGCATTTTTCTAGCTGTCATAATCCCCTTCCTTTTCTAACGTTCTCCCTCACCGCTTGATAAACGAATCTTTCTACTAGTATACCTCAGTTCAGGGGGAGATGGCAACCGTTTACTCTTGATACAGCAAACTAGTTTTAAATGCAAATAATTATATAGCTACAATTTCCTGCCCTACATCATGCCAAAAAGAACTACCAAAATGATAGTTCTTTCCAGCATTATTTAACTTCTTTTTCATTTTAAAAATTAGAAGAGTTCTTTGTAGAAGGCAATAGTTTCTTCTAAGGTTGGCATAAATGGATTTCCTGGTGCACAAGCATCGATCAAGGCATTCTTAGAAAGGTAGTCAAAGTCAAAGTCTTTTTCTTGGATACCGAGTTCAGTGAGTTTCTTCGGAATGCCTACTGTTTCAGACAATTTTTCAATCTCAGCGATAGCGTAGGCAGCACATTCTTCATCAGTTTTCCCTTCAACATGAAGACCCAAGGCCTTGGCTACATTGCGGAAAGCTTCTGGTACGCGTTTGGCATTTTCACGTTCTACAACTGGAAGAAGCATGGCACAGCAGACACCGTGCGGTAAATTATACACTGCACCGAGCTGGTGAGCCATTGAGTGAACGTAGCCCAAACCAGCATTGTTAAAGCTCATACCACCGAGGAAGATAGCATTGACCATCGCCTCACGCGCTTCAATATCATGGCCATTTGCTACGGCACGAGGGAGGTACTCCTTGATGAGTTCAATGGCTCCGATAGATAGTTTCTTGGTTACATCATAGGCACCCGGTGTTACCAAGGCTTCGACAGCGTGGGTAAGAGCGTCCATACCTGTTGCTGCTGTCAATCCTTTCGGTTTTGAAAGCATGAGTTCTGGATCATTGACAGAGATGAGGGCCAAGCTGTTCTTATCTACCATTACCATCTTGACTTTGCGTTCTTCGTCAGTAATCACATAGTTGATAGTGATTTCTGCAGAAGTTCCAGCTGTTGTATTGATCGCAACCACTGGCAACCCTTTTTTAGCAGACTTGTGAAGACCTTCGTAGTCCTGCGGTTTTCCACCATTTGTCGCAATGATAGAGATACAACTAGCCGCATCCTGAGGAGATCCTCCCCCAAGACTAATGATGAAGTCACAACCATGCTCTTTCAAAGCAGCTACTCCGTCTGTGACGTTCTTGCAAGTCGGATTTGGCTCCACATCGCTAAAGATCACATATTCGATCCCTTCAGCATCTAATGGTTTTAGAACTTTAGGTAAAATGTCACTGCCTTCGATGAACTTATCTGTTACCAAGAGGGCCTTCTTATACCCCAGTTCCTTAATATACGGACCTACTTCATTTACAACACCTTTACCAATAAGGTTAACTGATGGAACGTAAAATGTAGCCATATGCTTTTCCTCCTGCGCCTCTGCGCTATTTGATTATTTACCATAAGTATACGATCTTAGTACAAGTTTTACAAATATTTGTAAGCGTTTTAAGTAAAAAATCAGTAAAGAAGCACTGGTCACGTTTTAAAACAAAAAAGTTCCAATAAGACGAATTTCATCTCATCGGAACTTTAACTTAATCGTTATTGCTTAGTTAGGACGACTCGGTCAGATGCCTCACGATCCATATCATCGATAATCATTTGATTACCATTAACCGTGTAAATTTTGACATCATCACCGATAATGACACGTTGATTTTCTGGCTCAAAGCTAACTTGCTTGATTTCATTATCTCCATCTGGCTCGACCTCAGTCCAGGTACCAGTTTTACCTGTTACAACAAGAGTGATCTGGTCATTCTCATCTTTTCCAGTATAGGCACCATCGATGTTAGTAGGTTGAGCTACAGCAGTGTCCTGACTTGAGGACGCCTGTGGTTGGCTAGCACTTGTAGTAGCACTAGAAGATGACTCTTGTTGAGTAGAGGATTGCTGAGCAGATTGCTGGGTAGGTGCTTGTGTCTTAGTTCCACAAGCTGCTAGAAGACTAAGAATTGCTAGGGAAGCAATAGAAAGTGTGAATGTTTTTATTTTCATAGCGATTTCCTTTCTTTTATGCCCATATTTTGCTGGAATCGTTTCCAGATATTACCTCCTGTCCCCAGTATAGCAACTTAAACCTAGAAGGTCAACTAATCCCATCGCTTCCTACCAAACTTGCTCGTACTTCCGAGATAAAATAGAGCGAGCCCGTCACGAAAAGCAGGTCCTGGTCATTGGCCTTTCCTTCAAATTCTTTGATAAAATCACCATAAGAAGAAATTAAATCGTAACCTGCCACATCCTTCTCATCCAAAGAACCTTGGTAGTCAAAACCTGTCACCTTAAGTTCCACCTGAGGCAACTGCTCAGATAGATAACCTAACATCCCTTGATAATCTTTGCGTTTAAGGGCACCAAAAAGGATACGGACTTGATAACCTTGTTGGATTTTCTCTTGGATAAACTCTACCAAACGGGTTAAGGCTGGAAGATTGTGAGCCCCATCTAGGTAGATTTGCGGGCGAATCCGTTCCAATCGACCTGCCCAGTGAGTTTCTTGCAAGGCCTGTCTCACAAGCTGTTCATCGACTTTTTCCTCTCTTGACGCCATAAAAAGTAGAAAGCTTTGTAAAGCCAAGGCGGCATTTTCTTGCTGGTAGGCGCCTTCCAAACCGATTTTAAGCTGGGAAAATCTTGCTAGTCTACTTGAAAAATCTCTAGCTTTCAAGGTGAAATCTTGCCCAGCTTGATAAAGGTCTACAGCTAACTCTCTTGCTCTTCTTTGACAGACAAGCTCAGCTTCTGGAGCAAGCTTAGCAATGACTGCCTTCTTTCCAGTCTTGAAAATACCAGCTTTCTGCTCTGCTATTTTCTCCAGACTGTCCCCCAAGGTCTCCTGATGATCTAGGCCAATGGAAGTAACAACTGCAATCTCTCCAGTTACCACATTAGTCGTGTCTAGTAAGCCACCAATTCCCACTTCTAACAGAACTAAGTCCACGCCTTTCTCTCTAAAATAGGCCAAAGCAATCAAGGTCAACAGTTCAAAGAAAGACAATTGATCATGTGTCTCCAAAAGAGCTTTTTCCATCTCCTTGACTTGGTTCGCTATACGGATAAAGTCTTTATCTGCGATCGGTTGTCCATTGATACAGATTCGATCATGGATGCTGATGATATGAGGAGAGGTAAAGGTGCCAACTTTTTTACCATGAGCTACAAACAATTCCCTCATGAAGGCAATAGTTGACCCCTTGCCGTTAGTTCCTGTTACATGGATAATGGGATAAGTCTTCTCAGGATTCCCTAGCAAATCCACTGCTCGCTGCATTCGTCCAAGTCCAGATCTAAAGTTTAAACCAATTCGACTATGGAGCCATTCTTCTACTTCAAACATATATCTCCTTAACAAAAATCCAATCAACTATCGCACCAAAGTATGACTGCAAATAAAAAGCGAGGTCGAGACAAAAATCCCGACCTCTTACCTGGTTAGCTAATCACTAGCTACTATAAATTTCAATGTGGACTAAAAACGTCCGCTGGATGTTCCAACTCTCTCCAATTTCTGGAAATTGGGCTGATACAGTCTCTGAGATTACCTGCGTTTCTAATTTCTAGCGCAGGGCTAAAAACATCCACTGGATGTCTTTACTCCTCCATATAGGTGTTGAAAACTTCTTCAATCATATTCCATTCGTCTTCTGAGTCTTCTGGAATTGGTTGCAATTCGCCCTCTGTTCCGTCTTCATTTTCATTGAATGAGTATGCTTGAATCTCAACTTCACCATTTTCGTCTTCTTCTGCATTAACTGGCACTAGAAGGACATAGTTTTTACCAAATTCTTCCTTACCGTCAATTGTCAAAAGGATTTCAAACAAGGTTTCATTACCTTGGTCATCTACTAGTGTAATCAATTCACGTTCTTCGTGGTTATGGTTATGATCGTGTGACATAGTTTCTCCTCTGTCTTAAAATTTTCTATCTAAATAATTTTGCAAAATCAGCTGGGCAGCTAATTTATCAATGACTTTTTTTCGCTTGTTGCGACTGATGTCTGCCTGCTCAATCAGCATACGCTCGGCTGCAACTGTGGTCAGGCGCTCATCTTGATAGTCTACTGGTAAACCAAAAATCTCTTCTAGTTTTGCTCCGTAGGCTTGACTGGCTTCTACCCGCGGACCGCTGGTATTATTCATATTTTTAGGCAAGCCCACTACAAAGCGTCCCACCTTATAGCTCTCAACCAATTCCTTGATGCGGTCAAAACCAAACTGACCCTGTTCCTCATTGATTTGGATAATTTCAAGGCCCTGAGCTGTAAAACCTAGTGGGTCACTAATGGCAACGCCTACCGTTTTTGAACCAACGTCCAATCCCATAATTCTCATAGATTATAGATCGACTCCTTGTCCTTTAAGGTAATAGCGCACCAATTCTTCAACAATTTCATCACGCTCGTACTTACGGATTTGATTTCGCGCATTGTTGTATCGAGGAACGTAGGCAGGGTCTCCACTCAATACATAACCCACAATCTGATTGATCGGATTGTAGCCTTTTTCATTCAGAGAAGCATAGACGTCTGTCAACGTTTCACTAATTTCCTTCTTATTGGAATCATCCAATTTAAAACGTACAGTTTCTTCAGTAAATCCCATTCTAACACCCTCTTTCCTTAGAATAGTACTATTATAGCATATTTCCTTACGTTCCACAATTAAGTCCGTCTATTTATTTGGATTTTCTATTGTTCTGTCGCTCCATTTGCTATTCTATCTTCGATATATTGGCTTGGTTCATTTTTCAAAAGAGTCTCTAAGCCAATATTCTTTAGATATTCTACTTGCGCCGCCTTTTTGACATCTAAAATTTGAAAATCATAAGTCGTCGTAGTTTCCATCTCTGTCTCGCTGATTAGCTGAGTTTCAACCGTAAAACCTTCTAACTTACGTGCTTCTTGGAGACTTTCATCTTTCTCCTCGGCTTCCGCGAAGGCTTTCTTTGTAGCTTCAAGACCGTGATCAGCGATAAAGGATTTCAACTCCTCACTTAAGGGCCGTGTCTGCCGGATAACCAATTTTAGAAATTGCTTCCCTCTATAAGTAATTGTTTGAGTTTGCTTAACGCCCCCTTCTGACTCAGGGAGAAGTAAGGTCTTGGTTACAACCGTGTTCTTCTCGGCATTATCTAGAACTGGCAGGGTAGACTGGAGTTCTTCTGACGACGTTGTTGAAGCAGCAGTTGTTCCCTTCTTTTGACCACAACCAACAAGTAAAAAAAGGAGGGCAAACGCACTGATTACTATTTTTTTCATATTTCCTCACATGATTTTTAGATAAAAATGAACAAGGCTAGGAGATACCCCAGCCTTGATGTTTATAGAGCTGCACGCAAACGTGCCTCTGCATTTTCTACATTACGGACAGAGCGTGGTAAGAAAGCACGGATATCATCCTCTTTATAGCCGACTTGCAGGCGCTTCTCATCCACAAGAATCGGGCTCTTTAGAATCCGCGGTGTTTCCATGATTAAGTTGAGCACTTCATTGACACTCAAATCTTCGATGTCAACTCCCAAAGCTTTCGCATAGCGGTTTTTTGATGACACAATACTAGCAATTCCATTTTCTGTCTTTGTCAGAATATCAAGTAATTCTTCTCTCGTAATTCCTTCTTTGCCAAGATTTTGTTCTTTATAACTTAACTGGTGGGCATTGAGCCAGGTCTTTGCTTTTTTACAGCTGGTACAACTGGAGACTGTATAAATTTTAATCATGTACCTACCCCTTTCGCTACATGTTACTATCAGTTTAGTCTATTATACCATAAAAAACATCCGACTTGCGACCTATTTTTAAAAAAATTTAACTTTTTTCGCGATTTTCGAACTTTTTTCTTGACAAATCCAATTTATAACCAACTTTTAAATTTTTTGATATACATTCGTTTCACTACTGTAACACTGATCATATAGAGAACGATTATCAAGAGCAAAAAAAGGAAATAAATTGGTTTCAAAGGGATTAAACGAAGGATGCCGGCGATTGAAGAGTAGGGAAGGAAAGTCACAAAACTGGCTGCTAGCAAGGTTGTCCCAAGAACAAACCATGACGGACGACTTTGTAAGAAAGGAAGTTTTGCTGAACGAAGCATATGAATAACCATGGTTTGGGACCACATAGATTCAATGAACCAACCTGTCTGGAACAAAATGATAAAACTAGTTGCCGACTCTGCTCCATGAACATAGGCTTGACCTGTCGCCATTGGAACAATGACAAAATAGAGCAAGATAAAAGTCAAAATATCAAAGACAGAAGAAATTGGCCCCATCCAAATCATAAAACGAGTAATGGACTGAGCTTCCCACTTATGAGGATGCTTCAAAAAGTCTTCATCCACATTATCAAATGGCAAGGCAACACAAGAAAGGTCATAGACTAGGTTTAACACAATCAAGTGAATGGGGGCCATGGGAAGGAAAGGCAAAAAGATACCAGACACCAGTAGAGACAGAATGTTCCCGAAATTAGAGCTGACCGTCATCTTGATATATTTGGTCATGTTGGCATAGACTTTGCGCCCTTCAACCAGCCCTTTTTCAAGCACCATCAAATCCTTATCTAGCAAAATGACATCAGCCGTTTCTTTGGCAATATCTACTGCTGTATCAACAGAAATCCCCACATCTGCTACTTTCATAGAAGGGGCATCATTGATCCCATCTCCCATATAGCCGACACAATGTCCATTGGATTTGATTTGTAAGATGATTCGTGCTTTTTGATCCGGAGAGAGTTTGGCAAAGACAGTCACCTTCTCAACTGCTTGGGCCAACTCTTCGTCCGTCAGGGCGTCAATATCAGAACCCAGCAAGATTTGATCAACGTCTAAACCAACTTTTTCGCATACTGCTTGGGTCACCTTTTCATTGTCCCCCGTCAAGATCTTTGTTTGAACGCCGTGTTCTAACAAAGCTTGAATAGCAGGTGCTGCTGATGGTTTTGGTGGGTCTAAGAAGGCAAGATATCCTGTTAGAATCATCTCTTTTTCATCTTCAACGGAGTAAGCAAAACCTTCTTTTAGACCTGTTTTATAGGCAACTCCCAAGACTCGCAATCCCTGTTGATTGAGTTGATCCACTTCTTTTAAGATTTCCACTCGGATATCATCCGTCAGAGGACTAATATGGCCTTGATATTCCACTTGGGTTGAAATCGCAAGCATCTCCTCTAGGGCACCCTTGGTTACCAAGCTAACAACTTCGTTTTCATCCTTAACGATGACACTCATCCGTCTGCGTTCAAAATCAAAGGGCAATTCATCTATTTTTTGGAAGCTAGTATCCAAATTTTGTAGAATAGCGTGTTCTTTAGCTTCTTTTTCAGTTCTACTGATAATGGCACGGTCCATTAAATTTTTCAATCCCGTTTGAAAATAGGAATTGAGGTAGGCTCGTCTCAACACAGACAAATCCAAATCCCCATGTATATCCAAAGGATATTCAAGGACGATTTCGTCTTGGGTAAGGGTTCCTGTTTTATCCGTACACAGGATATCAATAGCACCTAGGTCTTGTATGGCATTGAGCTTTTTAATAACGACTTTTTCCTTTGCCATGATAATGGAGCCTTTAGCTAGACTGGCCGTGATAATCATGGGAAGCATCTCAGGTGTGAGCCCGACGCCCACACTCAAGGCAAATACGCCAGCTTCTAACCAATCTCCATCTGTCAAACCGTTGGAAAGAAATACGATGGGGACCATAACTAACATCAAACGAATTAAGAGCCAGGAGATGCTGTTCATCTCCCGCTCAAAAGAGGTCGGCTCATCATAGGTATTGAGGGTCTGCTCGATTTCTCCCATCATAGTGTCATCACCGACCGCTAGAATCAAAGCTTTGGCACTTCCTGATATCACATTGGTTCCCATAAAGGCGAGCGCTTCTGCTTCTAGCAGACTATCAAAATTTGACTGATTCATTTTTGACAAGGCTAGTTTTTCAATCGAATCACTTTCACCTGTCAAGCCAGACTGTTGGACAAAGAAATCGCGTGATTCAATCAAAAGGAGGTCTGCTGGAATCATATCCCCAGCACTCAACTTGACCATATCTCCAACGACCAAATCCTCAATCGCGACCTCTAAACTCTGTCCTTCGCGAATAACCGTAGCTGTGTTCACAATCATTTTTGACAGATTTGTCGCAGCTTTGTCGCTCCGTAATTCTTGAACAAAGCGTATGCCACCAGATATTAAAACGAGAACGACGATGATGATAGAGGTTGTCGGATCCTCTTGTCCAGGTTTCGCCAACCAGACATTGGTCACCATGGAAATCATTGCAATGACCAGCAGGATGATGGTAAATGGATTGATAATAGATTCGTAAATCTTTTTGAGGATACTGTCTTCTTGACCCTTGGTGATGGTGTTTTCACCATATAGGTCACGATTTTTCTCAACCTGCTCCTCAGTCAAGCCTGTTAGACTTGTCTTGTAAAAAGATAGAGTTTCTTTTAGAGGTGTGTGAATAGCTGTTGCTAATCTTTCTTTTGTAGTTTTCATTGGTTTCTCCTATCTGTATGAATGATGTGTTTCATACACAGAGACCAATCACTTTATAAGGGCAAAACGACACAAATCAGCGATTGGCTGTGTATGTGCGGTTCTGGGTGATCGTCAATTTGCATCGTCTGTCTCCTTTCCCTGTTCTAAAACAGTAGAAAATCCTGCCATAAAATGGCAGGATTAAAAAACTAATTATCTGTTTTTTCGTTCAAGCTTTAACTCCATAGGGCAATGAAATGAGCTTAGTCTTGGCCTTCGCGACCAGGACTGTTGACCAACGAGTAGTGTCTCCACTGCTTTGCGGTAGTCATCCGTATCCCTATGGTAGCCTCACCTACCGTTTTCGTCTATCAGTATAAACCTTTAAAATATAAAAGTCAACGATTTATCTCGTTTTTTAGATAACAATCAATTCTTTCGGAGCTAGAGTCAATAATTCGCAACCTGTATCTGTAATGAGGATATCATCCTCAATCCGAACGCCATATTTTCCTTCGATATAGATGCCTGGTTCGTCAGTCAAGACCATACCAGTTTTAATGACTTCTTTCGAAGTTTGGCTAAAGTAAGGCTCTTCGTGGATATCAAGTCCGATACCATGGCCGATGCCATGGGTAAAGTAGTCGCCATAGCCTGCCTCGATGATAATATCACGAGGGATTTTGTCAAAGTCACGGAAACCTAAGCCAGCCTTAGCTTGATCAATCAGAGCTTGGTTGGCTTTCAGAACCGTATTGTAAATCTCTGCTTGCTCGTCACTGACATGGCCTAGATAGATGGTCCGTGTCATATCACTGACATATTGGTTGTAGAGACAACCAAAGTCCATGGTCAGGGTTTCACCCTTTTGGATGACCTTGTCACTAGCCACGCCATGTGGCATAGCAGAGCGGTAACCCGAAGCGATGATAAAGTCAAAGGAAGCTCCTGAAGCACCTAGTTGGCGCATACGGGCATCTAAAAAGTTCATGACAGCCTGCTCTGTCGTCTGACCAGGCTTAATAAAGTCCAGCACGTCTAGGAAGGCTTGGTCAGAAATCTGGCAGGCCTTGCGAATAGTCGCGATTTCTTGCTCATCCTTGATCATGCGCAGATTTTCGATAAAGCCTGTCATCGGAACCAACTCATGACCAGCAAACACACTTTCCAGCACCTTGAAGTAAGCATAGGAAATTTCATCGTCAAAACCGATTTTTTGGAGATTATCGTCCGCTATAATTTTAGCAATCTCACCAACTGCATCACGCGTTTCAACAATATCAAATCCTTGAACTACGCCCTTGGCAATCAAGGTATAACGAGAATCCGTCAGAAAAATCCGACGCGACTTGCTGATAAAAACTGTCGCTTCTGTCCCACTGAAACCAGTCAGATAGTAAATATTCTTCAGATTAGTTACTAAGACAGCATCACACTCTGTCTGTTTTAAAGCTACTTCAAATTTTTCAACTCTTGATAACATGAGAGAACCTCCGTAAATGATTTAATTTATTATAGCAAAAAAATATCGAAAATAATACAATCTATATAGTTAGGATTAGATAAAATTGACTTTTGAAAGCGCTTAATGTATAATTTTTGTTAACCAAGAAAGAATGAGGTAACGATATGAATAAAACTGAATTACTGTTACAAAGACTAGATGAGATTGGTCAGTCTCTAAAAGATTCGAAACAAGCACTAGCTTTGCTGGCACTTGGTTCTTGCGGAACAGAAAGAGAACGATTGGATCAGTACTCAGATTTAGACTTCTTTGTTATTGTAAAAGATGGCTACAAGAAGGCCTATATCCAGGACCTAACCTGGTTAAGTAATCTAGAACCAATTGCATTTCACTACCAAAATACAGTGGACGGACATAAAGTTCTATTTGAAGATGATGTTTTTTGTGAATTTGCTGTCTTTGAAGCTCATGAACTAGTAAACATTCCCTTCTCTGAAGGCAAGATTATCTGGAAGGAGATCAGTTTTGATGAAACAATCTGTCAGCCACAAAGACTGCCATCAAAAGAAAACAGAGACCGTGAATGGCTGTTGGGAGAAATTTCATGTAATCTATATTTAGGGCTAGGTCGCTATCAGCGAGGCGAAAAATTAGCTGCTTATGATTTGATCCAAAACAGATCCGTCAAGCTTTGGACTGAACTAATCAGTTTGGAAACAACTTCTAAATCTAATTTTATAGATATCTTTAATACCAACAGACGATTTGAAGAAGGTTATCCAAAGGAAGCCAAGCAATTGCCTCACTTTTTGCAAGGTTACGAACGCATTTCTGAGTCTGCTCAAGCACTCCTAGAATATCTGGATAAATACTATTCTCTTAACCCATTTATAAAAGAAAAAATTCGTAATTTATTATAAAAAAGACTCTGCCTAAAAAAGCAGAGCCTTTTAAATCTTATTTTAACTTTCCTTTTAGATACTGGCCAGTATAGCTAGCAGAGTTTGTAGCAACTTCCTCTGGTGTACCAGTAGCAATAATCGTTCCACCACCGACACCGCCCTCAGGTCCCAAGTCGATGATATGGTCTGCAGTCTTAATGACATCCAGATTGTGCTCGATGACAAGTACTGTATTGCCATCGTCTACAAAACGAGCCAAGACCTTGAGCAAGCGAGCGATATCCTCCGTATGAAGTCCTGTCGTCGGCTCATCCAGAATATAGAATGACTTACCTGTTGAGCGTTTGTGGAGTTCACTAGCCAACTTCATACGCTGGGCTTCTCCCCCTGAAAGGGTTGTAGCTGGTTGTCCTAGCGTTACATAGCCCAACCCTACATCCTTGATAGTCTGGAGTTTGCGTTGAATCTTAGGAATGTGTTGGAAGAATTCCACTGCATCGTTAACGGTCATATCCAAGACTTGCGAGATATTCTTTTCCTTATAGTGAACTTCTAGGGTTTCACTATTGTAGCGGGTTCCGTGGCAGACTTCACAAGCCACGTATACATCTGGCAAGAAGTGCATCTCAATCTTGATAATCCCGTCACCTGAGCAGGCTTCACAGCGACCACCCTTGACGTTGAAACTGAAACGGCCCTTTTTATAACCACGAATCTTAGCTTCGTTTGTCTGAGCAAAGAGATCACGTATATCGTCAAAAACTCCTGTATAGGTAGCTGGGTTGGACCTCGGTGTTCGTCCGATTGGGCTCTGGTCAATATCAATCAGACGATCCACATGCTCAATCCCTGTAATGGTTTTAAACTTCCCAGGTTTGTCTGAATTGCGGTTAAGTTTTTGAGCAATTGCTTTTTTGAGAATACTGTTGATTAGGGTCGATTTCCCTGAACCGGATACCCCCGTCACTGCGATGAATTTCCCTAGTGGGAAGCGAGCTGTGACATTTTGTAAGTTGTTCTCACGCGCTCCTGTCACCTCGATAAAGCGGCCATTTCCGACACGGCGCTCAGCCGGTACTGGAATGGCACGTTTACCTGACAAGTACTGACCTGTGATGGACTTGCTATTGCGAGCCACTTGCTTAGGTGTTCCTGCAGCGACGATTTCCCCACCAAAAACACCAGCACCGGGACCAACGTCAATCAGATAATCCGCCTCGCGCATGGTATCTTCGTCATGTTCTACCACGATGAGAGTATTGCCCAAGTCACGCATTTTTTTCAAGCTGGCAATGAGGCGGTCATTATCCCTCTGGTGAAGACCGATGGACGGCTCATCCAGAATATAGAGAACACCTGATAGGTTGGATCCAATCTGGGTCGCCAAGCGAATGCGCTGACTTTCTCCACCCGAAAGGGTCCCTGCTGAACGTGACAAGGTCAGATAATTAAGGCCCACGTTATTGAGGAAGGTCAAGCGATCCTTTATTTCCTTGAGAATGGGACGAGCAATGATGGCTTCATTTTCAGATAGAGTCAACTGGCTGACTAGTTCCAAGTGATCTGCGATAGACAGGTCCGAAATCTCCCCGATATGTGGCCCTTGCTCACCACCCACACGAACAGACAAGGCCTGATCATTGAGACGATAACCGTGACAAGTTCCGCAGGTCAGTTCATTCATATAGAGACGCATCTGGGTGCGGGTGTAATCACTGTTAGTCTCATGGTAACGACGCTTGATATTATTGACAACTCCCTCAAAAGGAATGTCAATATCGCGCACACCACCAAATTCATTTTCATAGTGGAAATGGAATTCCTTGCCATCCGAGCCGTAGAGAATCAAGTTCTTATCTTCTTCTGACAAGTCCTCAAAGGGCTTATCCATATCCACTCCAAAGGCTGTCATGGCTTGCTCTAGCATGTTTGGATAGTAGTTAGATGAGATAGGATTCCAAGGTGCCAAAGCCCCCTCACGTAGCGTTTTGCTGGCATCTGGCACTACCAAATCAATATCCACCTCTAACTTGATACCCAAACCGTCACACTCACTGCAAGAACCAAAAGGAGCATTGAAGGAGAAGAGACGAGGCTCTAACTCTGGTACGGTAAAACCACAAACTGGACAGGCATAGTGCTCAGAGAAGAGCAATTCAGAGTCGTCCATGGTATCGATAATCACATATCCTTCTGCGATACGAAGGGCGGCCTCAATTGAGTCGAAGAGACGGCTACGAATGCCCTCCTTGATGACAATACGGTCAACCACGACATCGATATTGTGTTGCTTGCTCTTAGACAGCTCAGGCACTTCGGTCACATCATAGACTTCCCCGTCCACACGGACGCGGACATAGCCATCTTTCTGAATCTTTTCAATGACGCTCTTGTGTTGACCTTTTTTCTTGCGGATGACAGGGGCCAAGATTTGCAAGCGTTGACGTTCTGGCAATTCTAAGACCTTATCAACGATTTGCTCTACAGAAGAAGCCTTAATAGCCCCATGTCCGTTGATACAGTAAGGCGTCCCCACACGTGCGTAGAGAAGACGCAGATAATCATTGATTTCAGTCGTCGTCCCAACGGTCGAACGAGGATTTTTACTGGTCGTTTTCTGGTCGATGGAAATAGCTGGGCTGAGGCCGTCAATGGCATCTACATCTGGTTTTTCCATGTTGCCCAAGAACTGACGAGCATAGGCAGACAAACTCTCTACATAGCGCCGTTGTCCCTCCGCATAGAGGGTATCAAAAGCTAGACTGGATTTCCCAGAACCTGACAAGCCCGTTACGACGACTAGCTTGTCTCTTGGAATCTCCACATCAATATTTTTTAGGTTATGGGCACGCGCCCCATGAATCACAATTTTATCTTGCATCTTTGTTCTTTCTAGTCCATTATTGCTTTCCATTATACCAAAAAATGTGAAATTCTATTACCCAAAAATCTGTTTTTATAGTATAATAGTACGGTGCAAAAAACCAAACACTGAATAGTAGGAAAGGATAGGGGATATGAAACAAGTTTTTCTCTCAACAACAACTGAATTTAAAGAGATCGACACGCTTGAACCAGGTACTTGGATCAACCTCGTCAATCCTACACAAAATGAATCACTGGAAATCGCCAACGCCTTTGATATTGACATTGCCGACCTCCGAGCACCGCTCGATGCGGAAGAAATGTCTCGTATTACCATCGAAGATGAATACACTTTGATTATCGTAGACGTTCCAGTCACAGAAGAAAGAAACAACCGCACCTATTACGTAACGATTCCGCTAGGGATTATCATCACCGAGGAAACCATTATCACTACTTGTTTGGAATCCCTCCCTGTTCTTGATGTCTTTATCAATCGTAGGTTGCGTAATTTCTATACCTTCATGCGGTCACGTTTTATCTTTCAACTCCTTTACCGCAATGCCGAACTTTATCTAACTGCCCTTCGTTCCATTGATCGCAAGAGCGAACAAATCGAAAGTCAACTGCATAAATCCACTCGAAATGAAGAATTGATTGAACTCATGGAATTGGAAAAGACCATCGTCTATTTCAAGGCCTCACTAAAAACAAACGAGCGCGTAATCAAGAAATTGACCAGCGCAACCAGCAATATCAAAAAATACTTAGAGGACGAGGACATACTCGAAGATACCCTGATTGAAACCCAACAGGCCATCGAGATGGCAGATATCTATGGAAACGTCCTTCACTCTATGACAGAGACCTTTGCCTCTATCATTTCCAACAACCAGAACAACATCATGAAAACTCTGGCTCTCGTGACCATTGTCATGTCTGTCCCAACCATGATCTTCTCAGCCTACGGGATGAACTTTAAGGATAATGAAATCCCTCTGAACGGTGAGCCACACGCCTTCTGGTTAATCGTCTTTATCGCCTTTGCTATGAGTGTCTCGCTCACTCTCTATCTCATCCATAAAAAATGGTTCTAAGAGGAATCCCTATGTCTCAGATTGATTTACAAAAACTAACTAAAAAAAATAAACATTTTATCCATATTGCCACACAACAGTTTCTCAAAGATGGCAAAACAGAGGCTGAAATTGATGCTATTTTCAACGAAATTATGCCAGAGATTCTTAAAGAACAGTCTAAGGGGGTGCCTGCTCGTACCCTTTACGGAGCACCAACTCAATGGGCTCATAACTTCACTTTGAAGGAACAATATGAAAAAGAGCACCCAAAAGAAAATGATGATCCAAAACTCATGATTATGGACTCAGCCCTTTTCATCACTAGTTTATTTGCGCTCATCAGCGCCCTTACAACAACCATCTCTCCCGATCAGTCTGTCGGCTATGGTTTAATTACTCTATTGTTTGTGGGTATCGTTGGAGGAATTGCCTTTTACTGGATGTACCACTTCATCTATCGCTACTATGGTCCCGATGTAGAGCGTAGCCAACGTCCTCCATTCTGGAAATCAATCCTCGTTATCCTGGCTTCTATGGTCCTTTGGTTGGCAGTGCTCTTTGGAACAAGCTTCCTACCAACCAACCTCAATCCTGTCCTTCCTCCGATTACACTTGCCATCATCGGAGCAGTGCTTCTCGCTCTTCGCTTCTATCTCAAGAAACGTTTCAACATCCGAAGTGCAAGCGCGGGCCCATCACGTTATTAAGAAAAGTGAAAAGCTATGGCATATAGTCAATCTTTAGCTCAGCAGATTCGCAAAATTCTAGCACTTAAACTTCCTCCCCAAATTTTCGAAGAAGAGTTAGAAGAAAAGAAACTGTTTGGTGGCCTGGCCTTTATGATTCGTGGGAAAATGGTCCTTACAGTCAGTTCCAGAAAAGACGAGCTGGTTATGGTGAGAATTGGCAAAGAAATGGAAAAGCAAGTTCTACCCCGAACAGGAGCTCGTACTACATTGATGAGAGGGCGACCTTATCATGGCTATATAGACCTAGATATCGAAGGTCAAAAAGAACTGCCTTACTGGATTGATTTAGCTCTCCCCTATAATCAAGAGTTGACCAAGTAACTCATATCTAGTGAGATTAGAAAAACGAAAAGCAACTGCACAAGCGGTTGCTTTTTTCACTTGCTTTCTTGAGATTCAATAGCACTTCTGAGTCTGATTCTTATAGTTTTCTCTCATCTTTTGTGATAGAATAGGCTCATACTCAATGAAAATCAAAGAGCAAACTAGGAAGCTAGCCGCAGGCTGTACTTGAGTACGGCAAGGCAAAGCTGACGTGGTTTGAATTTGATTTTCGAAGAGTATCAATCTATTTCTAGGAGGATGAGATATGGTTTCTACTATTGGTATTGTTAGTTTGTCTAGCGGTGTTATCGGAGAGGATTTTGTCAAACACGAAGTCGATTTGGGTCTCCAACGTCTCAAGGATTTGGGACTCAATCCTGTCTTTTTGCCCCATTCGCTAAAAGGTTTAGACTTTATCAAGGACCATCCTGAAGCACGTGCAGAGGATTTGATGCAGGCCTTTTCGGATGATAGCATCGACATGATCCTCTGCGCCATCGGTGGGAATGATACCTATCGTTTGCTACCTTATCTTTTTGAAAACGATCAACTTCAAAAGGTTATCAAACCAAAGATTTTTCTTGGCTTCTCGGATACCACTATGAATCACCTTATGTTGCATAAACTAGGGGTCAAGACTTTTTATGGGCAATCCTTTCTAGCAGACATTTGTGAATTAGACAAGGAGATGTTGCCCTACACCCTCCACTACTTTAAAGAACTGATTGAGACTGGAAGAATCTCAGAAATCCGCCCTAGCGACGTTTGGTATGAGGAAAGAACTGACTTCAGTCCCAAAGCTTTGGGAACACCTCGTCTCAGTCATATAAATACAGGTTTTGATTTGTTACAAGGAAATACCCAGTTTGAGGGAGAAATCCTCGGTGGTTGTCTTGAGTCTCTCTACGATATTTTTGACAACTCTCTACACGCAGATAGCACAGACCTCTGCCAAAAGTACAAACTTTTCCCTGACTTATCCGACTGGGAAGGAAAGATTCTCTTGTTAGAAACAAGCGAAGAAAAGCCTGAGCCGGAAAACTTCAAAAAGATGGTACAGGCTTTGAAAGAAACTGGGGTATTTGAGATCATTAGTGGACTCTTGGTCGGAAAACCTATGGATGAAACTTTCTATGACGACTATAAAGAGGCACTATTGGATATCATTGATAACAATATCCCGATTGTCTATAATCTAAATGTCGGCCACGCAACACCAAGAGCCATTGTGCCCTTTGGCGTTCATGCTTATGTGGATGCACAGGACCAAGTCATTCGCTTTGACTATAACAAAAAATAAACAATTTCTCCATTTTTGTGCTTTTGTATTGATTTTCGTTACAATTTGTGTCTGAATTTATTGCATTTCGCTAATTTCTATGATATCCTTTTGAAGGAGGTATATATGACTAAACAAAAAATAAATCAAATTGTCGGTTCAATCGGGGCCTTTATCGGAATTATTGTATTTATCGCCTACATCCCACAAATTTTTGCCAATTTACAAGGCAACAAAGCTCAACCATTCCAGCCTTTATCCGCAGCAGTATCTTGTTTAATTTGGGTTATTTACGGGTGGACAAAAGAACCTAAGAAGGATTGGATACTAATTATTCCAAACTCAGCTGGCGTTGTCTTAGGTGGACTGACATTTCTCACTGCACTATAAAAATTACTAGCATATAATCAAAAAGCTGAGAGGAATTTCTCAGCTTTTTCTATATTCTCAGATAGTTAGACGCTTGGACTCACTAACTTCCGCTTTTCCACTCACAATCATTCTCATGGTCATCAACCAGACCTGCAGCCTGAAGAAAAGACAAAACTGCAACGGGGCCTGTAAACTTGAAGCCTCGTTTTTTGAGATCTTGAGATAACTTTTCAGATAAGGCTGTTTTAGCAGGTGCTAGGTGATAGTCAGGAACATCATTGATGATGGTTTTCCCCTCAACAAAGGACCAGAGATAAGCGTCAAAAGAGTCAAAGGTTTTCTGGATTTGTAAAAATGCTTGGGCGTTGGCACGCGTCGCAAAGAGCTTGGCACGATTTCGGATAATGGCTGGATTCTCTAACAAGGCTTCCAACTCCTCATCTGTCATCTCAGAGATACGATGTGCTTGGTAGTTGTAAAAGACTTCTCGGAATCCTTGACGTTTGTTTAGTACCGTTTCCCAAGACAGACCAGCCTGATAAGTCTCCATACAGAGCAGTTCAAAAAGAGCGCGGTCGTCATGAAGGGGTTGGCCCCACTCTTCATCATGGTAGGCTACATATAATGGATTGGTCATCTTGACCCACGAACAACGTTTTGGCATATTATTCTCCTATTTCACCAACATTTTAAGGGCCGACTTGATATAGTTCTCAGCTGTATCTGTCGTTCCTTCAAAGAATTTCTTGATTTTCTTAAGTTCGGTCGCCTTGTAACCCAGTGCCAACATGGCTTCCATAGCTTCTTCCAGTTCTTGGTTTTCAGCGCTGGTTTGCACTGCCACCTTGGCAGGAAGGTCATCACTAGTCACAACTACCTTGCCTTCCAAGTCTAGCACCATCTGTTGGGCTGTTTTCTTGCCAATTTTAGGGAACTTGGTCAAGTAGGTGATGTTCTTAGTCTCGATCGCCTGAACCAAGCCAGCATTGTCATCGGCAGCGATAATAGCAAGAGCTGATACCGGACCAATCCCAGAGACCGAGATTAGACTAAGAAAGAGTTTCTTCTCATCTTCTGAGCGAAATCCATAGAGCAGATGAGCATCCTCACGGACAACTTGGTGCACATAAATTTGAGTTTCTTGATTGACCTGACCTGAGTAAGCATAGGGATTGGCTACATGCAAGATATATCCGATACCGTTGGTTTCAAGAACGATGTATTTGGCAGTGATTTTGGTAATGATTCCTTTTAGATATTCGTACATAGTTTTTCTCCATTATTTTGCCTATCTAGTATACCATATTTACCCAAGACAGATGGCAACAAAAGGTGCAACCTCTGGTTGACAAATAGTACAGGAGATTGTATTCTCATTATAAGTAAAAATTGTTAGGATAGAGGTAGAAAAAGGAGGATAGAATGATGAAACTCGCAGAAAAACTATTTGAGCTCAGAAAGGAAAAAGGTTGGTCCCAAGAAAAGCTAGCAGAACAAATCAATGTTTCTCGGCAAAGCATCTCCAAATGGGAGTCTGGACAAGTCCTTCCTGAGATCGAAAAAATCATTGAATTAAGCAAGATTTTTCAAGTGACAACTGACTATCTACTTCTGGATGAAAACTCTGAAAAAGGTTCCACAGCAGTGACCTTGGAAGAAGACAAGGACAAATACTATAAAGATGTTAAATCCTTTGGTCTCTGGCAAGTGATTTATATTTTCGTCTTGGCTCTGGCTATCTATCTCTTTTTAGCCGGTTCTAGTTTCCCAGCTGAATTCACTGCCTGGATTTGGCTGACCTTCGTTCTCTTGATTGCGTCTGCAGTTGCTATCAACAAGGCTCTCAAAACCAAACAACGTTATCTTGATAAAGTGATTGGTCTTGAAAAAACTTCAGAAGAAGTCAATAGCAAAAAGTGACGGAGATGGAAGTATCCAACCATCCTTTCTTTTAAAAAAGCACAAGCAACCTTGCTTCACAACTTATACAAAAATTTCCATGATAAAACGCATAATACCAAGGCTTTTGAATACCTGATATTACGCGTTTTTTCTGATTTTAAACACTTTTGATCAGCTTCCCTTACTCAGCATGGGTTGTCTCATTTGCAAAAGAAATAATCGCTTCTTTGAGCTCATCTCCACTGAGTGAACGGAATTCTTCAATCTTTTGATCAATGGCTTCTAGCGGCATCACGTTTACCTTACCAACGAAAATCTTGTCCATAACTTGGTTATCAACCAATTCGGTCGAAACCAAGAGTTCTTCATAGAGTTTTTCACCTGGTCGGATACCGACCTCAACGATTGGAATTTCACTTTCTGTATGCCCACTTAGAAGCACCATTTTCTTGGCTAAGTCATAGATCTTGACTGGTTTGCCCATATCAAGGATAAAGACTTCTCCATCCTTGGCATAAGCGCCAGCATGGATTACTAGACGGCTGGCTTCTGGAATGGTCATGAAGTAACGTGTCATACGGAAGTCTGTCACCGTTACAGGGCCACCTTCAGCAATCTGACGTTCAAAGACAGGAATCACGCTACCACGACTACCGAGAACATTCCCAAAACGAACTGCACAGTAGGTTGATTTGCTACGTTGGTTAAATCCAGTGACAATTAACTCTGCCACGCGCTTGGTTGCGCCCATAACGTTCGGTGGATTGACCGCCTTGTCAGTCGAAATCATGACCATCTTAGGTACTTTGGCTGCATCAACAGCCTTGGCAACATTGTAGGTTCCGAGGATATTGTTCTTGAAGGCTTCTTTTGGATTGCGCTCCATCATCGGAACGTGTTTGTGAGCAGCAGCATGGTAAACAATGGCTGGTTTGTACTGCTCAAACACCTGCAAAAGACGGTCATAGTCCTGAATATCTGCAATAACAGGAACATAATCAATCCCTTGGAATGTACGGATCAATTCATGATAAACGAGATAGATTGAGTTTTCACCATGTCCAAGCAAGACAATACGCTCGGGATTGAAGCGACTAACCTGGCGACAAATCTCCGAACCAATCGAACCACCTGCTCCTGTCACCAAGATAGTCTTACCTGTAAGCTCTGCACCAAGACGGGATTCGTCGAGACGGATTTCCTGACGCCCCAAAAGGTCTGTGATGTCAATTTTCTGGAAACCACTACCTGGTTGGTGAAGTCCCTGAACGACTGTCTCAACCTTGGGCATCTTGTAACATTTGATACCTAGTTTATTACACATCTGCAGGATACGTTCGTACTCTGATGGATCAAGCGAAGGGATGGCTACGATGACGCGCTCGATTTGGTGGCGTTTGGCCAAGTCAGGCAGATTGTCATAAGAGCCCAAAACTGGGATTCCACCAAGTTTTTGCCCTTTTTTCTTTTCATCATTGTCCAAAATCCCTACTAACTCAAGGTCGCTAGTCGGATGTTGGTAGCTGTTCATAAAGAGGGCGCCACCATCACCAGCACCAATCAAGAAAGTACGGCGGTGTTCGCCATCCCCACTTCCCTGCTTGCGCTTAGAATAAATCAACTGCCAAGTGATACGAGGGAGTAAGATGAGAAAAGTACTCAATAAGATAAAGAGTATGATGAACCGGATAGAAAATAGAGGAAGAAAAGCGTAGCAAATTCCATAGGAAAACACACTACTGAGCATCACTCCGAAAAAGATTTTCATAAAATCCGTAATCTTGCTGTAACGACTAATACTCGCATTGAGCCCCCAAAATCCAATCATGATTTGATAGAAGAGGAAGGCCAAACCAGTATAGATAACATAGTCCACAGGCGCTGGGTTAATCAAGCCATAAAAGAGAATGTAGGACACAATGATGGAAACCACCATACTAACAATGTCAAATACACCCCAAAACACCTGTTTTTGCTGTTTATTTAAAATTTCAACCAGATCAATCACGTAATCTGTTAATTTTTTATTCATAGGAATTTACTCCCCCTTAAAAGAATGCAAATAAATATATTGTTATTATAACATTTTTTGGCTGTTTTATCTTTTACAAGCCTACTTATTTTTTCTTAATAATTTCACAAAAATAAACTGACGTACAAAACCTGGACAAAGTGCGACGACCGCCTGAATAGCAATGCTTTTCGCATATTCCATGTAGGAAATTTGGCCTCTTTCAAGCATGCGTTGACGAGCTTGACGATAGAGTTTGAGGTAGCGCAAACCGCCTCGACGCTCAAACATCCCTGCGCCCACACGAACCTTACACAAGATTTGATCCAAGTTTCCAGTCTTAGCTCCTGCGGCAATCATATTGAGCCAGAGAAGGTCATCTTCCATATAAAGCCCATCTTCGTAGTTGCCCGCCTTGAGAACCATATCCTTCTTGAACATGACAGTCATGTGGTTGAAGGCACTTCTCATCCTTTGGTAAGCCACAATATCTGCGTGCTGAGTTGGAACACGACGGTAAGACACAATCTCGTCAGGATTGTCAATAAATTCTGCAATATGTCCACCTAAGAGATCTAGATTTTCCTCTTCCATTAGTTGGACTTGCTTTTCAAAGCGGTCAGCTACCGCTATATCATCTGTATCCATGCGAGCGATGATATC
The DNA here is from genome assembly GCF_002096335.1 of Streptococcus oralis subsp. dentisani. GTDB lineage: Bacteria > Bacillota > Bacilli > Lactobacillales > Streptococcaceae > Streptococcus > Streptococcus oralis_Z. The sequence continues at coordinate 29,060 of NZ_NCUW01000029.1, forward strand.
GTACTGACACTGTAACACACCGTATCGAAGAGCCAAACCTAAACCTTGATTTTCTTCTAAGGGGCACCGTTTAACTGGAATCTCTGACTGAGTTTCCACTTCATCTAGCACCTGATAGAGTTCTGGTGTAAGAGGCCCATCCTCTACGAGAACAATCTCACTTGGTTTCAAGGTCTGGTTTTGAACACTTTTGATGGCATCTCTCAAAAATGTCGGATTTTCCTTTACATAGACCGACATTAAGACGCTGATTTTTTGCTTTTCAGACACAGTTTTTCTCCAATTTATAGATTTCCTTCCACTATTTTATCACAAAATTTCCTAGTTTCCTATTTTTATCTCAAATCAAGAAAAATTCTAGTAAAGAAATCTGTCCCTTTTCACTCTATTTTCAGTTAAATCGTTCTAGCTTTCTTAGCAGTCCTCTCCTTGACATTATAAGGAAAAAACCTTAAAATAAGCTGTTATTAAAATCATCTTATCGAGGTTTTTATGAAAAAACGATCACTCTTTTTTGTTCTAGGAATTGTCTTAATCGGGACCGTTTTACGCTCTCCTTTTACTGCTCTGCCAACTATTTTAGGAGATATTGCTCAGGGATTAGGAGTCGAGGTCAGCTCTCTCGGGATTTTAACCAGTCTCCCTCTCTTGATGTTTGCTCTTTTCTCTGCTTTTGCAAGCCGCTTGGCACAAAAAATCGGGTTAGAGCACCTCTTTACTTACTGTCTCCTCCTCTTAACTGTTGGATCTGTCATTCGAATTTTCAATCTTCCCCTTCTCTATCTAGGAACTCTGATCATCGGAGCGAGCATCGCCATTTTCAATGTACTCCTCCCAAGTATGATTCAGGCAAATCAGCCTCAAAAAATCAGTCTCCTAACAACGCTCTATGTCACTGCCATGGGAATTTCGACAGCTATCGCTTCTTATCTTTCTGTCCCTATCACCCAAGCTAGTTCTTGGAAGGGCCTCATCCTCGTTCTCAGCTTTCTCTGTCTGGTCACTCTGCTAGTCTGGTTACCAAATCATCGCCACAACCACCACCTAGAAAGCCAAAAAGAAAAGCAAGTCAAAAAGAATATTCTAAAAAGTAAAGATGTCTGGGCTATCATTATCTTTGGCGGGCTTCAGTCCTTGCTCTTTTATACAAGTATGACCTGGTTGCCAACTATGGCTGTTAGTGCTGGTCTTTCTAATAGTGATGCGGCTCTTCTGGCTTCTATCTTCTCGCTGATTAGCATTCCTTTTTCAATGACTGTTCCAAGTCTGACGACTCATCTGTCAGATGGTCATCGTCGAATCATGCTGGCAATTATCTCTATCGCTGGTATGATGGGAATTGCCATGCTCTTGTATCCAGCCAATAATTTCCTCTACTGGTTAGTCGTCCATCTCTTGATTGGGACATCCTGCAGCGCCCTCTTCCCCTACCTCATGGTTTGCTTCTCACTTAAGACCAGCTCGCCCGAAAAGACTGCGCAACTCTCAGGTCTGGCACAAACAGGGGGCTACATCTTGGCGGCCTTTGGTCCCACCTTGTTTGGTTATAGTTTTGACCTTTTCCAATCTTGGATTCCAGCTGTCCTTGCCCTTCTAGCCATTGATATCATCATGACTATCTCACTCTTTATGGTAGATCGCGCGGATAAGATTCTTTAATTATTCTAAAATACTTCTCAGATATAAACAATGCAAAGCCAGACTCTGTCTGGCTTTTTAGGCTTTTCTATCAAGAAAAAGCGCCATCCATCTGTTAGCAGAAAGATGGCATTTTTGATATAATAAGATGTATAGAAACTAATTCTCATGCGAAAAATAAATTAGTTTATAAGATAGCTACTATTTCAAGCGAGGTACATAGAATGGATGAACAGAAATATAATTTGGAAGAGAGTTTAGCAGAGTTAGATAAGCTCTTTTACTTATCAACCAAGGAGACAGATAAGACTGCCTGTGAAGCTCTAGCAGAAAAAGCAAGAATAATTTATGAACAATATCCTGAATCAGAAGACATTGCGTTGCGGTATGCTGGGATTTTGGTTAATTTATCAACCAAGCAAATTGAGTTGGAAGAACTAGAGACCACTGCTGAAAAATTAGAGAATTTACAGCAAAAATTCCCTGAATCGCATGATATAGTAGAAGCATTGGCCAGGATTTTGTTCAATTTATCAATCAAGCAGACTGAGCTGAAGGAAATCGAAGCTACTGCTGAAAAATTAGAGAAATTGCAGCAAAAATTCCATGAATCGCCTGATATAGCTTTGCCGTATGCTAGGATTTTGGTTAATTTATCAACCAAGCAGACTAAGTTGAAGGAACGGATGACTACTGCCGAAAAATTAGAGAAATTACAGCAAAAATTTCCTGAATCGCATGATATAACAGAAGCATTGGCTATGATTTTGTTCAATTTATCAATCAAGCAGACTGAGTTGAAGGAACTAGTGACTACTGCCGAAAAATTAGAGAAATTGCAGCAAAAATTCCAGGAATCGCCTGATATAGCTTTGCAGTATGCCATGATTTTGTTCAATTTATCAACCGAGCAGACTGAGCTGAAGGAAATCGAAGCTACTGCTAAGAAATTACAGGAATTGCAGCAAAAATTCCCTGAATCACATGATATAGCTTTGCAGTATGCTCAGATTTTGGTTAATTTATCAACCAAGCAGATTGAGTTGAAAGAGCGGGAGGCTACTGTTGAAAAAGTACAAAGCTTGCAACAACAATTCCCTGAATCACATGATATAGCTTTGTATCATGCCATGATTTTGTTCAATTTATCAACCAAGCAAACTGAGTTGAAGGAACTAGAGACTACTGCCAAAAAATTAGAGAAACTGAAGCAAAAATTCCCTGAATCGCCTGATATAGCTTTGCCGTATGCTAGGATTTTGGTTAATTTATCAACCAAGCAAACTAAGTTGAAGGAACTAGAGACTACTGCTGAAAAATTACGAGTCTTACAGCAAAACTTCCCTGAATCGCCTGATATAGCTTTGCCGTATGCCATGATTTTGTTCAATTTATCAACCAAGCAAACTAAGTTGAAGGAACTAGAGACTACTGCTGAAAAATTACGAGTCTTACAGCAAAACTTCCAGAAATCACATGATATAGCTTTGCAGTATGCCATGATTTTGGTTAATTTATCAACCAAGCAAACTAAGTTGAAGGAACTAGAGACTACTGCTGAAAAATTACGAGTCTTACAGCAAAACTTCCAGAAATCACATGATATAGCTTTGCAGTATGCCATGATTTTGTTCAATTTATCAACCGAGCAGACTGAGCTGAATAAACTCGAAGCTACTGCTAAGAAATTACAGAAATTGCATGAACATGAACACTTCCAAGAATCTGAAGAAATCGCTTTTATATACGGCATGTTCTTAGCAATCTTATTTAATCATCAAACAGAGTTGAGTGGACGTCGGCAAACCACAAAAACAATTAAAAAACTCTATAAAAAATTTTCCAAATTTATGATACAAAATTTTGATGATCTATTTTTTAGTAATGATAATGTCTGTGATAGTGAGAAGTACATGCTATTCAACTTTATCCTAAGAGAAGGTCTTTTAAAGAATACTAAATATGCTATTTTACAAAAATGGGCAGAGCGTTATAAAGAAGATTCGAGTGAACTAAAGAACTTGCTATCTATTTATCAACTTGTTCAGAAAATCAAGTATCAACTGGGATTAAAAGACTCAGATAAAAATCAGGTACTTAAATTCGGCCATTACACCAAGGGAAGCACTCTCCAAATTATGTTAGATCAAGAGGAGAATGATAAGAAGGATTTTTCAGTATCTGGGAAAACTCGTTTGTATAATGCTAATTATATGAATGATCCTGAAGAAGGAATCGTCATAGAACAGATATTGGGCTTAGATAGACGTGATGTTTTGGAACCAAGCTCATGGTTCTTAATGAGCTTTACAAACAAAACGGATGATTTGGCCATGTGGTCCCAGTATGGTGACGATGCCAAAGGTGTTTGTCTGGTACTTCGAGAAGATGATTTTTCTAGATTTACTTCCTTTAATGATGTTTCTTGGCGTAAAGAGGCCATCCCCTTAGTAGAGACAATGAATAAGATAGAATCTACTCTCTCGTACGATTTAAAAGGCTCACCAAATGAATTAAATAATATTAAACCAACTGTAGCTGTTAAAGATGAAGGAAAAAGATCGAAATCTGAAAAAAAAGAGAATGTACAAAAAGGGAATAGTGATTATCTCTACCGAATTGCCTATGTTAAGCATATAGAGGAAAATTTAAAACTAGAACGAACTGAACTATTTGAGAAGTCGGAAATAGAAGAATTAGAAAAATTGTTGAATAGTTTAAAAGAAAAACTAGATATCGGTTCAAAAGTCACGGAGGAGAACTATCAAAAAGCGATTTCTGACTGTATCGAAGAAATTCGCTACTTATTTAAATCTGTCGATTACAAATATGAAAACGAACTTCGTATCTTACGCTATGCTAATCTAGACCCAAGTAATAAGGAAATCAAAATTGACAAAACCTCTGGAGTAGGTAAACTTTATATAGAACGAAAAAATTCAATTCAAATCGGTGAAGTCATTTTCGGTCCTAAGTTTCCGAATCCTGAGTACGTGACTCCTTTATTGAAACTTTTGGATAAGAAAATTAAGTATAAGAAATCTATGATAAAATTTAGATAAAGACTGACAATACCCTCTAAACTTCTAGTTTTTACTAGGAGTTTTTTATATATAAAATTTTTACACATATTTCTTGACAGGGCTTTCATATTGAGATACAATATATTTGAAAAGAGTATATATAAAATTTTTATATAATATAAAGGAGGTTTCCCATGTACTTCCCAACATCCTCTGCCTTGATTGAGTTTCTCATCTTGGCTGTACTGGAGCAGGGGGATTCTTATGGTTATGAGATTAGCCAAACCATTAAGCTCATCGCCAATATCAAAGAATCTACGCTCTATCCCATTCTCAAAAAATTGGAAGCCAGTGGCTTTCTGACCACCTACTCTAGAGAGTTTCAGGGGCGTATGCGCAAATACTACTCCTTGACCAATCGGGGCGTAGAGCAGCTCATTACTCTAAAGGAAGAGTGGACGCTCTATACCGACACCGTCAACGGCATCATAGAAGGGAGTATCCGCCATGACAAGAACTGACTATCTGACTCAGTTAGAAACCTATCTCCATAAACTACCTGAAGTCGACCGCATCGAAGCTATGGACTACTTTAAGGAACTATTTGACGATGCAGGTCTAGAGGGCGAAGAAGAGCTCATTGCTAGTCTAGGAACACCAAAAGAAGCGGCTCATGATATCCTCTCTAACATCCTCGATAAAAAAGTCAATGAAGCCCCTGCTCAAAAGAATGACCGCCAACTGCTACACATTGCCCTCTTGGCCTTACTAGCAGCCCCTATCGGAATCCCTGTTGGAATTGCAATTATCTTGACCATTATCGGGCTTTTTATCGCAGCGGCCGCTGTCATTCTAGCCTTCTTTACCGTCTCTGTGACGGGTATTCTGCTGGGCGGACTCTTTATCGTAGAAAGTTTTAGCATCCTAGTAGAAGCTAAATCTGCCTTTATCTTGATTTTCGGGGCTGGTTTACTTGCCATCGGTGCTTCTTCTCTTGTTCTACTAGGCATCTCCTATGTGGCTCGTTTCTTTGGCCTCCTGATCGTCCGCTTGGTACAATGGATTCTTAAAAAAGGAAAGAGAGGTGACAGACATGCGTAAATTGACAAAAGGATTTCTCATTTTTGGCGTGGTTTCTACGATCCTTGGTTTTATCATGATAGTTGCAGGCGCCCAGTCCAATGGTATTCAAAGTTTGCTTGCCATGTCAAAAGACCCCGTCTATGACAATCGTATCGAAGAAGTAACCTTCGGAAGTGAAGTGGAAAAACTTGATTTGACCCTTGAGGACCATAGCCTAACCATCACAGAGTCTGTAGATGACAAGATCCATATCACCTATCATCCTTCGGTGTCTGGTCGTCACGATTTGACTACTGGTATGAGTGACAAAACACTGAGCGTCACTGACAAACAAGCCTCCCAACATCGTTTTCTCGGTTCAGGAATCGAAAGCCTACTTCGTATTGCCAGCAGTTATTCTCACCGTTTTGACGAAGTCATTCTCTCCCTCCCTAAAGGAAGAACTCTGAAAGCAATCACCGTTTCAGCTAATCGTCGACAGACCACTATCATTAATGCTACCCTTGAAAATGCGACCCTCAATACAAACGGATATCTCCTCCGAATTGAAGGAAGTCGTATTAAAAATAGCAAATTCACAACACCTCATATCATCAATATCTTTAAAACAGAACTGACAGATAGTCAGGTTAAGACGGAGGGGGGACACATCTATGCTGAAAATATTCAGGTTCACGGTAAGGTTGAGCTAGACTCTCATAACCACTTAAGACTCTTTCTTTCTAAGACAGAATTCGATCGTATCAATCTAGATATGTCTTCTAAGCATGGCGGTATTTATCATAATGCACAAAGAGAACACCCTCGACAAAGAGAAAATGAACTTACCAACCCCTACAAGACAGACAAAGCAGATGTCAAGGACCTGCTCATTATAAAAGCCAATCAGGATATCTACCTAACTAAGGAAGAAGAATACTCTACTCCACCTAGAAATCATTGACAAAAACGCTTTCATCTGCTAGTCTAAAGATAGAAAATGACCATAAAAAAGGAGGTTCCACCATGACACAAGAATGGTTTGAAAGTGCCGATCTTGAGAAAAAATCACCTCAGACGAAATCGGAAATCCAGCCCGACCAACCAGAGACTTCGGAAACTGTGGAAACTGAACCACAAGCAAGCCAAGAAACTCCGGTCTCACCTAAAGAGTCGGAAAAGCATGAGGAGGAAGCTCCCGAAATGACTGAGGAAACCCAAACCGAGGAAGAGGGAGAAGGGAAAGCTGAAGAGGAACACAAGCAAGAAAACTCTGTAAAAGAGAAAAGCATCCTCAGCAAGGCTTTAGATAGTCCCTATATCCCAGACATTGACCCCCGCAAAACTGCTCGATTCAAAGAAGAAATCGCACTATTTTGGTCTTGGTTGCTGGATGCTATCCAAGAACCAACTACTAGCAAGACTACGGACCAAAAGCATCGTTACAGTGTCTTTGCCCTACTCACCTTGCTATCTTCGATTAATCTTTTCTTTAGTATCTATCATATCAAGCACCTCTACTATGGCTATATGATTTCTATTGCTAATAGTTCTCCTAACCAGCTTCCACCTTTAGATCTCTTTGCTGGACTTTCTATCTTGGTCGCTAGCGCTCTATTTTACTTTTCCATCATTTTGGGAGGCTTTACTGTCCGACGTGTGCTGGATCAGGAGAGTGACTTCACATTCCAAGAAGCCTTTGATCGGTATAGCCGACTCTTTGCTATCCCACTTGTCCTAACAGCTCTAGCAAGTTTCTTTGCACTCTTTGGTGGCTTGCGATTTGCTGGCATCCTCACTCTTCTAAGCCTGGCCATCTTTGCCCTTGCAAATCTCTTTGTGATTAGCAAGCCAAGTAAGACCAATAGCCTCGACCCATTTTATCGTTTCTTACTAGCTGTCTTACTTGATGGCGCTATTCTCTTACCCTTCTTCATTGCAGAGCTCGCACTGACAGTAGACTACCTTCGCATCCTGACATTCTTTTAACCAAAATCCCTGCCATTTGTTAATGACAGGGATTTTTATGCTTACTCTTTTTTAAACAAGGCCTACTCGATGCTTGCCAATTCCTCAAAATCTTTTCCCAGAAAGGGCTGTACTTCCAATTGATTGGCATCTAGTTGATGGTAAAATGCTGTTGGTAGCGACTCTAGGAATTTTTCGTAGTCTAGACGAGCGATGGATTCGTAGTCTTCTGCTTTGGACCCATCACCAGAAATCGTCACTAGGTCAATCTCCCAAACAAGTTCCTTGCCTGCTAGCTGCTCAGTATAGGATGCTGGTACAAAGGGTTCCTTTGGCAAGATTGTCTTGACTCCTTGGGCTAGGTGGTAGATACCGTGCACCATGCCTTGGGCGTCTGGGTAAAATTTTACACTGGCAAGGTAGGCATCAGAGCCTTGAACCTTCTTGACCAGCTCTTCAAAACGTGCCAATCCATCCTCAGCCAAAAAGCTCTCGAGGTATTCCTTATTGAGATAGATAGGGGACAAGAGCCCTTGGCAATAGACTAAACGAGCCGCCTTATCAGCTAGATAATTCTTGATCATTTCTCGGAAATAAGCTTCAAAGTCAAATCCTTCTAGTCCTTCTACTGCCTCCCCCAACTTGCTCGATAGAGCTTGGAGGAGAGTCTCTACAATCTCCCAGTCCGCTCTAGTAAGGAAATCTGGAATCACCACTTGATAGCCTTTTCGACTATCCGCATAGTTCACTTTGAAGAGAAATTGCGACTTACCAACAACCCCACACTCCATGTATTCGAGACGATTGAGGGGCTGACGGAGATAGACGGCATCATAACTATGCGACTCCAAGCCCTCTACCAAGGCCAAGATGGACTTGGCAGTCAAGACCTCCTGTTGTCCTAGAATGCTTTCTTTATTTGGGATAAAAAATGTTTTCGCCATAACTGGCCTCCTTTGAAATCGTTTACATACAGTATACCCTATTTTCCTGAAAGATACAGAAACAAATTTTAGATTTTTAGATAAAAAGCATAGAAAAACAGCCCCTGAAAATTGCTTGACATTCGGCAGACTAAAAGTAATCGGTATTCACACACCCTAGAAATGCAATAAAGACGACCAAAGGAATCGTCTTTATTTTCTGTAAGTAAATTCTATATAGCTTATACTGTCCTTATCTATATTGCTATCCGACTTTAATTTTGTAGCTAACTGCCATGCTTGTTCAAAATATTTTCTAAATACCCCCACCAATTTCTTTCAAAGAATATGGATAAGATGCATAAGATGATGAAACAAAAATAACCTCTTCCTTATCAATTATTACAAATTGAATCTTTGAAAATTTTATTTTTTCTTCCTTATTATCAAAGCATCTATACGAATAATTGGAATCGTAACTTAGATGTTCAAGCATTTCGTCTATATTACGCTTATAACTAAAGGTAAGTATTTCTTTATAATCTCATATATCTTTTTATGATTGTAGATCTTTTTAATTTGCTTATCAATTTAATTGCCTATATGTTCCTTCTTAGCATCATTTCTTCGTATAGGATTTATTTTCATAAAATCTTGCTAATTAAAGTCATAAAATCAATACATATTCTGAGAATATATCTGAATTTCATAGAAAAGCAATGAATAAACTTCTAAGAAAGCAAAAACTCATTCTGAGCTCTTCTTACTTTTTATCCTGCTGTGCCATCTCCTGATTGTAGGCCAAAGCTAGCTTGATCCAGTAAGACAATTCCTTTTGTGCTTCGCCATCTAAATCAATATAGCCATGATAAAGCCTGCCCTTCATCACTGTGACACTGGCACCATTTTTAGGCAGGACCTGCTTTTCCAGTTCCTTACCTATGCGGACCATGACAAGCTCTTGACCTCTCGAACTCACAGTAACGGTCATCTTACCACGGACCATAAAAGCCAAACCACCAAACATCTTCTTCTCTTCTACCTCTTCTTCAAAAACACGAGGAGAAAGTTCAGTAGCTAAAATGGTACGAATCTGTTGAGCCAAAGATTTACTATATGCCATCGCTCTCCCCTACTTCATCATCACATCCCAGCCGATACCAAAACGGTCAATCAAGCGGCCATAAAACTTAGCAAAAGCTTGATTCTCTAGAGCATAGAGAATCCGTCCACCTTCAGCAAGCTTAGCAAAGAGCTCATCGGCTTCTTCTCTACTATCTGGGCTCAGAACCAACCATTGATTGGGCTGAGGGTTGCTAGGAATAGATAGGTCATTAAAAACACCTACATCCTCACCATTCAGGGTTAAGTTTTCCGTATCTAAGGCAATCCAGGCAATCTTATCTCGTTTTTCTGCAGGAAGGTCTGCTGGATCCATCATCTCACTGGCTCGGACAAGTCCCTTTATCTCTGTCTGAAAAAGATCCGCATAGAAACGAAAAGCTTCTTCGGCCTGACCATTAAAACTTAAAAACACGTCTAATTTCATTATTGTTCCTCCAATTGTTTATAACTGAGAATAAATCTCTAGTATCAGTTTATCAATTAGGATAAAAATTTTCTTATTCTCAATTGCGCTTGTTTGGCTAGGGAACGCATGATTAAAACTGGAAGATTAACTGTAATAGGTGGATCACTGGGCAAGGGCCTGCGCATGCTGATTTCCTCTTGATAGATGCTATCGCCTGCAAAAGTGAGAGGCTCATCGCTGCCCCAGCGAAAGTTATGCTTCAAGACATAGTTTTTAGTTAGGCGTAAATCCTCCAGCAATTCACAGGCCAAAAGATAGTAGCGACCATCGGGTACATTTTCAAAAGTAAACTGTCTCTCCTGACTCAGTGCTACTCCGATAACCGGCTCTTCTTTGGGTATTCGGGTTTTGAACAGTCCGACACAGCTAAGGCGTGGTTCATACCCTTCAGGATAAGATAGCGCCACAGTCAGCCTATTGCCACTTTTACAGTCGGGATCCTGATGTAACAAAGCTCCCTTCTCATCCAGCTGTTTTACCATAAAATCATAAGCCTTGGTTGATTCTTGGTAGTATTTTTTAGGCGAAAGTCCAGTATGCCGCTTAAAAGTATTGGAAAAACTGCCTAGACTATCATAACCAGCTTCCATAGAGGTCTCGGTCACATTTTGCCGGCTTTCTACAATCTCCTGAATCCCTTTTTCCATCTTAAGAGCTTCCACATATTGCTTGATAGAAAAACCCATCTTTTTCTTGAAAGTTCTGGATAGATGGAAAGGACTATAATGGAAATGCTCAGCCAAATCGGTCAGACTCAGCTCTTCATCTGCATGCTGACGCAGATAGGCTGCCACTTCTTCCATGATAGCTTTAGACATAGACCTGCTCCTTTCCCATTTATTCAACCCCATTATATCACATCAAAAAGAAAGGACAAAAAATCGAAACCTTAATAATGAAAATCTAAGCTTCAAATAAATAATGAAAAAACTTTAGACGCTTGAAGCATCTAAAGTTTTTGGTATTTACTCTGCGATTACTGAGCTACCACTGTTTCCAAGCTTTCACCGATAGCAGCTAGGCGCTCGATTACTTCTGCTTGTGTCAATTCATTTTCTGAAACATAGCGGTTGCGTGGGTGAACACGGCACTCGTGTGAGCATCCACGAAGGTACTTGTCTTCATTTTCTTCTGATGTCAAGATACGACGGTTACAGAAGGGATTTCCACAGTTGACATAGCGTTCACATGGTGTTCCATCAAACCAGTCTTTCCCTACGATGGTTGGGTTGACATGGTTGATATCAACTGCGATACGCTCGTCAAAGACGTACATTTTTCCATCCCAAAGCTCGCCTTGGACTTCTGGGTCTTTACCGTAAGTTGCGATTCCTCCGTGCAATTGGCCGACATCTTTGTAGCCTTCACGCACCATCCAACCTGAGAATTTCTCACAGCGAACGCCACCTGTACAGTAAACCACGACACGCTTGTCCATGAATTTTTCCTTGTTGTCACGGACCCATTGTGGCAACTCACGGAAGTTGCGGATGTCTGGGCGGATAGCCCCACGGAAATGTCCTAGATCGTACTCGTAATCGTTACGTGTGTCAAGAACCACTGTATCTTCGTCAAGAAGGGCTTCTTTGAACTCTTTTGGAGACAAGTAAGCACCTGTAGTTTCAAGTGGGTTGATGTCGTTGTCGAAGTCGTTGTCTTCCAAACCAAGGTGGACAATCTCTTTCTTGTAGCGAACAAACATCTTCTTGAAGGCTTGTTCATTTTCTTCGTCAATCTTGAACCAGAGGTCTTCCATTCCTGGGAGGCTGTGAACGTAGTCCATGTATTTTTGAGTTGTTTCGTAGTCACCTGAAACGGTTCCGTTGATTCCCTCGTCAGCGACTAGGATACGACCTTTGAGGCCGATTGATTTACAGAAAGCCAAGTGGTCTGCCGCAAATTGCTCTGCGTTTTCAATTGGAGTATAGAGGTAGTAAAGTAAGACACGAATATCTTTTGCCATAAGATTTGTTCTCTTTTCTATTCTTAAATTTTCAGAATTTTTCATTCAACTATACTAGTATACCCACTTGGGAAAACGAATGCAATTTATTTGACCGGAAATTGTAGAGAGACCTGCCACTGCACTTCATCAGTAACCATAGCGAATCGCAGATAATTCTCTCAATTTTTTTATTTACATCCTAAAAATCACTACCTCCCCTAGGAAACTAGGGAAGGCAGTGATCACATTTTTAGGAATTAGGAATGAATACACGAAATCAGTTTGTCTTATGATTTTTTGTTTTTCAAGAATTCGTCGTATTGTTTTTGCATTTCGTTCAATACTTTTTCGTAGGCACCTTCAGATTTCAATTTTTCCATCAATTCTGGAATTGCTTTATCTGGGTCTACAGTACCAGTGTTAATAGCTGTATCGAATTGTTGCATTGTGTTAGAAATTGCTGAGATTTCAGATTTCACACTATCAGTGTTAAAGATGAATCCAAGCGCTGGAGATTCTTTAGCTTCTGCCAATTGTTTCTTAGAATCTGCAATTTGTTGGTCTGTAACGTTTTCGTTGATGTAAAGGATCCAGTTGTTACCAGTGTTCCAACCTGACATGTGAGTGTTTCCTTTATATCCATCAAGGACGCGGACACGGTTTTCTTTACCTTCAACTTTTTCCCAGTTCTTGCCTTCTGGACCGTAAACAAGACCGTTCAAGAGTTCTGGGTTCGTGTTCAAGAGGTTCAACACTTCCATTGATTTTTCTTTGTTCTTAGAGTTGTTTGAGATGACAAAGTTAGCAACTTGTGTTGTTTGGTTTTTCTTGATAAAGTTAGTGATTGGTTTGATTTGGATATCTTTGTTAGCAACACGTGAAAGCAAGCTGTTACCGTAGTCAGCTGGTCCTACTGTTTCTTCACGAACGAACCAAGTATCTTGTTGAAGGTCAAATGAAGTGTCGCTTGTTGCTACGTCTTTTGGAATGTATCCAGCTTCATAGAATTTGTGAAGAGTCTTCAAGTGTTCTTTGAAACGAGGTACTTCGTAACGGTTTACGATCTTAGTAGTGTCTCCTTCAAGGTCGATAACAAATGGAAGTCCATTTGGTACTGGGTAGTCAAAGTTATCAGATGGGATAAAGTTCTTCGTAACCGCAAATGGTACTACGTCTGGAGCTTTTTCTTTGATTTGTTTCAAGACTGGTTCAAGTGTTTCGTATGAAGTGACACCTGAAATGTCAATGCCATATTTGGCAAGAAGAGCGCCGTTGAAGGCAAAGTTTTGAGATGATGCAACGTTAGCTGCAACTGGTACTGCATAGATCTTACCGTTTACAGTGTTCCCTTTGATGTAAGCTGGGTCAAGTGCTTTGTAAAGCTCTGCTCCTTCTTTTTTATACAAATCAGTCAAGTCAGCATAAGCACCTTTTTGAGCATTTACGACATAGTTAGATGCAAATGCGATATCATAATTTTCTCCAGATGATGTGATAACAGACATTTTCTTATCATAGTCACCCCATCCAAGGTATTGGATATCCAATTTAGCACCGACTTTTTCCTCGATGATTTTGTTTGCATTTTCTAGCAATTCATCCAAGTTGTCTGGTTTGTCACCGATTTGGTACATTTTGATAACAGGTTTTTCACCTGAAGCTGAGTCAGCAGCTTTTTTGTTGTTACCTGTAAGGTTTCCACAAGCAGCAAGACCAGCAGCCAAAGCGACTACGCTAGCAGATGCAAAAGCATATTTTTTCCAGTTTTTCATGATAAAAACTCCTTTTTTTATTTTTAAACTTATAAACGATTTAATAATTTGTAACTTCAGTCCACTAAGATGAAGTTGGGAAGGGAGAAACGGTGTTTCTCAGCAAGTGCTATTCTTTCACACCACCGATCGTCAAACCTTTAACAAAGTAGCGTTGGAAGAATGGATAGAGAATCGCGATTGGAAGGGTTGCAACGACAACCATAGCCATACGACCTGTTTCTTTTGGTAGAGCAACTCCCAGTTGACCAGATAGGCCGACTGCTTTTGCGATGTAGTCCATATTTTGCTGGATTTGCATGAGCAAATATTGCAATGGATACAAGTTGTCACTCTTGATATAAAGAAGGGCGTTGAACCAGTCGTTCCAGAAACCAAGAGCTGTCAAAAGCGTGATGGTTGCGATACCTGGAAGTGACAATGGTAAACAGATCTGGAAGAAGATCCGAGCTTCGCTGGCACCATCGATACGAGCGGACTCCAGAATGGCTTCTGGAATGGTCTTCTTGAAGAAGGAACGCATCAAGATGATATTGAATGGTGAAAGGAGCATGGGAACAATCAAGGCCCAAACGGTATCACCAAGTTGAAGCAGGCGAGTGACCACGATATAGCCTGGTACCAAACCAGCATTGAACAACATACTAAGAAGAGCGAAGATCGTAAAGAATCTGCGGTACTTAAAGGTTGTACGTGAGATGGCGTAGGCATAAGTGGTTGTAATGAAGACGTTGGTCACTGTTCCGACTACGGTTACAAAAACTGAGATAAAGAGCGCTTGGAGGATCTTATCTTTAAACTGAGCTAGGAACTGGAATCCATCTACACCAAACTTCGAAGGGAAAAAGCTATATCCATACTGGAGAATGCTCTTTTCGTCTGTCACTGAAATAATGATAACGAAGATAAAGGGCAAGATACAAGAAAGAGCAATCAAACCAGAGATGATACTAAAGAAGATATCCGCTTTCTTACTAAAGGAGTGAATGCCGACATTATCGATTTTTTCTTTTTTAATTTTCTTTTCTGCCATATTCTCCTCCTTTCTAGAATAAAGCTGAGTTTGGATCGACTCGTCTTGCAAGCAAGTTTGATAGGATAACCAGTATCAAACCGACAACGGATTGGTAAAGACCGGCTGCTGAAGCCATACCGATATCTGCTGTCTGAGTCAAACCATTAAAGACATAGACGTCTAGTACGTTGGTTACATTGTAAAGCTGACCAGCATTGTGTGGGATTTGATAGAAGAGACCGAAGTCTGCACGGAAGATATTTCCGACTGCAAGGATGGTCAAGACTGTCACAAGTGGAGTCAACTGAGGAATGGTTACGTTGCGAATACGTTGCCACTTGCTAGCCCCGTCCACTGTTGCTGCTTCGTAGTAGGTTGGGTCAATTCCCATGATTGTCGCATAGTACATGACACTGCTATATCCAAAGCCTTTCCAAATACCTAGGAAAAGGAGAAGGTATGGCCAAATTCCTAAGTCAGCGTAGAAGTTGACTTCCTTCATACCAATGGATGTTAGGAAATGGTTGAAAACCCCTTTGTCAATGTTTAGGAAGGCATCTGTAAAGAAACTGATGATAACCCATGACAGGAAGTAAGGGAACAACATAGACGTTTGGAAAATCTTAACCATTCTCTTAGAGCGAAGCTCGCTGAGGATAATGGCAATCCCTACTGATACAATCAAACCGATAAAGATAAAGCCGAGATTGTAGAGAACGGTATTACGAGTGATGATAAAGGCATCTTTTGAACTAAACAAGAATCTGAAATTATCTAACCCGACCCATTTACTATTCACAATACTATCTATGAAACCATTACTGGTCATATGGTAGTCTTTAAAGGCGACCACATTCCCAAATACTGGAATGTAAAAGAATAGAATCAACCAGAGTGCCCCTGGTAAAACCATCAAGAGAAAGATCCAGTTATCTCTCAAGGTCTTTGAAAACTTTTTCATAATTTCCTCCCTTTTTATTCCTAAAAACTGATTTCATCGAATTTTTAGGTTTGATAACGATTACATTATTAGTATACTCCTATTTGAAGGTCAGGTTAAACTACTAATTATAGAAAAAACTCCACAAATTATTTTATGTGGAGAAGTTTTTTATAAGAAATAGGTTTCACGAGAAACATTCTGACTCGGAAAAGATGCCTTTAGGTCGTATAAATCGTCGAAGCTGTCGCAATGGTGTGCCACTGGTTGGCTGTTGTAGCTGCGAAGTCCTTGTCTCCATAAAAATCGTTGAATGGTAGGATTTCGACTTCTAATTCTTCGATGCGGTCAAGCTGACCTGCCAGATAAGTCTCGATACGACTTTCTGCTCGCTTGATGCGTTGCAAGAGTCCGCCCATACGGATATCAACTGTATCCAAGCCAAATACCTTATTTTCTTTCATCCATTGGTGGCTAAATAGTTTGTGGAAGGTTTCTATCTCACTTCTGAGTTTTGGTAATTCTTCTCTGGCGATTTGCTGCAAGCGGACTTTGTCACCGGCTTTGTAAGCTTCTCGGATGCGTCGTCCCACATCCACTTTACTGCTTAAAATCTGGTTCAACTGAGCCTGAGTTTCAAAGAGATAGGCATAGTTCCCAGCTTTTTCTTTAATGTCAGAGAGAATCTCAGCTGCCTGAGCGAAGTGAGGTTTGTCCTGTTCAGGTGTCATGTGCTGGTCAAGGATTGGGCAAAGAACATCCTGATAAAAGACATAGCGGTTGGGATTGATGCCACTGAGATTGTCTGGTAGATCTGGCAAGAGATTGGCTAGGTCAATCTGCATAAAATCCTCAACCGAAAGACCTGTATTAGTCTTAAAGTGAGCAGACAGACAGTCTAGGTCATTGCGATAGCTGAGTTCTGCCCAAATTTGCAAGCTTGGTAGGATAGAGAACTGGGCTGTTTCCCCACCATTATCCCCCCAACCCGTCACGATGACTTCTTTGATGTCATTGGCACGACAGGCTTTATTGGCCTCTATAGCAATAAGACGGCTGAAATGGTTGTTGGGTGTGAAACCAATCCACTTCCAAGCTCCCCCTGCAAAGGCAATATCTTGGCTAATCTTGTGATGGTTGTGGAAGTTACGGTTGTACTTTTCTTCGCTGTCTTGATAATAATCCCAGTAAACCAAGGTTACACGGTCTTTGAGACGGTCTAGGTAGACACGGGTTTCCTCAGGAATTTCCACATCACGGTCGTACTGGCCATCTGCTGACATGAGTTTGAAGAACATATCGCTCCACATCTGGCAGTGGAAACCATACTTATCAGCGATATCCAGCACACGCTCCAAGTGTTGGCACATGAGGAGACTACGGTCCACAACACCGTTCAGAATTAAGTAACGACCTAAACCAACCAAGTGGGCCTCGTCCATCCCGATATTGACCTTGCGTGTCTGCAGTTTAGACAGAGTGGCAAACATGCCATCAATCAGGTTATAAACCTTTTCTTCGCCGATAAGGAGGATATCCTCAACATCACGGAGTTCCTGCACTTCCTTGACACCCCATTTAACGAAGGCTGACAAATGGGCCAGAGTCTGGATACATGGCACAAAGGTCATGTCAAACTGCTGGGCGTAGGCTTCGATTTCCTGTAACTCTTCAGCCGAGTATGCACCACGGAAATAACCAAAGTAAGGTTGCCCCTCAATCTGGTAAGTGTCTTCCATGTAAAGCTCAAAGGTTGAGTAGCCCATGAGAGCCAAGACCTCAATCATCTGTTTGGCAGAAGCGACATTTAGCACTGCATTTCGGGAACAGTCTGCCATGTAAGCCAAATCTTCATAAGCAGCTTGTTCTTCAATCTCTACCTTATCACCTTCTACTAGAGCTGTTGCTAGAACGGATAAGGCACGGTAGAGTTGGTGCGGTTTGCCATAGGTCAGTTGATAGTGGCCACCCTCACCCTTGATAGAGATAGAGGCTTGGTCAGACTGAGCGACTGCTACCTCTACATCTGCTAGCGAAATATGCTTTTTAAGCAAGTCTAATGCTCGCACTTGTTTGGAACTAAGTCCTGTAAAAATTACCATTGGTTTTCCTCCTGCAGCCAGTTGACAAGGGCACCATAGAGATTGGCATCTGCGTGATAGGTGCAGGCTTGGATAACTGGTGCAACCGTATATTCTTCGTAGGTTTTGACAAATTCATCGACAGCTTTTTTGACGCCTTGGATAAAATCTGGGTTTTGACTGATAGAGCCTCCCAGACTAATGACATCTGGGTCGATGAGATACTGGATATTGAGCAAGCCTTGCGCCAGATTACGGTTCATGCGCTCAATAGCTCCTCGGCAAAGGACATTTCCAGCCGCAGCCTCTTGGTAAATCTTGCGTCCGTCCCAGTCTGATTGACCTGACTTTTCAATCACGTAGCGAACCATGTTTCCTGTAGACGCTAGTTGCGACCAGTTGTTGAGTTTTTCAGCTGGTTCAATGGTTGTCATATAGCCAAACTCACCACCCAAGCCGTGGCGACCTCGGTGAAGTCTGCCATTGATAATCATAGCTCCGCCAATCCCTGTCCCAATCACGACACAGGCTGCATTTTCAAGCTCTGGATGTGCTAGCAGTTCACTAAGTCCAACACAGTTGGCATCATTTTCTAGATGGACAGGTAGCTGATGATGGGCAAGCGCCTCATACCAAGAAAAGCCATGGATGTAGGGCACAGCGCTGATGCCCTCAATCACACCTGTTTCTTGATTGACCGCGCCTGGCACACTCATAGCAATGCCGTTATAATCTTGCTCTGATAGACGTTGGTCTAGCCATGCCAGTAAATCTTCTAGGGTTTCTGGTGTTGGGATACTTGTCTTATCTAGTATTTTCCCATCAGGAGTCAGACTGGCAAACTTAATCCCAGTCCCTCCGACATCAATGGTTGCAATCGTCATATTTTCACCAAAAAAGGGGCGAATCAGTAGTTAATCCTTACTCTTTCGCCCCTCCTTTCTTTTCTTATTCACTTCATTTGAAATTCTTCTCAGCGGGAGTTCCGTCTCCTCATTCTAGAGAAGTTTCAAATCTCTTAAATGTCTTCTTTTTTAATCAATTCTGTACGAATTTCTTGTGGAGCCAATAGTCCTGAATGAACTGGATATGGTCGCTCAAGTAAGTCAAGAATGATTTGTTGGTGTTCAGATATGCGCACATTTTCTTGACTCATATTGTAGTAACGGAGTACATATCCTTCTTCATTTTCCGCTACTTTAAAGGCTGTTGGGCAAACTTGTGGTAAGCTGAGTGCCGCATGACTCAAGAGGCTACCAGTCGCAGCAACACTTCCTTCTTGTTTAGCGACCTGAAGACTAGTGAATGGTGTTTGGAAGGCTTTGGCACGACGGAAAGCTGAGAAGCGTTCTTGTGCTTGGTGGCATTCAAGCGCAAACTCAACTTCAAAATCACGCAAACACTGAGCCTCTGGTGTCGGGAAGTAACCCCAGTCACCTAGCTCACCTGAAGCACGAAGGATGGTCACTGCAATGGTGTCGTCGCCAAGGATTTCATACTCGTGCAATCCTTTGTTGGCTACCGTTACCCCTTTTTCATCGTCATACAGACTAACAAAGGCCTGTTGGTGTTGTGGATTTTCAGGATTTTCCCAAGAAGCAGCTGGTTTGTTTGGTCGTGTTACTACCTCATAGATGCTTTCAGAGTCATTGCTTGGACGTGTGTTATGTGTCTTAACCAAGAGACGGATACGGTGATCCTTGGCTGTGTTAGTAAAGCGAGTCTTGAAACGAATTTGTGGATTGTCAACAAAGACGGTCATCTCTGTTTCCAGAGGAAGGGTTGTCAACTCTTCTGAACGTCCAGCCTCACGCTTCATAAACTCGATGATACCTCTCTGCTCCGCATCCAGTTTTTCGTCTGCACTTACTGAAATTGTCAATTCATGCTTGAGCAAGATCTTGGCAAAACGTGCTGTATTTTCCAAGACTTCATAGCCTTTGAGTTCTGCGTAGATAGGCTCTGTTCCTTTTGGTTGGAAATAGATGTACTCATTTCCGATGTCACCACGGTCTTCAAAGCGAATAACATCTTCATAAGCTTCATGAGTTGTCTTGTCGTAGACTGTGATGTTTTCATCCACACTTACCGTTACAAATGGCGTATCAATCACTCCATTTTGGTAAATACCGTCACGGTGTTCTTGTTCTCCCTCAAGCAATTGGAAGGTTGTCCAAGAAAGTGGTGCCAGATGAACAGGTACTGTCACGCGCACTTGTCGAGCGATACGAGCCTGACGGAACTTGTCTTTTGGCAAATCATACTCAAAATTAGCTCCCAAATCTTCGATTTTCGCTTCTACAGCATGTCCTTCCAAGTCTTCGACACGGTAGCTTGGTAAGGTCAAGGCTGCCATTTTCTTATAACCTTCTGTTGGGTGCAATTCCTTGAAATCACAAGTCGCCACATCAATCACTGTGCTGACAGTATCGACCTTGTCATGCAAGCCAGTGTTGATGACCGTAAAGAGATAGTCGCTTTGAGCTTCCTGGGTTGCAATTTTACCCTTCCACTCATTGAGAAGGTTAGTTTTCACAAAGTTTCCGACTTGGTTAACCTTGGCAAAACGTGTCTCCATCTCGCGGTGAACTTCGTCCACGCTACAGCCACAGATACTATCATGGGGCGCATTTTGTAGAAGGACTTTCCAAGCATAGGTCAACTGGTTCTTGTGGTTATGCCCGCCAGTGATGACAGTCAATGGTTCCACTACTTGCTCCAGCAAGTTACTGTTCTCTTGGAAGGCTTGTTTGAGGTAAATACGGGAAGAAGAAGTGTTGGCAAGTGTGTACCAACCGTCTGTTTCTTGACTGGTCAACTCACCTGTAACCGTTGATAGTTGCTCCGGTAGGGCACTTTCTACTGCGTGGATATAGTCATCAAATGAACTATGCACAAAGGTCACATCTGGGAAGAGTTCATTTGCCACACGAATGGCCTCACTCAGATTTCGCTGTACAGGCTGGTGGTCACATCCGTTCATCATCAACCATTGGTTGGTCGAAGCGTAGTCACGCACGTCTGCCAATTTTTGTTTCCAGAAAGTCAAGGCTTGGTCCTTATCCACTGGAATTTCATTCCCGTTACTGTACCAGTTGGCAAAGAGGATTCCGAGGACACGACTTCCGTCTGCACCCTGCCAGTACATTTCTGAAAACTGGGAAGTGAACTGCTCATCTTCGAGGACTTGGTTGTCAAAGCCAATCGGCTTCACACCACGTCCAAAGGCTGCCACGTGAATACCTGATTTTTGAAGAATTTGAGGAGCTTGCCCCATGTTTCCAAAAGTATCTGGGAAGTAACCAATCTGGGTTGATTTGCCCCATTTTGCACATTCTGCTTGGCCAATCAAGGTATTGCGGACGTTGGCTTCACTTGAGATCAAGTAGTCATCCTGCAAGATGTAGAAGGGGCCAATTTTGAGTTTGCCTTCGTCAATGTAACGTTGGACTTTGCCACGATTTTCAGGGCGAATTTCCAAGTAGTCATCCAGGACAATAGTTTGACCATCCAAGTGGAAGCTCTTAAACTCAGGATCATTTTCAAAAAGATCAAAAAGATTGTCAAATAACTCCACCAACTGCATACGGTGGCTTTCAAAAGGTAAGTACCACTCACGATCCCAGTGACTGTGAGAAATAATATGTACAACAACATTTTCCATGAAGTAAAACCTCATTCTAACTTAAATTTAAAAATATATTTGTGATTCTTTCCTAGAATCAGTTGAGCAAAAGTCTGCTCCTTAGCGGATATCCAAGTAATCCAAGACCAACTCACAGAACATCATGTTGGCCCATGAAAACCATTCACGAGAGTAGAGCGTTGGATCATCTACGTGGAAGCTTTCGTGCATGACACCTGTCCCACCATCACAAGCAACCAGCTGATCCAGCAAGAATTTCTTCTCCGCCTTATCTCTTGTTGTCAAACCTTGGATAGAAAGGGCGATTGGCCAGATATAACGATAGAAGGTATGGGAACTTCCGAGACCGCTAGCGTATGCTCCTTGGTAGAAGTATGGATTTTCAGGACTCAGAATGGTGCGACGAGTAGCTTGATAAACTTCGTCATTAACATCGCAGTAACCAAGATAGGGAGCAGCCAGTAGACTTGGTACATTTGGATCATCCATGATGCTAGCATTTCCTAGACCATCCACTTCAAAGGCGTAAATCTTTTCACCCTTGCTGTTGGTGGTGTAGGCGTAGTTTTCGATGCCCTCTTGGATTTCAGCCTGGAGACGGTTAGCATCAGCAATAATACTCTCACTATCAGCTAGGTCTAGTTCTGCAAAGATTTCTTGCACGTACCCCAAGACTACTACGGCAAACATATTGGACGGAATCAAATAGCTATACTGACAGCAGTCATCACTCGGTCGGAAAGCTGACCAGGTCATCCCTGTCACTGCAAAGTCAGGTCCAAATCCATCATTTACCAAGGTGTCTTCCTTGCGGTCCGTATCACGGACAAAACGATAAGGAGAATTCTTGTGGTCTTGCTCCACTGTCCATAGATGAAGAATTTCCTTGGTCGCTGCGACAAAAGTCTCATCAAACTGACTGGTCTCGCCAGTCTCTTTCCAAAGGAGATAGGCCAGTTGCAAAGGATAGCAAAGCGAGTCCACCTCATACTTGCGTTCCCAAATCCAACCGTTAAGGTCGGTGTGGTCAGTCTCGTGGTGGCCCTTCCAGTTTTCCTCAATGTTAAAGGAGTTGGCATACGGGTCTTTGAGTACTAAGGTCATCTGACGCTTGACCAAACCTGCAATGGTCTGACGCAAGAGAGGATCTTTTTTAGCCACATGCAGGTAGGGTCTAAGTTGGGCTGTCGAATCCCGAAGCCACATGGCAGGAATATCCCCAGTGAGTACAAAAGTTGAGCCATCTTCTAAGATTTCAACCGTATTGTCCAAGGTGTCTGTGTAGCAACGCTCGAAGACATCCACCCACTCCGGATGGTCCTTGGCCCGCTCTGCTACTTCGTCTAACCATTTTCTAACAATTTCTTTCGAATAAATCATCGTGCAGTTTCCTCTTTCAAACAAGTTTCATGTTCAGTATAAAAAAAAACGCCTCCAAAAGATATACACAAACTAAAGGCGTTTTGAAACAAACTTATGAAAAAATTATGTAGAGATTTCCGTTGGAATCGTTTCGTCTATTCTAAAAATCGTAGTCATCATCTAGCATTGCTTCTGCATTTCCCATTAGATATCCCGCACCCACTTGAGAAAAGAAATCATGATTGGCCGTTTCAATCGAAATGCCATTCATGACAATCGGATTCACATCAGACGCTATAATATCCGAAAAGTAACTTTGAAAGCCCATATTTTGTAGCGCTTTATTGGCATTGTATTTAACAAATACCTTTATTTCTTCCGCCAGACCAATAGGCGCATAGACTTCATCCGTATATGCAAACTCATTTTCTAAAAGATCATCTAAAAAACGATACATCCAAGTTATGAACTCATGTTGTTCTGCTTCTGAGAGCTCATCAAAGGTTAAGCGAAACTTATATCCCAGATAAGTCCCATGTACGGATTCGTCCCTAATTACTAATTTGATTAACTCTGCTAGATTAGCTAATTTATTTTGTCCACGATACCAAAGCGGTATGAAAAAGTTGCTATAGTATAGGACTCCTTCTAAAAACACACTCGCAACCATCACCTGTAGAGGGGTTCCATGCTGATACATCTCATTTATCTTTTGGGCTTTATACTGCATTTTAGGATCCTGATTCATCCAATCATATATTTTCTCAATTTCCTTAAAAGTATTTAACGAAATCAATATGGTACCGTATGTCTTAGCATGGATAGATTCCATAAATGTAAAATCACTCAGAACCGCTCTCTCCTTGCGAGTTCGAACGTGCTGTTTAATAGAATACAACCCCTCTTCGGATTGAAGCGTATCGAGCAAAGCCAAGCCTCCAACCGCTTTCTTGACAACCTCTTTCTCCGGATTTGATAGTTGCTTCCAATCAAGCAAGTCATTTGATACTGGAACACGAGTATCAATCCAAAATTGTGCCGTAGCTTTATCCCAAACATAGTCGTCTAACTCATCCTCGACTTCTTTCCAATTCAATGTCCGATGTAACATATAAATCCTCCTCAAAAATCATAGTCATCATCACGTGATTCTTCTATCCTATGAATAGACATCTGCCCGAGAAGCTCGTGCTTTCTCAGTCTGTTCAATACTCGATCAAGCGCAGAGAGAATTTCCCTATCAACTGGGTACCTCTCTTCGACACCGATACTCTCTAACAAACGATTGGCTTCTCTTTGTACAAGGTTCCGCGTCAATTTTTGAATGTCAGCATCTACATAAAGTTCACAAATAATCTTCCCCTCTGTTTCTAAGATTCTATCAATCATTTCAACAGCCCAGGTTTGAAATGAGATTTGGTCAGCTCTATCCATTCTTGCCAAAAGAAGATTGACTTTATGTATCAGATAGTCACAATGCAATGACTCATTCAAGAGAATCATTTTCACCATTTCGCCAAGATTAGTAAAGCCCTTTTGAATCCACAATTTCATCAAAAAGGCAAGTTGACTATACGTCATGATTCCTTCAACACAAGTAGCCATAAAGCGCTTCTGAATCGCATTTTTACTATGATATACCGTGTCGATTCTTTCTAGTCGCTCTACTACTAATTTATGTTGATCTACCCACTCAAATAAGGATGCCACCTCCTGTTCGTCCTCATTAAAGGAGTATAAAATAGTATTATAAGCCTTGGTACTTACCATTTCAGTGAACTGAAGATTGTTTACAATGGCAACCTCCTGTTGTGAGCGTTCACTATGCCGTATAAACTCCTCTGCCTCTAGCGACTGGTAAGTTGATAAATTCGCAAGAAAGATCAGCGAACGATTTAATTCTTGCTTCTCTTCTACCGACAAACGGTTAAAAGCAGGTTTATCATTTTCAATTGGAATTCGATTGTCTAACCAAAATAACGATGTCGCCCTCTCCCACGTAGCGTTATCCAATTCATCCTCAATCTCATTCCAGTTGATTGCTTTGTAGTATAGAAATTTTTTTGACATCTTCTCTCCTTAAATCATACAAGATTCACAGCTATTTACACTGCTAAATTCATCATCCTCTGTATAGGTTCTAACATAATAAAGTGATTTTATCCCTTTTCGCCATGCGTAATTCCGAAGGCGATTCAAGTCACGTGTCGTTAGCATTGTATTTTCCTTAGTTTTCCATTCATATAGTCCCTCAGGTAATTGAGAACGCATAAAGAGAGTCAGACTCATTCCCTGATCAATGTGTTTTTGTGCGACTGCATACACATCAATAATTTTACGCTGATCCATGTTATAAGCAGTCTCATAAAATGGTAAGGTATCATTGGACAGATACGGAGCGGGATAAAAGATCGATCCCACCTTCTTTTCCTGCCGATTTTCTACCAACTGAGTAATTGGGTGAAGAGAAGCGCTCGTTTCGTTGATATAAGAAATAGAACCATTAGGCGCCACTGCTAAACGATTTCGATGGTAGAGACCATCTTTCATGACCTTCTCCCTTAGTACCTTCCAATCTTCTTTCGTTGGAATAGGAATATCCTTAAAAATGGCTGCTATCTTAGGAAATCTAAATACAAAATCCTGCTCTACATATGGTGAAAAGTAACTTCCATCGGCATAGCTCGAATCCGCAAATTCATAAAATGTCTCATGCCGCTCTCTTGCGATTCTATTGCTGGATACTAAAGAATAATAATTCAATGCCAAGAAGTAAGCTTCTGTAAATTCTAGAGATTCTTTTGAACCATACTTGATTTGGTGCAAAGCAAAAGCTGTGTGTAATCCCATCGCTCCCAGTCCTATCGTATGGTAGAGACGATTTCCCTTATTTACTGTAGGCACTTCTTCAACAGACTCTAGATCCGTAACAGTCGTTAAGGCACGAACCATTGTATCAACAGAGGCAGCAAAATCTTCAGATTTTAGTAAATTAACAATATTAGTTGAGCCAAGGTTACAACTAATATCCGTTCCCACCTCATGATAGGACAAATCATCATTCAATACGGATGGAGTCTGTGGTTGCAAAATCTCTGAACAAAGATTACTCATAATGATTTTCCCTTTGACGGGATTCGCGCGATTAGCGACATCGATATTTAGAATATAAGGATAGCCAGACTCTTGTTGCAAGCGGGAAATTTCCTGTTCCAATTCTCTCGCTTGAACAACTGTCTTTTCAATAGCTGGATTTGCAACCAATCGGTCGTATTCAGCCGTGATATCTACGTACGAAAAAGGTTTTCCATAGACTTTTTCAACATGATAAGGATTAAACAGATACATGGGGTGATTTGTTTTAATCAGCTCGTAATACTTATCCGGAACGACCAACCCCAGAGAGAGGGTTTTAACACGAATTTTTTCATCTGCATTCTCCTTCTTTGTCGATAAAAAGGAGAGAATATCCTGATGAAAAACATTCAAGTAAACGACCCCTGCCCCATTTCTCTGTCCTAGCTGATTGCTATAGCTGAAAGAGTCTTCTAGTAGTTTCATTACAGGAAGTACTCCCGAAGAAGCATGTTCAATTCCTTTTATAGGAGAACCACTCGCACGTAGGTTCGATAAATTCACTCCAACCCCACCACCAAGCCTAGAAAGTTGCAAAGCAGAGTTGACCCCACGTCCGATAGATAACATAGAGTCATCGAGATCTATTAGAAAACAAGAAACCATCTCACCACGCCGTTTTTTTCCTGCATTTAAGAATGTGGGGGTCGCTGGTTGGTACCGTTGGGTAATCATTTCCTCCGCAATTTTTGTCGCCAGGTTCTGATCGCCATTTCCTAGATAGAGGGCATTAAGGAACACCCGATCCTCAAACGATTCCAAATAGGTCTTTGAATCATCAGTCTTTAGTGCATATTGATTATAAAATTTATAAGCTCCCATAAAACTCTTAAAGGTAAAATCATGTTCTTTGATTTTTTGATATAAGCCCTCTAAAAAATCACTATCAATCTCACCAGACTCTCCACGGTACAAGCCCACAACCTCTTCATCCACATAATCCTCTTGAATTAAATACTGGAGACGTTCTTTCAGACTTGAAAAATGCATCGTATGAGGTTCAATTTCATTCTTTAAATAGTCTGTTAAGGCCTCTCTATCATAGTAAAGAGGAATTTCACCATCAATTGGAATGTTCACCATATTGTTCAAAACAAAATAATCCTTAGTAGCTGACATCTATTTTTTCCTCCGCTTTCTCAAAACTAGCTAAAATATGTTTGGAGATCCTCTCTACATCTTCATCTGTCCCGCGTAATTCAAAAACATCTATAACAGGAAAGCCAAACTGATCTGCATATTGAAAAGCCGTTAGACAGAATTGCTTATTGAAATTTCGATTACCACTCCCAATAATTCCTAGACAATAACGAAAATTTCCTTGATACTCTAAAAATTTTCGAAGATTTCCCGTCAGAATTTCTTGGAAACCAGTATCAATTCCATTTCCTCCCTCTAGATAAGTTGGTAAAAAACTGACAAAGGGACCATCTACTGTGATTGCCTCCCCTTTTAAATCTTTTACATTCAAAGACTCAACTTCTCTATGATACGTCGCTTTTATATATTGACTGATCCGCTGGACAAAGGAACTCGTATTCCCACTTAAACTAATATAATAAAATCTAATTCTTTGCATGACTTCTCCTTTTTTGATACAATATATTGTGTTTTGCAAAACAACAAACTCTATATATTGTGTTTTTTATTTTACTGTATCTAAATGATAAAAAAATTGATATTCGTCAAGTTTCTATAAATTTATTCAAAATTAGGAGTTTCTATGTCCCAACCATGCTTTTATACAGTCCCTCTTTTTAGCACACTATCATATGATGAACTTCAGGGCATTCATAGTCTGTTTCACCATAAGAAATTTAAAAAGGGCGAGTTGATTTTCTCACCCTTTGACGAAGAAACTTTAATCATTGTTAATAGAGGACAATTTAAGGTCTATCGTCTGACTAATGATGGAATCGAACAATATATCCGTATCGTTGGAAAAGGAAATTACGAAGGAGAAAACTATCTCTTTGGAGAGAATAATCAGGATCTCTACGGGGAAGCCTTGGTCTCTACAGAAATCTGTGTCATTCATAAAAAGGATTTTCAATACCTTCTCCAGAGTTTTCCACATTTTAGTTGGCAACTTCTACGTCTTAATGCCAGAAAAGCAATTCATACAGAAGAACAAGTCACCTTATTAGCCTTTGAAAAAATAGAACAACGCCTTGCTTGCTATCTTATTCACCTTACCGGAAAAAGTAACAATCCTAAACTCACCTTCACTTTGCCAATTTCAGAAAAGGAACTTGCCAGTTACCTTGGAACGAGGCCCGAAACTATTTCGCGAAAATTTAAGATTTTTGAAGAACATCACTATATTCGAAAAGTTCGTCGTACCATTCATATCATAGATGATCAAGCTTTAAGGAATTTATATTGATCTGAAGCTTTTTTGTTCATTTCATGTTATACTATATAAAATATAAAACGTTTACAAAGAGATAATCATGAAACCACTACTTGAAACTATCGATACCCGCTTTGGTACTGCTAGCAAGCAGGCCTTCTCTCGGGGAAATACCCTGCCTTATACAGGCGTGCCTTTTGGGATGAATTATTTTGTGCCCCAGACCAGTGACCAGGAGGGAGCTTGGTTTTTCGATCCGCATCTGCCCATCTTTCAGGGAATTCGATTAACCCACCAGCCCAGCCCTTGGATTGGTGATTATTCTTGGTTGCTCTTAACACCCGTCACAGGCAAGCTTGGGGGAGACAGTCTCTTTCACCGCCAGTCTTCTTATGATATAGATAAAGCTTGCTTCCAGCCTCACCATTTGAAACTCTTTTCTCTGCGCTATCAGATTGAAACCCAGCTCACACCGACTTGCTACGGTGCTTCTATTCGTTTAGAGCAAAAGCAAGGAAAGGCTCTCTCCCTCTATCTTCACGCAGCAGATAAACTGACAGTAAAGCAAGTAGATAAGCAGACTCTGGCCCTAAGACAAGAAGGCAAAACAGAGACCAATAAAAATCCACTGATACTCTTCACCGCCCTACAAATGAATACGGATATTCTTGCTGTCAACCAAGAGAGCGGAGACTGGCGAATTGACCTCGCAGACAGTCATGCTGAGATCCAATTAGCGACTTCTTTTATTTCTCCTTCTCAAGCGCTGCTTAATCTACCTCAAAAGAACTTTGATAGCTGTAAAGTAAGTGCACAAGCGGACTGGGAAGATCTCCTCCATCGTTTTGATGTACTTGAGGCAGGAGAGGCTGACCGAACCCTCTTTGACCACTGCCTCTACAGACTCTTCCTCTTCCCACAGACATTTTATGAGGTGAACGAGTCAGGGCAGGCCATCCACATGGATTTGTCTACTGGTACTGTCAAGCCCGGTGTCCTCTTTAGCAACAATGGTTTCTGGGATACCTTCCGCACTACCTTCCCCCTCTTTGCCCTTATCATACCGGAACACTATCACCGCTTTCTAGAAGGTTTCCTCAATAGCTACCGCGATACTGGATTCCTTCCAAAATGGCTAGCTCCAGATGAACGTGGCATGATGCCCGGTACCCTGCTAGATGGCATTATCGCAGATAGCGCCTGCAAGGACATGGCCCCTGACCTAGAAGCAGAACTGCTCCAAGCCATGCTTGAAACAGCCAGCAAGTCCGACCCTCTCGGCATCAATGGTCGCCACGGACTAGCCCAATACCAAGAACTAGGCTACCTCTCTACCGACCACCACGAAAGCGTCAGCCATACCTTAGACTACGCCTATAGTGACTTTTGTATCGCCAACTGTGCCGAGAAACTTGGTCAGAATAGCATTGCTGAAACTTACAAGGCTACGTCACAAAATTACCGCCATCTATTTGACGCTGAGACAGGCTACATGCGAGCGCGAGACAGTCAAGGAAACTTCCGCCCTGACTTCTCTCCTTATAGTTGGGGACGCGACTACGCCGAATGCTCTGCCATTCAAGCGACTTTAGGCGTCCTCCATGACATCTCAGGTTTGCGCAAGCTCATGGGTGGAAAAGAAACCTTTAGCAACTATCTTTTGAAAACCTGTCAGGACGCTCCTCTCTTTGAGACGACAGGCTATGGTTACGAGATTCATGAAATGAGCGAGATGGCTACCGCTCCTTTTGGGCAAATCGCCATTTCCAACCAGCCTAGCTTCCACATCCCTTATCTCTTCCGCTACAGTGACTACCCCGACTACACTGCCCTTCTCATCAAGACCCTGCGTCAGAAAGCCTTTCACCCAAGCTGGCAAGCCTATCCTGGCGATGAGGACAATGGCAGTCTCTCGGCTTGGTACATCTGGTCAGCTCTTGGTTTTTATCCGACCTGTCCGGGCAAGCCCAGCTACGATCTCGGAATCCCTCTCTTTGGCCACCTCCGTATCTACCTGGCTAAGGAAAATAAATGGCTGGATATCCATGCCGAGCAAAACTACAGCCATTTCAACTTTGTCAAAGAGTGTCACTTGGACAAGACCCCTGTATCTAGCATCCAACACCAAGACCTCTTGAAAGCTGAGCAACTAACCTTCACCCTCAGCTGGCTACCAAATCACTCATAACCAAAAGAACCTTTGCATGGCGCAAAGGTTCTTCTTTTATGAAACTTGGACTTGAAGTTGATCCACAAGCTGACCACCCACCGTTAGGTTCAGATAGAAATCCAAGGTTTTATCTCCTGCAAAATACAAGGTTGGTAGCGTCAGCCTTTTTTCAGTCTCACCAGCTTGAAACGCAAGGACATGAATCTCATCCTGATAAGCGACACCATGCACACCCGTCCCCGGTTGAATTGAAATCTTAGCTTCTAAAGGGCCACTACATTCTCTGCGCTTAACTGTAAAATAGGCATTTTCTCCCTTGGTCACAGCCAGACTTTTTTCTGAGAACTCTATTTGATGAATAGCTTCTTTTCTAGACAAGGTAGGTGTTTTATAGAGTGAAATTTTGGTCAACAAAGGCAAAGCCTGTGCCTCTGTAATGGTCACACGTATCTTCTGCACCTCAACGACCGATCCTCGTAAGAGACGTTTGTGGCCAACAGTATAACCAGATCCAAACTCCTGCCAGACACCATCCAACTCTACCTGAACATGGAAAGCAGCGATGCGTTGCCCCAACTTCAAATCTTCTCTTAACTCAATCACATCAAAAGTTTTAGGTGATCCTAAATCGAGCTCTAATTGGATTGGCAACTCTGCATTACTTGCCCATAAACTAGTTTCCAGTCCATCTGTCAGATATTGACAGGCATAGTCTAGGGATAGAGCAGGGACAGATACCTTGGCTCCCAAAGCCAAATCTTCTCTATAGAGTGCGTCACGGTAGGCTCTAAATTCATACAGTCGCTGGATATCTTTTTCATCAAAGAGCCCATCTTGGTTTGGCGGAATATTGAGCAAGAGAGGTGTTCCCCGCCCTACTGAGTGAAAGTAGATTTCGACCAATTCCTCGAGAGACTTGGGATCCTGATCCTCATGGTAAAACCAACCCGGGCGAAGGGAAACATCTGCCTCACCGATTGAAAACAGCGTACCTAAGGGATCACCGTGCTGTAGGTAATCTAATGCAGTCTCTGTCCCCAGCTGGTCTGGTTTCACCTTTTGCCACAAGGGATCCCCTGCATAGCCCCGTTCATTGCCAATCCAACGAATACTAGTTCCCTCTGTTGAGAATATCAAACAATCCCCTTGTAGGTCATGAATAGTTTCAAACCAAGTCTCAAACTCATAGTTGACCTGCTGGGCCCCTTCTCCTCGTGCACCATCCATCCAAACCTCAGCGAACTTACCAGCATTCCCATATTGAGGATTTGATAAGATTTCCCTCAACTGAGCCAGATAATAGGCATTGTAGTCTGCTTCTCGGTCCACATGATAGTGGGGACTATGGGCATCCCAAGGAGACAAATACACTCCCATATCCATGTCAAACTCAGTTGCAGCTTGGGAAACCTCAAGGAGCAAGTCCCCCTTTCCATCCCTCCAAGGGCTAGCCTTGACCGAATAATCTGTATGTTCTGTCGGATAGAGGACAAAACCATCGTGGTGCTTGACCACCAAAATTAGCTTTTTAAAACCTGTTTCTTTGAGTACTCGAACCCACTCACGCGCATCCAACTGAGTCGGATTAAAGCGTTCAGGCTCCTCCTGACCTGTCCCCCATTCTTGGTCATAAAAGGTATTGGGGCCAAAATGGATAAAGGCAGCTAGTTCATCCTCTAAATAAGACAGCTGCGCCTGACTTGGTAATGGCCCATGTGGTTTTATGTTCGTCATCATCTCATATCTCTTTCTCTTGTTCACAAAGTTATCCACAAGTTGTGGATAGGAAAACATGCCTAAAAACTAGCTTTTACAGAAGCCAACTCTTGGACTTGGAAGCTTTCACCCTAGACATGCCTTTTTTAAATAGCTCTGCGCTAGGGTTTCTACTACCTTTCTAAAAAGTCACTAGTATAGGAGACTATTAGCAGGATACTTCAACACTCAAAGTTGTATATCATTCTTCCTCCGACTTATCCACAGCTTGTGAATAAACTATTGTTCTAGACTGCCCTCTCCTTGACTATAACAAAAAGTAATAGCAGCGTCAATATGACTAAGATTCCTTCCTAAATCCCCTGAAAAGATTCTATAATTTGTACAATCGTAACTTTTGCATTCGCCAGTTAGTTAGAATCACCCAAAGTCTACTAAGTAATGAATGACAGCTTTATCACATTGCGAACAGCACAGCTGTAGTACTATACCGCCCGCAACCTACTCAGATAATCGTTTCAATCAAAAAATCCCGCAAATTTGCGGGATCTTCTCTTGCATCAATGCGCCAACATTTCTTGGGCGATTTCTTGACCAGATAAGTTATCTGGGTAGTAGGTTGGCCAGTTATCCATTTCTTCAAAGAGTGCTTCTTGGCTGATGCCTCCAAAGAAGATATGGAAATGTTCTGCCTTAACTGGAGCGATATTGTGGTCGCTAAACTGAACATACTTGAACTGTCCAGCATCCGCATCGGTCGCTTCAAAGAGAAAGCGCACGCCACGATTGCCTTTCTTATAAGTCAAGATTTTCTTGCCGACGTACTTGTAGGTGAATTTCTTGCTTTGGCCAGCTTGAACAAACTCCATGGTGTTATCCGTGATGTTTATCTTAGTCACATCTGTCTGATAACCTTTCCGATAGTAGGCCTTGTACTCATCTTTGGTCATCTTGCCAGTCAACTTAGCCTTGTAGTCAAAGACTTGATCAAAGGTCCCATTCTCAAGAAAAGGATAGACCGACTGCCAGCTACCAGCATAGTCACTCAAGGTGCGGTCTTTGACATCTGCATCCTCAAAGTAACCGTTATGAACTGTCTTGGTGCTTTCTTCCTTCTCTGGCTCGATTTCTGGTCCTTCTTGGTCTGTTGTCTGCTTGAGAGCCTTGAGGTTTTTCTCCATCACAGAGATATAGTTCTCACCAGCCTTTGTCGCTTCCTCTGTCAGACTTTCTAGCGGATTGAGCACATCTAGTTTGACACCCGTTTCTTTTGAGAGTGTATTGGCAAGAGCTTGAGAGGCATTTTCTTCAAAGTAGATATAAGAAATCTTGTTTTTCTTGATATACTCCGTCAATTCTGCCAAACGAGCAGCTGATGGTTCTGCATCTGGTGAGAGACCTGAGATCGATACTTGCTTGAGGCCGTAGTCCAAGGCAAGGTAGTTAAAGGCAGCATGCTGGGTCACAAAACTCTTTTGTTTAGCTTGAGACAAGCCATCTGTGTAGGCCTTGTCCAAAGCTTGTAATTTTTCGATATAGGCAGCAGCATTCTTCTCAAAGGTCTCTTTTTTTTCAGGATAATCTGCTGACAAGCTGTCTCGGATATGCTCTACTAGCTTAATGGCACGGACTGGTGATAACCAAACATGGGGATCGTAGTCATGATGGTGACCTTCACCACCGTGATCATGGCCTTCCTCTTCTTCATCACCTCCTGGCAGGAGCAACATATCACCTGTCGCCTTGATGGTTTTCACTTTTTTCTTATCCAAGGATTCTAGCAATTTGGGAACCCAGGTTTCCATGTTTTCATTTTCATAGACAAAGGTATCTGCATCTTGGATTTTGGCAACTGCCTTGGCAGATGGCTCATAGTCGTGGGGTTCTGTCCCAGCGCCGATTAAGAGTTCTACATTAGCAGTATCTCCCGCAACTTGCTTGGTAAATTCGTAGACAGGGTAAAAGGTTGTCACGATATTTAGCTTCCCATCTGCCTGTTTTTGATTGGAACAAGCCACTAAAAACAGGGTACATAGACTAGCTAGTAGTAAGCTAAGTTTTTTCATTTTATTCTCCTATTTGATAAAACGTTTCAATAAACTGACTAACAAAAAGACAGCTACAAAGATAATGGTGATACTAGCGCTAGCAGGTGTTTCTGCATAGTAGGAAATATAAAGTCCCGCTACCATTCCCAAAAAGCCAATACCGCTAGCTAGCAACATAACGGATTTGAAGTTTTTCCCCAGACGAAGGGCAATACTAGCTGGCAAGACCATAATCGTCGATACCAAAAGTGCCCCTGCAGCAGGAATCATAAGGGCAATGGCCACCCCTGTCACCATGTTAAAGAGGATAGACATAGTGCGGACAGGTAAGCCATCTACAAAAGCCGTGTCCTCATCAAAAGTCAGGATATACATTGGTCGCAAAAATAAGAAAGTCAAGAGCAAAACGACTGCAGCAATGACAAAGAGGGCAATGACCTGCTCCTGGCTAATGGTCACAATCGAACCAAAGAGGTATTGATCCAGACTCATAGAACTCGAACTTTTCCCCTTACTCATCACGATAAGGGAGACTGCAAGCCCTGTTGACATGAGGATGGCAGTCCCGATTTCCATAAAATTCTTGTAAACCGTACGGAGATACTCCAGAAAAATCGCTGCGATCAAGACAATGACAATGGTCGAAATAGTTGGAGAAATTCCCAAAACTAGACCAAAGGCTACACCAGATAGCGACACGTGGCTCAGTGTATCACTCATGAGACTCTGACGACGTAAGATAAGGAAGGTCCCAAGGACTGGCGAGAAAAGACTCATAGCAATGACAGCCAGAAAGGCCCGCTGCATGAAGTCATAAGATAGTAAACTAAGCATGGTCCACCTCCTGATCGCTCTCGTGAACGTTGAAACAACGCCACGGTGAGTCTTGGTTACGCACTAGGTGAATATTGCGGTCTGCGTAGGCCTTGACCTCCTCAGGATCATGCGTAATCATCAAGACGGCCTTGCCATGATGGTGAGCACTGTGGTGCATGAGTTCGTAAAATTCATTTTTGCTCCCCGCATCCATCCCTGTCGTCGGCTCATCCAAGACAAAGATATCTGGGTCAGAAGCAAACATCCGTGCAATAACTGCCCGTTGTTTTTGTCCACCAGAGAGGGAGCCAATTCGTTTGTCACGGTGTTCCCACATACCAACTGAGTCTAGACTGGCCTTGATATGCTCCTCATCGTGGGCATTCAAACGACGGAACCAGCCCTTTCTCGGATAGCGACCCGACTTGACAAATTCATAAACCGTACTTGGAAAACCAGCATTAAAACTGGCAATCTGCTGGGGAAGATAAGCTATCCTAAGCTTTTTCCCATGAGTGTTTGTCTTTGAGATGGTTACCTTGCCAAATCTTGGCTGCAAGATGCCTAGACTAGCCTTGATCAGCGTCGTCTTGGCAGCTCCATTTTCACCAGTCAGGGTGACAAACTCCCCACTATCAACACTGTAGTTGATGTGCTCGAGGACAGGTTCTTTGTCATAATAGAAAGACAAGTCCTCTACTGTAATATACCGCATTATTTGATTTCTCCTACTAAAGCAGTTAAAAACCGCTGGATGACTTCTTGTTCATTTGGAGTAAACTGATTTGCTACTTGTTCATAGGCTGAGAGTGTGTGCTCATGGTGGTGGTGGTGTTCTGCCGCTACTGGTCGAGCTAGCTCTGTCAGTTGATAAAAAATCACACGCGCATCCTTGGGATCTCTGGATGTCTCTAACATGCCCTCTTTGACCAAAGATTTGATAGCCTTGGTCACTGCCGCCTGACTGACATTAAGGCGACGGGCCAACTCCGAGTTGGTTAGGGATTCTTCTGACAAGAGCATGAGGATGTGTTCCTGAGTATTGGTCAAGGCTACGTCACTTGTGCAATGCCCAATCAGAATTTCATGCTGGTTCTCAGATCTCAGGATCACCTCGTTTAAAAAGTTATCGATTTCCTGTGCAAGCTGTCTCATATGTTACTCCTTCCCTAGCTATCTTTTCGTAAAAAACATAGATAGCCACCGATTCTTTACTGGTTAATTATATCATAAACAAAAAAAGAATCAAGGGAAAAAGGCGTAAAAACGTTTCCCTAGACTCTTCTAGATGTGAAATTTAACCTATTTTAGCTTTGGTTTTCGGCTCGATAAGATACCTGCCAAACCAGCTACCATTCCCATCAAGAGTAAGAAGATGGACTGTTCACTTCCTGTATTTGGGAGAGCTTTTTCTGAGACAACTGCCTTCTTGCTAAATTGACCTGCCACCTCATAAGTCAATGGCACATTTGTAGTCGCATCGTTAGCAGCTGCATTCGTTTGAGGCGTTTCTGCTGGTAGACTGAAGTTTTTAGAATCCACAGAAATCGTCCGTGAGTTCGGATTGATCTTTTCATACTGGGTCAAATCAGCAGTTTTCAGATACTCTTCAAAGGCTGCATCCATAGAAGGACCTTCTTCTCGCGCACCACCTAACATCGTGTAGCCATCGCCACCCGCAGCTAGGAAATCATTGGTTGCAAGATAGTAGGTTTTTGCGAGGTTTAGGAGATCATAACGACCAGTCGTGCGGTTTTTGACCTGGATAGCCAAGACACGTTTCCCTGATGGTAGGTTGGTATCATAGTAGACCTTCACACCTGAAACTTGCAAGAAGCCACCACTTGGCTCTAACAATGGTTGCCCGTTCTCATCCAAGACCTTCTTGCCATCCTTATCGACCTGCAAGATAGATCCGAGTGATTTTTCAAACATATCCAAGACTTGTTGCCCAGTCACTTGGATTTGTGAGATGGTATTTCCAAATGGAAGAACCGCAATGACATTCCCTTTCGTAATCGGTTTGCCTTTTACAATAGTTTCACGCAAGCCACCACCATTTGTCACAGCGATGTCAGTCGGATGGCTAAATCCTGTCCGACCATACTGATAGAGGGAGTCCGCTACGACGTTTCCAAGATTGGTTTCACGAACCCGAACATTTTCACGATCTCCGTTGAGTTCTACAGGGCTGTTTGAAACGACTTCAACAGCATTTTCAGCATCGTATTTTTGTTTAATGTCTTTGACTAGTTTTTCAACTGTTGGATTGGCTGGTAATTTTTTAGCATCAGCAGCCGCAATCTGAGTTGGATTGCCCAAAAGCTGACGTGATTTGTAGATAACCTTTCCAACATTATGAAGGTAGCTTCCTGTTTGGTTATAGGTAACATTGTCTCCATAAGTTGTGGAAGCTACTGTGTGAGAATGTCCATCAATAACCGTCACACGTTTGCCTTTGAGACGAGGATTTTTAGATAGGGCTTCTGCCAAGGTTGAACCACGCCACTCGACTGGAGTTGTAGTATCTACACCCAGATGAGCAAGCACCACATAGTGTTTGTAGTCCTTACCTTCTGCACGCGCCTTGGCTTGAACTTCTTCAATGACCTTATTGACTTCTGATATTGGGTCAGTAAAAGTTACCCCTTTAATGTTTTTAGGGTGGGTTTTAGTAGCTGTTTCAGGTGTTGTCACACCAATCACAACAAACTCATCACCTTCCACAGTCTTATCTTTATCAACGATTGTAGAAGCTTCAAAAAGACGAGCTCCGTTGACATAAGTATTTGAACTGAGTAATGGGAATTTCAAGATTTCCTTGTATTTTTTAACTTCATCAAGGCCAAAGTCAAACTCATGGTTTCCTACTGCCATGGCATCATACTGCATCTGATTGAGAATTTCAGCGCGTGCTTCACCCTTAGTAGAGTTGGAAATCGGTAAACCTTGGAAGGCGTCTCCAGCATCTACGACGAGAGTCGTTTGATTTGATTTCGCACGTTCCTGCTCGATGATAGTCGCTAGCTTAGCATCTCCAATTACTCCCTTTTCCTCTACGATACGACCATGGACATCATTGGTGTGTAAGATAACGGTGTCTTTTTCTTCGCTTTTAGGAGATTCAACAGGAGCTTCCTTTGCTTCCGCCGATTCAGCACTTGTGGGAGTTGCCGCCTCTGTTGTTGGAGTTGCAGGAGTTGCTACAACTGCTGAACTTCCTGCAGGGGCAGCTGCTTCTTCAGCATAGACCTGTCCAGCCAAAAAAGCTGGGGCCAGTAGGGCTGTTGAC
The DNA here is from genome assembly GCF_002096335.1 of Streptococcus oralis subsp. dentisani. Lineage (GTDB taxonomy): Bacteria > Bacillota > Bacilli > Lactobacillales > Streptococcaceae > Streptococcus > Streptococcus oralis_Z. Next base: position 67,556 of record NZ_NCUW01000029.1, read on the forward strand.
AAGACGGGTAATAAGAAACGTTTATTCATTTTGAAATCCTTTTCTTTTCTTTTTTTCCTTTATATTATACGATATTTCTAGAAAATTTGAAACCTTTGACTTATTTTCATCTAAAACATTCGCTATTCAAACAAAAAAAGCTTGGGTTCAAATCCCAAACTTTCATCTTGGTTTATTGGAAATCTTTGATGTTTCCATCATAGGTCGCCCAGTCCTTGCTAAAGAAGCGGTCATTCATCTTGTAGTCTGGAGCTGGTTTTGGATCCGTCAAGAAGGGATTGACAACCTTATCAAAAGCCAACCAACCCAACCAACCCAAGTGAATGGTGTCCTTGATAAAGTAAGGTTCTCCTCCTTTTGTAGAAAAGTCAGCAATATTGGTAAAGCCTTGACTTTCTAACTGATAACGAATTTTCTCCACTGCATGCTGATACATTTCTTCACTGAGTTCTGTGTATTCCATCCATTTCTTGTTGACGGGCTGGATAACAAAGAGGACATTAACCTTTGATTTGGCAAATTGATTGAGAACCAGCTGCAAATCATTGTATTCAGACGACTTTAGGAAGTTATAATTTTTTTGATACCCTTCCCATTTTTTTAAGTCTTTTTTGACCTCATACGTGTAGAAATGATTCTCCATCCCCATATCGTTATTGGTCGTATTTGCCTCTGCATCCTTACGGGCAATTTCTTCTAAAGTGTCATAGGAAAACTGATCAGGAAGATCTTTTAAATAGTTTTCTACATGTTCCTTGTACTTGAGTTTCCCCTGAATGGAAAATTGACCAAAAAGAGAGGACTGCTTTTCATTGAATCGTGCAAAGAGGTTGATGATAAGTCGATCAGCATCTGACAAATCCTCTCCTTTTGAAAGCTTTTGAAGGATGCCTTTCAATGCCACACTCGGATTCTGCTTCAACAAACGCGTCGCAGCATGCTTAGCCGAAATGTCCCCAGATTGATTTTCCAAAAAAGCTGTCAACTGATCGCTATTAAAGAATCTCTGAAACGCTGCGGGCTCGTAATCTGTCTCTGTAAACCACTGAGGAGAGATGACAAACACCGCCTGCTTTTCCTCAATCTCTGGCAGAATCTGTTGCAAACCAAAATATTGGTTAAGCGAGGCCGCTCCTGCCTGACCTAGAAAATAAGGGCGGTAGGGACGATTGTATTTTTCTGCTAAAACAGCTGGATGGACACTATCAAATCGAATCCATTCACTTGACCCTAAAAAGGGGACAAAACGCATATTGGGATCCGTAAGGGCCCTCACTTTTTGGCTTCTCTCTTTAAAACTTTCCCTACTGATGGAAGCAGCAGAGTACTTCTCCTCCGTCAGATTATGGCTTGTTGTACTTGGATAAAAAAAGATAAGTAGAAGAACCAAAAATCCAGCAATGAGGATGGGCCCGAAGATCAGCCACAAGCGTTTAAGCATTCTTTAACTCCGTAATACCTTCTACGATTTTATTAGCCGTATTCCAGTCATCACGACCGAACTCCGTCACTGGAACACGAATATCAAAACGATTTTCAATCTCAACAATCAATTCAACCGTCCCCATGCTATCCAAGACACCGGCATCAAAAAGATCTTCATCCATCATGTCAGAAACATCTTCCATAAACAACTCATCAATAATTTCAATAACTTCTGATTTGATATCCATTTTTTATATCCTTCTATTTTTTAAACCATAAATCATTCAAAAATCCAGAAAAGATTAAGAATGAAACCATCACGACATGGAAAGTAACAACCATGCCAAGCAACTGAATCCAGCGATTCTCAGGTAAGGAAGCCTTCCCAGCTTTTTTCCGTTCTTTATTGAGCGCTTTTTTCTTACGAAGCCAAGCGTCATTGATGACCAGCCCAAGCCCATGAAAAAGTCCATAGGCGATATAGTACCAGGTCACACCATGCCAAAATCCCATAATCAGCATATTGAGGATATAGGCCACACTTGAGGTCACATTTCGATTTTTAAAGACCTTCTTTCTGGTCAACACCATAACCATTCTCATAAAGACAAAGTCACGGAACCAGAAAGACAGGCTCATATGCCAACGATTCCAAAATTCCTTTAAATCCCTTGATAAAAAGGGCTTATTAAAGTTGATAGGACTATGAATCCCCATCAAATTGGAGATGGCTAAAGCAAACATAGAGTAGCCCGCAAAGTCAAAGAACAACTCTAAACCAAAGGTATACATCACCGCCAAAGCATAATGATTAAAGAAACCACCTGTCTGCAAGGCTAAATTTTTCAACGGAGGCAATAATGTCTCTCCTAGAATATGGGCCAAGATAAACTTGTAGAGAAAACCTAGCATGATATACTTGACAGCATCTTCTAGCATATCCATCAACTCTTCTCGCTCAGGAATGGTCTCATAATTTTCATTGAAACGTTTAAAACGATCAATGGGACCACTTGAGAAGGTCGGCATAAAGAGAAGAAAACGTAAGAATTGCCAAATCGTTAAATCCTTGATGACACCGTCTCTCAACTCAACGATAACCCCAACTGCACGAAAGGTTAAGTAAGAAATCCCTAAAAAGCCAAACAAAGATTGAGGTCCATGAATAGCAGGAGATATTTTCACAAAGACGATTGGCAATAGAGATAAAAAGCTAACCAGGTAAAATATCCATTTACTATCCCGTCGTTTCCTGTACCTTTTGTAGAAAAATACAAGCAGTACTTGCCAGATAACATAAAGGATAAGAGCGCTTATTTGATTCGTCTTTCCACCGACCAACATGGTGACGATAAAGAAGAGACTAACGAGCACCTCATACCAGGCAAAGCGTTTCTTGAAAAAGAGCCCGATAAATATCGGTAAGGTCGCAGCAATCACGTACAAAAAATAATAAAGATTGCCATAAGGTTCCAAATGAGGTAGCTGTTTATAAAGCTCCATCATCTATTGTTTACCTCATTGATCAAGCCCTTGATGTCAATCTTACCATTAGGCGTTAGTGGCAAACTGTCTCGATAGAGAAACTTAGACGGCATCATATAGGACATCATGATATCTGCCAGATCTTCCTTAATGGCCTTGGTAATATCGATATCACGTTCAAACTGCTCACGCACACCGTCCTTTAGGATGACATAGGCCAGCAGATTTTGTACCTTGTGGTCCTTGTTATAACGTGGGACAGCGACAGCCGACTCGATATAGCGAGATTTATTGAGATTTTGAGAGACATCTTCAAGCTCAATACGATAACCATTAAACTTAATCTGGAAATCCATGCGTCCACCGTAGAGAAGCAAGCCCTCATCTGTCATAGTTCCTACATCCCCTGTGTGGTAGGCTGGAAGACCTTCGAGCTCAAAGAAGGCCTCTGCCGTTTTTTCAGGATTATTCATATAGCCTTTTGAAACAGCTGGACCAGATACGATGATTTCTCCTTGTTCGCCATTTGGCAGTTTCTTACCTTCCTCATCAATGATAAAGGTTGGAGAATCATCTTTTGTATAGCCGATTGGGAGGCGTTTGAGAGTCGACAACATCTCGTCCGTCACGGCAACAGCTGACAGGGCTACTGTCGCTTCTGTTGGGCCGTAAGCATTGATGATACGGGCATTTGGGAAACGCTCGCGCAGTTTTTGAGCTGTTTTGACCGTCAATTCTTCACCATCAAAGTAGAAATGCGTAATGCCTGGCATTTTCTCACTATTGAAATCTTCTGACAACATGGCCATATCTGCAAAGGAAGGCGTTGAGGTCCAGATAGCAATTGGCAATGAAAAGATCGTCGCAAAGAGCTTTTTGAAATCCTGAGTAAGGGCTGAAGGAAGAGCGAAAAGCGTACCACCTAGTGCCAATGTTGGTGCCCAGTACATGACAGACAGGTCAAATGAATAAGGTGGCTGAGCCAGCATTTGTGGACGACTTGGCGTCGCAAATTCCTTGTCCGTAATCATCCAGTTAGTAAAACTGAGGAGATTATCATGGGAAATCTGCACTCCCTTTGGCTTACCAGTCGTACCAGAAGTAAAGATAATGTAGTAGTTATCATCGCCCTTGACTGGATGCGTGATCTCGTAGCTAGAAGCTTGAGCAAAGGCTTCTTGAACCTGAGCTAGATTCAACATCGGTGTAGAAACCTGCTCCAACGGAAAGTCTGAAATGGCAATAATCAAGCTTGGCTCTGCTACTTCTACAATAGCAGAAACTCGTTCCAAGGCCGAATGGCTGTCAATGGGAATGTAGGCATGACCTGACTTAGTCAGCGCTACAAAAGTTGCCAACATTTCATACTCTTGACCACCAAAAACGACGACTGGTGATTTCTCAGGCAAGCCAAGTTGATCAATAGCTGCAGCCAAACTATCCGAATCAACCTTCAGATCACCATAAGTATGCTCTTGCCCCAAAACATTGTAGACGGGATATGTTGGCTGTGTTTGAGCAAAGTGCTCAATCGTTTCAATCATATCTTTTATCGGTTTATTAGACACAGTTCATTTTCTCCTTCAAACTAGAACTCATTATAAATAAAGGTTCCCTGGCTCTGACCAAGGTAACTAAAAAAATAAAGTAAACCAAGTAAGATTACAAAATATAGGACGGTCTGTCCCAAAAACATATACAATTTTCTGTGTTTTCCCATCGTTAGTGTGTTCAATTTTCTATGATTTTTCAAAAAAGCTATGCAACTATGCATTTACTATCTTATCTTCCTAACATTTTACCACTTTATCAACCTTTTTTTCAACTGTTTACCATAACTTAAAAGTTCGTTTTAGCTTATTTTAAGACAAGTTAAAATATTAATAAAAATTGTTTTCAAAAATCTCTTTTCCTCGAAATCCTGACACCCATTATCATACATTAAACAATTAAAGAGATGGCAGCAAACACACGACTCCCCCTTTGGGCATTTTTATGCTAAAATAGTAGCTATGGATAAAATTATTAAAACAATATCAGAAAGTGGTTCTTTTCGTGCTTTCGTTCTTGATAGCACGGAAACCGTCCGCACTGCTCAAGAAAAACATCAAACCCAAGCCAGTTCAACTGTCGCACTTGGTCGTACCCTTATCGCTAGCCAAATTCTCGCAGCCAATGAAAAAGGAAATACCAAGCTAACGATTAAAGTTCTTGGAACGAGCTATCTCGGTGCCATCATCACGGTTGCAGATACCAAGGGAAATGTCAAAGGCTATGTACAAAATCCAGGTGTTGACATTAAAAAGACTGCAACTGGTGAAGTCCTTGTCGGACCTTTTGTCGGAAATGGTCAATTTCTCGTTATCACAGACTACGGTACTGGAAATCCCTACAACTCCATGACTCCTCTCATCTCTGGGGAGATCGGTGAAGACTTGGCCTATTACCTGACAGAAAGCCAACAAACTCCTTCAGCAGTCGGCCTCAATGTCCTTTTAGACAAAGACGACAAGGTCGAAGTTGCCGGTGGTTTTCTTCTCCAAGTTTTGCCAGGAGCCAAGGAAGAGGAGATTGCTCGCTTTGAGAAACGTATCCAAGAAATGCCAGCTATCTCGACACTTCTGGAAAGCGACGACCATATCGAAGCTCTCCTCAAGGCTATCTACGGTGACGAATCCTACAAACGCCTATCTGAAGAAGAAATCCGTTTCCAATGTGACTGCAGCAAAGACCGCTTTTTAAACGTTCTTGCCAGCCTTCCAAATTCAGACCTGGAGGAAATGAAAGAGGAAGACCACGGAGCAGAAATCACTTGTCAATTCTGCCAAACTACTTACAACTTTGATGAAAACGACCTGGAGGAACTCATTCGTGACAAATCTTAATACACCCTTTATGATTGGCAATGTTGAGATTCCCAATCGTACCGTTTTAGCTCCCATGGCTGGTGTAACTAACTCAGCCTTTCGTACCATCGCAAAAGAGCTCGGTGCAGGACTCGTTGTCATGGAAATGGTCTCTGACAAGGGAATCCAATACAATAACGAAAAAACTCTACACATGCTTCATATCGATGAAGGCGAAAACCCAGTTTCTATCCAACTTTTTGGTAGCGATGAAGACAGCCTCGCACGCGCAGCAGAATTCATCCAAGAAAATACTAAGACCGATATCGTCGATATCAACATGGGCTGCCCAGTTAACAAAATCGTGAAGAATGAAGCTGGCGCTATGTGGCTCAAGGACCCAGACAAGATCTACTCTATCATCAACAAGGTCCAATCTGTCCTTGATATCCCCCTCACCGTCAAAATGCGTACGGGATGGTCTGATGCATCCCTAGCCGTGGAGAATGCCCTCGCTGCTGAAGCTGCTGGTGTCTCTGCCCTCGCTATGCATGGCCGTACCCGAGAACAAATGTATACTGGTCACGCTGACCTTGAGACCTTGCACGACGTAGCCCAAGCCCTAACCAAGATTCCATTTATCGCCAACGGTGACATCCGTACGGTCCAAGAAGCCAAACAGCGTATCGAAGAAGTCGGGGCTGACGCTGTTATGATTGGTCGCGCAGCCATGGGAAATCCCTACCTCTTCAACCAGATCAATCACTACTTTGAAACAGGAGAAATTCTTCCTGATTTGACCTTTGAAGACAAGATGAAAATCGCCTACGAACACTTGAAACGCTTGATTAACCTCAAAGGAGAAAACGTCGCAGTTCGTGAATTCCGTGGACTCGCTCCTCACTACCTTCGGGGAACATCTGGTGCAGCCAAACTTCGTGGAGCCATTTCCCAAGCTAGCACCCTAGCAGAAATTGAAGCCCTCTTACAACTAGACAAAGCTTAATACACAAAAAACCGTAACTTACTTGAAGTTTACGGTTTTTTTATCCAAGGAAATCCTAGATACTATTATTGAATCAAGGCAACACTCGAAACTTTACCATCCGCACCTGTTGTAATTTGGATGATTTTTCCTCCACCGATTTTGGCATTATACTTGCCATCATCAAGAGTGTAAGAGTACCCTCTGATAGAATAGCTTTCTTTCTTTCCATCTGCAGTTTCTACTGTGAATTGCCCCCCTGATGAAACCGTAATCGTTTCGCCATTCGCTCCCTTCCAGTTGCCTGCAGCTGCTGAGAAGTCACCATCCACCATGGTTAAAACTCCCTTGTAGCGTTTGTTGTGTTCTGCTTGCTTGTCTTGAAGTTTGCGGTCAGTTGTCGGGTCATAGCTTGACTGGTTAGACTGGGCTTGAGAACCTTGCTGAGTTGACGGAGCCTGAGAAGGGGCTGGTTGACTAGGAGTTGCTTGTTCTTGTCTTGATTCAGGAGCTGGTTTCGCTTGTGATTGATCTGCTGTTGTAGAAGACTGGTCAGAAGATGCTGGAGCTTTTTCAGATGAAGCTGAACTTGAAGATTTTTGAGTCTTGCTTTCTTTGTTAGAAGAAGCTGCCTTAGAACTTGATGATTGGCTTGTCTTGGCAGAGCTGCTGGTTTGAGTGGTTTCGTTTTTATTTCCACAAGCTCCCAGTAGCAAGGTAGAAGCCAATACAGTCGCTGCCATCAATTTGATATAGGTTTTCTTTTTCATATTTCTACTCCTTTGTAACATTTTTGAAATGTTAAGAAATCTTTTTGTAATATAATTGTAACATTAGGCCTTGAATCTGTCAACTATTTAGAGAAACTATTTTAAAAATTGTTTTCTCTACTATTTCTATTCGTAATCGAAACGAAAAAATAGAAAAATTTCCTAGATTAGAGTCATATTTTTTGCATCACTCTTGTGTACTCGCTTGCATTGGACTACAATACTATTGAAATAGGATATAGAAGGTAGGGGGTAGATTCTTATGGCAAACAAGTATTTCAAGTATCTTCCTTGGTTGATTTTGAGAGCTATTAGCTCTTAACAAAAAGCCTCTTACTATTCGCGAACTGCATTTGATGTATTCTATCTGACAATGATCTTTATGATCGTCTATATTGTCTTGTTATTTTTGCATGAGAACTATCTCAAGTATCGATACAAAGACTTCTTTACTCACATGTTGAGCCATTCTAAGAAAGATAGCCATTCATAAAAACAGTCACAACAGAAAAGCAATCTAATAAGGACAAACAAAGAGATCGGGATTTTGGTCCCAACCTCTTTATTTCAATCGATATGTTTTTCTTGGTTTCTTTTTAGGCACTCGTTTGAGTCCAACTTCTTCTACATATTCCCCATATTTTACGAGGAAATTATTGCTGACGATGGGACGACCGGGATTGATGAGATTAACCAGTTCAGTCCCTTCGTAGACAGTGAACTCCTCCTCCAGGAGATAGAGGAAAGTTGGGTTCCAGTCGAGACGGCCTTGGATTCGTTTGATGGACTCTTGGATAATAGCATAATGGTCAAAGGCGAAGGCTTGCTCCTCCAACTCTACTCCCTCAAGGAAGCATTTGCCTGTCTGAAAATCGACATCTACGAAAACGACATCCTTGGCATCGTCTCCTGCTTGAACAAGGTCTAATGCGCGACTAGGCAAATAAACCAAGTGGGCGATGGTCACCGTCCAGCCTCGTGGATCACGACCGGGAGTCGATACAGTCATCAATTGCTCGATTTTTTCTAAAGGAAGATCGAGATTGACTTCTTCTCTCACCTCGCGCTGACAGGCATGTGCAGCATCCTCTCCCTTATCCATAAAGCCTCCAACCAGAGCCAAACAGTTTTGATAAGGGTGAGCCTTGCGACGGATCAGCAAGAGCTTGATCTTTCCTTCGACAAAGCAGTAAGCCACCATATCTACTGTCACACTTGGTTTTTCATATTGAGGGAGTTCCTGCTTGTAGTACCAGCCTAAAAACTCCTCCTGATTGGCATGGATTTCATAATATTCTTTTTCCGTCATCCCTGCTGGAATCTTCGTGTCTCCCATTTTAAGCCTCCTTTCGAACCGCCTTGGTCCATTGGTACCATCCCACTAGACTGTTGAGTGTGTAAACCCAGTACATACCTTGGATATGGATATTTTCACCCCACCAGAGGTAGATACTAAAGAGATTGGTTGCAATCCAGAAAATCCATTGCTCACGATAGAGACGTGTCATCAAGAGCTGACCAACACCATTGGTCGCATCGGTAACACTATCACGGAAAGGGCGAGCACTATGGATACTTTGATAAGCCAAACCCATGCCAATCCAGATAATAGCAGTCAAGGCCAAGTACTTGAGCCAGTCAAGAACAGATAATTTCTTGGCTTCAAAGTGGGATTCTTCTGGTTTTCCTTGGTCATTGATACGATTGGACAACCAAGCATAGAGACCAATCGGCTGCATGACAAAGAAGTAAACGGTCGTCAAGACTTCACCATAAAAAGTCGCATTCATAGCCAAAATTAAATAAATAGCTGAGTTAATAGCCCCAAAGAGATAATTGCTTGCACGCCCTTCTGCTACCAAGATAACACAGACAATCCCAGTCCAAGATGCAAACAAGCTCAGCCAGTCATGGCTTTCTGTATTTTGCGTGAACTCTAAGATTAAGGGAACACTTGACAAGGCGATGAGGTATAACCACTGGAAAAGGCTACGACCAACAAAGAGATCTTTCCAGAGCAAGCGCATGGTTCCTGCAAAACCAATCTTGCGGGCTTCCGCATGGACATTTTTAAAGTTTTCGATAAATTGTGTGATTTTTTCAGTTAGTTTTTTCATAATTTTCTCCTAATCTGCTTGGTAAATGGCATCAATAGCCAGTTTTGCTGCTTCATAATTGCCTAGGTAACCCTCAGCTAGATAAACTAGTGGAATGTTGGTTAAATATCGCTCTCTCATCTGGTCCAAATGCTGGGAAAAACTATGACGAATATGGTCTTCTGCCATTGTCATATCTCTAAACCCGTCATTGACATAGGAGCCAACAGGCTGCACAAAGAGAATCAAGTCCCATTTTTCCTTGGCCAAGATAGAGGCAAAGAGATTGTCAAAGGTTTCTCCTGATAAGTCCCCTTGGTCCTCAGTCTCCATGTAATAGTCATAGTAGCCCTTGGTTACCAATGAATTGGTATCAGCTATCACTAGGCCTCGATTGGCATTACTATCGATTAACTTAGAGGTTTGGTCATACTGTCCCAACAGGAGATAGTAGTAATCCTTTGGAGTCAATTCATCGTCGCGGACATTGTTTTTGATCTGGTACTCACGCGCGTATTCCAGACTAACGGGCGCATCGTAATACCTAGCCAAATCCTTTGCTAAAGTAGTCTTCCCATTGCTGGCACTTCCCATAATCAAGACTTTCTTTGTAAACTGACGTCGGAAGGGTTGAGCGATGTATTTCCAATATTTGCTTGGATTTTCTCGAATCATAGTCGCTGAGATACCAAACTTTCTTTCTTGCAAGACGGTGCCAAATCCACGTTTAGATAGCTCTTGCTGGTAGTCACATTCTCCTACAAAAAAGATCAGTTCTTGCTGGGCTTCATCATAGGAAATCTCCGATAACATCTGATCCAACCACTCCTGCCAGCCCATAGGGTAACGGGGAAGGTTGGTCTCATCTAACTTGCAGACAGAGGTCAACTCATCGTCACGAAAAGCCTCTCTGATATAGCGAAATCTTTTTTGAAGAGTTAAGCCTATCTGCTCCCCTCTGTCTCCCTCATAGCCTGAAACGACTACCCAGACCTGATCACACTGACGCTTTGCTCGCTGGATTAAATCGATATGCCCCTGATGGAGAGGGGCAAAGGTCCCAAATACGACTGCTGTTTTCTTTTTCATACATGCTCGCCTTTTTATAATTTTTTATATTTTTATTTTTCTATGTTTTTATTATATCTTATATTTTCGTTTTGTCAATAGTTTTTTATTATTTTTTATAAAAAGATGATGAAAAAAATCAGGATTGCTCCTGATTCTCCATTTTTAAGCAATATCAAATTTCAATTGTCCAGCTTTTACACCGATTTTGAGAGTCTTGCCTGCTACTAGTTCTCCCTTGAGGAGGAGCTCAGCTAGCTTGTCCTCCACTTCTGTTTGCAGGGTTCTGCGAAGTGGACGGGCTCCCATTTCTGGATTGTAACCGTGACTAGCTAGCAACTTCAGTGCCGAAGCTTGTAGTTTCAAATCGATGCCCTTCTCTGCGAGGCTAGCAATCAATGGTTTAACCATGATCTTGACAATTTCCTGCATGTGGTCGCTATCCAAGCTGTGGAAGACCACCTTTTCATCAATACGGTTGATAAACTCTGGTCGATAAGCTTTTTTCAACTCTTCGAAGATTCGTTTTTCCATATTTTCCTGGTCAAAACGAATGTCTTTCGCGCCAAAGCCGACAGTCTTGTCATCACGAAGAGCCGTCGCACCAAGGTTTGACGTCATGATGATAATGGTATTTGAAAAGTCAACCTTACGACCCTTGCTATCTGTCAAGACACCGTCGTCCAAGACTTGCAAGAGGACATTGAAGATATCTGGATGGGCCTTCTCTACCTCGTCAAAGAGGAGCACTGAGTATGGTTTGTTGCGAACCTTCTCGGTCAACTCCCCACCTTCTTCGTAGCCCACATAGCCCGGAGGAGCTCCATTGAGACGGCTAGCCGCAAATTTCTCCATATATTCACTCATATCAAAGCGGATAAGGGCTGATTCGTCATCAAAGAGGACTTCTGCCAGAGCTTTTGCCAATTCGGTCTTACCGACACCCGTCGGCCCTAGGAACATAAAGGAGCCAATCGGACGCTTGTGACTGCGAATACCTGACTGATTGCGACGAATCGCACGGCTAATACTTGAAACAGCTTGATCTTGACCGATGACACGTTTGTGCAGTTCCGCTTCGAGGTTAAGGTACTTCTTAGCATCTGTTTGCGTCAGCTTTTGGACTGGGATACCTGACAAACGACTCAAGGTGGTCAAAATATCAGATTCTGTCACCAAGTCTTTATAGACAGGCAATTCTTGTTCTTTTGCGATTAGCTGGCCTGCTTGTTTCCACTTGCCATCCATCAAGGCCTTGTCAGCTGGGCTCAAGTCGGATTCGTCCATTCTCACATGCTTGGATTTGTTTTGCACTGTTGCTGCCGCCTCATCCAAGAGGTCGATAGCAGAGTCTGGCAAGTGACGACTGGTCAAATAACGATGCGCCATCTTAACTGCTGTTTCGACAGCTTCATCTGTGATTTGCACACGATGATGTTTCTCATAAGTCGCCTTCAAACCTTGCAAAATGGTCATGCTGTCAGCTAAACTTGGCTCTTCAATCGTCACTTTTGCAAAACGACGAGAAAGGGCTGCATCTTTTTCGATGTGTTTTTGGTACTCTTCCTGAGTGGTTGCACCAACCGTTCTCAAAGTTCCACGTGCCAAGGCTGGCTTCAAGATATTGGCCGCATCCAAAGTCGAGTCAATACCGCTCCCAGATCCCATAATGGTGTGGAGTTCATCGATAAAGAGGATTACTTTGCCATCTTCTTCGATATCCTTGATGATATTGTTCATACGCTCTTCAAAATCTCCACGGAAACGTGTCCCCGCAACAACATTCATCAAATCAAGCTCTAGAACGCGCATCTTGGCCATTTCCGCAGGTACATCTCCACTAGCAATACGCTGGGCAAGTCCAAGTGCCAGAGCTGTTTTCCCGACACCAGCATCTCCAACCAAGACAGGATTGTTCTTGGTCTTCCGACTCAAAATCTGAATCATACGTGAGATTTCTTTGTCACGATCGATAACTGGCTCTAACTTGCCAGAGCGCGCTTGCTCCGTCAGATCATGCGTGTAGTCCTCCAGACCACCACTTGGATTCTGAGGCATGCCCATCATATTAGCCATGGAATTTTGCTTGTCTGCTACCGTGCGATGGCGCTGACGCAAAGCCTTAAGGTCTTCTCTTGTCCAACCAGCACGTTCTTCTAAATTGCGACGAAGAGCAGCAATTCTGACCTGATCTTTCTTGTCTTCATAAGAAAAACCAGCCCTCTCCAAGATACGAGTCGCCAAAGCATTGCCGTCATGCAAAATCGCATAGAGGACATGCTCTGTCCCTAGCACCTTTGCGTGGACCACTGAGGCCACATACTCTGCTTCTGCAAAGAGAACCTCCAAACGATGGGAAAAAGGCAATTCCGTAAAGGTTTCGTCTTGGCTATAGTCCGTTTCAGTCAGTTCCAACGCAACCTCTTCTAAACGGTCCATCTCGTATGGATAATCATTTAGAGTTGCACCTGCCACACTATAACTGTGATTGGACATGGCAATCAATAAATGCCAAGACTCTAGATAACGAGCTCCAAAATGGCTCGCAACCATGTAGGCACTTTCGATACATTCATTCAATGCTTTTGAATAGTTCATCTTACTTCTCTTTTCTATCTACCTCTTGTAATAGCTGTCGGAGCATATTGGCACGGACAGCTGAGGATTCTTCCCCTAGGACACGATCTGTTGCTACTGAAGTCAGCAAGGTCATCTCTTGCTTGGTCATCAAGTCCTGCTCCACCAAAAGTTGGAGAATATCCTCGTAAATCTCCTGACTAACTCGCTCACCAATTGAGTAAAGCAAATCGCGGAGCATCTCATGATGACTGGAAAACTCAATCCGCCCTATGCGAATGTAGCCTCCGCCACCACGCTTGCTCTCAACCAAGTAACCTCTGCTTGCAGTAAAACGTGTCTTGATGACATAGTTGATCTGACTCGGTACAACCTGAAAGGTATCTGCCAACTGGCTCCGCTGCAATTCCACGATACCAGACTGGTCTAAAATCGCCTTAATATAGGCTTCGATATGATCTGATGTATTTTTAAATCTCATAGTAAATCAAACTCCTTCTTTGAACCTTGACTATCTTTGACTATACTATCATTTCACAAGAAATAAGTCAAATTTTTAGGGCTAAGCCCTTGAAAATACTGACTTTCTTTAAAAACATTTAGGCATTAAATCGCCTTAGTTTTTCTTGAAAGTTCCTAAAAAAGTTCACAAAAAAGAGCCCTAAAAAGGGCGTAATATTGATGAGTTCAGCAGGCAAGAAACTAGCATGATCAAACGTGCTTTTTACTATGTCTCCATTTTCCTTAGTAAAGGAAACCTATTCCACCAACAACTCTAATTTTCTCTTAACTTTTAAAATTGTCTCCCAACTCATTCTGTTTTTCTTTTAGTATTTTCTGTTCCTCTTTAATTTCTTCTCGATATTTATCTACAGATTTTTCAAAAATTAAATAACCTATAAATAATAATGTCGGAGTTAAAACTGTTCCCACTACGTTTTCAAATCTTTTTTCATCTAATCCTAATGACTTTGCAATATCAGGACTAAAGTAAATTATAAATCCTGATACTATAGCAATTGCAATAAATGCAAAGGAGACAACTGATGTTCCATTTTCTCTCCGTAATTTCTTCAGTCTGCTTAACATGTCGTACACTCTTTCTATTGCTTTACAAAAAGGACGCTGATAAAGGATAATCTTCACCAACTCCCTATTTTTCTACTTATCTAATCCCAATTCTGCTAATATTTGTCGTTTGTAGGCAATTTTTTGGACGTCCTTGTCCTCGTCTTCAGACCAATCTAGTTTAATTTCTGAAACAATCTGCCCAGGGCGATTGTTCAAGATATAGATGCGGTCGCTGAGATTGAGGGCCTCCTCGATACTGTGGGTAATAATCAAGGTTGTCAGTTGCAACTGTTTGTGAATTTCCCGATACCAAGCATGGAGCTCCATCTTGGTCATTTCATCCAAGGCGCTGAAAGCCTCATCCAAGAGAAAGAGCTTGTGTCCGAAAAGGTAGGTACGGAGCAAGGCCACACGTTGCCGCATCCCACCACTGAGTTCATGAGGATACTTATCCCGTACAGCTGTCAACTGGAAGGTCGCAAGAATTTCATCCGCTCGGGCAATAGCTTCAGCCTTATTAACCTTTTGGATCAAGAGGGGCAGGATGATATTGCCAAGCACCGTCTTGTGCTCCAAGAGTAAATCCTTTTGTAACATATAACTCACGCGCCCCTTGGGATTTTCCTCGCCATCAAGGATAATTCGTCCAGACTGGACCTCTAAAATCCCTGCGATTAGATTAAAGAGGGTAGTTTTTCCAACACCACTGGGACCTAGGATAGAAACCACTTCACCTGACGTCACCTGCAGGTTGATGTCCTCTAAAATCCTTTCCTCGCCATAGGCATAGCTTACGTGTTCTAGTCTAATTTCTGTCATTATTTTACAAATTCGTTGGTGAAGCCCTTGTCTGTCAAGTCTTCTTTGAGGATACCATTTTCTTTATCCCATTTGTAGAAAGCATTCCAACGGTCTGCGTCAAATTGTCCCCATTTTTCCTTGTCGCTTGCGTATTCTTTCGACAAGTATTTTTGAGATTCGATGACAAAGTCACGTTTTTCCTTGAGTTCAGGTGCATTCTTGATGAGAATATCTGCAGCTTCTTCTGGGTGTTCCATAGCGTATTGGTAGCCTTTTTTAATAGCTTGGATGACTTTGCGAGCTTCTTCTTTGTTGTCTTTTAGATAGTCGTTGTTAGCGATGATAACGGGTGAGTAGTAGTCAAACTCCTTGACATAGTCTTTCAAGTACATGAAGTTAGCGTCTACGCCTTGAGATTTAGCAAGGATACCATCCCAACCGTAGTAAATCCAAGCAGTATCAAAGACGCCATTGGCAATCGGTGTGATGGAGTTTGAGTCGTTGTTTGGTACTTTTTCGACCTTCTCAAAGTCTCCGCCTTGTGATTCTACCAAGGTTTTCAACATAGCAAGTTCAGTTGGGTCATTCCAAGTACCGTATTTCTTGCCAACCAAGTCCTTTGGACTGGTGACATTGTCAGATTTACGAGAAATGATTCCTGATGTATTGTGCTCAACGATAGCGGCAACGGCAGTAATGCCTGCTCCTTTTTCCAATTTCTTAGCCATGTAGTCTTGGAAATAGATAGCAAATGGCGCTTTGCCATTAATCACCAAGTCAGATGAGCTTTCTTCAGGTGGCAATTTCAAATCAACATCTACTCCAGCTTCTTTGAAATAACCTTTTTCCTTGGCAACATAAAGCCCTGTGTGGTTGGTATTTGGCGTCCAGTCTAGGATAAAGTCAATCTTTTTGACTTCTGCTTCTTTGTTGTCCTTAGAAGCAGTTCCTTGGCCACAAGCTACCAACACGACAGCTACAAAAGCCGTTACAAGCGTTAAAAACACTTTCCATGTTTTCTTCATTTTTATTTCCTCTTTTCTTTTTCTAAAACATCCTTATCTTAGGGACGTTTCCATTTAATCACATATTTTTCACTAATATCGACCAATTTCATACCGAGAAGGCTGATAATCGACACCAGAATAATAATGGCAAACATAGTATCATACTGAAACAGTTTCTTGGACTGAATCATGTAAACACCTAGTCCTTCAAAGCCTCCCAACCACTCAGATACCACTGTTGTGATAAAGGCGTAGGAGACACTGACCCTCAGACCTGCATAAAAGTAGGGCAGGCTGACAGGGATTTTAAAATGCCACAGGATTTGCCAAGGCTTGGCCCGCATCAGACTAAACAAGGTCAGCATATCCTTGTCACAATGCCTAAAACCGTCCAAGATACTGACGATGATAGGGAAGGTTGTCGTCAGGATAATCAAGACAATCTTGGGCAAAATCCCATAGCCTAGCCACAAGACCAAGATAGGCGCTATGGCAATGGTCGGAATGGTCTGAACAACCACCATCATAGGGTAAATCAAGTCATTGAGCCAAGAGAGACTATCCATGAGCACCGCCATAAGACAGGCAATCAAGACTCCTAAGACTAGACCTAGCAAAGCCACTCTCAAGGTCGCCCAGCTATGGTACCAGAGAAATTCTCTGTCACGCATAAAGGACTGGAGGATCTCAAGAGGAGTTGGCAGGATAAACTTGGGTAAAAGTTTGAATATTCCTGCTAACTGCCAGACCGACAAGACTCCGAGAAATCCCAAAAGACTAATCTGTCGTCTCATCATACTTTTCAAGCTTCTCATCAATACTTAAAATCTCTCCTACATTTATTTTGACATTGGCAAAGACATTATCTGCCTCCTGCCCAGCCACTTCAAGCGCCTCTTTGAGAATACGCATAAGCTCATCAAAATCTCCTTCCAAGACCGTTTCAAAGGGTGTCACCACCATGGTCACGGACTGAGCTTGCAGATAAGCAATCACTTGATCGATAATAGCGATTCGATCAATCCCCTGTGATAGGGGTAAGACTTGCAAGGCAATGCTTGCTTTCATAAAAACCTCCTCTTCTCAGTTTTTCTTTTTGACAAAAAGAAAAACCTTTGCCATATATGGAAAAGGTGCAGAATTCGGCTAAGTATCGTTCCCTACGCTGGCATTACCCAGATCAGGTGCGGTCGAAGTTTAACACTTCCTCTCAGACTGTACACAGACTCCCATATCTTATATGGACATATAGTAACGCAAATACAAGGAAAAGTCAAGGAAACTGTTTACAGAAAAACATGAAAAAGAGTTTGAAGCCAATTGCTCCAAACTCTTTCTTAACTTTCTTATTTAGCCTCGTACCAGGTTGCCCCTTCATTCTCATCAGCGATGAGGGGAACACTGAGTTGGATGGCTTCTTCCATGGTTTGTTTCACTAAAGCTTTGACGGCTGCTAGTTCTGATTTCGGAACCTCAAGGACGATTTCATCATGCACTTGCAAGAGCATCTTGGTCTGATAGCCACCTTCAACTAGAGCTTTGTCTAGCTGAATCATAGCAATTTTGAGAATATCTGCTGCAGATCCCTGGATAGGGGAGTTGATAGCTGTCCGCTCTGCAAAACCACGAATGTTAAAGTTGCGCGAATTAATATCTGGCAACTCGCGGCGACGCTTGAAGAGGGTCTCTACATAGCCCTTATCACGCGCTTCACGTACCACTTCTTCCATATAGTTTTTGATTCCAGGAAAACGTTCAAAATAGGTATCAATGTAGGCTTTGGCCTTCTTACGACTAATACCAAGATTGTTTGCCAAGCCAAAATCTGAAATTCCGTAAACCACTCCAAAGTTGACAGCCTTGGCATTGCGACGGTCATTTGGAGTGACATCCTCAGGGCGTTCAATTCCAAAGACACGCATGGCTGTCGAGGTATGGATATCCGCTCCCTCTTGAAAGGCCTTAATTAAGTGCTCATCTTTAGAGATATGCGCCAAAACTCGCAACTCAATCTGTGAATAGTCAGAGCTGAGTAGGACACTATCCTGCCACTCTGGCACGAAAGCCTTACGAATGAGGCGACCTTGTTCCAACCGAACAGGAATATTTTGCAAGTTTGGATCGACACTAGACAGACGCCCTGTCTGAGTCAAATCCTGCACATAGCGCGTGTGAATCTTGCCATCAGCTAAAATCCAATCCTGCAAACCAATCACATAAGTCGACTGAATCTTAGCAATCTGGCGATAATCTAAAATTTTCTTGACGATTGGGGCAATAGGAGCTAGGCGCTCTAAGACATCCACCGCTGTCGAGTAACCTGTCTTGGTTTTCTTGGTGTACTCTAGAGGAAGACCAAGTTTTTCAAAGAGAAGCACGCCCAACTGCTTAGGCGAGTTGATATTAAACTCCTCACCAGCTAGCTCATAAATCTCTTGAGTCAGTTGCTCAATGACGACCTCATTTTCAGCTTGCATCTCAAGCAGGGTTTCTTTTTTGACCTTGATTCCAGCAATTTCCATCTTGGCAAGGACAAAAGCCAGAGGTTGCTCCATGTCATAGAGAAGGTCTAACTGCCCATGTTCACTGAGTTTTTCAAGTAAAACCGGCTCAGTCTCAGCCAATACAGCAACCTTGCGAGCCAAGTGCTCCAAGAATTTCTCGCGTTCAGGAATGGCCCTCTTGACACCCTTGCCATAGAAAGTCTCATCATCGACCATGTAAGTCTGACCATAAAGACTCGCAATGGTTGAAATTTCATTATTCTCGACAGTAGAGAGAAGGTATTTGGCCAAACGACTGTCAAAAGCAGGGGCCTGCAGGTTCAAGCCCAAGCGATTTAAAAGAACCTTAGCTTTTTTAAAGTCATACACTTTCAGAGGTGTTTTTTCTAGAAATTCCTTGAAAATCGGCTCCTGCAAGAGCTCAAGTTTATCTGTAGCATAGAGCTTGTCTCCACAAGACCATGCAAAGCCAACCAAGTCATCTGTATGGTAATTCTCACCAAAAAGCTCAAAGTGGAAGATGGAGTCTGCGCTCATCATGTCTTGACTGACTTGCTCAACAATAGGGAAATCTAAATTTTCAGGTGCATCCGTCGACGAAACATTTAAAGATTGCTTAAGTTGTTTAAAGCCCATTTCATCGTAGAATTTTCCGAGATTTTCCACATCTGGTCCACTATAGAGCAAATCATCAAGGCCAATCTCAATCGGTGCATTTGTCTCAATTGTCGCCAATGTTTTAGACAGGAAGGCTTGTTCCTTGTCATTGATGAGATTTTCCTTCATCTTAGAAGCCTTCATCCCATCGATATTCTCATAAATACCTTCGAGCGAGCCGTGTTCTAGCAAAAGCTTGATTCCCGTCTTTTCACCGATTTTCGTGACACCAGGGATATTATCAGACTTATCCCCCATAAGAGCCTTAAGATCAATGAACTGAGCTGGTGTGAGTCCCATCTTTTCCATAAGGTAATCTGGTGTAAAGGCCTCAAACTCAGCCACACCTTTCTTGGAAATCTCGACCACTGTATTCTCATCTGTCAACTGGATCAAGTCCTTGTCCCCGCTGACGATGGTCACATCGAAGGAATCTTTCTCAGCCAAACGACCTAGAGTCCCGATGATATCATCCGCCTCATACTGAGGCAGCTCATAGTGGCGAATTCCAAGATGGTCTAACAACTCACGAATGAAGGGAAATTGCTCACGAAACTCATCTGGAGTTTTAGCACGACCACCCTTGTAGTCTGCATACATCTCTGTTCGGAAAGTCGTCTTACCTGCATCAAAAGCTACCAAAACATGACTGGGTTCAACTCGCTCCAAGACATGATTTAACATGAGTTGAAAGCCATAGATGGCATTGGTATGAAGGCCATTAGCATTTTTAAATCGATCAAGTTGCTGATAGAGCGCAAAAAAAGCTCGAAAAGCAACAGAAGATCCATCAATCAATAATAATTTTTTCTTGTCCATACACCCATTATAAAGGAAAGCGGGGAAAAATACCATCGGAAAGAATAGGCAAATAGTCGTGAAGTTCTTTTTTTATATTCTTTCTAGATTCTAGCTCCGTTACTATCTACTCGATAGCCATCCACAGTGGTATTCACTGCTAAAGCCCCCGAAGCATTGACGTAGTAATGCTTTCCTCCTACTTGGAACCACTGACTAGACTTCATAGCCCCTGAACTCTCCAAATAATACCATGTTCCGTTTTCCTTGAGCCATCCTGTCTGCATCTCCCCCGATGCCTTTAGATAGTACCAATGCGAACTATCCTTTACCCAACCTGTTGACATGGTCCCATTGTCTTTAAAGTGATACCAACTGCCGTTTATTTTCTTCCAACCAGTTGCGAGTTTCCCGTTCTCACGGTAATTCCAAATACCGTTTTGCTTCTTCCAACCATTCTCCACCGATTCTGTTTCCGTATGCTGGACGTATCTTCTCGTTCCACTATAGGATAGGTAGCTGAGCCATTTATAACCGTTCTTTTCTACGATTTGGTCGTAGCTAACATTTTCACCAGGATAGTAGTAGTCAATAACTTGTGCTGTACTTGACGGCTGGTTTCGAATAGCAGATTTTTGAGTAAACGTGTGAGTCCCACTAGACGCCAACCCTGACCTGGTAGGATTGCCAGTTCTACCACCATTCCCTACCAAGTCCTTAAAATGGATAAAGCCTGTCATAGAGCTAACTTTTACGCTTCGACGATTGTATTTCTCCCTAACGCCATAGTTATACTCTTCGATTTCAATCGTGTCTCCTGATACATTAGATACCCAGGCCACATGCCCGTAGTAACCTTCTGTAGACCAAGCAATAGATCCAACTTCTGGCTTAGTATCCACACGATAGCCTTCTCGCTTTGCACGATATCCCCATTCATTCGCATTTCCGTAGGCAGGAGGAATCTCAAAGCCATTCACACTACTCAAGCGAAAGGCCGCAAAAGATGTACACTGGCGAGAATACATCCGCCATTGATCGATTTCAACACTACCGTTTTTGTAATGAATCGGATAGTCATCTCCACGCGCTACACTGTCAGCCTGAACCGATTCACCACCAAACAAAAAAGTACTCGTAACGAACAAAGTAGCCAGTCCTACACCCAACTGAGTATATCCACTCTTCTTAACTCCTGATTTTAAAAACGTCATTCATTCTCCTTAATAATATAAATTTCCGAGGTTACCCTCGTTTATACTATTCGGGAGAAAAAGAAAAAAGTGAGCAAAGCTCACTTCATTTTAGGATTCTTGGTCTAGATAGCGAATTAAATTCTTTTCTGTCAAGATATCTGAGTAGGTGAAGGATTCCACATAGACATTGGTTTGTTTGTCTCCCTCAACGTCCCCAAATTCAACGATAAATAGAGACGGATAAACCTCAATTAGCTTACCCAATCTATTTTTTTGGCGCTTACGGCCATTCTCCAAAGTCATTTCAACGACTTGTCCCTCATGTGCCTTGATTTCTTCTTTGATTTTTTTCATCTTGGCTACATCTGTAAATGCATCTGACATCTTATGCCTCCCTCTTTGAGATACTTGAAAATTTATTGTATTCTTTTTGGAAAATCAATTCCACCGTTCCACGAGCTCCACTACGGTTTTTCTCGATGATAACCTCTACCTTGTTATTTGGAATTCCTTCCTCTTCTTCACCCGCACGATCATAGTAGTCGTCACGGTATAGAAAGGCTACGATATCCGCATCCTGCTCGATGGAACCCGATTCACGAATATCAGACAAGACCGGTCTCTTATCCTGACGCTGTTCCACACCACGAGATAACTGACTGAGAGCAATAACTGGAACCTTTAGTTCCTTTGCTAGGATTTTCAACTGACGAGAAATTTCAGAGACTTCTTGTTGCCGATTCTCACGACCAGTCCCTGTGATAAGCTGTAGGTAGTCTATCAAAATCAAGCCTAGATTGCCTGTTTCTTGAGCCAGTTTACGTGAGCGCGAACGAATTTCCGTAATCCGAATCCCTGGCGTATCATCGATATAGATACTCGCGTTGGCTAGGTTCCCTTGAGCAATGGTATATTTTTGCCACTCCTCGTCGGTCAATTGACCAGTACGGATAGAATGAGACTCCACCAAACCTTCTGCTGCCAACATACGGTCTACTAGGCTTTCTGCACCCATTTCCAGTGAAAAAATAGCTACCGTCTTGTCCAACTTGGTTCCAATATTCTGAGCAATGTTCAAAGCAAAGGCTGTTTTACCGACCGCAGGACGAGCTGCTATAATAATCAGTTCCTCCTCATGCAATCCGGTCGTCATATGGTCCAAATCACGATAACCTGTCGCAATACCTGTAATATCAGTTGTTTGTTGTGACCGAACTTCTAGATTCCCAAAGTTGATATTCAGAATATCTCGGATATTCTTGAAACCACTACGATTGGCGTTTTCGCTAACATCAATGAGTCCCTTTTCAGCTTGAGCGATGATTTCATCTACAGGTTTAGAAGCTTCATAGGCTTGGTTGACAGACTCTGTCAACTTGGAAATCAAGCGACGTAGCATAGACTTTTCGGCTACAATTTTAGCATAATACTCTGCATTAGCTGAAGTTGGTACAGAGTTGACAATTTCAACAAGGTAGGACAAGCCACCAATATTTTGCAGTTCTCCTTGGCTATCCAAAATCGTCCGAACTGTCGTCGCATCAATTGCTTCCCCACGATCCGACAAGTCCGCCATCGCTTGGAAAATCAACCGATGAGCATACTTAAAGAAGTCTCGAGAATCAATGTATTCCCGTACAAAAACGAGCTTACTCTCATCTATAAAAATAGCCCCCAGAACAGATTGTTCTGCCAAAATATCCTGAGGTTGAACTCGTAGTTCTTCTACTTCTGCCATCCGACTTTCCTTCCTTTTACAATCTTGTCAAGAAGTTGTAAACTTACCCTTCCTTTACACGAAGATTGATGACACTTGTAACATCTTGATAAATCTTCACTGGTACATCAATCAAACCAACTGCTCGAATTGGTGCTTTTACTTGAATGTGACGTTTGTCAATCTTGATACCAAATTGCTTTTGCAATTCTTCCGCAATCTTCTTGTTAGTGATGGAGCCAAATGTACGACCATCTGGTCCAACCTTTTCAACGAACTCTACAACAGTCTCCTCTGCTTCAAGCTTGGCCTTGATGGCCTTTGCTTCAGCAATCATCTCTGCATGAGCTTTTTCTTCAGATTTTTGTTTTCCACGCAACTCGCCCACTGCTTGAGCAGTTGCTTCCTTGGCCAAATTCTTTTTAATCAGGAAGTTTTGAGCGTAGCCAGTTGGCACTTCCTTGATTTCGCCTTTTTTCCCTTTTCCTTTAACATCTGCTAAAAAGATTACTTTCATTCTTCTTTCTCCTTTTCCTTTAGTTCATCCAAAACAAGTTGAGTCAATTTTTCTCCTGCTTCTGACAGACTCATATTCTCGATTTGCGCAGCAGCTAGATTAAAGTGACCACCGCCACCCAACTCTTCCATAATGCGTTGTACATTGATTTTACTGCGACTTCGAGCTGAGATTGAGATAAATCCTTGTGTATTTTTCGCTAGAACGAAGCTGGCTTCAATACCGGACATGGCCAACATAGCATCGGCAGCCTTACTGATGACAACTGTGTCATAGGTAATCGAGTCCTTAGCTTGGGCAATCAAGACATCTGAACCCAATTTACGACCTTGTAAAATGAGTTCATTTACTTCACGGTACTCTTCAAAATCTGTCGCAGCAATCTCCTGGATAGCAATACTATCGCTTCCACGTGTCCGAAGGTAGCTAGCAACATCAAAGGTTCGACTCGTTACTCGAGATGTAAAGTTTTTGGTATCCAGCATCATACCAGCCATCAGTACACTGGCCTGCATACGACTCAAACGATTCTTCTTAGAATTTTGGAACTGAATCAATTCTGTTACCAACTCACTCGCACTACTTGCTCCACTTTCGATATAGGTGATTACTGCATTCTCTGGAAAATCCTGATCACGTCGATGGTGGTCAATGATGATGGTTTGAGTAAACAAATCATAAAAACCTTTGGACAAGGTCAAAGCCGTCTTCGAATGATCCACTAAAATCAACAACGAACGATTTGTAACTGAGTTCATCGCATTAGCCAAAGGCAAGAGCTTGGTGACACCCTCTTTTTCCAAGAAGTTGATAGCCCGCTCAATATCTGGCGACATTTGATCTGCATCGTAGACTGCATAGCTGTCTTCTGTAATATTGCTCGCAAACAACTGCATACCAACCGCAGACCCCAAGGCATCCATATCTAGATTCTTATGACCAACTACAAATACCTGATCCACACTGCGAATCTTATCTGAAATAGCTGTCATCATGGCTCTCGTACGTGTTCTTGTTCTCTTAACAGAGGCTGCAGAGCCACCACCAAAATAGACAGGATTCTTGGTTTCATCATTCTCCTTGACAACTACTTGGTCCCCGCCACGAACCTCAGCCAAGTTCAAGTTCCTTAAAGCAACTTTCCCTATCTCATCATGATTTCCATCACCATAAGAAAAGCCCATGCTCAAGGTCAATGGCAACTGTCTCTGCTTTGCCTCCTCACGAAAGGCATCAATCACAGAGAATTTATCATTCATCAAGCCCTCAAGAACTGTGTAATCAGTAAATAAATAAAAGCGGTCCATGCCCACACGACGAGAAAACATAGCGTATTTACTAGCAAACTCTGAAACAAAATTTGCCACAAAACTATTAATATGACTGATATCGGAGTCGGAGGTTGCATCTTCCAGATCATCGTAGTTGTCTACCGAGATAACCCCAATCACTGGTCGACTAGTTACCAATTCGACAGTTGCTTCGTATTCCCCTGAAACGTCAAAGAAATACAGGACACCTGAAGTCTTATCCATATGAACGGCATAGCGTGTTTCCCCCAAGGTAGCGTAAGAACCAGGGTTCCCCACAGAAGCCTTTATGATGGTTTGAATCAAGTCAACATCAATTTCGCCTTCTTCAGTCGTTAAAATCAACTCAGCATAAGGATTAAACCATTCGACTTCGCCAGTAGATAAGTCTAATTTCAGAACACCAACCGGCATTTGTTCGAGCAGCGTGTTTAAGCTATCTTCCGCTTGATGATTTACATATTGGATTTGTTCAATTTCGCTCTTTTCATACTGTTTTTTTTGCCAGATGAATAAAAGCAGATAAAGAAGTACAAATAAAAACAAGGCACTGATCGTTACAGCAATATTTTGTGAAAAAATAATCAGCATTGTTAAGGTTCCGAAAGTTGCAATCCCTAGTAGAACCGCAGAAATCGGAGTTAAATTATTTTTTTTCATTCTAAACCTCTTGCGCATTATTATATCACAAAAGCCCTTAAAAAGCGACCTTTAAAAAATGATAAGCCTCCTTTTCCTTATTGATTTTTTATGGTTTTAATGCAAAAAGGAGGATAAGCCCATTATCCTCCTGCACATCTATATACTCTGGTTACTATCACCTAACGTTCCACGATAAGAGCAATTCCCATCCCTCCCCCGATACAGAGAGTAGCTAAACCAGTTTTAGCATCACGTTTCATCATCTCATGTACCAGAGTCACTAGGATACGGCAACCTGAAGCCCCAATTGGGTGACCAAGAGCAATCGCGCCACCATTGACATTGACAATATCTGTGTTAAAGCCAAGTGTTTTCCCAACCGCACAAGCCTGAGCAGCAAAGGCTTCATTTGACTCGATCAAGTCGAGATCATCAACTGTCAAATTGCCTTTTTCAAGAGCTTTACGGGTCGCATAAATCGGTCCACAACCCATAATCTTAGGATCCAAACCTGCACTTGCATACGAACGAATGCGCGCAATGACTGGAAGTCCCAATTCTTCAGCTTTTTCAGCACTCATGACCAAGACAGCCGCCGCTCCGTCATTGATACCTGAGGCATTCCCTGCGGTAACAGAACCGTCTTTTTTGAAAACAGGACGTAGCTTAGACAGACTCTCCAAGCTAGCATCTTTTCTAGGAAATTCATCTGTATCAAAGACGATAGGATCGCCTTTACGTTGAGGAATGACCACCGGAACAATCTCTTCCTTAAAGCGTCCAGATTCTATAGCCGCCACGGCTCGTTTCTGTGACTCCAAAGCAAGCGCATCTTGATCATCACGGCTAATACCATATTCTGCGGCCACATTCTCAGCTGTAATCCCCATATGGTATTCGTTAAAGGCATCAGACAAACCGTCCTTAATCATGGTATCTACTACTTTCGAATCTCCCATACGGCCGCCCCAACGGAAGCTTGGCAAAACATATGGAGCCTGGCTCATGTTTTCTGCACCACCAGCCACGACAATATCTGCATCTCCGCACTGAATCGCTTGAGCAGCTAACTGCACTGCCTTCAAACCGGAACCACAAACCTTATTAATGGTAAAGGCTGGTGTATATTCAGGAAGCCCAGCATGAATACTCATTTGGCGAGCCACGTTTTGGCCTAAACCTGCGCCTAGGACATTCCCCATAATCACTTCATCTACCTGCTCTGGTTTAATATTCGCTTTTTCCAAAGCACTCTTAATTACCAAAGATCCCAAATCAACAGCAGAAACATTCTTCAAACTCCCGCCAAAGGAACCTAAAGGTGTTCGCACCGCCGAAACAATAACTACGTCTTTCATGACTACCTCCATTTGAAACTATAAAATCCAAGATCTAACACTAGAAGAGCTCAACCGAAAACAAAAAGTGATTTACACAAATGTAAACCACTTTTACACAGCTGTCAAGATTTTATGATTCCTTAACTTCTAGCAAACCAACTTCACCATCCTCGCGACGATACAAAACATTTGTTGTTTGATCCTCTACGTCTACATAGATAAAGAAATCATGTCCCAACAAGTCCATTTGAAGAAGCGCTTCTTCCAAATCCATTGGTTTCAAATCAATTTGTTTTGAACGAACCACTTTTGGCTGCACAACATTTGCATCTTCAACTAGAGCATCTGTAAAGAGTTGGCTTGTTGCAACCTTATTTTTATTCTTGCGTTCGATTTTTGTTTTATTTTTTCGAATCTGGCGTTCAATTTTATCTGTTACAAGATCGATAGAACCATACATATCTTGAGAAATATCTTCTGCACGAAGAGTAATTGACCCAAGTGGAATTGTTACTTCAACTTTTGCTGTTTTTTCACGGTAAACTTTCAAGTTGACACGTACATCCAACTCTTGTTCAGGTTGAAAATATTTTTCGATCTTTTCGAGTTTAGAAACTACATAATTGCGAATTGCTTCTGTTACTTCTAGGTTTTCACCACGGATACTATATTTAATCATATAAGTACCTTCTTTCTAAACATTTTTATTTTTCTAACTATATTATAACGCTTTCATTTTCATTTTGCAAATTTTTTCCTCATCTTACAAGGGAAAAAGTTTTGACTTCCAAAACACCTGCCTCTTCAAAAAGTCGCTTCACACGATTGATAGTCGCTCCTGTCGTATAGATGTCATCAATGAGCAAAATCTTCTTAGGAAGAGGGGCTTCCGTTTTGATATAAAATGGAATTTCAGTAGCTAATCTTTCTGAGCGATTCTTAGAAGAACTAGCTTTCTCTTCTCTTTTTCCTAATAAGTCTTTACAAGGAAATCCCGCTGCCTCAATCAAACCTTCAACCTGGTTAAATCCTCTCTCAAGCAATCTTTCAGGACTTAGGGGAATTACTACAAATTCATAGCCTCTATACTTTTTCAACTCATTAGCAAGAACAGGAGCAAAAACCTTTCTAAGCAGAAAATCCCCATCAAACTTATATCGACTAAAGAAGTCTTTCATAGCTTGATTATAGGTAAATATCGCTTTATGGCTAACTTGAATTCCTTCTTTACACCAAAATTTACAATCTTGACACTTTGTTGACAGATCTATTTTCATGCAGTTCGGGCAATGATCCTCACCTATCTTCTCAAAAGCAGAATCACAAGCTGAACAAAGATAGTTGCGCTCATTCTTCAACAACAAGAGATGACTAAAAGTCAAGTCACTCTTTGTGGTCTGTCCACATAATAAACAGTTCATAATCCCGCCTCCTTGTTCATCTGCTTGATTTCCTTGATTGCCTTTTTGATGGATGTATTTAATCCATCATGAAAGAAGAGTAACTCACCAGTCGGTCTATCCATACTGCGCCCAACTCGCCCTCCAATCTGAATCAAACTTGACTTGGTAAAGAGACGATGATTAGCTTCCACTACAAAAACATCGACACAAGGGAAGGTAACTCCACGCTCCAAAATTGTTGTACTGATCAGTATCGTCAACTCTCCATCTCGAAAATCTTGTACCTGCTCTAATCGATTTTCTGTGACAGAGGACACAAAGCCAATTTTTTCATTTGGAAAATGCTCTTGCAGGAGTTCTTTCAACCTCTCACCTTTCTGAATCTCTGATGCAAAAATTAGAAGTGGGTAACCTGTTTTTCTCTGCTTCTTAATGTAGGTCTTTAACCTAGGTGACAACTGACTCTTATCTAAATAACAATTAAAATCCGATAACCAAACTGGCTTTGGAATAATCAATGGATTTCCATGAAACCGTCTTGGCAAGCTCAATCGTTTTAATTCTCCTGTGCGAACCTTCTTATCTAACTCATCTGTAGAAGTCGCTGTAAGGAATATCCTTAACCCCTCCATCTTTACACATTGGTTTACAGCATAGTAAAGCACAGAGTTGTCAACATAAGGAAAGGCATCTACTTCATCCACTATCAGCAAGTCAAAAGCATGATGAAATTTTAACAACTGATGAGTCGTTGCAACAACTAGTGGTGTTCGAAAATAAGGTTCTGACTCACCATGAAGTAGTGCTATGTCGCAAGCAAAGTCATTCTGAAGTCGCTTATACAATTCCAAACACACATCGATTCGAGGACTGGCCAAGCAAACTGCGCCACCATCATCAATCACTTTGGCCACAACTTGGTAAATCATCTCTGTCTTTCCAGCACCTGTCACAGCATGAACTAAAATCGGTTCTTTCTTTTCGACTGCTTGAATCAACCCCTCTGATACCTTCTCCTGAAAAGGTGTTAACTGACCACGCCATTTGAGAACATCTTGCTTAGGAAAATCTTCCTGCGGAAAATAGTATAAAGCTTGATCGCTCCTAACTCGCTTCATCAATAAACACTCCCTACAATAGTAAGCACCTATAGGCAAATGCCATTCTTCTAGAATACTACTATTACAACGTTGACAAAACAGTTTCCCTTTCTCTTTTCTCATTGCTGGTAGTTTCATCGCCACCTGTCGTTCTTCTTTAGTTAATTCTTTCTCAGTAAACAAGCGACCGAGATAGTTTGGATTTACTTTCATACTTCTTTATTCGTAAAAATCTAGCGCTTTAGATAATTTTTTAGTACAATTAAATCATGGAATTTAGAACAATTAAAGAGGACGGGCAAGTCCAAGAAGAAATCAAAAAATCCCGCTTTATCTGTCACGCAAAGCGTGTCTATAGTGAAGAAGAGGCTCGTGACTTTATCACTACCATCAAAAAAGAACACTACAAAGCCACCCATAACTGCTCTGCTTTCATTGTAGGGGAACGCAGTGAAATCAAGCGTACGAGTGATGACGGCGAGCCTAGTGGTACTGCTGGAGTCCCTATGCTTGGCGTCTTAGAAAATCATAATCTTACGAATGTCTGCGTAGTGGTTACCCGCTACTTTGGGGGAATTAAGTTAGGCGCTGGCGGTTTGATTCGCGCTTACGCAGGAAGCGTAGCTTTGGCTGTCAAAGAAATTGGTATTATTGAAATCAAAGAGCAAGCTGGCATAGCCATTCAGATGTCTTACGCTCAATACCAAGAGTACAGTAACTTCCTTAAAGAACATAATCTCATGGAACTCGAGACAACCTTCACAGATCAAATTGATACCATAATTTATGTTGATAAGGAAGAGAAAGAAAATACCAAGGCTGCTCTTGTGGAGTTTTTTAATGGAAAGGTTACTTTAACAGATCAAGGTTTACGAGAAGTTGAAGTTCCTGTAAACTTAGTGTAAACAAAGGAGAACAATATGACATTTGGGAAATTCATTCAAGGACTCGCTGGTAACTTTAGCGAGCAAAACAAAGAAACTCTTATCAAAGAATATGGACAATATCTACTAGAAAATGAAGAAATTCAAAGTGGATATAAACTGATTCGTGACTCAATTATATTTACAAATATCCGTATTATCTTTACAGATAAGCAAGGGGCTACGGGTCGCAAGATGTCTGTTAAATCAATCTTTTTGATGAACATTGTTAACGTTGAAATGGAAACTGCAGGAGTAGGTATAGATGATAGTGAAATTACTATTACTTATTTAGAAAATGTCTTTCTAAAAGCACATAATGAGCATTTTAGTGCTCATAAATTTGAATTTCCTAAGAAAACGGATATTGTTCCACTTTATACCTATTTATTAGAATTGGCTTATCACAATCGACTAAAAATTAATGGCTTAGATCTGTGATATAAAAAAATCCTATCGCTTCGATAGGATTTCTATATTTTACAAATAGCCTTGAGCGCGTTATACTAGTATCATCTTATACAAAGAGGTATATCTATGACTATTTATAACAATATCACTGAACTAATCGGACAAACACCAATTGTTAAACTTAATAATATTGTTCCAGAAGGTGCCGCAGACGTCTATGTTAAGCTAGAAGCTTTTAACCCTGGATCGTCAGTAAAAGACCGTATTGCCCTTAGCATGATTGAAAAGG
The DNA here is from genome assembly GCF_002096335.1 of Streptococcus oralis subsp. dentisani. GTDB lineage: Bacteria > Bacillota > Bacilli > Lactobacillales > Streptococcaceae > Streptococcus > Streptococcus oralis_Z. Next base: position 98,494 of record NZ_NCUW01000029.1, read on the forward strand.
CTGAGCAGGATGGCATTCTAAAACCCGGTGCTACTATTGTTGAAGCAACGAGTGGAAACACTGGTATCGGTCTTTCATGGGTTGGTGCCGCTAAAGGATATAAAGTTGTTATCGTCATGCCTGAAACGATGAGTGTGGAACGACGTAAGATTATCCAAGCCTATGGTGCTGAACTCGTCCTCACTCCTGGTAGCGAAGGAATGAAAGGGGCTATTGCCAAAGCTCAGGAAATCGCTGCTGAACGTGACGGCTTCCTTCCACTCCAATTTAATAACCCAGCTAACCCAGAAGTGCACGAAAGAACAACAGGAGCTGAAATACTAGCTGCTTTCGGTTCTGATGGACTAGATGCCTTTGTAGGTGGTGTTGGTACCGGTGGAACGATCTCAGGTGTTTCTCATGCATTAAAAGCTGTCAATCCAAACATTCAAGTTTTTGCGGTTGAAGCTGATGAATCCGCAATTTTGTCTGGTGAAAAACCAGGACCTCACAAAATTCAAGGTATCTCAGCTGGATTTATTCCTGAAACACTTGATACAAAAGCCTATGACGGTATTGTCCGTGTAACATCAGATGATGCACTCACACTTGGCCGTGAAATTGGTGGAAAAGAAGGCTTCCTTGTTGGAATTTCTTCAGCTGCAGCGATTTACGGGGCAATTGAGGTTGCTAAGAAATTAGGTACAGGTAAGAAAGTCCTTGCTTTAGCACCAGATAACGGCGAACGTTATCTGTCTACAGCACTCTATGAATTTGAAGTGTAGTCTCCTAAATGCACTTAGCCCTTATTAAAGGGCTTTTTGTTTACTCATTATAGAGGCTACTCTCTAAAACAAAAAAAGGAAGCAAATTGCTTCCTTTTCTTTTAGTTATTCAAGGCTGCTGCCATTGTAGCTGCAACTTCTGCTTCGAAGTCGTTCGCAGCTTTCTCAATTCCTTCACCAACTTCAAAGCGAGCGAACTCAACTACTGAAGCGTTAACTGAATCAAGGTATGCTTCAACTGTCTTGCTGTCGTCCATGATGTAGACTTGTGCTAGAAGTGTGTATGCTTGGTCAACTTTAGTGTTGTCGAGCATGAAGCGGTCCATTTTACCTGGGATGATTTTGTCCCAGATTTTTTCTGGTTTGCCTTCTACAGCCAATTCAGCTTTGATGTCAGCTTCAGCTTGAGCAATTACTTCGTCAGTCAATTGAGCTTTTGATCCATACTTCAAGTGTGGAAGTGCTGGCTTACCAACCATAGCGCGACTTTCGTTATCTTGGTCAATTACATGGTTCAATTGTGCCAACTCATCTTTAACGAATTGTTCGTCCAATTCTTTGTATGAAAGAACTGTTGGTTTCATCGCAGCGATGTGCATTGAAATTTGTTTAGCAAGCGCTTCGTCTCCACCTTCAATAACAGAGATAACACCGATACGGCCACCATTGTGTTGGTATGCTCCAAAGTGTTGTGCATCTGTTTTTTCAAGCAAAGCAAAACGGCGGAATGAGATTTTTTCACCGATTGTAGCTGTTGCAGATACATATGCAGCTTCAAGAGTTTCACCTGAAGGCATTGTCAAAGCAAGAGCTTCTTCGTTGTTAGCTGGTTTTCCTTCAGCGATTACTTTAGCTGTAGCGTTTACCAAGTCAACAAATTGAGCATTTTTCGCAACAAAGTCAGTTTCAGCATTTACTTCAACTACTGCTGCAACGTTACCGTTAACAAATACACCAGTCAAACCTTCTGCAGCAACGCGGTCAGCTTTCTTAGCTGCCTTAGCCATACCTTTTTCACGAAGCAATTCAATCGCTTTTTCGATGTCACCGTCTGTTTCTACAAGCGCTTTTTTAGCGTCCATAACACCGGCACCAGATTTTTCACGCAACTCTTTTACAAGTTTAGCTGTAATTTCTGCCATTTTGATTCTCCTATATTTTTTAAAAATAGGAGAGCCGGGCTAAGCCCCGCCCTCCTAGGTAATTACTATTTATATGAATTAAGCGTTGTCGCCTTCTACAACTTCAACGATTTCTTCTATTGAATCTGCTTGAGCTTCTGAAGCTGCAAATTCTGCTTCAACTGCTGCTGCATCTTCACCTTGACGTCCTTCGATGATAGCGTCAGCCAATTTAGCTGTGATCAATTTAACAGCGCGGATAGCGTCATCGTTAGCTGGGATGATTACATCGATATCATCTGGGTCAGTGTTTGTGTCAACCATCGCTACAACTGGGATTCCCAATTTTTTAGCTTCTTTAACAGCGATTTGCTCTTTATGTGGGTCAACTACGTACATAACATCTGGGATACGAGGCATATCTTCGATACCACCCAAGAATTTTTCAAGACGTGCACGTTGTTTGTTAAGAAGTGCAACTTCTTTCTTAGGAAGAACGTCGAAGATTCCTTCTTCTTCCATACGTTTGATTTCTTTCAAACGAGCGATACGTTTTTGGATAGTTCCCCAGTTAGTAAGAGTTCCACCCAACCAACGGTGGTTGATGTAGTATTGACCTGAACGTTCTGCTTCTTCTTTAACAGCGTCAGCAGCTTGTTTCTTAGTACCAACGAACAATACAACTGCATCGTTTGCAGCTGCATCACGCATGAAGTCATAAGCTTGATCTGCGTATTTTACAGTTTGTTGAAGGTCGATAACGTGGATACCGTTACGCTCAGTGAAGATGTACTTAGCCATCTTAGGGTTCCAGCGACGAGTTTGGTGACCAAAGTGAACACCAGCCTCAAGAAGTTGTTTCATTGAAATTACTGCCATGAGTATTTCTCCTTTTTGTTTTTTTCCTCTTCTTGACTTCGACTCGCAAAACGACCCAAAGGCAACTGTTTCACAATTCATCAAGAATGAGTATTATCGTTTACACGACAAGCTTTATTCTACCACATTTTTGCGATATTTTCAAGTGGTTTTGATATATTTCGGCCTTGCTTTCAATTAAAAATAATAAAAGAGACTCAAATCGAGCCTCTTCGTTTCATTCATTAGTTTGGATAGATGTAAGTAACATAACCTTCAGATGTTGTAGTTGGGTTGAACCAGCCACGTTTGTTACCGATTGTACGATCTCCACCGTAGTTTGATTCTGATACTTGGATACGAGATGATGATGAAACTGCTGTAACAACCGCTACGTGTCCATAACCACCATCATTCCAACATGCAATCGCACCAACTTGTGGAGTTGATCCTGTACGGAATCCTGCTGCAGCTGCACTTGTTGCCCACTGAGCTCCGTTACCCCAGTAGTCTCCAGCCCAAGGTGCCAATGTTTTAGCTCCCCAAGTACATTCACCAGTTGGGTAACTTGATGCATTTGAGCTATATGTTGGACGTTGTCTAGCAGGAGTTGGAGCAGGTGCTGGAGTGTAGCTTGAATCTTCATCATCTGATGTTGATGTCGCTTGCACTTGAGCTGAGAAGCTTGTATTTCCTGAAGCAACTACTGATTGTTGTTGGCTTGTTTGACGTGCTTTGTAAGCTGCTTCTGCTTCAGCTGCTGCTTTTGCTTCTGCTTCTGCAGCTGCTTTTTGTTCTAGCAAAGTAGCTTTTTCGCCTTCCGCAGTAGCTTTCTCAGCAGCAAGGTTCAACTCAGCAACTTTCAACTCAGCTTGCTTAGTTGTCAATGTTTGAGCATCGTCAGCAAGAGTCTGTTGGTTGGCAATTACGGTATTGATAGCTTCGTTATTCGCAACTTGTTTTTCAGCAATTGATTTTTTATCAGCCTTTTGTTGTTCCAACATTTTGTTGTTAGCAGATACAATCTCGCTCATAGCTGCAACACGTGAAATAGCTTCAGTAATTGATTTTGAGTTTACAATTGTGTTGATGTAGCTAGTCGCAGCACCGTTTGTTTGTGCGCTACGAGCTTGTTTTTCCAATGAGTCATTACGAGCAACAATGTTCTTAGAAAGTTCTGTAATTTCTCCTTCAAGTTTCTTAGACTCGGCTTGAAGTGTTTCATTTTCAGCTTGCAAGCTTGCTTGTTGTGTTTGAATAGCTGTAACTTGCGTTTGGATTTCATCTACTTCTTTTTGAGCTTCTTTTTGTTTAGCTGTCAAATCACTAATCTTACTATCTTGAGCAGCAATTTTTTCATCTGTTGTTTCCGCACGGACAGTTGTTAATACCGCAGCTTGAGAAAATAACATTGTACTTAACAAAAGTGACGCTAAGATTTTTTTCTTCATATTCTGTCAATACTCCTTCTATTTAAGACATTACTAGTATACCAAAAAAAGACATAATAAATATTACGCCTTTGTTACATTTATATTTCTTTCTTATAGATAAATTTTTTCAAAAATAAATTGAAAAATCGCCATCCATAAAAAGTTCAGAATCATTGACGGGACAAGGCTATAGACGATGAATACTGGCATGGAATCTACAGTCAGTCCCACAGCAAGAGCCAAAAGATAGCTCCCCATATCAAACAGAAAACTGATCACAATAATGGTCAACATCCTTGTCCAACGATTTGTCAAAATCACGCTGTTAAACTTGTGGAGCGAAGCACCAATCAAGATAAACAAAAGCGTGGCAATTCCAATCAAGTGGAAAAAATAAATATCGTAAACCAAACCCACTATACAACAATAGGCTAGATAGAGATACTCCGACACCTCGATTGTCTCAAATAAGAGAAACAAGAATAGAAAATGACTGGCTAAATGAAAGTGGGGGAAGAAGGATCCCACCAATTGACCAATATGAGCATCAACTAGAACAACAACGGGGAGTAAAAAGAAAATACCAACTTGTTTTAACAGTCTCATTGTTAATTCCCCACTAACTCTACCACATGAAGATTTTTGGTGTCAGCACTCAACTTTACTGTTACCTCTCGTGTTAGATAATCACTGCTGTGCGTTGTGGCAACAACCTCGCCAACAGGAATATCCTTAACATTAAAGTTTCCGAGCCCCCCTGTAGTCACCTTATCTCCCGCGCTAATATCGCTGTTACTATTTAATTGACTGATTTTAAGAAGTTCAGATTCCTTGTCATAACCAACGATAATTCCGTAAATTTCAGTAGAGCCATGCAGGATTTTAACGGAAATCTTGTCGGAATTTTCAGTGTTTGTCAATAGGTTTACAGTTGTTGAATGTTCCTCCACCTTTGAAACACTACCAATTAAGCCCCCGTTTGCAATGGCTAACATATTTTCAGAAGCTCCTTTTGAACTTCCCACATCAATTGTTAATTCTTGCTTCCAAGACACTGGAGCTCGCATAATCACATCTGCTGCTATGGTTTTTGTAGCCTGCAATTTTGACTTCATATCCAGCAACTGACGTAGTTGTTCATTTTCAGTTTTTAAACTTTCTGATTGATTAGACTCCACTTCTAGTTGGTAGAGTTGTTTCTTTAGACTCTCGTTTTCATTATAAGCCTGCGTCAAATGTCCCAAATCTGATTTGAAAGAGTCAAACCACTGAAAGGGTTTTTGAACAATTCTATCTACTAATGAAATTCCATCTCCTAGTTTTGTCACAATAGCACTTGAATAAGTTGTCACTAATAGTACGGAAACTGCCAGAACTGTGACAAAAACGATGATTAGATATTTTGATTTTTTAAAACGGTTCATATTCCTACCTTTTTACTAAAGATCTACTACTGTGATTTTTTTATCAATCTTATAAATCCACTAAGATTTTAAGAAAAATAAGAAACAACCCAGCACCAGAATCACAAGAATCGCCAGTGTATCCTTTTGGCTCCATCTCAACTGTCTATACTGACTTCTGCCCTTTCCTCCCTGATAACCACGCGCTTCCATGGCTATTGCCAATGAATCTGCACGCTTTAAGCTAGTAGCAAAAAGAGGAATTAAAATCGGAATCATAGCCTTTACTTTTTGAACGATACTGCCTTCGCCAAAGTCAACTCCACGGGCTTTTTGAGCATTCATAATCCGCGTTGTGTCATCCATCAAGGTTGGAACAAAACGCAAACTCATTGATAACATGAGACCAATTTCATGAACGGGAACTTTCAAACGTTTCAGAGGCGCTAAAAGAGATTCAACTGCAGCTGCCAAACTCAAAGGCATGGTCGTTAACGTTAGCAAGGTTGAAAAGAAAATAATCAACACAAAACGACAGAAAATAATCCCAGCTTGTTGCAAAGCATAATCCGTTATTCTTATAAAAGAAAACTCAAACAAAACATTTCCACTTGAAATGAAAAAGAGTTGAAATAGAGTCGTAAAAGCAATCAAGAAGAACATGGATTTCAATCCCTGAACAAAAAATGAGAGGGAAACGCCCGACAAAGCGATAAATATACCTGTTGCTACAAAAAGAATGAGATTGGCGAGGGGATTATTAGCCCAAAATACAATCAAAATCAACAGGATCATAGCGAGTAATTTACTACGGGGATCCAAGCGATGAATGATGGAATCTCCTGGTATATATCGCCCTAAAATCATACTATCCATTTAGCGACTCCTTAAACTCCTCTATCTTGATTGGCAGTTTGTTAAAAGCTACACCTCTATCTGCCAAACGTTTACAAAAGGCTGTGATTTTAGGCACACCTAACTGCACATTTTCCATAGAGGCTACATCTTGGAAGACATCACTTGGTTTGCCACTTTTGACCAAGCACCCCTTTTCCATAACGTAAACCTGATCAGCATACTCAGCTACGTCATCCATCAAATGCGTTACCAGAACGATTGTCATTCCAGCATGGTGAAGTTTTTTAAACAGGGTCATCAATTCTTTTCTGCCCAAAGGATCTAGTCCAGCTGTTGGCTCATCCAAAACCAAGACAGTAGGCTCCATCGCTAGCATCCCTGCTATAGCCACACGTCTCATCTGACCACCCGAAAGTTCAAATGGACTCCTCTCAAAGAGTGACTCAGCAATGCCCACCAAGGCTAACTTTTCACGCGCAATTTTCTTGGCTTCCTCCTCAGAAACTCCAAAATTTTGTGGTCCAAACGCAACATCTTTCAAAACAGTCTCTTCGAAAATCTGATTTTCAGCAAATTGAAACACTAGACCGACTTGCTTTCGAATCTGTCGAATTTCTTTATTGGTTGATGTAGGAGTAATGACAGTATCAAAAACTCGAACAGAACCCTTACTTGGTACCAATAGGCCATTTAAAAGCTGTAAAATCGTCGATTTTCCACTACCTGTATGTCCTATCAAAGCTGTATAGGAGCCATCCTCAATCGTCAAGGAAACATCAGTCAAGGCTGATGAAGATAGGGGGGTTCCCTCTTGATAGGTAAAGCTCACATTTTCTAGAGTAATTCCCATAGTTTGTCCTCTAGCTCTCCTTCTGTCAAATAGCCATCCGGCAACTGATAGCCAGTCTCTCTCAAAGATTCTCTCAGTTGATTCGTAAAGGGATCATCTAAGCCTATCTGGTCAAGATCAGCCCGAGAAAAAAGTTCTCTTGGGCTGCTGGTTGACTCCACTTGGCCTTTTTTCATGACCAAGACACGATCACTCATCGCAACTTCTTCCAAGTCATGCGTAATGGAGACGACTGTCATCTGGTAGTCTTTTCGAATCTCTTGAACTGTCTGAATCAGTTCTCTTCGCCCCTCGGGATCCAACATACTTGTAGCCTCGTCCAGAATCAAAATAGCTGGTCTCAAAGCAACAACTCCTGCAATGGCCACCCGTTGTTTTTGTCCACCAGATAAGCGAGCTGGTTCTCTCTTCTTAAAGTCCAGCATACCCACTAACTCCAAGGATTCAGCTACTCTCTTCTTCATTTCTTCACGAGGAAGTCCCTGGTTTTCTAAGCCAAAGGCGACATCATCTTCAACAGTTGCCCCCACAAATTGATTATCTGGATTTTGAAAAACCATACCAATTTGTCGACGCAAGTCCCAAACATTCTCAGAAGACAGCAGTTGGTCATCTATCCAGATTTCTCCAGACTCTGCTTCAAGCAAACCATCAATCAAACGAATAGTTGTTGACTTTCCACTCCCATTATGACCTACAATTGAGAGCCACTCCCCACGTTTCACGTGAAACGAGACATTATTAACATCATAATGATCTTGGTCTTCCTTATAACGAAAAGACAGGTCTTTTACTTCAATAATCGATTTCATTTCGAACCAAACGTCCCTTTGAATACATGAGCGCTACCCTTGAAATAATCATAACCAGAGTAGATAGTAAAAAACAAAGCGATATAAAGCAACAGTTGCCCAATTAAATTCCAATGTAAGAGCAAAAAGATAATCGCAAACATTTGACTAAAGGTTTTGATTTTCCCTGGCATCGCTGCTGCTAGAACTGTCCCTCCTGTCTCAACGAGCAACAGACGTAGACCTGTCACAGCGAGTTCACGGCAGATGATAATAGCAACAACCCAAGCTGGAGCCATACCCAACTCAATCAACATGATAAAAGCTGACATAACCAACAACTTATCAGCCATTGGATCTGCAAACTTTCCAAAGTTGCTAACCACATTCCATTTACGAGCAAGATAGCCATCGAGATAATCTGTTATACTAGCAACTGCAAAGATAATCGCTGCCAGCAGGTGACTGCCTTGTGAATGACCCAAAGTCAAAACAAGAATAAAGAGAGGTATAAAGAGAATTCTACCAATAGTTAATACATTAGGAATTTGTTCTTTTTTCATTGATTTTTCCTTAATCTGTAGTGAATGTAAGTGTTACAGTTCCAGTCTGAGTTGTCAGCTTGGAAGTATCAATCGTTTGATTGTCCACAGTTAAAGCAACTCCCTTCACTACACCCAAAGTAATCGTCACAGGATTTTTCGTCGAAACTGTTGTTTTTGCGTTTTTATTGTCTGCTGACAAGGTCACACCACCTTCAAGGTCACTCCCTGAAACACTAACCCAGCTAGTTGCATCTGAAACTGTTAGCTGAATCGTAGCCGTTTCCTTACTTGATTTATAGTGTGCCTCAATATGATTGCCCTCACCCGAAACCGTAATTTTTGATTCTAGGGTAGAAGATGTGCTAGATGTCTGACTGCTAGAAGATGAACTAGACGAGGTTGTTGAACCAGTTGAGTTCACAACACTATAATTAGCTGAAGAAGGGCGCATTGGTTGAGTCTGGATATAATTCCAAACATAATAGGTCACAAAAATTAAAATCGACAAAGCAAACAGAACGAAGTAAAACAGAGGGAGATAAGACGTTTTTTTCTTATTTGACCGTCTACGACCAGACAAGTCTTCCTCATCAACATCGACCTCTTCATAGGTAATCATGCTTCCCGAATCATAGGCATCCAAAATGATTCGCTCGTCCAATTCAACCGCCCAGGCATATTTTCTTAAAAAAGAACGAGCATAAAATGGACTAGGAAGGCGATCAAAATCATCAGCCTCCATAGCCTCTAATAAATTCATCTGAATATCCGTTTTTGCCTGCAGTTCTTCTATACTCAATCCCTGATTAATTCTGGCTAAACGCAGAACCTCACCAATCGTTTTTTTTCTCATACTTAACATTCCTTCTTAACTAATATTCTTATCTATTTTAGGATGGAAAGATAGTAAAATCAATCAAATCACCATCATCTATCAAACGATGCCCAGCTTCAAGAACATCGTCTAAAGTAATTTCTTGTAAAATTTTTGGTAAATCAAAAATAGTTTCCCCTCTGTCGACTGGTTCATACTGTGTCGCAATAAACTCCAAGGAGTTCATGCTACTAAAAAATTCCCCAAACATCTCACTCTTAACAAGATCCAGATGTTCCTCTGTAAGATCTGAATCTTTCGTGAAGTTGAGAATAGCCTTTCGAAATTGATGCGACAACGAAACAGGTTCCTTGGTATCCATCGTCAACATCACAAAATGAAAGCGACTATTCACTTCTACCTCTAAGGACAGCGAGGCATCCAACTTCCCTGTCTCATATAACTTTTGAAATCGCTCAGAAGTCCAACCAAACATCATCGTAAACAGTAATTTTAGCAAAACATTATAACGGTAGCAATCTTCTTCTGCCACCTCACCTGCTCCTCTAATTCCAACAGCAAGTTTTGGTGAAGAAACTTCCATCCGAAGGCTATCTGTTTCTTTGACAGCTTGTAAAGTAAGCTTCTCCTTCCTTACTACCATTTCCTCCAAGTCCCCAAGTTTCTTTTGCGAAAAATACTTCTCAACCGTATCTACATCAAAATTTCCAACTAAAAACAAAGACATGTTGACAGGTTTGTAAAAGGTTGTAAAGTTATCTTTTAAGTCATTTAGCTGAATATTGTTAATTGATTTTTCACTTCCAACAATATCAGCTGCCAGAGGAGTATTGGGATAAAGATTTGCTAAGGTTGCAAAAAACAGACGCGAATCTGGATCGTCTTGGTACATCTCACGTTCCTGTTGGATAATTTCCTTCTCTCTCTCAACTGACTCTTCTGTAAAATGCGCAACTGTTACCAATTCTTCAAGCAAATCCAAATTTTCTGATAACTGATTTATTGTTGAAAACAAATAACTCGTCTTTGTAAAACTTGTAAAAGCATTGCTATCAGCTCCCAAGCGTGTAAAAGACTCCATAATATCTTCAGCATTTTCTCTCTCAAACAGTTTATGTTCAAGAAAATGTGCAATTCCAGCTGGATAAGACTGTAAACCTTTTTCATATAGTGTAAAGCTTGTATCTACTGATCCAAATTGAACTGTTACAACCCCGTAAACTTCATTAAATTGTTTCTTAGGAAGGAGAGACACTGTCAATCCATTTGATAGACGAGTCTGATAAACCGTCTCCTTTACAGCAGGATAGTATTTTTCTTCAAAGGTAACTGGTGTCATTCTATTCCTTCCATAAAGTATATCGCTTGTAACCGAACACTATTTGCTGCTTTGCAGATAGCTTCTTTGTCAACTTGGTTTAATTTTTCAACCCAACTGTCAAAATCTGATGTGGATTTCCCTAACAGACTATTCAAATAAACTCGCTCGATTAGTGAGGTCTGACTATCTTGCGCAAGCAACAAGGTTCTGCGAATCATCTCCTTGGTCTGTTCAATCTCCAAATCTGTAAAATTACCTTTTTTTAGTTCAAGTAATTGATGATTCATCAATTTTCTGGCTTGATTGCGATTTCCCCGATCAATGCCAGCGTACATCCTCAATTGACCACTAAACAAGTCCAATTGACTGGAGATAGTGTAGGCTAGACCAGCATTTTCCCGAACATTTGTAAAAAGCTTAGAATGAGCAAAACCACCTAATAGACCATTCATTACTACTATGGCCAAATGATGCTTGTCTCCATAGCTCGTAGAACAATGGTAAGCCAATTCCAAAACGGATTGGCCTACATTCTTACGAATCATTCCTTCCCGAAGGACATTTGAATATGGTTGTTGGTACTGAGGCTTGACATCAATTTGACGCCCAGTAAAGGAGAATGACCTCAACCACTCCTTCACTTCTACTTCATTAAAATCACCCAAGAAAAAGAAATCAATTCGATCATTTTTCAGAGCATCTTGAAAACAAGTGTAACTACTTTCTGGGGACTCATTTGAAATACGATTTCGTAAATCACTGTATCTCAATTTAAGACGTTCATCATGGAAGAACAAGCTATCCAACTCCTTATGAGCAAAATAAAATGAATCATCCATATCAGTAGCTAAGCTAGCCAATAATTGTTTTTTTTCAATTTCAAATAAGGCTAACTCAAAAGCACCATCTTGAACTAAGGGGGCAAATAAAGTCTGTTTCACCAATTCCAAAATTCGAGAAGTCAAGACATTTTTCTTACTCAAAAACTCATCCCGCACATAGGTAAAGGTTAAATCAAGAACATGTGCCTGTCCCCTACGATAAGTACTCGTAGAAATATCTGTTCCATACAAACTTGCTAAATATCTACGAAAAACTTGAGATGTTGGGTAAGCTTTATTGGCAGTCTCCAACATACTCGCACTTAACATGCGTCCTGCTACTGTCTCAAGAGATAAGGGAGCAGTAAAACGAACAGTAATTTTATTTGTTTTAAACTGTTTGGATTGAACAAAATGTGCTGAAATACCAGGCACTAACTCCATACCTTACCTCCTTACATATAGAGTTCTATTATACCATGAAAATCAAAATTTTTCTTGTTCTCTTTATAGCTTTAAAGAGTAAAATCGTTTTCATTTTCAGTAATTTTGCTCACTTAATTCTAAGAAATATGGTATAATACCTTAGATTGAGGTAAATTATGGAATACAAATTATTTGAAGAATTTATTACGCTCCAAGCCCTTCTAAAAGAGCTTGGAATTATACAAAGCGGTGGTGCTATTAAATCCTTTTTGATGGAACATCAAGTTTACTTTAATGGTGAATTAGAAACTAGACGTGGGAAAAAAATCCGTATTGGAGATGAAATTGACATCCCTGATTTAAAGATTGACATCACCTTGACACAACCAAGTTTAAAAGAGCAAGAAGAATACCAAGCAGATAAGATTGAAAAAGAGCGGATTGCTAAACTTGTCAAAGAGATGAATAAGGGTGTAAAGAAAGAAAAACAAAAAACTACTTTATCACCTAAAACCAAACAAGCTCCACGTTTTCCAGGAAGATAATCATGTGGCTCCAACATTTAACAATTAAAACCTTTCGAAACTACAAAGAGACAAAAATTGATTTCAATCCAAAATTAAACGTCTTTTTAGGTCAGAATGCACAAGGAAAGACCAATATTCTAGAAGCAATCTATTTCTTGGCCTTAACACGTAGTCATCGTACTCGGACAGATAAAAATCTCATTCATTTTGATGAAGAACAACTCCATCTTTCTGGCTTGCTACAGAAAAAAACAGGTTCTATCCCTCTAGAAATTGATCTAACACCGAAAGGGCGTGTGACTAAAGTCAATCATTTAAAACAAGCTCGCCTCTCAGACTACATCGGACATATGAATGTGGTTCTCTTTGCACCTGAAGATCTCCAGTTAATTAAAGGAGCGCCCTCCGTTCGTCGAAAGTTTATAGATATAGAACTGGGACAAATTAAACCAATCTACTTGTCAGACTTGTCAAACTACAACCATATACTCAAACAAAGAAATACCTACCTAAAATCCAGCCAAAAGATTGACGAAACATTTATGTCGGTCTTAGATGATCAGTTAGTAGAGTATGGTTGTCGCGTCATAAAGCATCGGATAAAATTCATTAAAGACTTAGAAAAATTTGGTCAAAAAAAACACTTAGAAATTTCAAATCAATCAGAAAAGTTGTCAATATTTTATCAATCAACTGTCAACTTCACTAATGAAGAAGTCTTAATGGATTCTTTTAAAATAGCTTTAGAGAAAAGTAGATCAAGAGATTTATTTAAAAAGAATACTAGTGTTGGCCCTCATCGAGATGATATTGCTTTCTATATCAATGGTATGGATGCTAGTTTTGGAAGTCAAGGGCAACATCGTAGTCTTGTACTTTCTATCAAACTAGCAGAGATTGAACTAATGGAAAGTATTACCAACGAGTCTCCAATACTCTTGCTTGACGATGTTATGAGCGAACTTGACAACACACGACAATTAAAATTACTAGAAACTATTTCACAATCTATCCAAACCTTCATCACGACAACAAGTTTAGACCACTTGCAAAACTTGCCAGAAAATCTTAGTATTTTCAACATCCAAAACGGTAAAATATCTGTAAATTAAAATTGACACCTCTGTAAAAAGAACTCCTGAATTTCAGGAGTTCTTTTTTACTTCTTACATGGAGTAGTTTGGCGCCTCATTAGTGATTTGTACATCATGAGGATGGCTTTCTTTCAAACCAGCCCCAGACATTTCAATAAATTGAGCGTTGTCGTGCAATTCTTTAAGGTTAGCTGCACCACAGTAACCCATACCAGAGCGAATACCACCAATCATTTGGAAGACGATATCGGCTGCAGCACCTTTATAGGCAACACGACCTTCAATTCCTTCTGGAACGAGTTTGTTTGCTTCATTAACAGAACCTTGGAAGTAGCGGTCACTTGAACCTTTCTTCATTGCAGCGATTGATCCCATACCACGGTAAGTCTTGAACTTGCGTCCTTGGAAAATTTCAGTTTCACCTGGTGCCTCGTCTGTTCCAGCAAACATGGATCCAAGCATAACTGCATTTCCACCTGCAGCAAGGGCTTTTACAATATCTCCAGAATACTTGATTCCTCCATCAGCAATGATGGTCTTTCCATACTCACGCGCAACTGCTGCAGCATCATAAATTGCTGTCACTTGTGGGACACCCACACCGGCAATCACACGAGTAGTACAGATAGAACCTGGGCCAATCCCAACCTTGACAACATCTACACCTGCTTCATAAAGGGCACGCGCTCCTTCTGCTGTTGCAATATTACCAGCAATCAAAGTGCGATCTGGGAAGTGAGCACGAATTTCAGCAATTTTACGTAGAACTCCAGCAGAATGACCATGTGCAGTATCAATAACAATCGCATCCGCTCCTGCCTCAAAAAGAGCCTCTGCACGTTCAAATGTATCTGAAGTGACACCAACGGCCCCCGCAACTAGCAGACGACCAAACTCATCTTTGGCTGCATTTGGAAACTCAATAACTTTTTCAATATCTTTAATAGTAATCAAGCCAGAAAGACGGCCTTCTTCGTCAACCAAAGGAAGTTTTTCAATACGGTGTTCTTGAAGAATATTTTCAGCCGTTGCAAGATCTGTGCCAACAGGAGCAGTGACAAGATTTTCACTAGTCATGTGATTTGAAATTGGTTGATTATAATCTGAAATGAAGCGAAGATCTCGGTTTGTTAGAATACCAACCAATTTACGATTTTCAAGTGTTTCTACAACTGGAACACCACTGATACGGTAACGTCCCATCAGTTCGTCTGCCTCAGCAATGGTATGTTCTGGAGTCAAGAAGAATGGATCAATAATAACACCATTTTCAGAACGTTTTACCTTGCGAACTTCATCTGCTTGTTGCGCAATTGACATGTTTTTATGGATTACTCCAAGACCACCCGCACGAGCAATGGCGATAGCCATTTGACTTTCTGTGACTGTATCCATGGCGGCTGTAATAATTGGGATATTTAAAGTCAGATTATCTGCCAATTTTGTTGTTAAATCTGTATCATTTGGCAACACATGACTTTCTGCTGGAATGAGCAATACATCATCAAAGGTAAAACCTTTTTTTAAAAATTTAGTATCCCAATTAGACATTGAAGTTTCCTCTTTTCTTTCTTTTTGAGCTTGACTCTTTTTTGTATTGTATCTATCATACCATTCTATGAAAATTTGTCAATTATATTTATGGCAGAAAACATAAAAAACTATCTCTGTAATTCTATAGAAGAGATAGTTTTACGATTCATATTTTATCTATTATTTAAAATAATTTAACCCCATTGCACCCTTAACCTCAGACAGAGTTTGACCTGCAACTTCGCGAGCTTTTTCACTCCCTTTTTGAAGCATATTGTACACTTCACCCATATCCTTAGCAAATTCGATACGGCGCTCACGAATAGGACCAAGTTCGCGTTCAAGTATTTCAAGTAGATAACGTTTTGTCTTCACATCACCAAGACCACCACATTGATAGTGTTCTTTCATCTCTGCAATTTCTTGAGCATCTTCAGGACGACCAAAAACATCTAAATAATGGAAAACCATATTCCCTTCAATCTTGCCTGGATCCTCAACCCGAATATGATTTGGGTCTGTATACATACTCATGATTTTTTTACGCAAGGTATCAGCATCATCAGCTAGATAAATACCATTATTGAGGGATTTAGACATTTTAGCATTTCCATCTAGACCAGGCAAACGTCCTGCTCTCTCATTTTCTGGATAAATACCTTCTGGCTCAACCAAAACATCACAATTATAAGCATTATTAAAGGAACGAACAATTTCACGAGTTTGTTCAATCATTGGTTTTTGGTCTGTTCCTACAGGAACATAATTAGCCTTAAAGGCTGTGATATCTGCTGCCTGAGCGATTGGATAAACCAAAAAACCTGTCGGAATACTTTCCCCAAATCCTTTTTGAGCAATCTCTGTTTTTACTGTCGGATTACGCTCCAAACGAGCTAGTGACACCAAATTCATATAGTACATAGATAGCTCAGCCAACTCTGGGATCTGACTTTGAATAAAGATAGTTGATTTACTTGGATCCAATCCAACTGCTAGGTAATCCAAGGCAACATTCCCAATAGACTCTACAATCATTCGAGGATCTTTGGCGTGATCTGTCAAGGCTTGTTGGTCCGCCAAAAAAACAAACATGTCATACTTATCTTCTTCCTGTAGTAATACTCTATTTTTTAGACTACCAACATAATGTCCAATATGTAGTTTACCTGTTGGACGGTCTCCTGTTAAAATAATGGGTTTCGTCATTTTTTTCTCCTTCGAAATGGTCTCTTCAATTATAGCATTTTTTTGTTAAAATAACAGAAAATTATTTAAATCAAACGACTAACTCTTTGTAAATAAACCTGTAAACTTAATTGACATAAAATTGACAAAGAAAAATTTGAATATTTCTCTCTTTTCTAGTAGAATAAATGTATTACATATTATAGGAGAAAAACATTGCTTACAGTATCTGATGTTTCACTACGTTTTAGTGATCGCAAACTTTTTGATGATGTCAACATCAAATTTACAGAAGGAAATACATATGGATTAATTGGTGCTAACGGTGCTGGGAAGTCTACATTCTTAAAAATTTTAGCTGGTGATATCGAACCTACAACGGGTCACATCTCTCTTGGTCCAGATGAACGTCTCTCTGTTCTTCGTCAAAATCACTTTGACTATGAAGATGAACGTGCAATTGATGTCGTTATCATGGGAAATGAAAAGCTTTATAGCATTATGAAAGAGAAAGATGCTATTTACATGAAGGAAGATTTTTCCGATGAAGATGGTGTTCGTGCAGCTGAACTCGAAGGGGAGTTTGCTGAACTTGGAGGTTGGGAAGCAGAGAGTGAAGCATCTCAACTACTTCAAAACCTAAACATTCCAGAAGAATTGCACTACCAAAATATGAGCGAATTGGCCAATGGTGAAAAGGTAAAAGTTCTCCTTGCCAAAGCACTCTTTGGTAAACCAGATGTTCTTCTCTTGGACGAGCCAACCAACGGTTTGGATATCCAATCGATTACTTGGCTAGAGGACTTCTTGATTGACTTTGATAACACCGTCATTGTTGTATCCCATGACCGCCACTTCTTAAACAAAGTATGTACTCACATGGCCGACCTTGACTTTGGAAAAATCAAACTCTATGTTGGAAACTACGACTTCTGGAAGGAGTCTTCTGAGCTTGCTGCTAAATTGTTAGCAGACCGTAATGCCAAAGCGGAAGAAAAGATTAAGCAATTGCAAGAATTCGTTGCTCGATTCTCTGCCAACGCTTCTAAGTCAAGACAGGCAACATCTCGTAAAAAAATGCTTGACAAGATTGAACTAGAAGAAATTGTGCCATCTAGTCGTAAATATCCATTTATCAACTTTAAAGCAGAACGTGAGATTGGTAATGATCTCTTGACAGTAGAAAACCTAACTGTAAAGATTGATGGTGAAACTATCTTGGACAATATTAGTTTCATCTTGCGTCCAGGTGATAAGACCGCTCTTATTGGACAAAATGACATCCAGACGACTGCATTAATTCGTGCAATCATGGGTGACATTGACTATGAAGGAACTGTCAAGTGGGGAGTTACTACTAGCCGTTCTTACTTGCCAAAAGATAACTCTGCTGATTTTGCAGGGAACGAGTCAATTCTTGACTGGTTGCGTCAATTTGCAAGTAAAGAAGAAGATGACAATACCTTCCTACGTGGTTTCCTTGGTCGTATGCTCTTTTCTGGTGATGAGGTTAACAAACCTGTAAATGTCTTGTCAGGGGGAGAAAAAGTACGTGTCATGCTCTCAAAACTCATGCTCTTGAAATCAAATGTCCTTGTACTCGATGACCCAACAAATCACTTGGACTTGGAATCTATCTCAAGCTTGAACGATGGATTGAAAAACTTTAAAGAATCCATCATCTTTGCCAGCCATGACCACGAGTTCATTCAAACTTTGGCAAACCATATCATTGTTTTGTCTAAGAATGGCGTCATCGATCGTATTGATGAAACCTATGATGAATTCCTAGAAAATGCAGAAGTACAAGCAAAAGTCAAAGACCTTTGGAAAGACTAAATAAGACTTCAAAACTCAGTTGGGTTAACCAACTGAGTTTTCTATCATTCTACGAGGTAACATGAAATCATTTTTAAAAACATATCGAACCTATTTTATTTCTTTCATCATTCCTGTAGTGATTATGTTTGGAGTATATCTATCTCAAGGGATCTACTGGAATAGCGATACATCCCCACTATTAGGAGATGGGTTTCATCAATACGTTATTTTTGATGTGGCTTTACGGGATATTCTACATGGAAATGGTAGTTTGTTTTACACCTTTACAAGTGGACTCGGACTGAATTTCTATGCTCTATCTAGTTATTACTTGGGTAGCTTTCTTTCACCTCTGGTTTACTTTTTTAATCTGTCAAATATGCCAGATGCTGTTTATCTGACAACTCTATTAAAATTTGGATTGATTGGTCTGTCAACCTTCTTTAGTCTAAATAAATTATTTCGATCTATCCCTCAGCCTTTAAAACTGGCCTTATCAACTTCCTATGCTTTAATGAGCTTCACTGTCAGTCAGTTAGAGATAAAAACATGGTTAGATGTTTTCATCTTGATTCCTTTAATTATAACTGGCTTACACATACTTATAACACAAAAGAAGCGTCTACTATACTTTACAAGTCTGTCAATTTTGTTTATCCAAAACTATTATTTTGGATATATGACAGCATTGTTTCTTATTTTCTGGTATCTCTGCCAAATTTCATGGGACTTTAAAAATCGAAAATCATCTTTTCTTGATTTTGTTGTTACCTCCTTTTTAGCAGGAATGGTTAGTTTGATGATGACTCTTCCTACATTGTTTGATTTACAAACTCATGGGGAGAAGTTAACTGCCATCACAAAATTAAAAACAGACAGTAGCTGGTATTTAGATATTTTCGCAAAACAATTCATTGGATCTTTTGATACAACTAAGTATGGATCTATACCAATGATTTTTGTTGGACTGCTTCCTTTTATTTTAACCATTCTATTTTTCACAATAAAATCCATAAAGTTTCACGTGAAACTTATCTATGCACTCTTCTTCACTTTTTTAATAACAAGCTTTTACATAGAGGCACTTGATTTATTTTGGCAAGGGATGCATACCCCAAATATGTTTTTGCATCGCTATGCTTGGATCTTTTCTACTCTGTTAATTTATACTTCATCAGAAGTCTTAAATCGTCTGAATGAAATTAAGTTCTGGAATCTATTTGTCTCCCTTTTTCTTATACTGACAGGATTTTTAGCTACTGTATACTTTAAATCACACTATTCTTTTTTAACAGATTTAAATATCCTACTCACTCTTGAATTTCTACTAGTTTATTCACTTTTACTCCTTGCAGTCATCAGAAAATTTATCTCTGTAAATCTATTTGCAATTCTTTTGTCTTTATTTATAACAGCTGAGATAAGCTTAAATGCTTCTTCTCAAATGGAAGGAATAGCTAAAGAATGGGCCTTTGCTTCTCGCAGTGCCTATAATAGAGATGTCACTGCTATGGAATCCATTATAGAACAAATTGACAATCCATTTACACGTACTGAGAAACTGCAAATTCAAACAGGAAATGACAGTATGAAATTTAACTACAATGGAATCTCTCAATTCTCGTCTGTACGAAATCGTTCAGCTAGCACTAGTTTGGATAAACTTGGATTCAAATCCTCTGGAACCAACCTCAATCTCCGTTATGCAAATAACAGTATTTTAGCGGACAGTTTATTTGGTATCCAGTATAATATTTCTGAAACTCCCCTTGATAAATATGGCTTTCAAGAGATTTATCAAAAGGATCATTTAACCTTATATAAAAATCAACTCTCTTTACCTATTGCTTTTGCCACTCAATCTATTTACACTGATGTAAACTTTAACAATCATACTCTGGATAATCAGGCTTTATTTATAAACCAGCTTGCTAATCTCAACTTAGATTACTTTTCCAAAATAGCATATGATAAAACAGATACTTCAGATGGTTTAACAAGCATCACAAGTTCTACGAATGAGGATGCAAGGATTGATTATCAGATTGAGGTTCCTCAAAATAGTCAAGTCTATCTCTCTTTTGCAAACCTTCATTTTACTAATGATAAACAAAAGAAAATTGACATCCTTATCAACAGTGAAAAAAAGACTTTTACAACTGACAATGCCTTTAACTTCTTTAATTTGGGTTATACTGAAGAACAAAAAACTTTCAATATCAGTGTTAGCTTCCCTGGAAATTCTCAAGTGTCATTTGAAACTCCAACCTTCTATCGTTTAGATACCCAAGCTTTGACTGAGGCAATCCAAAAGATTAAAGAACAACCTGTAGAAGTATCTACCTCTAAAAATAAAGTCTTTGCTACATATGAAGTCAAACAAGATAGCTCTATTTTCTTTACCATTCCTTATGACAAAGGTTGGTCTGCTTATCAAGATGGAAAAAAACTTGAAATCAAGCAGGCTCAAACTGGTTTTATGAAGGTTGATGTTCCAAAAGGAAAAGGAACCATTACACTTTCCTTCATTCCTAATGGTTTTGTTATTGGAGCAGTCTGCTCAGTAACTGCCCTTCTACTTTTTGGAATCTATAATTACAAACGAAATTCATCTATGACATAAAAATCGACCAAGGAATTGGTCGATTTTTTTAATCTTCTTGCATCTTCTTAGGTTGATAAGCTAGCATACCTAAAACAGTAAAGAAAGCTAGTATTATAATAAGGAAAATCACTTGATGATGGATATTTCCTGTCATAGAGATTGTTTGTCGTAAACCTGATACAGAGTAACTCATTGGTAACCATGGATTGATACCTTTAAAGAAATCATTTGTCAAAGCAAGGGGGTAGGTCCCTGCACTTGATGCTAACTGTAATAGTAGTAAAATAAGAGAGAAGAAAGCTCCTAAACGGCTATTCCAAGTTGTTAAAGCTGTCACCATAGACATGAAGGCTAAACTTGTGATTATAATCAGAATCAAGGTTCTCATCTCATGGTTAGCAGTCAATCCAATAAGATGGACGCCTCCATAAACTAAAACACCTGCTAAGACAGCTATAATCCCATTTATTTCAGATCGAGACTTCAACCAAGCCCAACGGCTCTCTGGATGACGTCCAGAAGGCAACTTCGCAAAAATCATATTGGTAGATATAGCAGCAACAAAAAGAGCAACTGATATCATATAAGGAGCCATGGCAATCCCATTTACAGGAACTTGGTCATTATCTGTTTTTGAGAGAACTAGAGGCTCAGATAATGTTTCTGCATTTTCAGATTCTGTTGAAGCTGATTTAAGTTGATTATTAGCATTTCCTAATCCTTGTCCTAATGAATCAACTCCTGTCTGTAAATCTTCAAGACTAGAGGTTAAAGTTGTTCCACCATCTGCTAGTTTTCCAGCACCATCTGCAATCTTCATAGCGCCACTTCCTAGTTGAGATGCTGCAGAAAGTAACTGTGTTGATTTATCTGTCAATTGACCAGAGCCAAATTGTAATTTAGTAAGACCTGCTATTAACTCTGGACTCTTATTATTCAATTGAGCAGAACCAGATGACAAACTTTCTATACCTGATACTAATTCTGGAGCTTTTCCAGCTAACGTATCTACTCCAGCTGTCAAGGATGATGTATTTTGTGTCAACTTACTTGATCCAGAAACTAATTGATCTAGACTGGTTGTTAAATTTGCATTTTTTTCACTTAGTTTATTGGCACCTATAGAAATTGTGTTCAGTCCTTTAGTATAGTTTACAACTCCTTTTTCAATTGACTGACTTCCAGGAACTAACTGATTATTTACAGAAGTTTGTAATTTTGTAAATCCATTTGACAATGTTGTCAAGGAGCTAGATGCTGCAGGTAAGAGTTGATTTGCTTTCGTCTGCACATCAGATAGATTAGATACTTGTTGTTCTGAATTCTCTATACTTTCTTTTAATCCCCCTACTGTCGTTAAAATTGTTTTTGCTGACTCAATAGTAGAATTAGAATTTTTAGAAATAGCTTCTGTCAGTTCTTTCTTTTGTTCCTCTGTGAGAGATTGATAAGTAGCTGTTGATTGAAGGTTCGCAAGAGTTTTTTCTTGTTCTGTCTGACTTTTGGTCACAATATCCTGAGCAAGAGTTGTTAGATTTGGCAAAGCTTCTGATAATGTCTTTTTCAGTTGAGTATTATCTGCTATTGTAAGAGCTTGTAGTGTCTTATTTAGTTCTCCTAGGCTTGTTGTCAATTGTGCTATTTCTTTATTTTGTTGAGATGAGGACTTTAATTGACTTGAAATTTCTTTAATACCAGTATTTAATTTCTCCATTCCATCTCTTAGTGTATCTGATTGATTGGATAATTGACTTGTTCCATTAGAAAGTTTTTCTACACTACTTGTATAAGCATTTACACCAACTGAAAATTGATTGAGACCTGTATTCAGTTGTGAAACGCCACTTGTGTAGGACTTTATACCTGTATTTAGCTGATTTACACCTGTCACCAACTCAGGAGTTTTTGACGCTAATTGACCAAGTCCAGTGTCAACTTGTGAGACGGCTTTTGTATAACTTTGTAAACCACTATTAAAAGTCCCTAAACCAATATGTAATTGCTCTATTGCAGATACATAGCTAGATAACCCTTTTGTAAATTGATCTGCTCCATTTGAAAAAGTTACAGTTGAGTTTGCTAAAGTATTAAGATTTGCCGTCAATGTTTGACTTCCCGTCACCAATTGATTCGCTCCATTAGCCAATTGTTCACTTCCATCAGCTGCCTTATTTACTCCAGACTTCAAGTCATTCATTTTTTGAAATAAAGCCTTGGTATACGTTTCAGTTACATTAGTAGAAACGGTTTGTTTTAATTGTGTCATTGCAGAATCACTCATCTTGCTTGCAATAAAGCTATGCCCACTTGAGGTCTGATAATCAATCTGCATCTGTTCAGGATGATTTGTTAGGATAGAAGCAGCTTTTTCAGACAAGTCACTTGGTAAAATCACTACCATGTAGTAATCACCATCTTCTAGCCCTTTTTCCCCTTCCTCTTCATTAACAAAATGAAAATCTAAAGCCTTATTTTCTTTTAAATTAGACACCATGTCTTCACCTATTGTCATTGTCTGTCCATTATAAGAAGCTTCCTTATCTTTATTGACAACTGCTACAGGTAACTCTGACAATTGACCATATGGATCCCACATAGATGATAAAAATATGATATTGTATAAAGCTGGAATGAGAGAAATCCCTATCATTACAATGATAAAGGTCGGTTTTTTAAATATTGCTTTCCATTCTTTAAACATGTTTCCTCCTTTTTTACACATATTGTCTAAAATTTTGATATAATAGATTATACATCAAAAAATCCAAATTTCAAGGTAAAAAATTATTTTTTAGACATATTGTCTAATTTGTCTACAAGGAGGAATTATGAAAGAAAGTAACAAACGTTTAAAAACAAAACGCATTATCGAAAATGCCATGGTACAATTACTGATGGAACAACCCTTTGATCAAATTTCTACTGTCAAGTTAGCAGAAAAAGCCGGAATTAGTCGTTCCAGCTTTTACACTCACTACAAGGATAAGTATGATATGATTGAGCACTACCAAAGTAAACTCTTTCATACCTTTGAATATATTTTCCAAAAACATGCTCATCATAAAAGAGATGCTATTCTAGAAGTATTTGAATATTTAGAGTCAGAACCACTTCTGGCTGCACTCTTATCTGAAAATGGTACAAAAGAAATCCAAAATTTCTTGAGAAATAAGCTTCACATTATGCTTAGCACAGACCTTCAGAAGCGCTTTATGAAACTACAACTAAATCCAATTGAATTAGAATATAGTAGCATTTATCTAACAAATGCCCTATTTGGAGTTTGCCAGACTTGGATTGCTCACGGAAAAAAAGAAAGCCCGCAAGAAATGACAGACTTCCTTATGAAAATGCTAGGTGATGCAAACTAAGAATAAAAAAGAACACCGAGTAGTGTTCTTTTTATCTGACTCCGCCAGTAGGACTCGAACCTACGACATCATGATTAACAGTCATGCGCTACTACCAACTGAGCTATGGCGGATAAAATAGTCCGTACGGGATTCGAACCCGTGTTACCGCCGTGAAAAGGCGGTGTCTTAACCCCTTGACCAACGGACCATCTATCTGTAGCAGATATAACCATTATATCAATTTCTTACTAATTGTCAATCACTTTTTAGATTTTTTCTCTAGAATATCTTTTAGTTTGCGAATTTTCAAACGAGTGATGGGACAGCGATGATCTTCATAAAATACAACTTCTAGATTCTTTCGATCAATTTCTCTCACATTTCCCACATTGACAAGGAAAGATTTATGGGAGCAATAAAATCTCTGAGTATGTTTGTCCTTTTCCTGAATATCTGTCATAGTTCCATAAAATTCTTTGGCAAAATTCTTACCAATAATTCGCAGTTTATGAGAAACACCTGTTGTTTCGATATACAAAATATCATGGTAAGGGATTTTCAAATCATTTCCCTTATAGTTGTAATCAAAATAGTCTACAACATCTTCGTTTTCAAGTAGCATACTCTTAGTGTAAAAAATACTCTGCTCGATACGTTTTTTGAACAATTCATCATTGATGTCTTTATCAACAAAATCTAGGGCTGATACCTGATATTTGTAAGTTAAGGTAGCAAATTCAGATCGACTAGTAATAAAAACAATAATAGCATAGGGATTGTGATGACGGATAAACTGTGCCACTTCAAAACCCTTTTTCTCAATTCCATGAATATCGATATCTAAGAAATAAAGCTGGTTTACTTCATCATTTTCGATATATTCCTTAAACTCACGAACTTTTCCTGTTGTCTTGTAAGAAATAGGAATATTTGATTCCTCAGAGATTTCATTCAATATTCTCTCAAGTCTCACTTGATGCTCAATAACATCTTCTAAAATTAGTACTTTCATTCAAATTCCCTCTTAAATCTAATAATTTGTCTAAATGTGTTGTCTTCCATCTCTGTTTCTAAAATAATGTTGTCATACTTATCTAAAATCTCTTTAACATTATTAAGTCCTAGACCTCTATTTCTTCCCTTGGTAGAGAAACCCAAAGCAAATAGGTCTTCTGAAGGCGTCATAGTAATTTTACATGAATTCTGGATAACTATAACTGTTTCAAAATCCATTTTAATGACTGCAACTTCCATTTGTTTCAAGTAACTATCCGCGGCCCCTTCAACAGCATTGTTTAAGAGAATACTCATGATGCGAACAAGATCAAGTAAATCCATTGACAATCTAGTAATAACATCCTTTACTTCCAATGTAAATTCTACATCATTATTTCGTGCATAGACAATAGATTGAGCAATCAAACTCCGTAAAGCTGAATCTTCTAAATTGTTCAAATCAAAGTAAGTATATTTTTCTGAACGCAGTTTTTGATTCGCTTTTACTAATACTTCATTATAAACTCTGTCAATTTCCTGTAAATCTTCACTGTCAATTGCCATTTGCATGCTGACAAGCATACCTGCATAGTCATGACGAAAACCTCGAATTTCATTATACAACTTGACAATTTCATCAGTATAAGTCTGTAAATGCTTTTGTTCAAATTTCTTCTGCTTTAGGGCAATCTCTTTTTCAACTTGAACCTTGTGAGAATTCATTGCAAAGAAAATCAATAACAAGCAGATAAAAACAATAGTTGATAAAATACTTCCAAAACTATTTAAGTGACGAACCGTACTCACTATATCTGAAACAAAGGATAAAGTATGCAAAAAAACAAATGCTACTATCACTTTTTTAAAAAAAGGATAGAGATAATCTTTGTCAAAATATTTAATTTCTAGATAAAAATAACGAATTATTATTAGAATAGCAAAATAAGTCAACAACAATACTACTAGAAAGAATATACCTTTATAGTGTAATACAAAGTCATCACCTGTTATAGAAGATAAGATTACAGATATAAAAGTATGGGTACTGTGATATATTAAAGATAATAGTAAACTGATAAAAATTCCTTTGTATTTATCATACTTCTTTAATTTTCTTAAATAACCATACACAACTAAAGGAAATAAAAATTTAGACAAAGCAAAACCATCTACATATGCTAGACTGATAACTTCTTCAATTATCAAAACTGATATACATGTGTAACATAAAAAAATAATTTGTTCTTTTCTAGTTATTTTACAAATCCATTCATAACTTTTGCTAATAATGAAAAAATAAAAAATAGCTATCCCTAACCCAAATAAATCCATTACTCTTTACCTTTATTTCATTACTTTTTTCTTGGAAAAATAAGATTACGTATTAATTCTGAAATTCTTTGTTCCCCACCTTGAATTCCCTGCAATTCTTTCTCTGTAAGCTTTTTGAACTGTTCCAATTTAACTATGTTTTTCATAATAAAATCTCCTGTATTGTTTTTCTTGTAAATTAACTTACAAGTTTATTATACAAAATGAAGATTCTTTAAGAAAAATTTCTTCTCAACTGTACTTTTTTGCACCTGAAATGCACTTTTTTAAGAAAAAAGCTGGGAGTTTTCCCAGCTTTGCATCTAAAATTGATCCCAGCAGGATTCGAACCTGCGACCGTTCGCTTAGAAGGCGAATGCTCTATCCAGCTGAGCTATGAGACCTAACATGACCATTCTATCAAAAAATAAGAGCTAAGTCAATCTTCTATTTATGATAAGGGGATCCCTGCTGAATGGTAAAAGAACGATAAATTTGTTCAACAAGGACTAATCTCATTAACTGGTGTGGCAAGGTCAAACGCCCAAAACTAACAGAAAGATTCGCTCGATGCTTCACAGTAGGGGATAGTCCCAGACTTCCACCAATAATAAATGTAAGGGTAGAAAATCCATTTATAGAAGCTTGTTCTAACTGTTTACTGAATTCTTCTGAAGAGAGAGTTTTTCCTTCAATTGCCAACACAATAACAAAATCTCTTTCTCCAACTTTAGAAAGAATTCGATTTCCCTCTATTTCTAATATTTTGTAATTTTCTGACTCACTTGCCTTATCTGGAGTTTTCTCATCAGCAAGCTCAATCATTTCTAATTTTGCGAAACGTGAAATTCGTTTGCCATATTCAGCAATACCATCTTTAAGGTATTTTTCTTTTAATTTTCCCACTGTTACAATTTTTATTTTCATTCTTCTATTCTATCATATCCACACTTCATTTCACATCTTATACACATAAAAATCATCCTAAATTTCTAGCAAATTCACAGAATAAAAGGAGTTATCCACAACTTGTGTAAAACTTTAAACTTTTAAGTTTGAATTAAGTTAATAGGTTTATACTTTAATTAAATAACAAATAATTGGAGGCGTTTATGAAACACTTACAAACACTTTACAAAAAAGGAGTTACATTTTTTGTAATTGTTCTCATCGGATTTTTAAGTGGAGCTTTGGGAAGTTTTGTAACACTACAACTTTCACAAAAACAAGGAAGTCAAGCTACGAATAATAATTCTGGCACTGTCACTCAAACATCCTATAAGAATGAAAATTCAACCACTCAAGCAGTAAATAAAGTTAAGGATGCTGTTGTCTCAATCATTACTTATTCTTCTAATAGTAGACAAAGTAGTGTATTTAATGCTGATGAAGCTAATCCTGATTCAGATAATCAACAAATCGCAAGTGAGGGATCAGGGGTTATCTATAAAAAGAACGACAAAGATGCCTATCTTGTAACAAATACTCACGTTATCAATGGAGCTTCAAAAGTCGACATCCGTTTAGCAGATGGTACAAAAGTTCCTGGTGAAATTGTCGGATCTGATACTTTCTCTGATATTGCTGTCGTTAAAATTTCTTCAGAAAAAGTTACAACAGTAGCAGAATTTGGGGATTCAAGTCAACTTAGTGTTGGAGAAACAGCGATTGCTATCGGTAGTCCTCTAGGTTCAGAATATGCTAATACAGTTACACAGGGAATCATCTCAAGTCTTAATCGAAATGTTTCTCTAAAATCTGAAGATGGTCAAGCTATTTCAACAAAAGCCATTCAAACAGATACGGCCATTAACCCTGGTAACTCTGGTGGTCCACTTGTAAACATTCAAGGACAAGTAATTGGTATTACATCAAGTAAAATTGCAAGTAATGGTGGAACGTCTGTAGAAGGTCTTGGTTTTGCAATTCCTTCAAACGATGCACAAAATATCATTAAACAGCTTGAAAGTGATGGTAAAGTGACTCGTCCTGCTCTTGGAATTCAAATGGTCAATCTGTCAAATGTTGGAGCTAGTGATCTTAGAAAACTAAACATTCCAAGTAGCCTCACTTCAGGTGTAGTTGTTCGATCTGTTCAAAGTAATATGCCAGCAAATGGACATCTTCAAAAATACGATGTCATTACCAAAGTTGACGACAAAGAGATTGCCTCATCAACAGACCTACAACATGCCCTTTACAATCATGCTATTGGAGACACTATAAAAATAACCTACTACCGTAATGGTAAAGAAGAAACAACCTCTATAAAATTAGATAAGAATTCTGGTGATTTAGAACATTAATTGACATCAGTGTAAAGAAAACTTTACAGAAAGTAAAAGATATGTTAGTGTAGAATCATGGAAAAATTTGAAATGATTTCTATCTCTGAAATACAAAAGAATCCTTACCAACCTCGAAAAGAATTTGATGTAGAAAAATTGAAAGAGTTGGCTCAGTCAATCAAAGAAAATGGACTAATTCAACCAATCATTGTTCGTCAATCTCCTGTAATTGGTTATGAAATCCTTGCAGGAGAGAGACGATATCGGGCTTCTCTCTTAGCTGGTCTGACCTCTATTCCAGCCGTTGTGAAACACCTCTCAGATCAAGAAATGATGATCCAATCAATCATTGAGAATTTGCAGAGAGAAAATTTAAATCCTGTTGAAGAAGCACGCGCCTACGAATCTTTAGTAGAAAAAGGATTTACTCACACTGAGATAGCGGATAAAATGGGAAAATCTCGTCCTTATATCACTAATTTTATTCGTTTACTTTCCCTACCAGAGCATATCTTAGCTGAAGTAGAAAATGGAAAAATTTCTCAAGCTCATGCACGTTCACTAGTTGGTTTGGATAAAGAGCAACAGGAATATTTCTTTCAGCTAATCAAAAATGAAGACATCTCTGTGAGAAAGTTAGAAACACTGCTGACAGAGAAAAAACAAAAGAAGCATAAAAAAAGTGATTCTTTCATCAAAGATGAGGAAGATAAATTAAAAAAACGACTGGGATTAAATGTAGAAATTAAACTTTCTAAAAAAGATACTGGAAAGGTTATTATTTCTTTTTCAAGCCAAGAAGAATATGACAGAATTATCAACAGCCTGAAATAAGGCTGTTCTTTTATTTTTTCAACCCACAAATTTATCCACTATTTTTTATAGCAGAAAACCAAAGAATTCAAGGGAATCCCTCACTTTTCCCCAACCTGTGGATAAAAAGTGTAAACATTGTGGATTCTTTTCCACAGATTGTGGAAAAATGCTATCATCTATGGTAAAATAAGTTTAACAGTAAACCTTTTTATATCAAATATAGAAAAGGAGGGGATAATCGGTGAAAGAAAAACAATTTTGGAATCAAATCTTAGAATTGGCTCAAGAAAGATTGACACGTTCTATGTACGATTTCTATGCCACACCTGCTGAACTCATAAAAGTGGAGGGAAATGTAGCTACTATCTTTTTACCTAGACCTGAAATGGAAATGGTTTGGAAAAAACAGCTCAAGGATATCATTGTGGCCGCTGGTTTTGAAGTTTATGATACTGAAATAAAAACTCAATTTGTCCTAACAAAACCTGAGGAAGAATCTTCAACCTATGTCATGGATTCTGAAAATAGCAATCATTATGTTACTTCACAGGCCAATCTTGCTATTCCATATTCTGAAACAGGATTGAAGGAAAAATATACCTTTGATAACTTTATTCAAGGAGATGGGAATATATGGGCTAAGTCTGCTGCTCTAGCTGTTTCTGAAGACCTCGCCTTGACTTATAATCCCCTTTTCATTTATGGTGGTCCTGGACTAGGGAAAACTCACTTGCTAAACGCGATTGGAAATGAGATTCTGAAAAATATTCCTGATGCGCGTGTCAAGTACATTCCTGCCGAAAGTTTTATCAACGACTTTCTTGAGCATCTGAGGCTCGGGGAAATGGAAAAATTTAAAAAAACTTACCGAAGCCTTGATCTCTTACTGATTGATGATATCCAATCTCTCAGTGGCAAAAAGGTTGCAACTCAAGAAGAGTTTTTCAATACTTTCAACGCTCTTCATAGCAATCAAAAACAAATCGTTCTGACTAGTGACCGAAGTCCTAAACACCTAGAAGGCCTTGAAGAAAGACTTGTCACGCGCTTTAGCTGGGGATTGACTCAAAATATCACCCCTCCTGACTTTGAGACACGTATCGCCATTCTTCAAAGTAAAACGGAACATTTAAACTACCATTTCCAGAGTGATACCCTAGAATATCTGGCTGGCCAATTTGATTCAAATGTTCGAGAATTGGAAGGAGCAATTAACGATATCACTTTAATTGCCAGAGTAAAGAAGATTAAAGACATCACTATTGATATTGCTGCAGAGGCTATTAGAGCTCGCAAACAAGATGTTAGCCAACTGCTAGTCATTCCAATTGACAAAATTCAAACTGAAGTTGGTAATTTTTATGGAGTGAGTGTCAAAGAAATGAAGGGGACGAGACGAGTTCAAAACATCGTTTTGGCGCGTCAAGTAGCCATGTATCTAGCTAGAGAACTGACAGATAATAGTCTTCCAAAAATCGGAAAAGAATTTGGTGGAAAGGATCACACTACAGTTATTCATGCCCATGCTAAAATAAAATCATTGATTGATGAAGACGATAATTTACGCTTAGAAATCGAAGCAATCAAAAAGAAAATTAAATAGTTTGTGGATAACTTTTACTTTTCTATCTTTTTTATCCACATTTTTTAAACAAGCTAAAAATCTTGAAGTTACTAAATAGAAATCAGTTTTCCACAGAATTCACACACCCTATTATTTCTATTATCCTTCTAATACTAAAAAATAAATAAAGGAGAATCCATGATTCATTTTTCAATTAATAAAAATTTATTTCTACAAGCCTTAAATACTACAAAACGAGCAATAATCTCTAAAAACGCTATTCCAATTTTATCAACAATCAAAATTGATGTTACCAATGAAGGGATTACTTTAATTGGATCAAATGGTCAAATCTCCATTGAAAATTTTATTTCTCAAAAGAATGAAGATGCTGGTCTTTTGATTACTTCCTTAGGTTCAATTCTTCTTGAAGCCTCTTTCTTTATCAATGTTGTATCCAGTCTTCCAGATGTAACGCTTGATTTCAAAGAGATTGAACAAAAACAAATTGTCTTAACAAGTGGCAAATCAGAAATTACCCTAAAAGGGAAAGATAGCGAACAATACCCACGAATCCAAGAAATATCAGCAAGCACTCCTTTGGTTCTTGAAACCAAACTACTCAAGAAAATTATCAATGAAACAGCTTTTGCTGCAAGTACGCAAGAAAGTCGTCCAATCTTAACAGGTGTCCACTTCGTATTGAGCAAAAATAAAGAACTAAAAACAGTTGCGACAGATTCTCATCGCCTTAGCCAGAAAAAATTGACTCTTGAAAAAAATGGAGATGATTTCGATGTGGTGATCCCTAGTCGCTCTCTACGCGAATTTTCAGCTGTTTTTACGGACGATATTGAAACAGTGGAGATTTTCTTTGCCAATAATCAAATCCTCTTTAGAAGTGAAAATATTAGCTTCTACACTCGTCTCCTAGAAGGAAACTATCCTGATACAGATCGCTTAATTCCAACCGACTTTAATACGACAGTAACTTTTGATGTTGTTAATTTACGTCAATCTATGGAACGTGCTCGTCTTTTATCAAGTGCGACTCAAAATGGTACTGTGAAGCTTGAAATTAAAGGTGGTGTTGTTAGCGCTCATGTTCATTCTCCTGAAGTTGGTAAAGTAAACGAAGAAATCGATACGGAGAAGGTGACTGGAGATGATTTAACTATTAGTTTCAACCCAACTTACTTGATTGATTCCCTCAAGGCTTTAAATAGCGAAAAGGTGACTATTAGCTTTATCTCAGCTGTTCGTCCATTTACTCTTGTGCCAGCAGATACTGACGAAGACTTCATGCAGCTCATTACACCAGTTCGTACAAATTAAGTAAAAGAGGTTGAGCCTAGCTCGCCTCTTTTATGATATAATCGAAAAAGAAAAGGAGAGTAGTATGTATCAAGTTGGAAATTTTGTTGAGATGAAAAAACCACATGCTTGTATCATTAAATCAACTGGTAAAAAAGCCAATCGTTGGGAAATTACACGTGTTGGGGCAGATATCAAAATCAAATGTAGCAATTGCGATCACCTTGTTATGATGAGTCGCCATGATTTTGAACGAAAAATGAATAAGATTATTGACTAAGAACCCTTAGTTAGAGAGTTAGCAAGTTTTCCCTTTTTGTGTTATAATGTTAGGGATTGAAATGAGAACGGAGAATGAGAAAATATGGCTTTAACAGCAGGTATCGTTGGTTTGCCAAACGTTGGTAAATCAACCCTTTTTAATGCAATTACAAAAGCAGGAGCAGAGGCAGCAAACTACCCATTTGCGACTATTGATCCAAATGTTGGGATGGTAGAAGTTCCAGATGAACGCCTACAAAAACTAACTGAAATGATTACTCCTAAAAAGACAGTTCCAACAACTTTTGAATTTACAGATATTGCAGGGATTGTAAAAGGCGCATCAAAAGGGGAAGGTCTAGGGAATAAATTCTTGGCCAACATCCGTGAAGTAGATGCGATTGTTCATGTTGTGCGTGCATTTGATGATGAAAATGTTATGCGCGAGCAAGGACGTGAAGACGCCTTTGTGGATCCACTTGCAGATATTGATACCATTAACCTGGAGTTGATTCTTGCTGACTTAGAATCAGTTAATAAACGCTATGCGCGTGTAGAAAAGATGGCACGTACGCAAAAAGATAAGGAATCCGTGGCAGAGTTTAACGTCCTTCAAAAGATTAAACCAGTCCTTGAGGATGGAAAATCAGCTCGTATCATTGAATTTACAGATGAGGAACAAAAGGTTGTCAAAGGTCTCTGCCTTTTAACCACTAAACCAGTTCTTTATGTTGCCAATGTGGATGAGGATGTAGTTTCAGATCCAGATTCTATCGATTATGTGAAGCAAATTCGTGAATTTGCAGCGACAGAAAATGCAGAGGTAGTTGTTATTTCCGCGCGTGCTGAGGAAGAAATTTCTGAGTTAGACGATGAGGATAAGCAAGAGTTTCTTGAAGCACTTGGCTTGACAGAATCAGGTGTTGATAAATTGACTCGAGCTGCTTACCACTTGCTTGGACTTGGAACTTACTTTACAGCTGGTGAAAAAGAAGTCCGTGCTTGGACCTTTAAGCGTGGTATGAAAGCTCCTCAAGCAGCTGGTATTATCCACTCAGATTTTGAAAAAGGTTTTATTCGTGCAGTAACCATGTCATATGAGGATCTAGTGAAATACGGGTCTGAAAAGGCTGTAAAAGAAGCTGGGCGCTTGCGTGAAGAAGGAAAAGAATATATCGTTCAAGATGGCGATATCATGGAATTCCGCTTTAATGTCTAATAACATTTAACAAATAGTGTCAATTAGGTTGGAAAAAAATTCCAACCCTTTTGGCTTTTGAAAGGAAAATAAATGACTAAATTACTTGTTGGATTAGGAAACCCAGGGGATAAATATTTTGAAACCAAGCACAATGTTGGTTTTATGTTGATTGACCAATTAGCTAAAAAACAAAATGTCACTTTTACACACGATAAGATATTTCAAGCTGATCTAGCATCTTTTTTTCTTAATGGCGAAAAAATTTATCTTGTCAAACCAACGACGTTTATGAATGAAAGCGGGAAAGCTGTTCATGCTTTATTGACTTACTATGGTTTGGATATTGAAGATTTACTCGTCATTTACGACGACCTTGACATGGAAGTTGGGAAAATTCGTTTAAGAGCAAAGGGCTCAGCAGGTGGTCATAATGGGATTAAATCTATTATTCAACATATAGGTACTCAGGTCTTTAACCGTGTTAAAATAGGTATTGGAAGACCTAAAAAAGGTATGTCAGTTGTTCACCATGTTTTAAGTAAGTTTGATCAGGATGACTATGTAGGTATTTTACAATCAATTGACAAGGTTGACGATGCTGTAAACTACTATTTGCAAGAGAAAAACTTTGAGAAAACAATGCAGAGGTATAACGGCTAAATGGCGACTTTATTAGATTTATTCTCAGAAAATGATCAGATAAAAAAATGGCATCAAAATCTGACAGATAAGAAAAGACAACTAATACTAGGACTGTCAACTTCTACCAAGGCTCTTGCAATTGCAAGTAGTCTAAAAAAAGAAAATAAGATTGTGTTATTGACATCGACTTATGGAGAAGCAGAAAGAATTATCAGTGATCTTCTTTCTATCTTAGGAGAGGAATTTGTCTATCCATTTTTGGTAGATGACTCTCCTATGGTAGAGTTTTTGATGTCTTCACAAGAAAAAATCATTTCGCGAGTTGAAGCCTTGCGTTTTTTAACTGATTCATCTAAGAAAGGGATTTTAGTTTGTAATATAGCGGCAAGTCGATTGATTTTACCTTCTCCAACTGGATTTAAAGAAAGTATTATAAGGATTGCAGTCGGTGAAGAGTATGAGCAACATGATCTTCTTCACAAATTAAAGGAAATAGGCTATCGCAAAGTTACGCAAGTACAAACTCAAGGTGAGTTTAGTATTCGAGGAGATATTTTAGATATTTTTGAGATGTCTCAGTTAGAACCTTTCCGAATCGAGTTTTTTGGTGATGAAGTAGATGGAATTCGGACTTTTGAAGTAGAAACACAATTATCAAAAGAAAATCAGACAGAACTCACTATCTTTCCAGCTAGTGATATGCTTTTAAGAGAAAGGGACTATATACGAGGTCAGTCAGCTTTAGAAAAGCAAATTTCGAAGACCTTATCACCAATTTTAAAATCATACTTGGAAGAGATTTTGTCAAGTTTTCATCAAAAACAAGTACATTCAGATAGTCGAAAGTTTTTATCTTTATGTTACGATAAAAAATGGACTATATTTGATTATATTGAAAAAGATACGCCAGTATTCTTTGATGATTACCAAAAATTGATGAATCAGTATGAAGCCTTTGAGAGAGAATTAGCGCAATACTTTACAGAAGATTTACAGAATGGTAAATCATTTTCTGATATGCAGTATTTTGCAGATATAGAGCAAAACTATAAAAAACAAAGTCCAGTTACCTTTTTCTCCAATCTACAAAAAGGACTAGGAAATCTCAAGTTTGATTACATTTATCAATTTAATCAGTATCCAATGCAAGAGTTTTTTAATCAATTTTCTTTTCTTAAAGAAGAAATTGAGCGATATAAAAAAATGGACTACACCATTGTTCTGCAGTCTAGCAATTCAATGGGAAGTAAAACATTGGAGGATGTTTTAGAGGAATACCAGATTAAATTGGATTTCAGAGATAAGTCAAGTATCTGTAAAAAATCTGTAAACTTAATCGAAGGTAATTTAAGACATGGTTTTCATTTTGTAGATGAAAAAATTCTCTTGATTACTGAACATGAGATTTTCCAAAAGAAAATAAAACGTCGTTTTAGAAGACAACATGCTTCGAACGCAGAGCGATTAAAAGATTATAATGAACTTGAAAAAGGGGACTACGTTGTTCACCATATCCATGGAATTGGCCAATATTTAGGGATTGAAACAATTGAAATCAAAGGGATTCACCGTGATTATGTCAGTGTTCAATACCAAAATGGGGATCAAATCTCCATCCCAGTTGAGCAGATTCAATTACTGTCCAAATATGTTTCAAGTGATGGTAAAGCTCCAAAACTTAATAAATTAAATGACGGTCATTTCAAAAAAGCTAAGCAAAAAGTTAAGAACCAGGTAGAGGATATAGCTGATGATTTAATCAAACTTTATTCTGAGCGTAGTCAGTTGAAGGGTTTTTCTTTCTCAGCTGATGATGATGAGCAACGTGCTTTTGATAATGATTTCCCTTATATTGAAACGGATGATCAACTTCGTAGTATTGAGGAAATCAAGAGAGATATGCAAGATTCTCATCCCATGGATCGACTTCTGGTTGGGGATGTTGGTTTTGGGAAGACTGAAGTAGCAATGCGTGCAGCATTTAAGGCGGTCAATGATCATAAACAAGTTGTCGTTCTAGTTCCGACGACGGTTCTAGCACAACAACACTATACCAACTTTAAGGAACGATTCCAAAATTTTGCAGTTAATATTGATGTGTTGAGTCGCTTTAGAAGTAAAAAAGAGCAGGCGGAGACACTTGAAAAATTAAAGAATGGTCAAGTCGATATATTGATTGGAACGCATCGTGTTTTGTCAAAAGATGTTGTTTTTTCAGATTTGGGCTTGATGATTATTGATGAGGAACAACGATTTGGTGTCAAGCATAAGGAAACCTTGAAAGAATTAAAAAAACAAGTAGATGTCCTAACCTTGACAGCTACTCCAATACCTCGTACTCTCCATATGTCTATGCTGGGAATCAGAGATTTATCTGTTATTGAAACTCCGCCAACTAATCGCTATCCTGTTCAGACTTATGTTTTGGAAAAGAATGATAGTGTGATTCGTGATGCTGTCTTGCGTGAAATGGAGCGTGGAGGTCAAGTTTACTATCTTTACAACAAAGTTGACACGATTGATCAGAAGGTTTCAGAATTACAGGATTTGATTCCAGAAGCTTCAATTGGGTTTGTTCATGGACAAATGAGTGAAATTCAGTTAGAAAACACTCTATTGGACTTTATTGATGGCCAATATGATATTTTGGTGACAACTACCATAATTGAAACAGGCGTTGACATTCCAAACGCCAATACCTTATTTATTGAAAATGCAGACCA
The DNA here is from genome assembly GCF_002096335.1 of Streptococcus oralis subsp. dentisani. Lineage (GTDB taxonomy): Bacteria > Bacillota > Bacilli > Lactobacillales > Streptococcaceae > Streptococcus > Streptococcus oralis_Z. The sequence continues at coordinate 135,754 of NZ_NCUW01000029.1, forward strand.
TATGGGCTTGTCAACCTTGTATCAATTAAGAGGAAGAGTTGGTCGGAGCAATCGCATTGCTTATGCCTATCTTATGTATCGTCCAGAAAAATCAATCAGTGAAGTCTCTGAAAAGAGATTAGAAGCAATCAAAGGATTTACAGAATTGGGATCTGGATTTAAGATTGCGATGCGAGATCTTTCTATTCGTGGAGCAGGAAACCTCTTAGGAAAATCCCAATCGGGCTTTATTGATTCTGTTGGTTTTGAATTGTATTCGCAGCTACTAGAGGAAGCTATTGCTAAACGACATGGTAATGGGAACACAAGAACCAAAGGGAATACCGAATTGATTTTACAAATTGATGCCTATCTTCCTGATACTTATATTTCTGACCAACGACATAAGATTGAAATTTACAAGAAAATTCGTCAAATTGACAATCGTGTCAACTATGAAGAATTACAGGAAGAATTGATGGATCGTTTTGGAGAATATCCAGATGTAGTGGCTTATCTTTTAGAGATTGGTTTGGTCAAATCATACTTGGATAAGGTCTTTGTCGAACGTGTAGAAAGAAAAGAGAATAAGATTACAGTTCAATTTGAAAAAATCACTCAGCGACTGTTCTTGGCTCAAGATTATTTTAAAGCCTTATCTGCAACCAACTTAAAAGCGGCCATAGCGGAGAATAGAGGGCTAATGGAAGTCGTATTTGATGTCCGAAACAAGAAGGATTATGAAATTTTAGAAGGTTTGCTGATTTTTGGAGAAAGTTTACTAGAGATAAAAGAATCAAAGGAAGCTAATTCTCTTTGACGTTTTTCTTCTATAAAAGGGATAAAAATGGTACAATGATAATTTGAGGTAATAAAAATGAGATTAGACAAGTATTTAAAAGTATCACGAATTATTAAGCGTCGTACAGTCGCAAAGGAAGTAGCAGATAAAGGTAGAATCAAGGTAAATGGAATTTTGGCCAAAAGTTCAACGGATTTGAAAGTTGATGACCAAGTTGAAATTCGCTTTGGAAATAAGTTGTTGCTTGTAAAAGTACTGGAGATGAAAGATAGTACAAAAAAAGAAGATGCAGCAGGCATGTATGAAATTATCAGTGAAACACGGGTAGAAGAAAATGTCTAAAAATATTGTACAGATGAACAATCCTTTTATTCAAAATGAACACCAACGTCGTCGTTACCTGATGAAGGAAAGACAAAAGAGAAATCGCTTTATGGGTTGGGTTCTGATTTTGATGATTTTGTTGTTTATTTTACCGACTTATAATCTGGCCCAAAGCTATAATCAGTTACTGCAACGTCGTCAGCAATTGACAGAATTGAAAGAACAATACCAAACTCTTAGTGATGAAAAGGATAAGGAATCTGCTTTTGCTGCAAAGTTGAAAGATGAAGACTATGTAGCAAAATATGCACGTGCCAAGTACTATTACTCAAAGACACGAGAAGCGATTTACACAATTCCTGATTTGCTTCCGAGGTAATGTCATGGAAAATTTATTAGAAGTTGTTGAGAAGTTTTTAAGTTTGTCAGATGAAAAATTAGAAGAATTAGCAACTAAAAATCATTTATTACGATTACAAGAAGAAAGGGAAGGAAAGAATGCGTAAGTTCTTAGTAGTGTTATCACTACTATCTGTTTTTATCATAACTTCAAGAGTAGTTAGCACAGAAAAACAGCTTCCTTACTCTTCACAAGAAATTTATTATCTAACTGAGTCTGATTATGGATTTTACTATAAAGAACCTCTTGAATCGCCAATGGTTTATGGAGAAACGGCTATCTATGCAAATGAGGATTTGATTAAGGAGTCTGGAAAATTGACTCCTGGAACCACCTTTAAAATCGTAGAATGGCGTTTGAATAGACAAGGTATTCCTGTTTTTAAATTAGACAATCATCAGTTTGTCGTTGCAGATAAGCGTTTGGTCTATGATCAAAGTCATGTTCAAACTCAAAGTAGACAAGTATGGTTGGAACCGGGGTTTGTTATCTATAATAGCCCTTATGATGCTAAAGAAATTTCTTCATCCCTCTCTCCCTATCAACGCGTAATAGTGGATAGAACCCTCTTTGCTGAGGGACAAGAATTTCTTCATATTGACCAAGTTGGGTGGGTATCAAAAGAGTTCGTCTCAGAAGAGGACAATCGTATCCAGAAGGTTCAAGAAATCTTATCAAACAACTATCAGAACGAAAAATACTCTATTTATGTTAAACAACTGAGCACAGGAAAAGAGGCTGGGGTGAATGAAGACAGCAAACTCTATGCAGCTAGCATCTTGAAACTGGCCTACCTTTATTATGCTCAAGATAAGATAAATCAAGGGGAATATACGCTGGACAGTAGCTTCAAGTATATTCCAGAAGTAAATAGTTTCCCTGGATCCTATAAACCAGAAGGTAGTGGCAGTTTACCTAAAAAAGAAGACAACAAAGATTACAGTCTTCAACAGTTAATTACCAAGGTAACAAAAGAGTCTGACAATGTTGCTCATAATATTTTAGGTTATTATGTGACAAATCAATCTGACGGAACTTTTAAAGAAAAAATGTCCACTATTATGGGTGAAGATTGGGATGTGAATGATAAATTAACTTCTTCAAAAATGGCTGGAAAGGTCATGGAAGCTATTTATAATCAGAATGGCTTCGTACTGGAGTCTCTAAGCAAGACGAATTTTGACAACCAGCGAATTGCAAAAGGTGTTTCGGTTAAGGTAGCTCATAAAATCGGAGATGCGGATGAGTTCAAACACGATACTGCGATTGTTTATACGGACTCTCCTTTCGTTCTTTCCATTTTCACCAAAAATTCTGATTATGACACTATTGCTAAGATAGCAAAGGATGTCTATGAGGTTCTAAAATGAGGGAGCAGGATTTTTTAAATCATTTTCTCCGAAAAGAGTACTTCAAAAAACATTCTAAAGTCCTATTGGCTCTGTCTGGTGGACTGGATTCGATGTTTTTATTCCATCTATTGTCTACTTATCAAAATGAGTTGGGAATTGAGCTGATTTTAACTCATGTCAATCATAAGCAGAGAAGTGAGTCTGACTGGGAGGAAAATGAACTAAGGAAGTTAGCTGATGTAGCTGGACTTCCTATTTATATCACAAGCTTTTCAGGAGAGTTTTCAGAGGCGCGTGCTCGAGAGTTTCGTTATGATTTTTTTAGGAAAATCATGAAAGAGGTTGGGGCGACAGCCTTGGTCACTGCCCACCATGCAGATGATCAGGTTGAAACGATTTTGATGCGGTTCATTCGTGGAAGTCGACTACGTCATTTAATAGGAATAAAAGAAAGTCAAGTAGTTGATGATATTGAAATCATCCGTCCCTTGTTGCATTTTCATAAAAAAGATTTTCCACTAATTTTTCATTTCGAAGATCAAACAAATCGTGAGAACAGCTATTTTCGCAATCGTATTCGAAATAGATATTTACCAGAACTTGAAAAAGAAAATCCTCGACTTAGATCTGCTCTTTTAAATCTAGGAAGTGAGATTTCAGATTACCAAGCAGCCATAACGGAGCTTTCTGAACAGATTGATGTAGAAGATTTGAATGAGCTCTTTTCATACTCAAAACAAACTCAAGGGGTCTTGCTCCAGAACTATCTCAATCAATTTCCTGACTTAAATCTTACAAAGGCTCAGTTTGATGAAGTTAGACAGATTTTAGTAAGGAAAAGTCAGTATCGTCACCCACTGAAAAATGGTTATGAATTGATAAAAGAGTATCAGAATTTTCGAGTTTGCAAAATCAGTCCTCAGGCTGATGAAAAGGAAGATGAACTTGTGTTACACTATCAAAATCAAGTTCGACATATGGGTTATTTATTTTCCTTTGGCATCCCTATCGAAGGAGATGCTGTTCAAAAAATGATGGTTTCACGGGAAACATCTGTACATATTAGATATCGAAAACCTGGTGATGTTATTAGGCTGAATGGTCATCGAAAGAAACTGAGACGCTTATTTATAGATTTGAAAATCCCTATTGAAAAACGAAAAACAGCTCCTATTATTGAGCAATTTGGAGAAATTGTTTCAATTTTGGGAATTGCTATCAGTGATTTGAGTAAAAACACGAAAAATGATATAATGAACACTGTACTTTATATAGAAAAAATAGATAGGTAAAAAGATGTTAGAACACGATATTAAAAAAATCCTCATTTCACATGATGAAATTACAGAAGCAGCTAAAAAGCTAGGTGCACAATTAGCCAAAGATTATGAGGGAAAAAATCCAATTCTTGTTGGAATTTTGAAAGGATCGATTCCTTTTATGGCTGAATTGGTCAAACATATTGATACGCATATTGAGATGGACTTCATGATGGTATCTAGCTACCACGGTGGAACTGCAAGCAGTGGTGTGATCAATATCAAGCAAGATGTAACTCAAGATATCAAAGGAAGACATATTCTATTTGTAGAAGATATCATCGATACAGGTCAAACTTTGAAGAATTTGAGAGATATGTTTATTGCAAGAAAAGCAGCTTCTGTTAAGATTGCAACCATGTTGGATAAACCAGAAGGGCGAATTGTTGAAATCGAAGCTGATTATACTTGCTTTACTATTCCAAATGAGTTTGTAGTAGGATATGGTTTAGACTACAAAGAAAACTATCGTAATCTTCCTTATGTTGGAGTGTTGAAAGAGGAAGTTTATTCAAATTAGAAAGAGCATTCTTTAATGAAAAAACAAAATAATGGTTTAGTTAGAAATCCATTTCTATACTTGTTAATTATCTTCTTCCTTGTAACAGGATTTCAGTATTTTTACTCTGGAAATGCTGCTGGGAAAAGTGAAAAAATTAACTATACAGAATTGGTAAAAGAAATTACAGCAGACAATGTAAAAGAATTGACCTATCAGCCGAATGGTAGCATCATTGAGGTGTCTGGTGTTTATAAAAATCCTAAGACAAGTAAAGAAGAAACAGGAATTCAATTTTTCACTCCTGATGCTACGACAGTAGAAAGATTCTCAAGTACCATTCTTCCGTCGGATTCAACAGTTGCAGAATTGCAAAAACTTGCTTCTGAACATAAGGCTGAGGTAACGGTTAAACATGAGAGTTCGAGTGGTATGTGGATCAATATCCTTGTCTCTGTTGTGCCATTTGCCATTCTCTTCTTCTTCCTATTCTCTATGATGGGAAATATGGGAGGAAATAATAGTAGAAATCCAATGAGTTTTGGACGTAGCAAGGCCAAGGCTGCTAACAAAGAAGATATCAAGGTACGATTTTCAGATGTAGCAGGTGCCGAGGAAGAAAAACAAGAATTAGTTGAAGTTGTTGAATTCCTAAAAGACCCAAAACGATTTACAAAACTTGGTGCGCGTATTCCTGCGGGTGTTCTTTTAGAGGGACCTCCGGGAACAGGTAAGACTTTGCTTGCTAAGGCAGTTGCTGGAGAAGCAGGCGTTCCATTCTTTAGCATCTCAGGATCGGACTTTGTAGAAATGTTTGTCGGAGTTGGTGCAAGTCGTGTTCGTTCTCTTTTTGAGGATGCTAAAAAAGCAGCACCAGCCATTATCTTTATCGATGAAATTGACGCTGTTGGTCGCCAACGTGGTGTTGGCCTCGGTGGAGGAAATGATGAACGTGAGCAAACCTTGAACCAGCTCTTAATTGAAATGGATGGTTTTGAGGGCAATGAAGGAATTATCGTTATCGCTGCGACAAACCGTTCAGATGTCCTCGATCCTGCTCTACTACGCCCTGGACGTTTTGATAGAAAAGTCTTGGTTGGTCGCCCTGATGTTAAAGGTCGTGAAGCAATTTTGAAAGTTCATGCTAAAAACAAACCTCTAGCAGAGGATGTTGATTTGAAATTAGTTGCCCAACAAACTCCAGGTTTTGTTGGTGCTGACTTGGAAAATGTTCTAAACGAGGCAGCTTTGGTTGCTGCTCGTCGCAACAAGTCAGTCATTGATGCTTCAGATATTGATGAGGCAGAGGACAGAGTGATTGCTGGACCATCTAAGAAAGATAAAACAGTATCACAAAGAGAACGTGAATTGGTTGCCTACCATGAGGCTGGACATACCATTGTTGGTTTAGTCTTGTCAAATGCTCGTGTTGTTCATAAAGTGACCATCGTACCACGTGGACGTGCAGGGGGATACATGATTGCACTTCCTAAAGAAGATCAAATGCTTCTTTCTAAAGAAGATATGAAAGAGCAATTAGCAGGTTTGATGGGTGGTCGTGTAGCTGAAGAGATTATCTTTAATGTCCAAACTACAGGAGCTTCAAATGACTTTGAACAAGCTACACAGATGGCGCGTGCAATGGTCACTGAATACGGTATGAGTGAAAAACTAGGTCCAGTTCAATATGAAGGCAATCATGCTATGTTTGGTGCACAAAGTCCTCAAAAATCAATTTCAGAGCAAACAGCCTATGAGATTGATGAGGAAGTTCGTTCATTATTAAATGAAGCACGGAACAAAGCAGCTGAAATAATTCAATCAAATCGTGAAACTCACAAACTAATTGCAGAAGCATTGTTGAAATATGAAACATTGGATAGTACTCAAATTAAATCTCTTTACGAAACAGGAAAAATGCCTGAGACTGTAGAAGAGGAAACCCATGCCCTATCTTATGATGAAGTAAAATCAAAAATGAGTGAAGAAAAATAACCCCGGAGAGGCGCTGCCTCTCTTTTTATGTGCCGTTGAGGGAGGAATAAGTATCGAATAGAGGAAAGAGATCCATAGGTTCGTGCATTCTGCTAGACTAAAGGCAGAAAGGAGAAATCTATGAATCTAAAAGAATTATATGAAGAAAGCAAGGGGATTGTCCATAAGTGTCGGAAAGATTATCATCTCCATCTGTGGGAGAAAGAGGACTGGGATCAGGAAGGTATGATGTGCCTCTATGAGCTAGTCAGTCACCATCCAGAGTTACTAGAGGGAGAACGTCACCGACTATATGTCTGCTTTAAAACCAAATTCCGCAATCGCATCCTAGACTACATCCGTAAACAGGAAAGTCACAAGCGCCGTTTCGACAAAGAGCCCTATGAGGAGGTGAGCGAAATCAGCCATCGCCTAGGCGAAAAAGGACTCAGGCTGGACGATTATTATCTCTTTCACGAACTTCTAAAGAATTACAAATCAAAGCAGAGTATGGAAAAACAAGAGTTAGTGGACCGTCTCATGGGAGGAGAATGTTTCAAAGGACGCAAGTCACTCCTAGGCGAATTAAGAGTGGTATTGAGTGATTTTAGATAAAATGAAAATAGCCCAAAAAAGTTCTTGACAAAGGCAAAAAAGTAGGTATAATAGAAAGAGTTGAAAAGCTCAGGTCCGTTGGTCAAGGGGTTAAGACACCGCCTTTTCACGGCGGTAACACGGGTTCGAATCCCGTACGGACTATGGTGTATCGCAGGGTTGAAAAAAGTAAAAAAAGTTTCAAAAAAGTGTTGACAAAAGTCGGCGGCTGTGATATACTAATATAGTTGTCGCTTGAGAGAGAAAGAGTGACAAAGACCTTTGAAAACTGAACAAGACGAACCAATGTGCAGGGCACTACAACTGAGGTTGTAGTACTGAACAATGAAAAAACAATAAATCTGTCAGTGACAGAAATGAGTGAGAACTCAAACTTTTAATGAGAGTTTGATCCTGGCTCAGGACGAACGCTGGCGGCGTGCCTAATACATGCAAGTAGAACGCTGAAGGAGGAGCTTGCTTCTCTGGATGAGTTGCGAACGGGTGAGTAACGCGTAGGTAACCTGCCTGGTAGCGGGGGATAACTATTGGAAACGATAGCTAATACCGCATAATATTGACTATTGCATGATAGTCAATTAAAAGGTGCAATTGCATCACTACCAGATGGACCTGCGTTGTATTAGCTAGTTGGTGGGGTAACGGCTCACCAAGGCGACGATACATAGCCGACCTGAGAGGGTGATCGGCCACACTGGGACTGAGACACGGCCCAGACTCCTACGGGAGGCAGCAGTAGGGAATCTTCGGCAATGGACGGAAGTCTGACCGAGCAACGCCGCGTGAGTGAAGAAGGTTTTCGGATCGTAAAGCTCTGTTGTAAGAGAAGAACGAGTGTGAGAGTGGAAAGTTCACACTGTGACGGTATCTTACCAGAAAGGGACGGCTAACTACGTGCCAGCAGCCGCGGTAATACGTAGGTCCCGAGCGTTGTCCGGATTTATTGGGCGTAAAGCGAGCGCAGGCGGTTAGATAAGTCTGAAGTTAAAGGCTGTGGCTTAACCATAGTACGCTTTGGAAACTGTTTAACTTGAGTGCAAGAGGGGAGAGTGGAATTCCATGTGTAGCGGTGAAATGCGTAGATATATGGAGGAACACCGGTGGCGAAAGCGGCTCTCTGGCTTGTAACTGACGCTGAGGCTCGAAAGCGTGGGGAGCAAACAGGATTAGATACCCTGGTAGTCCACGCCGTAAACGATGAGTGCTAGGTGTTAGACCCTTTCCGGGGTTTAGTGCCGCAGCTAACGCATTAAGCACTCCGCCTGGGGAGTACGACCGCAAGGTTGAAACTCAAAGGAATTGACGGGGGCCCGCACAAGCGGTGGAGCATGTGGTTTAATTCGAAGCAACGCGAAGAACCTTACCAGGTCTTGACATCCCTCTGACCGCTCTAGAGATAGAGTTTTCCTTCGGGACAGAGGTGACAGGTGGTGCATGGTTGTCGTCAGCTCGTGTCGTGAGATGTTGGGTTAAGTCCCGCAACGAGCGCAACCCCTATTGTTAGTTGCCATCATTTAGTTGGGCACTCTAGCGAGACTGCCGGTAATAAACCGGAGGAAGGTGGGGATGACGTCAAATCATCATGCCCCTTATGACCTGGGCTACACACGTGCTACAATGGCTGGTACAACGAGTCGCAAGCCGGTGACGGCAAGCTAATCTCTTAAAGCCAGTCTCAGTTCGGATTGTAGGCTGCAACTCGCCTACATGAAGTCGGAATCGCTAGTAATCGCGGATCAGCACGCCGCGGTGAATACGTTCCCGGGCCTTGTACACACCGCCCGTCACACCACGAGAGTTTGTAACACCCGAAGTCGGTGAGGTAACCTTTTAGGAGCCAGCCGCCTAAGGTGGGATAGATGATTGGGGTGAAGTCGTAACAAGGTAGCCGTATCGGAAGGTGCGGCTGGATCACCTCCTTTCTAAGGAAAAGGAACTGCGCATTGGTCTTGTTTAGTCTTGAGAGGTCTTGTGGGGCCTTAGCTCAGCTGGGAGAGCGCCTGCTTTGCACGCAGGAGGTCAGCGGTTCGATCCCGCTAGGCTCCATTGGTGAGAGATCACCAAGTAATGCACATTGAAAATTGAATATCTATATCAAATAGTAACAAGAAAATAAACCGAAACGCTGTAAGTATTTAATTAGTTTTCTAATTTTTGAAAAAATTAGGTTAATAAGGTTAAGTTAATAAGGGCGCACGGTGGATGCCTTGGCACTAGGAGCCGAAGAAGGACGTGACAAACGACGATATGCCTTGGGTAGCTGTAAGTAAGCGATGATCCAGGGATTTCCGAATGGGGGAACCCAACAGGTACTACCTGTTACCCATATCTGTTAAGGATATGAGGAGGAAGACGCAGTGAACTGAAACATCTAAGTAGCTGCAGGAAGAGAAAGCAAAAGCGATTGCCTTAGTAGCGGCGAGCGAAACGGCAGGAGGGCAAACCGAAGAGTTTACTCTTCGGGGTTGTAGGACTGCAAAGTGGACTCAAAGATTATAGAAGAATGATTTGGGAAGATCAGCCAAAGAGAGTAAAAGCCTCGTATTTAAAATAGTCTTTGTACCTAGCAGTATCCTGAGTACGGCGGGACACGTGAAATCCCGTCGGAATCTGGGAGGACCATCTCCCAACCCTAAATACTCCCTAGTGACCGATAGTGAACCAGTACCGTGAGGGAAAGGTGAAAAGCACCCCGGGAGGGGAGTGAAATAGAACCTGAAACCGTGTGCCTACAACAAGTTCGAGCCCGTTAATGGGTGAGAGCGTGCCTTTTGTAGAATGAACCGGCGAGTTACGATATGATGCGAGGTTAAGTTGAAGAGACGGAGCCGCAGGGAAACCGAGTCTGAATAGGGCGCTTTAGTATTATGTCGTAGACCCGAAACCATGTGACCTACCCATGAGCAGGTTGAAGGTGCGGTAAGACGCACTGGAGGACCGAACCAGGGCACGTTGAAAAGTGCTTGGATGACTTGTGGGTAGCGGAGAAATTCCAAACGAACTTGGAGATAGCTGGTTCTCTCCGAAATAGCTTTAGGGCTAGCGTCGACATTAGAGATTCTTGGAGGTAGAGCACTGTTTGGGTGAGGGGTCCATCCCGGATTACCAATCTCAGATAAACTCCGAATGCCAAAGAATTATGGTCGGCAGTCAGACTGCGAGTGCTAAGATCCGTAGTCGAAAGGGAAACAGCCCAGACCACCAGCTAAGGTCCCAAAATAATTGTTAAGTGGAAAAGGATGTGGGGTTGCACAGACAACTAGGATGTTAGCTTAGAAGCAGCTATTCATTCAAAGAGTGCGTAATAGCTCACTAGTCGAGTGACCCTGCGCCGAAAATGTACCGGGGCTAAAACAATTTACCGAAGCTGTGGATACCTTTATAGGTATGGTAGGAGAGCGTTCTATGTGTGAAGAAGGTATACCGTGAGGAGTGCTGGAACGCATAGAAGTGAGAATGCCGGTATGAGTAGCGAAAGACAGGTGAGAATCCTGTCCACCGTAAGACTAAGGTTTCCAGGGGAAGGCTCGTCCGCCCTGGGTTAGTCGGGACCTAAGGAGAGACCGAAAGGTGTATCCGATGGACAACAGGTTGATATTCCTGTACTAGAGTATGTAGTGATGGAGGGACGCAGTAGGCTAACTAAAGCAGACGATTGGAAGTGTCTGTCTAAACAGTGAGGTGTGAATTGAGTTAAATGCTTAGTTCTATAACATTGAGCTGTGATGGGGAGCGAAGTTTAGTAGCGAAGTTAGTGACGTCACACTGCCAAGAAAAGCTTCTAGCGTTTAAACATACTCTACCCGTACCGCAAACCGACACAGGTAGTCGAGGCGAGTAGCCTCAGGTGAGCGAGAGAACTCTCGTTAAGGAACTCGGCAAAATGACCCCGTAACTTCGGGAGAAGGGGTGCTGACTTTAAGTCAGCCGCAGTGAATAGGCCCAAGCAACTGTTTATCAAAAACACAGCTCTCTGCTAAATCGTAAGATGATGTATAGGGGGTGACGCCTGCCCGGTGCTGGAAGGTTAAGAGGAGTGCTTAGCGTAAGCGAAGGTATGAATTGAAGCCCCAGTAAACGGCGGCCGTAACTATAACGGTCCTAAGGTAGCGAAATTCCTTGTCGGGTAAGTTCCGACCCGCACGAAAGGCGTAATGATTTGGGCACTGTCTCAACGAGAGACTCGGTGAAATTTTAGTACCTGTGAAGATGCAGGTTACCCGCGACAGGACGGAAAGACCCCATGGAGCTTTACTGCAGTTTGATATTGAGTGTCTGTACCACATGTACAGGATAGGTAGGAGTCTATGAGCTCGGGACGCCAGTTTCGAAGGAGACGTTGTTGGGATACTACCCTTGTGTTATGGCCACTCTAACCCAGATAGGTGATCCCTATCGGAGACAGTGTCTGACGGGCAGTTTGACTGGGGCGGTCGCCTCCTAAAAGGTAACGGAGGCGCCCAAAGGTTCCCTCAGAATGGTTGGAAATCATTCGCAGAGTGTAAAGGTATAAGGGAGCTTGACTGCGAGAGCAACAACTCGAGCAGGGACGAAAGTCGGGCTTAGTGATCCGGTGGTTCCGTATGGAAGGGCCATCGCTCAACGGATAAAAGCTACCCTGGGGATAACAGGCTTATCTCCCCCAAGAGTTCACATCGACGGGGAGGTTTGGCACCTCGATGTCGGCTCGTCGCATCCTGGGGCTGTAGTCGGTCCCAAGGGTTGGGCTGTTCGCCCATTAAAGCGGCACGCGAGCTGGGTTCAGAACGTCGTGAGACAGTTCGGTCCCTATCCGTCGCGGGCGTAGGAAATTTGAGAGGATCTGCTCCTAGTACGAGAGGACCAGAGTGGACTTACCGCTGGTGTACCAGTTGTCTTGCCAAAGGCATCGCTGGGTAGCTATGTAGGGAAGGGATAAACGCTGAAAGCATCTAAGTGTGAAACCCACCTCAAGATGAGATTTCCCATGATTATATATCAGTAAGAGCCCTGAGAGATGATCAGGTAGATAGGTTAGAAGTGGAAGTGTGGCGACACATGTAGCGGACTAATACTAATAGCTCGAGGACTTATCCAAAGTAACTGAGGATACGAAGCGCGAGGTTTACTTGACATTTGATAGATATTCAATTTTGAGTAGGTATTACTCAGAGTTAAGTGACGATAGCCTAGGAGATACACCTGTACCCATGCCGAACACAGCAGTTAAGCCCTAGAACGCCGGAAGTAGTTGGGGGTTGCCCCCTGTGAGATATGGAAGTCGCTTAGCTTTTATCCGCCATAGCTCAGTTGGTAGTAGCGCATGACTGTTAATCATGATGTCGTAGGTTCGAGTCCTACTGGCGGAGTTAGAAAAAAGAACACCATTGGTGTTTTTTTTGTTTTAGTTATGTGATTATTAGTCCGTCTTGCTCCGTGAGGTGCGCGTCGAAGGTTATACCAAAAAACTCCAAACGCGAAACAATAAAGGTGTTCAAGCCAATTGTAAAGCGAAAGGGGAAAAATATGGCACAAAAGGCTCATAGTTTATCGCACACAAAGTGGCAAGGTGTTAAGATTATTGAAGGTCGCTTAATGCCAGACCATGTACATATGTTAGTAAGTATTCCACCTAGAATTAACGTTGTAAGTTTCATGGGTTATTTAAAAGGTAAAAGTGCACTCATGATGTTTGATAGACACACCAACCTCAAGTATAAGTTTGGGAATCGGCATTCTTAGGTGAAAGGTTACTACGTGAGTACAGTAGGACTTAATGGAGCCACAATTAAGAAATATATTCAAGAGCAGGAAAAGTATGATACTGCACTAGATAAATAGAGTGTAAAAGAATATGAGGATCCCTTTAGGTATAGTGGTAAGTAACACTCAAGCCTCTTTGAGAGGTAAGTGACGAGTCAAGAGCAATAAGGCTTGAACAATGTAAAAGCGAGGGTCTTTTGGCGCTGGCTGATAATTTGAGCTTATATCCCTAGTGCATACTACCCATTAGAGGGTGGTTCTGATTTTATAAATGAAGTAAACTTCTCAAAATTCAAAACTTAATTTTTGCATCTATAAATGCCTCTTTATTTTATTTTCAGTTCGTTTAGCTTTAAATTCTGCTTTTATAGGATTTAAAGCTTTTTTAGTTTTTATTTTTGTTAGACTAGTGTTAATAATAAGAAAGGGATTTTTTATATGCTTCAAAAATTTTATGATCGAGCATTTGTCTTTTTGAAACTTGTTGAACAAGAGTATGCTTCTTTAGGTCAGAGTCGTGCTGAGTGGGAATCACTTCATCTTCGTTTTTTACTTTATTACTTGATAAGATTTAGAATTACAAGTGTTAAAGACTTTAATTTATATCATTTTCAGACGGCCTATCGCTTGTATCTTGATAAATTCTTTCTAGAAGGTGCTATCCTAAACTAGTGAGGATCATATATATCATTTTTCACGAACGATAACGAGCATTGAATTTGTGAATTTAAGGTTTTTATTTAAAATTTAAGGTTTTGAATTTTATAATTTACAGAAATTCCAAATCTTTTCTAGTGTTTCTTCTTGATAAAAAAGTGTTTTTTTCTTATAATAAATTGTAAGATATAATTGCAGGTGAGACTCCTGCCATGTATATGAGAAAGGACGAGCTCCTAGTAGCTCAGACGAATTTTATTATGACTTCAGTTGTTGTTGTAGGTACCCAATGGGGCGATGAAGGTAAAGGGAAAATTACAGATTTTCTTTCAGCTAATGCAGAGGTAATTGCTCGTTACCAAGGTGGTGATAATGCTGGTCACACCATTGTGATTGATGGTAAGAAATTTAAGTTGCACTTGATTCCATCTGGAATTTTCTTCCCTGAAAAAATTTCTGTCATTGGAAACGGAATGGTTGTAAATCCTAAATCTCTAGTAAAAGAGTTGACTTATCTTCATGGTGAAGGTGTGACAACTGATAACTTGCGTATTTCTGATCGTGCACATGTTATTTTGCCTTACCATATTGAGTTGGATCGCTTGCAGGAAGAAGCTAAGGGTGACAATAAGATTGGTACTACAATCAAGGGAATCGGTCCAGCATATATGGACAAGGCTGCTCGTGTTGGAATTCGTATTGCGGATCTTTTGGATAAGGATATTTTCCGTGAACGTTTGGAACGCAATCTTGCGGAAAAGAATCGTTTGTTTGAAAAATTATATGATAGTACCCCTATTTCAGTTGACGATATTTTTGAAGAATACTATGAGTATGGTCAACAAATCAAGCAATACGTGACAGATACATCCGTTATCTTGAATGATGCGCTTGATAATGGCAAACGTGTGCTGTTTGAAGGTGCGCAAGGTGTTATGCTAGATATCGACCAAGGTACGTATCCATTTGTTACGTCGTCAAACCCTGTCGCTGGTGGTGTGACAATTGGGTCTGGTGTTGGCCCAAGTAAGATTGACAAGGTTGTAGGTGTCTGTAAAGCCTACACAAGTCGTGTAGGAGACGGACCTTTCCCAACTGAATTATTTGATGAAGTGGGAGATCGCATTCGCGAAGTAGGTCATGAATATGGTACAACAACTGGTCGTCCACGTCGTGTGGGTTGGTTTGACTCAGTTGTGATGCGTCACAGCCGCCGTGTATCTGGGATTACCAATCTTTCATTGAACTCTATAGATGTTTTGAGTGGTTTGGATACTGTGAAAATCTGTGTGGCCTATGATCTTGATGGTCAACGTATTGATTACTATCCTGCTAGTCTTGAGCAGTTGAAACGTTGCAAGCCAATTTACGAAGAATTGCCAGGCTGGTCAGAAGACATCACTGGAGTTCGTAATTTGGAAGATCTTCCTGAGAATGCGCGTAACTATGTTCGTCGTGTGAGTGAATTGGTTGGCGTTCGTATTTCGACTTTCTCAGTTGGTCCTGGTCGTGAACAGACAAATATTTTAGAAAGTGTTTGGTCGTAAGAGATTTTTAAGATTTGTTTAAGATAGGTCGGGTATACTATAGACAGTTACAAGAAGACCTCCTAACTTGTTGTAACAAATATCCTAAACTTTTCTTTTTCATAATAATCTCCCTATTAAGTCACCGCATTGGGTGGCTTTTTTTGTCTTGGGAATCATGATATAATAATAGAATCGACAAGTAGGAAAAGGAAAAATTGATGAGTTATACAGTTGAAGAAAAAGAAAGCTTCATGAGAGAAGCCTTGAAGGAGGCAGAAATTGCCTTAGAGCATGATGAAATTCCTATCGGATGTGTAATTGTCAAGGATGGAGAAATTATTGGTAGGGGGCATAATGCGCGCGAGGAGTTGCAACGGGCGGTTATGCATGCAGAAATCATGGCCATAGAGAATGCGAACGTGAGTGAAGAGAATTGGCGTCTGCTGGATTGTACACTTTTTGTGACTATAGAACCGTGTGTTATGTGTAGTGGGGCTATTGGACTTGCCCGTATTCCAAACGTAGTCTACGGGGCTAAGAATCAGAAATTTGGTGCTGCTGGGAGTTTGTATGATATCTTGACAGATGATCGTCTCAATCATCGTGTAGAGGTCGAAATGGGAGTTTTGGAGAGTGAGTGTGCAGCGATTATGCAGGACTTTTTCCGAAATAGACGGAAAAAATAATTTTGCTTTTAAAAAGAATAGGAATGTGATATAATAAATAGTGGAGCAACAGTTCTGCGTGAAGCGGGTCAGGGGAGGAATCCAGCAGCCCTAAGCGATGTGAATTGTGTGCTCTTTTTTCGTGCTTTTTCCGAATAAATAAGATAGAATAATCTAGAATAAGTGATAATAGAAAAGAGAAGATGATGAAAATTCGTGGTTTTGAATTGGTTTCGAGTTTTACAGACGAAAATTTATTACCGAAGCGTGAGACGGCTCATGCGGCAGGTTATGACTTAAAGGTTGCGGAACGCACGGTGATTGCTCCGGGAGAGATTGTTCTCGTTCCAACGGGGGTCAAGGCCTATATGCAGCCGACAGAAGTGCTCTATCTCTATGACCGTTCTTCAAACCCTCGTAAGAAGGGTCTAGTCTTGATCAACTCTGTTGGCGTTATTGATGGGGACTATTATGGAAATCCTGGAAATGAAGGGCATATTTTTGCGCAGATGAAAAATATCACAGACCAAGAGATTGTTCTTGAAGTTGGGGAACGTGTGGTTCAGGCTGTCTTTGCACCATTTTTAATTGCAGATGGGGATGAGGCAGATGGCGTGCGGACAGGTGGATTTGGTTCGACAGGGCACTAGGATGAAGATTATCTTTGTGCGTCATGGGAGCCAGATTATCGTGAGTTAGAAGAGCGTTCTTATACTGGATTCGGAATGGATTTGGCCCCCTTATCTGAGAAAGGAAGACAACAAGCTCAGAAACTTTGCCAAAATCCCTTGCTACAATCAGCTGATTCGCTAGTAACTTCAGCAGTGACAAGAGCTTTAGAAACGGCTTCTTTATGTAACTGGTGCTACGGGTCTTCCTTTAAGAGTAGAGCCTTTATTGCATGAATGGCAAGTCTATGAAACAGGGATAGAAAACTTTGAAAGAGCTAGATGTCTGTTTTTAGAAAACAAGGGGGAGTTGCTTCCTAATAGTCCTATTCAATATGAGACAGCTGAGGAGATGAGAGCTTGCTTTCTTGAATCTATGGCTAAGTATCGAGATCATCAGACTGTGGTAGTTGTAGCCCATCGAATGCTGATACGGCAGTTTGTGGCAAATGAGAAGATTGATTTTTGTCAAGTAATTGAATGTGAGATAGAAATTTAGAAAGAGGTTTATCATCGCAAAGAAAAAAGCGACATTTGTATGTCAAAATTGTGAATATAATTCACCTAAGTATCTAGGGCGCTGTCCCAACTGTGGGTCTTGGTCTTCTTTTGTAGAAGAAGTTGAGGTTGCAGAGGTCAAAAATGCGCGTGTGTCCTTGACAGGTGAGAAAACTAAGCCTATGAAACTGGCTGAAGTAACTTCTATCAATGTCAATCGAACCAAGACGGAGATGGAGGAATTTAACCGTGTACTTGGAGGCGGAGTGGTACCAGGAAGTCTCGTACTCATCGGTGGGGATCCTGGGATTGGGAAATCAACCCTTCTCCTACAAGTTTCGACCCAGTTGTCTCAAGTGGGTACGGTTCTCTATGTCAGTGGGGAGGAGTCTACCCAGCAGATTAAACTACGTGCAGAGCGCTTGGGGGATATTGATAGCGAGTTTTATCTTTATGCAGAGACCAATATGCAGAGCGTAAGAGCTGAGGTGGAGCGCATCCAACCAGACTTTCTCATCATCGACTCCATCCAGACCATTATGTCTCCTGAGATTTCAGGGGTGCAAGGATCTGTGTCTCAGGTGCGGGAGGTGACAGCTGAACTCATGCAGTTGGCCAAGACCAATAATATTGCCATCTTTATCGTAGGGCATGTGACCAAGGAGGGTACCTTGGCTGGTCCGCGTATGTTGGAGCATATGGTGGATACAGTGCTTTACTTTGAAGGGGAGCGCCACCATACCTTCCGTATCTTGAGGGCAGTCAAAAATCGTTTTGGCTCCACTAACGAGATTGGCATCTTTGAGATGCAGTCAGGTGGATTGGTTGAGGTGCTCAATCCGAGTCAAGTTTTCCTAGAAGAGCGTTTGGATGGGGCGACTGGTTCGTCAATCGTGGTAACCATGGAAGGGACACGTCCGATTTTGGCGGAGGTTCAAGCCTTGGTGACGCCAACCATGTTTGGAAATGCCAAGCGTACAACGACGGGGCTTGATTTCAATCGTGCTAGTCTGATTATGGCTGTTTTGGAAAAACGTGCAGGGCTTCTCTTGCAAAATCAGGATGCTTACCTAAAATCTGCTGGTGGTGTGAAATTAGATGAGCCTGCTATTGATTTAGCCGTTGCAGTGGCTATTGCCTCTAGTTACAAGGACAAGCCAACCAATCCTCAGGAATGCTTTGTTGGAGAGCTAGGTTTGACTGGAGAAATTCGACGCGTGAATCGTATCGAACAGCGCATCAATGAAGCTGCTAAACTGGGTTTTACTAAGATTTATGTACCCAAAAATTCTTTGACAGGCATTAAACCACCTCAAGAAATTCAGGTGATTGGAGTGACAACGATTCAGGAAGTTTTGAAAAAGGTCTTTGCATAATCCGTGACAAATCCTCTTAAAAATGATAAGATAGGAGAAATATTTGATTATCAAATTTTTGAGGAGGGAATCGTGTCGTATTTTGAACAGTTTATGAAAGCCAATCAGGCTTATGTTGCCCTACATGGGGAGTTAAATCTGCCACTTAAACCTAAAACCAGAGTAGCTATCGTGACCTGTATGGACTCACGTCTACACGTTGCGCAAGCTCTAGGTTTGGCCCTTGGGGATGCTCATATCTTGCGGAATGCGGGTGGTCGAGTAACTGAGGACATGATTCGTTCACTGGTGATTTCCCAGCAACAAATGGGGACAAGAGAAATCGTGGTGCTTCACCATACAGACTGTGGAGCTCAAACCTTTCAAAATGAAAGTTTTCATGAACATTTGAAAAACGAGCTCGGGGTTGATGTGTCTGATCAAGATTTTTTACCATTTCAGGATGTTGAAGAGAGTGTGAGAGAGGATATGCAGTTGCTTCGAGAATCTCCAATGATTCCTGATGATGTGGTTATTTCAGGTGCTGTCTATGATGTGGATACAGGAAGTATGAGAGAAGTATACTAACTTTGTCTCGAAAAAATCTCATCCTAGCATAAAAACGATTGTTAAAATGTAGGATTTTTAGTTTTAATATAGCTAATATAAAATAATATAAAACAAGGGTATAAATGTTTGCTCTTGTTTTATTTTTGATTGAAAAATAAAGGAAAAAGCGCTACAATGGTAGATGGAAAATGTTGTGTAAAAAACAAGTGATACATAAATACCGGAGGAAATCATGTCTTTTTCTGATTTAAAGCTGTTTGCCCTTTCTTCTAATAGAGAATTGGCAGAGCGTGTGGCGCAAGAGATTGGGATAGAGTTGGGGAAATCGACTGTTCGCCAATTTTCAGATGGGGAGATTCAGGTCAATATCGAAGAATCAATCCGTGGGAAACACGTCTTTATCCTACAATCAACGAGTTCACCTGTAAATGATAATCTACTTGAAATTTTGATTATGGTGGACGCCTTGAAGCGGGCTAGTGCAGAATCTGTCAATGTTGTTATGCCTTACTATGGCTATGCACGTCAGGATAGAAAAGCGCGAGCGCGTGAGCCAATTACTGCAAAACTCGTTGCAAACATGCTAGAAGTTGCTGGAGTAGATCGTTTGTTGACGATTGATTTGCATGCGGCACAGATTCAGGGATTCTTTGATATTCCAGTCGATCACTTGATGGGTGCTCCATTGATCGCGGACTATTTTGAACGTCGTGGGATGGTTGGTTCTGACTATGTGGTTGTCAGTCCAGACCATGGTGGGGTGACTCGTGCTCGTAAATTGGCAGAGTTTTTGAAAACTCCGATTGCGATTATTGACAAACGCCGTAGTGTAGACAAGATGAATACTAGCGAAGTGATGAATATTATCGGTAAGGTAGAAGGTAAGACCTGTATCTTGATTGATGATATGATCGATACAGCTGGAACTATTTGCCATGCGGCGGATGCTCTTGCTGAAGCAGGTGCCGTTGAAGTTTACGCAAGTTGTACGCACCCAGTTCTTTCGGGGCCAGCTATGGACAATATCCAAAAATCAGCTATTAAAAAATTGGTTGTTTTGGATACCATCTACCTACCAGAAGACCGTTTGATTGATAAGATTGAACAAATCTCGATTGCCCACCTCTTAGGAGATGCCATCGTGCGCATCCACGAAAAACGCCCTCTTTCTCCTCTATTTTGTATTGAGAAAAAGATTTAATCCTTCACTTAAAATAGATAGTTCTCCTAGCAGGTTTCTTTTCTTGCTGGGAGATTTTTGTAGTCAAAATCTGCAAACCCTTTCATAATATGCTATACTGATGAAAAAGGAGGATTTCTATGAGCCAAGAATTTATCAATCCAAGCGATGGTGTGGTCCGTCAGTATCTGGCGACCAGTAAAACGTTAGCGGTAGTGGGTTTGTCTGACCGTGAAGAAACAACTAGCAATCGAGTGACTAAGGAAATGCAGGCTAGAGGATATAAAATCATTCCAGTTAATCCCAAGCTTGCAGGTGGGGAAATCTTGGGAGAAAAGGCTTATGCGAGTCTAGCTGAGATTCCTTTCCCTGTGGATATTGTCAATGTATACCGACGTAGCGAGTTTTTACCAGATGTGGCGCGTGATTTTCTCAAGGCTGATGCTAAGATTTTCTGGGCGCAACTGGGACTCGAAAGTTTAGAAGCGGAAGAAATCTTGCGTGCTGGAGGATGCGATAACATCGTCATGAATCGCTGTATCAAGAGAGAACATACTCGTTTAATTCTTGAACAATAAAAAGGTAGCCATGGGCTACTTTTTGTGTTATAAAGTACCAATCAATGCTTGCATACCTAGACTGGTAAGGATGATGGCAATCCAGCAAAGGGCTCCGAGAAGAATGGACTTGCCACTGGATTTGATCATAGCGATAAGATTGGTTTTGAGACCGATGGCGCTCATGGCCA
Organism: Streptococcus oralis subsp. dentisani; assembly: GCF_002096335.1. Taxonomy (GTDB): domain Bacteria; phylum Bacillota; class Bacilli; order Lactobacillales; family Streptococcaceae; genus Streptococcus; species Streptococcus oralis_Z. Next base: position 156,630 of record NZ_NCUW01000029.1, read on the forward strand.
TGATAATGAGGAATTTGGATAGTTGTTTGAGAGGGGTGAAGAAGCTGCTAGACACACCAAGAGAGGTAAGGAGAGTCGTTAAGAGAGAAGCCAAGATAAAGTAGAGAATAAAAAGTGGGAAGACTTTTTTTAGTTGGAAATCTTGGCTGTTTTTTTGCTGGCGACTTTGCCAGTAGGAGAGAAAGAGAGTGATGGGAATGATCGCTAAGGTGCGCGTCAGTTTAACAATGGTTGCTGACTCAAGGGTATTGGTTTGGTAAAGACTGTCCCAGGCACTAGCTGTGGCCGTTACAGAGGAAGTATCATTGACTGCAGTTCCTGCAAAGAGGGCGAAGCCGTCATTGGATAGATGAAGCCAGGTTCCTAGAGTTGGAAAGATGAGCGCAGCCAAGACATTGAAGAAAAAGATAACGGAAATGGCTTGGGCTACTTCTTTTTCCTTGGCATGGATAACGGGTGCTGTCGCCGCAATAGCAGAGCCACCACAGATAGAAGAACCTACTCCAATCAAGGTAGCCAGTTTTGTGTCCAGTGCAAAGAAGCGCTGGAAGAGATAGGCAACAATCAAAGCTATTGAAATGGTGGACAGGATGACAGGGAGCGAAGATTGCCCTACCGCGAAGACTTGCGAGATATTGAGACCAAAACCGAGTAAGATAACGGCATATTGGAGTAATTTTTTTGAACTAAAGGTCAAGCCAGCATCCAGTTGTTTGTGGGGTGATAGAAAAGGGTGAAGGAGCATCCCTATAAAGATAGCAAAGACAGGTGCTCCGATGACAGGAAAGAATCCTCCTAGGTACCAAGACATGATAGAAATGACAAGGCAGGCCAAGATTCCTGCCCCATTTTTTGATAAAAATGACATATAAACCTCCGAAAATAAGCACTTATTATTATAGTCCTGTCGAGAAGAAAAGTAAAATAGAAAGTAAAAAATGCAGGTTTCAGATGGATTTTGCGGTCAGGGAGCTTTTGTAGTATAATAGAAATACGTTTTGAAAGTAGGAGGTATCTATGGATTTAACCAAGCGCTTTAATAAACAATTAGACAAGATTCAAGTGTCCTTGATTCGTCAGTTTGACCAGGCTATTTCAGAGATTCCTGGGGTCTTGCGTTTGACCTTGGGGGAACCTGATTTTACAACGCCAGATCATGTCAAGAAGGCAGCCAAGCGAGCCATTGACCAGAACCAATCCTACTATACAGGGATGAGTGGTCTACTGACTCTACGTCAGGCAGCTAGTGACTTTGTTAAGGAAAAATACCAACTGGATTATGCTCCTGAAAATGAAATCTTAGTTACAATTGGGGCGACAGAGGCTTTATCTGCTACTTTGACGGCTATTTTGGAAGAGGGAGACAAGGTACTCTTGCCCGCTCCTGCCTATCCAGGATATGAGCCGATTGTCAATCTAGTTGGGGCAGAGATTGTCGAGATTGATACAACTGAAAATGGTTTTATCTTGACTCCTGAAATGTTGGAAAAGGCTATTTTGGAGCAAGGGGACAAGCTCAAAGCAGTCATTCTCAACTATCCAGCCAATCCGACAGGAATTACCTATAGTCGAGAGCAGTTGGAAGCTTTGGCAGACGTTTTACGCAAGTATGAGATTTTCGTTGTCTGTGATGAGGTTTACTCAGAATTGACCTACACAGGCGAAGTCCATGTATCTCTGGGAACTATGTTGAGAGATCAGGCTATTATTATCAATGGTCTATCTAAGTCTCATGCTATGACAGGTTGGCGTTTAGGCTTTATCTTTGCTCCTGCAGCTTTCACAGCTCAGTTAATCAAGAGTCACCAATATTTGGTTACTGCTGCAAACACCATGGCTCAACATGCTGCGGTGGAGGCCTTAACAGCTGGTAAAAGCGATGCAGAGCCTATGAAGAAGGAATACATCCAGCGTCGAGATTATATTATCGAGAAAATGACTGCTCTTGGTTTTGAAATTATCAAACCAGACGGGGCCTTCTATATCTTTGCAAAAATTCCACCTGGTTACAATCAAAACTCCTTTGCCTTTCTCAAGGATTTTGCTCAGAAGAAGGCTGTTGCTTTTATCCCTGGTGCTGCCTTTGGGCGTTACGGAGAAGGCTATGTTCGTCTGTCTTATGCAGCCAGCATGGAAACGATCAGAGAGGCTATGAAACGACTTGAGGAGTACATGAGAGAAGCATGATTCAGTCTATCACGAGTCAAGGTCTCGTACTCTACAATCGTAACTTTCGGGAGGATGATAAGCTGGTCAAGATCTTCACCGAGCAGGCTGGGAAGCGCATGTTTTTCGTCAAACACGCTGGTCAATCTAAACTAGCTCCGGTTATTCAGCCCTTGGTACTAGCTCGTTTTCTCTTACGAATCAATGATGACGGACTCAGTTACATTGAGGACTATCATGAGGTCATGACCTTTCCCAAGATCAATAGCGACCTCTTTGTCATGGCTTATGCGACTTATGTGGCGGCTCTTGCAGATGCTAGTTTGCAGGATAATCAGCAGGATGCTCCCTTGTTTGCCTTCTTGAGGAAGACTCTGGAGTTGATGGAAGCAGGGATAGATTATCAGGTCTTAACCAATATTTTTGAAATTCAAATCTTGACCCGATTTGGAATCAGCCTCAATTTTAATGAGTGTGTCTTTTGCCATCGGGTTGGTCAGGCCTTTGACTTTTCTTTTAAATATGGAGCCTGCCTCTGTCCAGATCATTACCATGAGGACGAGAAACGTTGCCATCTGAATCCCAACATCCCTTATCTACTCAATCAATTTCAAGCCATTGATTTTGAGACCTTGGAGACTATTTCGCTCAAGCCTGAAATCAAGCAAGAGTTACGCCAATTTATGGATCAACTCTACGAAGAGTACGTAGGAATTCACCTAAAATCAAAAAAATTTATTGATTCCCTAGCCGACTGGGGACAATTACTAAAAGAGGAAGACAAATGAAAAAAATCGCAGTAGATGCCATGGGGGGCGATTACGCACCTCAGGCCATCGTTGAGGGGGTCAATCAAGCCCTAGCTGACTTTTCAGATATTGAGATTCAACTTTACGGAGATGAAAGCAAAATCAAGCAATATCTAACAGCGACAGATCGTGTCAGCATTATCCATACGGATGAGAAAATTGATTCGGATGATGAGCCGACAAAAGCTATCCGTAAGAAGAAAAATGCCAGTATGGTATTAGCAGCTAAGGCAGTCAAAGAGGGAGAGGCAGATGCTGTTCTTTCCGCAGGAAACACAGGTGCCTTGTTGGCAGCAGGATTCTTCATCGTGGGTCGTATCAAGAATATCGACCGACCTGGACTTATGTCAACATTGCCAACTATAGATGGAAAAGGCTTTGATATGCTTGACCTCGGTGCTAATGCGGAAAACACTGCTCAGCACCTCCATCAATACGCTATTCTCGGCTCCTTCTATGCCAAGAATGTTCGTGGGATTGCAAAACCACGTGTTGGTTTGCTCAACAACGGAACAGAAAGCAGCAAGGGAGACCCGCTTCGTAAGGAAACTTACGAATTGCTAGTAGCTGATGAAAGTTTGAACTTTATCGGAAACGTGGAAGCGCGTGATCTGATGAATGGCGTTGCGGATGTTGTCGTAACAGATGGTTTCACGGGAAACGCTGTTCTCAAATCCATTGAAGGTACAGCCATGGGGATCATGGGCTTGCTCAAAAACGCCATTACAGGTGGAGGTCTGCGAGCGAAACTAGGTGCTCTTCTCCTTAAAGATAGTCTCAGAGCTTTGAAAAAACAGCTCAACTATTCAGATGTTGGAGGGGCGGTCTTGTTTGGTGTTAAGGCCCCTGTGGTCAAGACTCATGGCTCAAGTGATGCCAAGGCTGTGTACAGTACGATTCGCCAGATTCGTACCATGCTAGAAACAGACGTAGTTGCTCAAACTGCGCGTGAATTTTCAGGAGAATAAAAAGATGACAGAAAAAGAAATTTTTGACCGTATTGTAACCATTATCCAAGAACGACAGGGAGAGGACTTTGTCGTGACAGAAGCTTTGAGTTTGAAAGACGACCTTGATGCAGACTCAGTGGACTTGATGGAGTTCGTCTTGACGCTAGAAGATGAATTTGGTATCGAAATCAGTGATGAGGAAATCGACCAACTTCAAAGTGTAGCGGATGTGGTAGCGATTATTAAAGGTAAAAAATAGCCATAAGCAACATGCAAGTCATGTTGTTTTTTTGTTTGCAGAAAAAAGAGAAACTTTTAGTAGAAATTGCGAATAAAGAGATGAGAAAGAAAAAGGAGGAACGTTCATGTACATGCCAATCTTGTATCCATGGTACATCAAGTGGTTTTTAAAATAAAAATGAAACAGTTGTTCATTTTCGAATTGTTTTTCGAATAGATAGGTAAGAGGAAAAGGAAGGAGACTACGCGATGTATTTACCAATCTTATTGCCATGGTTTATCAAATGGTATTTAAAATAAATGAAATTTACCTGTTCATTTTAAATCACTTCTCGAATAGATAAGTGAGAAGAAAAGGAAGGAGAGAAGAAAATGATTTCAGTAATTTACCCAATCTGGTTTTTAAAATGGTTTAAAATCTAGAAGTCGTAAACTAAAAAATAGAAATAAAGGAGAAAAAAGATGACAAACTTTGACAAAATGGAACAGAGCTTTGTAACTCTTACAGAAGAAGAGTTGATGGATGTGGATGGGGGTTCTGTTACTGCTGTGGTAGTAGGGGGCATCCTACTTATTGGCGGTATTGCTTGGGGATACTTTATGTGATAATAGGAGGATAAAATGAATATGAATAATTTAAATAATTGGCCAGAGTTGACAGAAGACGAATTGATGAATACTGATGGAGGCGTGATCACATTCGCTACGATTGGTATTGGAGTGACTATTTTCCTTGGCGGTAGATTAATCGGGCAAGATTTAAAGCGTAGGTTTGGATAAAAAGTGATTAGGTATGAAAAATCGAAAAAATTTAATAGGCGTGCTTTTAATCGGTTTTGGAGCACTCTGCGTTCTAGGTGATTTAAATGTAATTACCTTTAAGGTTGATCAGTATGTAGGCTCAGAATTATGGATTCCAATCCTTATTTTAATGATGAGTTATTTGGATTCAGGCGAAAACAAGGTTTAAAGAGAACTATTGTTAGCACGTGGGAAATACTATTGAATAGTCATCTTTTAGTTACTATCAATGAAAAAAGAACTAAAAAAATGGAGAAATAAACGAAGATTTCAGAAAAATTTTCAGTAATTATTATATCAGCTTCAGGAATAGTAGAGCTTTTGGTTGGAGTAGCTATTGAATTAGCTAGTATTATTTAAAAAGGAGAGAATGGAACAATGAAAAAACTGGATGAAAAATTTGACATCATGACAGAAGCAGACTTATCCGTTACTGAAGGAGGCATCGTTGTTACTACTTCAACAGCAATAGCTTGGGGTATTTTAGGAGTCGCTTCTTATATGTATGGGCGTTATCTAGGAAGTAGACGTTAAGCTAAAAATTTGGGATAAAGTATGTAGGGAAATTAACCATGAATCACAACATTAATCTCAATACACTCTTACCTAAATTAGCCACTATATTTCCTTTATTGGCAATCGGCCTGCATCTCGCGCTTCATCTGATTCGTACAGGTTCATTAGTATCCTTTAATTGGCAGTGGACTTTAGCTGGTTTGTTTGCTTCGGGCTATTTTGGTATTTTTTGCAAAGATTTGTCAAAAAATAATCAAAACTATAAATGATCAATCTGAATCAAAAGGATTTTGTGCATGTGAATGGCGGAGTTTTTCCGCCTTTCTTATCAGGTAAATAGGAGTCTACCATGAAAAAATTCTTATTAGGTTTTGTTGAGGGATATTTTATTGCATCACTCATTATCTACATCGCAACGTATTTGATTTTGAAAAATCCGATCAATACCTTGTTTTATCCAGAAACCTATCCAATTCTGCTTGGTCTGTTTTATCTAGGATACAAGTACAAAACAAAAGAAAGTACGATTGGAAATTGATGGACCATCAGATTGGAGTTTGGGATGAAAGTTGTTCAATTACTAGGAAAAGCTTGGCCAGAGACCACTGTATTGTTTAGCTCGATGGCTTATCTAATTATTAGAATCGTAGCTGATGTAAACAAGATACATCTACCTACATGGTTTGAATCTTTTGATATACCTACGATTTCAGTATTCTTGATAATCTTTATCTTACTTTATAGAAGTGAAGAAAAAGATAATAAACGATGACAACATGAGTCTGATTTCTGTAGCTTCAGTATAAGAGAAATATTGGAGTGTTAGACCAATGAACCGTAATCTACATTTAGTTAGGATGGTGTCCGTATGTTAAAAAAGAAGTGATGTTATTAGGGGGGCTTCTACTAGTACGTATTGTACTACCGATCCTTCAAGTTTTAATGGACTATAAGCTATTACCAGGAAAGTATGGTGTAAATTTTATGGAAGTTTCAGACTTGTTCTCTTATCCCCTACTTCTTTTAATCATTTACATAGCGGTAAAATACCATACTATCCAAAAAATAACGGCTAAAGAAGGCAATGAGGACGAAAATGACTAAGATTTTAAAATCTATTCTTGTATTCACTTTCCTATTTTTGATGAATATTTTCATCTTTGGGATACTAGCAACTTTAGGATTTCAGGTAACAATGAGTGAAAATAGTTATATGGTACCCCCGGTGTTTGCGTTTATCGTTTTATACGCCATTCACAAAAGAAGAGGGAAAGGTAAGAAATCTGTGTAATTGAATGATCTAGGCAGGACGCTTGTTCTGCCTATTTTTTGCCAAAAAAAGTGCAGTTGAGGTGTTTATTTGGAGTTTTACATATATTTTTGATAAAATAGGTGTAGAAATTAGGAAAGTTGAAGAAAAGAAATGAAGAAGGTTTTAGGATATTTTTTAGTATTTGTTTTTCTATTTTTGATGAATATTTTCATCTTTAAGATGCTAGCAACCTTGGGATTTCAGCTGACAATGAGTGAAAAGAGTTATATTGTACCACCGCTGTTTTCGATTATCGTTTTGTACATGATTGACAAAAGAATTAGGAAGAAAAAGAAATAAATATATATTTTAGGTAGGACGTTTGTTCTACCTATTTTTATTTAGGGAAAAGTGCTGTTCAGGTGCGGATATTGTTTTTTCAGAAATAATTCCCTTATTTCTTCCTTGTTTGGTTAAAATAATCTTACAAAGTTTTAAGAGATTATTAGAAAAAAGGAGATGGATATGAAATTTGGGAAAAGGCACTATCGTCCCCAGGTGGATCAGATGGATTGTGGCGTGGCTTCCTTGGCCATGGTATTTGGCTACTATGGTAGTTATTACTCCTTGGCTCATCTACGAGAACTAGCTAAGACGACCATGGATGGGACGACGGCTTTGGGCTTGGTCAAGGTGGCAGAGGAGATTGGTTTTGAGACGCGAGCAATTAAGGCGGATATGACGCTTTTTGACTTGCCAGATTTGACTTTTCCTTTTGTTGCCCATGTGCTTAAGGAAGGAAAATTGCTCCACTACTATGTGGTGACTGGGCAGGATAAGGATAGCATTCATATTGCAGATCCAGATCCTGGGGTGAAATTGACCAAACTGCCACGTGAGCGTTTTGCGGAAGAATGGACAGGAGTGACTCTTTTTATGGCACCTAGTCCAGACTACAAGCCTCATAAGGATCAAAAGAATGGTCTGCTCTCTTTTATCCCTATATTAGTGAAGCAGCGTGGCTTGATTGCCAATATCGTTTTGGCAACACTCTTGGTAACCTTGATTAATATTGTGGGTTCTTATTATCTGCAGTCTATCATTGATAGTTACGTACCAGACCAGATGCGTTCGACCTTGGGTATTATCTCTATTGGGTTGGTCATCGTCTATATTCTCCAGCAGATCTTGTCTTATGCCCAGGAGTATCTCCTACTGATCCTTGGGCAACGCTTGTCGATTGACGTGATTTTGTCCTATATCAAGCATGTTTTTCACCTGCCTATGTCCTTCTTTGCGACACGCAGGACAGGAGAAATCGTATCTCGTTTTACAGATGCCAACAGTATCATCGATGCGTTGGCGTCGACCATTCTGTCGATTTTCCTAGATGTGTCGACGATTTTGATTATCTCGCTGGTCTTGTTTTCACAAAATATGACACTCTTTTTCATTAGTCTGCTTGCGCTTCCCATCTATACAGTGATTATCTTTGCCTTTATGAAGCCTTTTGAAAAGATGAATCGGGATACCATGGAAGCTAATGCGGTTCTGTCTTCTTCTATCATCGAGGACATCAACGGTATTGAGACCATTAAGTCTTTGACCAGTGAAAGTTCACGCTATCAAAAGATTGATAAGGAATTTGTGGCTTATCTGAAAAAATCCTTTACCTACAGTCGGGCAGAAAGCCAGCAAAAGGCACTGAAAAAAGTTGCCCAGCTCCTGCTCAATGTTGCTGTTCTCTGGCTGGGAGCTATTCTGGTCATGGATGGGAAAATGAGTTTGGGTCAGCTGATTACTTATAACACCCTGCTTGTTTACTTTACCAATCCTTTGGAAAATATCATTAACCTACAAATCAAACTTCAGACAGCGCAGGTTGCCAATAATCGCTTAAATGAGGTTTATCTAGTAGCTTCGGAGTTTGAGGAGAAGAAAACGGTAGAAGATTTGAGCATGATGAAAGGGGATATGACCTTTAAACAGGTTCACTACAAGTATGGCTATGGTCGTGACGTCTTGTCGGATATCAATTTGACCATTCCGCAAGGGTCTAAGGTGGCTTTTGTGGGGATTTCAGGGTCAGGAAAGACCACCTTGGCCAAGATGATGGTTAATTTTTACGACCCAAGTCAAGGGGAGATTAGTCTGGGTGGTGTCAATCTCAATCAGATTGATAAAAAAGCCCTGCGCCAGTATATCAACTATCTGCCTCAACAGCCCTATGTCTTTAACGGAACGATTTTGGAGAATCTTCTTTTGGGAGCCAAGGAGGGGACGACTCAAGAGGATATCTTACGGGCAGTCGAATTGGCCGAGATTCGAGAGGATATCGAGCGCATGCCACTGAATTACCAGACAGAATTAACTTCGGATGGGGCTGGAATTTCAGGTGGACAACGTCAGCGAATCGCTCTGGCGCGTGCTCTCTTGACAGATGCGCCTGTCTTGATCTTGGACGAGGCGACCAGCAGTCTGGATATTTTGACAGAGAAGCGGATTGTTGATAATCTCATGGCTTTGGACAAGACCTTGATTTTCATCGCCCACCGCTTGACCATCGCTGAGCGGACAGAGAAGGTTGTTGTCTTGGATCAGGGCAAGATTGTCGAAGAAGGCACCCCTGCAGACTTGCTTGCACAGGATGGCTTTTATGCCCATTTGGTCAATAGCTAGAAAGAGGAGAAGATGAAACCAGAATTTTTAGAAAGTGCGGAGTTTTATAATCGTCGTTATCATAATTTTTCCAGTCGGGTGATTTTACCTATGTCACTTCTGTTCATGTTTTTACTGGGATTTGCAGTTTTTGCAGAGAAGGAGATTAGTTTGTCTACCCGAGCAACTGTCGAACCGAGTCGGATCATTGCCAATATCCAGTCGACTAGCAATCAACGCATTGTGGCCAATTATCTGGAAGAAAACAAGTTGGTCAAGCAAGGAGATCTGCTCGTTCAGTACCAGCAAGGGGCGGAGGCTGTCCAGGTCGAAGCATACGCCAGTCAATTGGAGATGTTAAAGGATCAAAAAAAGCAGTTGGGATATTTGCAATCCAGTTTGAAAGAGGGGAGTGATCAATTTCCAGAGGCGGATAAGTTTGGTTATCAGGAGATGTTTCGAGACTATCTCAGCCAAGCTAGTAGTCTTAGGAGTAATGTTTCTCAGCAAAATGCCAGCATCTCCTCTCAAAATGCGGCAGCAAGTCAGAGCCAGGCCGAGATTGGCAATCTTATCAGTCAAACAGAGGATAAAATTCGAGACTACAAAACAGCTAAGTCAGCGATTGAAAAGGGAGATCAACTGGATAGTCAGAATCCAGCCTACTCTTTTTATCAGACCTATAAAAATCAAGGTGAAGAAGATCCGCAAGCTAAATCGCAAGTTATTGCGCAAGTGGATGCACAAATTGCCCAGCTAGAGTCCAGTCTAGCTACGTATCGTGTACAGTATGCGGGTTCTGGAGCTCAGCAGGCCCACGCAACGGGACTGGATAGTCAACTGGAATCGCTCAAGTCTCAGCACTTAGTCAAAGTTGGCCAGGAATTAACTCTTTTGGATCAGAAAATTTTAGAAGCAGAGTCGGGTAAGAAAGTCCAGGGAGGTCTCCTCGATAAGGGGAAGATTACAGCAAGTGAGGATGGGGTGCTTCACCTTAATCCTGAAACCAGTGATTCTACCATGGTCGCAGAAGGAACCCTGCTAGCCCAACTCTACCCATCCTTGGAAAAAGAAGGGAAAACCAAACTCACAGCTTATCTCAGTTCAAAAGATGTTGCTAGAGTCAAGATTGGGGACTCTGTCCGTTATACTACGACTAATGATGCGAAGAATCAAATTTTCCTGGATTCCACGATTACAAGTATCGATGCGACAGCTACAAAGACTGAACAAGGAAATTTCTTTAAAATTGAGGCGGAGACCCATCTGACTTCTGAGCAGGCTGCAACACTTCGCTATGGTTTAGAAGGCCGCCTGCAGATGATTACGGGAAAGAAAAGCTATCTCCGTTATTTTTGGGATCAATTTTTGAATAAAGGGTAATATTCGTGTTTTTCAGAGGATAAATGATTTTAAAACTGTAAGAAGAGTTCATCTTGCAGTTTTTCTTTACGCTTAAAACAGAAAAACGTTATTTATTCGTAAAAACCTTGAATTTTTCATGCTTTTGTGGTAGAATGTGCTCAAGTAAAACGAAAGGCGAACTTTAAAATGTCAAAACAACTGATCTATTCGGGAAAAGCCAAGGATATCTATACAACTGAGGATGAAAATCTCATTATTTCAACTTACAAGGACCAGGCAACTGCCTTCAACGGTGTCAAGAAGGAGCAGATTGCGGGCAAGGGAGTCTTGAATAATCAGATTTCATCTTTTATTTTTGAGAAATTAAATGCGGCTGGTGTAGCAACTCACTTTGTGGAGAAACTTTCAGACACGGAACAGCTCAATAAAAAAGTTGAGATTATTCCTTTGGAAGTTGTGCTCCGCAACTACACGGCTGGTTCCTTTTCAAAACGTTTTGGCGTAGAAGAAGGTATTGCATTTGAGACTCCGATTGTCGAATTTTACTATAAAAATGATGATTTGGATGATCCCTTTATCAATGACGAGCATGTGAAATTCCTTAAAATTGCGGATGACCAGCAGATTGCTTACTTGAAGGAAGAAACCCGTCGTATCAATGAACTTTTGAAGGCTTGGTTTGCTGAGATTGGTCTTAAATTGATTGACTTTAAGCTAGAGTTCGGTTTTGATAAGGATGGCAAGATTATCTTGGCAGACGAGTTTTCACCAGATAACTGCCGTTTGTGGGATGCGGATGGCAACCACATGGACAAGGATGTTTTCCGTAGAGGTCTCGGAGAATTAACAGACGTTTACGAGATTGTCTGGGAGAAATTGCAGGAATTGAAATAATCTGTTTGCAAGACTCTCAAGGTCGTTGGGAACATTGCAAGAGCTGAAATAAAGGAATAAGAATTGATGGATAAACGTATTTTTGTTGAGAAAAAGGCTGATTTTCAGGTCAAGTCAGAGAGTTTGGTAAGGGAGCTCCAGCACAACTTGGGACTGTCAACTTTGAAAAGTATTCGCATTGTGCAAGTTTATGATGTCTTTGATTTGGCAGAGAATTTGTTTGCGCCTGCAGAAAAACATATCTTCTCTGAGCAGGTGACAGACCATGTCTTGGATGAATCAGCCGTGCAAGCGGATCTTACCAACTATGCTTTCTTTGCCATTGAAAGTTTGCCAGGGCAATTTGACCAGCGTGCAGCTTCTTCACAGGAAGCCTTGCTTTTACTGGGAAGTTCAAGTGATGTAACAGTCAACACAGCCCAGCTTTACTTGGTCAATAAGGATATTGATGCGATTGAGTTGGAAGCGGTCAAGAACTACCTGCTCAACCCAGTTGATTCTCGTTTCAAGGACATCACGACAGGGATTGCCAAGCAGGAATTTTCAGAGTCGGACAAGACCATTCCTAAATTGACTTTCTTTGAAAGTTATACGGCAGAAGACTTTGCTCGCTACAAGGCCGAGCAAGGGATGGCAATGGAAGTGGATGATTTGCTCTTTATCCAAGACTACTTCAAGTCAATCGGGCGCGTGCCAACTGAGACAGAGCTCAAGGTTTTGGACACTTACTGGTCTGACCACTGCCGTCACACGACTTTTGAGACAGAGTTGAAACAGATTGATTTCTCAGCTTCTAAGTTCCAAAAACAATTGCAGGCGACCTATGATAAATATATCGCTATGCGCGAGGAATTAGGCCGTTCTGAAAAACCACAAACCTTGATGGATATGGCGACTATTTTCGGTCGTTATGAGCGTGCTAATGGTCGTTTGGATGACATGGAAGTGTCCGATGAGATCAATGCCTGCTCGGTTGAAATCGAGGTGGATGTGAATGGAGTGAAAGAGCCATGGCTTCTCATGTTTAAAAATGAAACCCACAATCACCCAACAGAAATCGAACCATTTGGTGGGGCTGCTACTTGTATCGGTGGAGCTATTCGTGATCCGTTGTCAGGCCGTTCATACGTTTACCAAGCCATGCGGATTTCGGGTGCAGGTGATATTACAGCTCCGATTTCAGAAACTCGCGCTGGTAAATTGCCGCAACAAGTTATTTCTAAAACCGCTGCTCATGGTTATTCTTCTTACGGGAATCAGATTGGGCTTGCGACGACCTATGTTCGTGAGTACTTCCACCCAGGCTTTGTAGCCAAACGCATGGAGCTTGGTGCCGTTGTTGGTGCAGCTCCCAAGGGCAACGTTGTCCGTGAAAAACCGGAAGCGGGTGACGTGGTTATCTTGCTAGGTGGTAAGACTGGACGTGATGGTGTCGGTGGTGCGACAGGGTCTTCTAAGGTTCAAACAGTTGAGTCTGTAGAGACTGCCGGTGCTGAGGTTCAAAAAGGGAATGCCATCGAAGAGCGCAAGATTCAACGTCTTTTCCGTAATGGAGATGTCACTCGTCTCATCAAGAAGTCCAATGACTTTGGAGCAGGTGGTGTCTGTGTGGCTATCGGTGAATTGGCAGATGGTCTTGAAATCGACCTCAACAAGGTTCCTCTTAAATACCAAGGCTTGAATGGTACAGAAATTGCCATCTCTGAATCACAAGAACGGATGGCGGTCGTGGTTCGTCCTGAAGATGTGGATGACTTCGTTGCGGAATGTAATAAAGAAAATATTGACGCGGTTGTTGTGGCAACAGTGACTGAAAAACCAAATCTTGTCATGCACTGGAATGGTGAAACGATTGTCGACTTGGAACGCCGTTTCCTTGATACAAACGGTGTGCGCGTAGTCGTTGATGCCAAGGTGGTAGACAAGGGTGTCAAACTTCCAGAAGAACGCACAACAAGCGTTGACACACTTGAAGCAGATACCCTTGCGGTTCTATCTGATCTCAACCATGCGAGTCAAAAAGGATTGCAGACCATCTTTGACTGCTCGGTCGGTCGTTCAACGGTCAATCACCCACTTGGTGGTCGCTACCAACTCACACCAACTGAGGCATCTGTGCAGAAATTGCCAGTTCAACACGGTGTAACTCACACTGCGTCAGTCATGGCTCAAGGATTCAATCCATATGTGGCAGAATGGTCTCCATATCACGGTGCTGCCTATGCGGTTATCGAAGCAACTGCTCGTTTGGTTGCTGCTGGTGCAAACTGGTCTAAGGCCCGATTCTCTTATCAAGAGTATTTTGAACGCATGGACAAGCAAGCAGAGCGTTTCGGTCAGCCAGTAGCAGCTCTTCTAGGCTCTATCGAAGCACAAATCCAGCTTGGCTTGCCATCTATCGGTGGTAAGGACTCTATGTCTGGTACTTTTGAAGAATTGACTGTACCGCCAACCTTGGTTGCCTTTGGGGTGACGACAGCAGATAGCCGTAAGGTGCTTTCTCCAGAGTTCAAGAATGTTGGTGAAAACATCTACTACATCCCAGGTCAAGCCCTCTCTGCAGAGATTGATTTTGATTTGATTAAGTCTAACTTTGCCAAGTTTGAAGGCATTCAAAAGGCTCACAAAGTGACATCTGCATCAGCTGTCAAATATGGTGGTGTCCTTGAAAGCTTAGCTCTTGCTACCTTTGGGAACCATATCGGTTCAGAGGTGACCTTGCCTGAACTTGAAACAGCCTTGACAGCTCAATTAGGCGGATTTGTCTTCACATCTCCTGAAGAAATCGCTGGAGTAGAGAATATTGGACAAACGAAAGCAGACTTTACACTCGTTGTCAACGGTGTGAAGCTAGATGGACACAAACTTGACAGTGCCTTCCAAGGGAAACTGGAAGAAGTTTACCCAACAGAATTTGCTCAATCTAAAGAATTGGAAGAAGTTCCAGCTGTCGCTTCTGATGCAGTCATCAAAGCCAAGAAAACTATTGAAAAACCAGTGGTTTACATCCCGGTCTTCCCAGGAACAAACTCAGAATATGACTCAGCTAAGGCATTTGAAAAAGAAGGTGCAGAAGTCAATTTGGTGCCATTTGTGACCTTGAATGAAGAAGCCATTGTCAAGTCAGTTGAAACTATGGTTGACAACATCGGCAAAGCTAACATCCTCTTCTTTGCAGGTGGCTTCTCAGCTGCGGATGAGCCAGATGGATCAGCTAAGTTTATTGTCAATATCCTGCTCAATGAAAAAGTGCGTGTAGCCATTGATGGCTTTATCGCTCGTGGTGGCTTGATTATCGGTATCTGTAATGGATTCCAAGCCCTCGTCAAATCAGGCCTTCTTCCATATGGAAGCTTCGAGGATGCTAACGGTACTAGTCCAACCCTCTTCTACAATGATGCCAACCAGCACGTGGCCAAGATGGTGGAAACTCGGATTGCCAATACCAACTCACCATGGTTGGCTGGAGTACAAGTGGGCGATATCCATGCCATTCCAGTATCGCACGGTGAAGGGAAATTTGTCGTGACGGCTGAGGAATTTGCGGAGCTCCGCGACAATGGTCAAATCTTTAGCCAATACGTTGACTTTGAAGGCAAGCCAAGTATGGATTCTAAGTACAATCCAAACGGTTCAATCAACGCTATCGAGGGAATCACTAGCAAGAACGGCCAAATCATCGGTAAGATGGGTCACTCAGAACGTTATGAAGACGGTCTCTTCCAAAACATCCCAGGAAATAAAGACCAGCACCTGTTCGCGTCAGCTGTGCGTTATTTCACAGGGAAATAAAAGGTATAAAAAATGACATACGAAGTAAAATCTCTTAATGAAGAATGTGGTGTTTTTGGTATCTGGGGACATCCAGATGCTGCTAAATTGACCTATTTTGGGCTCCACAGTCTTCAGCACCGTGGTCAGGAGGGGGCAGGGATCCTCTCCAATGACCATGGACAATTGAAGCGCCATCGTGATATGGGGCTTTTATCAGAAGTCTTCAGAGATCCTGCTAATTTGGATAAATTGACAGGGACTGGAGCGATTGGACACGTGCGTTATGCGACTGCGGGAGAAGCTTCTGTAGACAATATCCAACCTTTCCTTTTTCGCTTTCATGATATGCAGTTTGGCTTGGCTCATAATGGAAATCTGACCAATGCAGAATCTCTCAAGCAAGAATTAGAACAAAGAGGCGCGATTTTCAGCGCGACTTCGGACTCGGAAATCTTGGCTCACCTCATTCGTCGGAGTCACAATCCGAACTTGATGGGCAAAATCAAGGAGGCGCTCAGCCTTGTCAAAGGTGGCTTTGCTTATATCTTGCTGTTTGAGGACAAGTTGATTGCTGCGCTTGACCCTAATGGTTTCCGTCCGCTTTCTATCGGAAAAATGGCTAATGGAGCGGTAGTCGTTTCCTCTGAAACTTGTGCCTTTGAAGTAATCGGCGCGGAGTGGATTCGCGATGTGAAACCAGGCGAGATTGTCATTATTGATGACAATGGCATCCAGTATGATAGCTATACGAATGATACTCAGCTCGCGATTTGCTCTATGGAGTATATCTATTTTGCCCGTCCTGACTCCAATATCCATGGAGTCAATGTCCATACGGCACGGAAACGTATGGGTGCCCAATTAGCGCGTGAATTTAAGCATGAGGCAGATATCGTGGTCGGTGTGCCAAACTCGTCACTCAGTGCAGCTATGGGCTTTGCGGAAGAATCAGGACTCCCAAACGAAATGGGTCTTATAAAAAACCAATACACCCAACGCACCTTTATCCAACCAACTCAAGAATTGCGGGAGCAAGGTGTGCGGATGAAGCTATCAGCCGTTTCGGGTGTTGTTAAAGGCAAACGTGTGGTTATGGTGGATGATTCCATTGTCCGAGGGACAACCTCTCGTCGCATCGTTCAGCTATTGAAAGAAGCAGGTGCGTCTGAGGTTCACGTTGCTATTGGCAGTCCAGCGCTAGCTTATCCATGTTTCTATGGGATTGATATCCAGACGCGTCAGGAGTTGATTGCTGCCAATCATACGGTTGAAGAGACCTGCCAAATCATTGGTGCGGATAGCCTGACCTATCTTTCAATTGATGGCTTGATTAACTCTATCGGGATTGAAACAGATGCACCGAATGGTGGTCTCTGTGTCGCTTACTTTGACGGAGATTACCCAACTCCTCTCTATGATTATGAAGAAGAATATCGTAGAAGCTTAGGGGATAAGACAAGTTTTTACAAATAGGCGGAAGACGATTCTCCATGAAAGGAAAGGAAGAGAAGATGACAAATAAAAATGCTTATGCTCAGTCGGGCGTGGATGTTGAAGCGGGTTATGAAGTTGTTGAGCGGATCAAAAAGCACGTGGCTCGTACGGAGCGTGCAGGTGTCATGGGGGCTCTTGGTGGTTTCGGTGGCATGTTTGACCTTTCAAAAACAAATGTCAAAGAGCCTGTCTTGATTTCAGGGACTGATGGTGTCGGAACCAAGCTTATGCTAGCCATCAAGTACGACAAGCATGACACGATTGGGCAGGACTGTGTAGCCATGTGTGTCAATGATATCATCGCTGCAGGTGCGGAGCCCCTCTATTTCCTCGACTACGTCGCGACTGGTAAAAATGAACCAGCTAAACTAGAACAAGTGGTTGCTGGTGTGGCAGAAGGATGTGTGCAGGCAGGCGCTGCCCTCATTGGTGGGGAAACGGCTGAAATGCCTGGTATGTATGGCGCAGATGACTATGACTTGGCTGGTTTTGCGGTCGGTGTGGCTGAAAAATCTCAAATCATTGACGGCTCAAAAGTGGCAGAAGGGGATGTGCTTCTCGGACTTGCCTCAAGTGGGATTCACTCTAATGGTTACTCACTCGTTCGTCGTGTCTTTGCCGACTATACAGGTGAGGAAGTTTTACCAGAATTGGAAGGCAAGAAACTCAAGGAAGTTCTTCTTGAGCCGACTCGTATCTATGTTAAGACTGTCTTGCCACTCATCAAGGAAGAGTTGGTCAACGGCATTGCCCACATCACTGGTGGCGGCTTTATCGAGAATGTCCCTCGCATGTTTGCGGCTGACTTGGCTGCAGAGATTGAGGAAAGCAAGGTTCCAGTCTTACCAATCTTCAAAGCTCTTGAAAAATACGGTGAAATCAAGCACGAAGAAATGTTTGAAATCTTCAATATGGGTGTAGGCCTCATGCTGGCAGTCAAGCCTGAAAATGTAGGTCGTGTCAAGGAATTGCTGGATGAACCAGTCTATGAAATTGGTCGCATCGTCAAGAAAGAAAACGAAAGTGTCATCATCAAATGAAAAAAATAGCGGTTTTTGCCTCTGGTAACGGCTCAAATTTTCAGATGATTGCCGAAGAATTTCCGGTGGAGTTTGTCTTTTCAGACCATCGTGACGCCTATGTGCTGGAACGTGCAGACAAGCTCGGCGTCCTGTCCTATGCTTTTGAACTCAAGGAGTTTGAGAACAAGGCGGACTACGAAGCAGCTCTTGTCGAACTCTTGGAAGAACACCAGATTGACTTGGTTTGCCTCGCTGGCTACATGAAAATCGTTGGACCAACCTTACTTGGAGCCTACGAGGGGCGTATTATCAATATCCATCCAGCCTACCTGCCCGAATTTCCAGGAGCTCATGGGATTGAGGATGCTTGGAATGCTGGTGTTAGTGAGAGCGGCGTGACCATTCACTGGGTGGATTCGGGTGTGGATACAGGAAAGGTCATCAAACAAGTGCGTGTGCCACGGCTGGCTGATGATACGATTGATAGTTTTGAAGCCCGGATTCATGAAGCGGAGTACAAGTTGTATACAGAGGTGTTAGATAGTTTGGGAGTGGAGAGAAGATAATGCGTCAAAGCAATAAGAAATCATGTAAATATATATGCCGTCTTTGCATCATAATAATTGTATGTATTTTATGGCTTGGGTATCCGAGTGCACCTTTTAAAGATTTTATATTAGAAAATATTTTAGCTCCTCTATTCATTACTATTTTCACTTTATCGTGGACAAAATTTAGAACAGGAAAAAATTTTAGAGGAAAATTTGATTATTTCATTTGCGCATTCGGAATGTTTATTTTATTGATGTGTGTAATTGGACAGACGTATCAAGGCTTTAATTCAGAAGAAGCTATTTGGAATTTAGACAAAATAATATTAAATAATATTAACAAGATACTAACTTTGTTTTTTATTCCACTGGTAGTTGGTTATTTTACTGATCGTTTTGTTTTTGAGTTAGAAAAATTAGAACATAGTAAATAAAATAGTAATAAGGAGAACAAATGACTAAACGAGCACTTATTTCAGTCTCAGATAAAGCGGGCATTGTTGAATTTGCCCAAGAACTCAAAAAACTTGGTTGGGATATTATCTCGACAGGTGGGACAAAGGTTGCCCTTGATAATGCTGGGGTGGAGACCATTGCGATCGATGATGTGACTGGTTTTCCAGAAATGATGGACGGTCGTGTCAAGACCCTTCATCCAAATATCCACGGGGGTCTTTTGGCTCGTCGTGACTTGGACAGCCACTTGGAAGCGGCTAAAGATAATAAGATTGAATTGATTGACCTTGTGGTGGTCAATCTCTATCCTTTCAAGGAAACCATTCTCAAACCAGACGTAACTTATGCTGATGCAGTTGAAAATATCGATATCGGTGGGCCGTCTATGCTTCGTTCAGCAGCTAAAAACCATGCCAGCGTGACGGTTGTGGTAGACCCTGCTGACTATGCAGTGGTTTTGGATGAGTTGTCAGTTAATGGCGAAACAAGTTATGAAACGCGTCAACGTTTGGCAGCCAAGGTTTTCCGTCATACAGCAGCTTATGATGCCTTGATTGCAGAATACTTCACAGCTCAAGTGGGTGAAAGCAAACCTGAAAAACTCACTTTAACCTATGACCTCAAGCAATCAATGCGTTATGGTGAAAATCCTCAACAAGACGCAGACTTCTACCAAAAAGCCTTGCCAACGGATTACTCCATTGCATCAGCCAAACAGCTTAACGGTAAGGAACTATCCTTCAACAATATCCGTGATGCGGATGCTGCCATTCGTATTATCCGTGATTTCAAAGAACATCCAACCGTTGTGGCTTTGAAACACATGAACCCATGTGGAATCGGTCAGGCTAATGATATTGAAACTGCTTGGGACTACGCTTATGAGTCTGATCCAGTGTCTATCTTCGGTGGGATTGTGGTTCTCAACCGTGAGGTGGATGCTGCGACAGCTGAGAAGATGCACGGCGTTTTCCTCGAGATCATCATCGCACCGAGCTATACAGATGAAGCGTTAGCCATTTTGACCAACAAAAAGAAAAACTTGCGTATCCTTGCCTTGCCATTCGACGCTCAGGATGCCAGTGAAGTAGAAGCAGAGTACACAGGCGTAGTAGGTGGACTTCTGGTGCAAAATCAAGACGTGGTCAAGGAAAGCCCAGCTGACTGGCAAGTGGTGACCAAACGCCAGCCAACCGAGACAGAAGCGACAGCTCTTGAGTTCGCTTGGAAGGCCATCAAATACGTCAAATCAAACGGAATCATCGTAACCAACGACCACATGACACTTGGTGTTGGCCCGGGTCAAACTAACCGTGTGGCCTCTGTTCGTATCGCCATTGACCAAGCCAAAGACCGTCTTGACGGCGCTGTTCTTGCTTCAGATGCCTTCTTCCCATTTGCGGATAACGTGGAAGAAATCGCCAAAGCAGGTATCAAGGCCATCATCCAGCCAGGTGGGTCTGTGCGTGACCAAGAGTCTATCGAAGCAGCGGATAAATATGGCTTGACCATGGTCTTCACAGGTGTAAGACATTTTAGACATTAAAAAACGAAAGGGAAGAAAACGGTTTCTTTCCTTTTTTGGTTTAAAATGCTAAGTGAAACAAGATTAAAACGAACGTTTGTGATATAATGTTAGTAAATAATTCGCAAAAGAGGTTGAGAGATGAAGCTGTTAGTTGTCGGTTCGGGTGGTCGTGAACATGCGATTGCTAAGAAGTTACTTGAATCAAAAGACGTTGAAAAAGTTTTTGTAGCCCCTGGAAATGATGGAATGACTCTGGATGGTCTGGAATTGGTAAATATCTCTATTTCCGAACATTCTAAATTGATTGAGTTTGCAAAAGCCAACGATATTGCTTGGACCTTCATTGGTCCAGATGACGCCCTTGCGGCTGGGATTGTGGATGATTTTAACCAAGCTGGGCTCAAGGCTTTTGGTCCGACTAGGGCTGCATCGGAGCTGGAGTGGTCCAAGGATTTTGCTAAGGAAATAATGGTCAAATACAGCGTTCCGACAGCAGCCTATGGCACATTCTCAGACTTTGAGGAAGCTAAGGCCTATATCGAAAAGCAGGGGGCTCCTATCGTGGTCAAGGCGGATGGCTTGGCGCTTGGGAAAGGTGTCGTCGTTGCTGAGACAGTTGAGCAAGCAGTCGAAGCCGCTCACGAGATGCTCTTGGACAATAAATTTGGTGACTCAGGTGCGCGTGTGGTTATTGAGGAATTTCTTGAAGGTGAGGAATTTTCACTTTTTGCCTTTGTCAATGGTGACAAGTTCTACATCATGCCAACAGCTCAGGATCACAAACGTGCCTACGATGGTGACAAGGGGCCTAACACGGGCGGTATGGGTGCCTATGCGCCAGTTCCTCACTTGCCAGAGAGCGTGGTTGCCACAGCGGTTGACACTATTGTCAAGCCAGTTCTTGAAGGGATGATTAAAGAAGATCGTCCGTATCTTGGTGTCCTCTACGCGGGGCTTATTTTGACTGCTGACGGTTCGAAGGTTATAGAGTTTAACGCTCGCTTCGGAGATCCAGAAACGCAAATCATCTTGCCTCGTTTGACATCTGACTTTGCACAAAATATCACGGATATCCTCGATGGCAAGGAGCCAAACATCACGTGGACGGATAAGGGTGTGACGCTAGGCGTGGTTGTAGCTTCAAACGGCTACCCGCTAGATTATAAAAAGGGCGTTGAGTTACCAGCTAAGACAGAAGGCGACATCATCACCTACTATGCAGGGGCTAAGTTTTCGGAAAATAGCAGAGCACTGCTGTCAAATGGCGGACGTGTTTACATGCTCGTCACCACAGCAGATACTGTCAAAGACGGACAAAACATTATTTACAGTGAACTCGACAAACAAAACACAGAAGGTCTCTTTTACCGAACAGATATCGGAAGCAAGGCTATAAAAGATTAGTAGCTACTAAATTTGTCATGGCGAGCGAAAGCGAGCCAAAGTAAGATAATGGTCGCCGTGGTGAAAAGACCAGAACAATTTCTGTTCTGGTCTAGGGAAACTTTGAGACTCTAGGCTCAAAGTTTAGGAATGAAACCGAAGGTTTGCTTCCGTCCCCACCACCTAAGACCATTATCAAAAAAGAAGAAAAAAGGAAAAATTATGACTAAACCAATTATTTCCATCATCATGGGCTCCAAATCAGACTGGGCCACCATGCAAAAAACAGCAGAAGTCCTAGACCGCTTTGGTGTAGCCTACGAAAAGAAAGTCGTCTCTGCCCACCGCACACCAGACCTTATGTTCAGACATGCAGAAGAAGCCCGTAGTCGCGGTATCAAGGTCATTATCGCTGGTGCTGGAGGTGCAGCCCATTTGCCAGGTATGGTCGCAGCAAAAACAACCCTTCCTGTCATTGGTGTACCAGTCAAATCACGTGCTCTTAGTGGCGTGGACTCGCTCTACTCTATCGTGCAGATGCCAGGCGGTGTACCTGTGGCAACCATGGCTATCGGTGAAGCAGGCGCGACCAATGCGGCTCTTTTTGCCCTCCGTCTCCTATCAGTAGAGGATCAGGCTATCGCGACAGCTTTGGCAGATTTTGCAGAAGAACAAGGAAAAATCGCAGAGGAGTCTACAAATGAGCTCATCTAAAACAATCGGAATTATCGGTGGCGGCCAGCTGGGTCAGATGATGGCCATTTCTGCTATCTACATGGGCCACAAGGTTATCGCGCTGGATCCTGCCGCGGATTGCCCAGCCTCTCGCGTGGCGGAGATCATCGTGGCTCCTTATAATGATGTGGATGCCCTCAGTCAGTTGGCTGAGCGTTGCGATGTCCTCACTTATGAATTTGAAAATGTTGATGCTGGCGGTTTGGATGCGGTTATCAAGGATGGACAACTCCCCCAAGGAACAGACCTCCTTCGCATTTCTCAAAATCGCATCTTTGAAAAGGATTTTCTCTCAAACAAGGCACAAGTCACTGTGGCACCTTACAAGGTCGTGACCTCAAGCCAAGACTTGGCAGATATTGACCTATCGAAAAACTATGTCCTCAAAACGGCGACTGGTGGCTACGACGGTCATGGACAAAAGGTCATTCGCTCGAAAGCAGATTTGGAAGAAGCCTATGCATTAGCAGATTCAGCAGACTGCGTTTTGGAAGAATTTGTCAACTTTGACCTCGAAATTTCCGTCATCGTGTCGGGAAATGGCAAGGACGTGACAGTTTTCCCAGTTCAGGAAAATATCCACCGCAACAACATCCTGTCTAAGACCATCGTTCCAGCTCGAATTTCTGATAGTCTAGCAGATAAAGCCAAATCTGTGGCGGTGCGAATTGCAGAACAGCTCAAGCTATCTGGAACCCTCTGCGTGGAAATGTTTGCGACAGCTGATGATATTATCGTCAATGAGATTGCGCCACGTCCACACAACTCAGGGCATTACTCCATCGAAGCCTGCGACTTTTCACAGTTTGACACGCACATCTTGGGTGTTCTCGGAGCACCATTGCCAGCTATCCACCTACATGCGCCTGCCGTTATGCTCAACGTTCTCGGTCAACACGTTGAGGCCGCTGAAAAGTATGTCGTAGAAAATCCAAGCACCCACCTCCACCTGTATGGTAAAATAGAAGCAAAGCACAACCGTAAGATGGGACATGTGACCTTGTTTAGTGATGTACCGGATAGTGTGGTTGAGTTTGGGAAGTAAGACAGGACCCCAGTTATAAGGTCCGTCGTCTTACCCCTGCAAGGTTGACTAGGCTTGTCGTGGCTGATAAAGTCAGCAAGAGAAGTTAGTCAACTACTGCTAGAAGGGATTGATTTTTCAGAAAATTCTGTGGAGGAAATACTATAGATGAAACCAATTATCCCGAAAAGTCCGGAAGTGCCGAAAGAGTTCTCTGATAAAGAAATCTCTTTTTTGACTAAGAGTGTTTTTGGGGAAATAATCGAACCTCAGCCGTGTGATGTTTTATTTGTTTTCAGCGGAACTCATCCAGGCCACTGGGAAAAAGCTATTGAGGCTTATCAAAAAAGCTATGTAAGAAGAATTATTGTGACCGGCGGTCGAAGTTTGACAGGAACGCCTCATCCAGATTGGAATGGACATACAGAGGCAGAGGTTATTATCCAGCATCTGATGGCTGCAGGCATTCCTGAAGAAGCGATTAAATCTGAAAACTCCTCTAGCAATACTTTAGAAAACGTACTGTTTGCCAAAGAAATTTTTGATTTTAATACTGTTGAGACCGTTATGTTCATTTGCAAAAGTCACGCGACTGGTAGGCAATGGCGGACCTTGGCTCAGCACTTGCCAAAGCATCTTCGCTACATCCCATATACCTTCAATGCTTTTTACAAGGATGTTGAGATTGGTCGGTATAGCTGGATGAATACAGACATTGGCAAGTCCAGAGTTTGGGGAGAATATCTGCGGCTTCTCCATTATGGAGAAAAGGGAGATATTTTAAAGTTAGATGTTGAATTGTGATATAGGAGGTTTCTATGATTCAAATCATCGTTAATGCTTTTGTGGAGGAAGGAAAAGAAATCGCCGTTGTGGAAGTACTCTTTGCCAGTGCCGACCATGAAAAAGTAAAAGCCAATATCAGGAATTAAAGATTCAATATCCAAACAATTATCTGGCTATCTATGATTCGCCATTGGATACTGACCTTAACACCCTGCCGCATTATCCGTCGGTGGCGATAAGCAAGGAGGAATTTAATTAGTCTATGAAAACTATCGGTCTGATTGGTGGTATGAGTTGGGAAAGTACCACATCTTACTACCAAATCATCAACGAAACTATTAAAAAAGAGCTGGGTGGCCTGCATTCTGCTAAGATTCTACTTTATAGTGTTGATTTTGCAGAGATTGAGCATTATCAGGCAGTTGGAGACTGGGAGAAAAGCGGTCAACTGTTGACAGATATTGCTCAGCGCTTGGAGCAAGCAGGTGCGGATTTCATCGTTATTTGTACCAACACCATGCACAAGGTTGCTCCGCAGATACAAGAAAAGATTACGATTCCAATCTTGCATATTGCGCAGGCAACTGCGCAGGCCTTGTTGGTTGACGGTATTGAAAAAGTCGGCCTCCTAGGGACTAAGTACACCATGGCCCAAGATTTTTACAAGGAGAAATTAATAGAGTCTGGGTTAGAAGTGCTGATTCCAGACCAAGTTGGTATTACAGAGGTCAATCGAATCATTTATGACGAACTTTGCCTAGGGAACATCAAAGAAAGCTCAAAGCAGACTTATCTTGCCGTTATAGATGATTTGAAAAAAGCGGGCGCAGAGGCCGTTATCTTGGGTTGTACCGAGATAGGTCTCCTCGTCAAGCAATCCGACACCGACCTGCCTCTCTATGACACAACAGTGATTCATGCAGAGAAAGCAGCGGAGTGGGCGGTAAATAAGTGACTATAGAAGACAAGCGAGATCGTAAGGTAGGGCATATAACTTTGTTTAGTGATGCGCCGGATAGTTGGGGAGTAAGACAGGGCCCTAATTAAAAGGTTCGCTGTCTTAACCCTGCAAGGTTGACTAGGTTTGTCGTAGCTGATAAAGTCAGTCAACTAATGGTAATAGGAAATTATATAATAAAATAGAAGTGGTGATAAAATGACTGATACATTATTTAATGTTTTTTATGGGAAAATAAAAAAGGAAACTGCTGATGCTAAGTTAATAGATACCGTGGATACACAAGAAATCAAGAAAAAATTGTCTTCTGGTGAGTATAATTTAGTGATTGACCAAGCAAGATATCCTCTTGCAGCTCTGCCAGTTATATTTAAAGCATATAATTTAAATCCAGATTATCAAAGAAATAAAGTTTGGGATCCTCAAAGAAAGTCTAGACTGATTGAAAGTCTTATAATGAATATTCCAATACCTCCGATTTTTTTATACGAAATTTCTCCCAGCAAATATGAAGTAATGGATGGATTACAAAGAATTTCGACAATAATTGATTTTCTTAATAATAAATTTAAATTAAAGGGTTTAGAAGTTTGGGAAGAGTTGAATGGTTGCTCTTATAATGAGTTAATTCCTGAAGTTCAAGATGCAATAGGTAGTCGGTATCTATCGGGTTCAGTTATTTTAAGTGATTCTAAAAATACTAAAGAAAAACAAGATGAACTAAAAAGATTGATTTTTGAAAGACTTAATACAGGTGGGATTACACTTACAAAGCAAGAAATTAGGAATGCTGTAAATACTAGTATAATGAATACAATGATAAACGATTTTGCTGACAATAATGATACATTCAACAATCTATGGCATTCTGGAGGAGATAGTAAAAATCGAATGGGAAACCGAGAAATGATTTTACGTTTTTTTGCTTATAAAGACCTATCTTATAATAATAATACCGCTGTTGGAACATCTCAGGCTTTAGATTATTATTCCGCTAAATCGGTATATTTTGATGAATCGAAGGTTAAAAATCTAAAATTATATATTGAAAATACTCTCGATTTAGTTAAAAAGCTTTTTGGTGAGCAAGCATTTAATAAAAATAATGGTACGAAAAGTGAGAAAATGCTTTTTGACACGGTGATGCTAGCTTGTTCAATGTGTATTGATAAAGAAGTTGGATTAAACGGAGATATGGATATTGAGAATAATGTTCAACTGAAGAATGATTTTTTAGAGTCGAATAGAGAATTATTTAATGGCAAATATACTTCGTTTAGTAAAGTTTTAGAAAGACAAAAAGCGTTTTATAATTTTTTAAACTCGGAGATTATAAATGATACAAGCAATTAATCTAGATAGTTCCTTTTGGTTTAAAGGAACTGGTAAAAAAATTCAAAAAATTAGAGACCTCGTTGAGGGATTCAATAGTGATACTGCACAACCTGCAGAACAAACAGTTTACGAAAATTATTTTTTTATAGCTTTATACTCTTTATGGGAAAGTGAAGTGTACGGAGTAGTTTATGAGATATTTCAGAGATATCCTATGGCGCTTACTACAGAAAAATTTATTGAAGAATACTATAAAAATATCTTTTCAACTCGTTCTAAGAGGACTAAAGAAAAAATGGACACGCTTGGTTTTAAAAAAATTCTAGAGATTTCCGAAATTATAAAAGAAAAAGACTTGTTTTTTGATACAAATAACTTATGGTATTCTACATTGAAGGACTTATTCAAAAAATGTGATTTCAATATCGAATTCTTAGAAGCATACTTTTCTCAGAACGATTTGAGCGACCTACTAGTTACCAAATTATCTTCAATTGAATTCGATGTTAGTGGCGATGAGTTTAGACCTGAAAGAAATGTCGAATCTTACATTGATTTTTTGGTATCGCAAAGGAATTCAATCGCTCATAGTTTTAAAAGTCCAACAGGTGCGAGATTTGATAAAGAAGTATGGCTTAGTTTATTGGACTTGTTTCTAGAGATTTTTTCAGCACTGGATAATTTTTTGCAGGATGAAATATTAATAAAATTATTATCTAATAATTTTCCTGAATTGGAAGAGATTACTAATTTCGAAAAAGTTGCTACTAAAAAATCTAATAGTAAGAAAATGAAAGTAAATATTAAGTTAAATGCTGGTAGATTTGAGCCAGAGGAGGGGGCAATTTGTGTTTTTATGAATAAAGATATTTCTGGGTTTAAAAAAATAAAAAAATTTAAAATTATTAAAAAAGAAACTTTTACAGCTATAGGTTATGACTATAGACTAGAATTGGAGGAATTGTATAAAACCGGTACGATACGTAGGAATGAAGGAAGTTTGCGTTTTTTTACAATAAAGTAAAGCGGAATACAACTGTCTAATTTTTATTTTGTTTCGTAGTTTTGTTTAATTATTTGATTTAAAATAATCACAAACTATCTTGTTGGGGAAAATAAATCTGGACGGTAGTTAAGATATTTTTTGTAAGAATAGTTCCTGATAAGGTACAAGCTAAATATGAAGAACTAGCTACACAATACCCTGAAAACTACTTAGCAATCTATGATGTCCCGCTGGATACGGATTTGAATACACTAGATCACTATCCATCTGTATGGATTGGGAAAGAAGATTTTTAGTAGAGAAGCTTCGTTCACTTAGCTAGCTTATTCCCAAAAGCTTAAGAAGAAAGGAAAAATAAACAAAATGATCAACCGTTACTCTCGCCCTGAGATGGCGAACATTTGGAGTGAAGAAAATAAATACCGTGCTTGGCTTGAGGTGGAAATCTTGGCTGACGAGGCATGGGCTGAATTGGGGGAAATCCCTAAGGAAGATGTGGCTTTGATTCGCGAGAAGGCGGACTTTGACATCGACCGTATTTTAGAGATTGAGCAAGAGACTCGTCACGATGTGGTTGCCTTTACACGTGCGGTATCTGAGACTCTTGGTGAAGAGCGCAAATGGGTGCACTATGGGTTGACTTCTACCGACGTGGTGGATACAGCTTATGGTTACCTCTACAAGCAAGCCAACGACATCATCCGTCGTGACCTTGAAAACTTTACCAACATCATCGCTGACAAGGCTAAGGAGCACAAGTTCACCATCATGATGGGTCGTACCCACGGTGTGCATGCGGAGCCTACAACCTTTGGTCTTAAATTAGCAACTTGGTACAGTGAAATGAAGCGCAATATCGAGCGTTTCGAGCATGCGGCTGCTGGTGTGGAAGCTGGTAAGATTTCTGGTGCGGTTGGGAACTTTGCCAACATCCCGCCATTCGTTGAGCAATACGTCTGCGACAAGCTTGGTATCCGTGCCCAAGAAATCTCTACACAGGTGCTTCCTCGTGACCTTCATGCTGAGTACTTTGCAGTTCTTGCGAGCATTGCGACTTCTATCGAGCGTATGGCGACGGAAATCCGTGGTTTACAAAAGTCTGAGCAGCGCGAAGTGGAAGAGTTCTTTGCCAAAGGTCAAAAAGGATCTTCAGCAATGCCTCACAAGCGCAACCCTATCGGTTCTGAAAATATGACGGGTCTTGCGCGTGTTATCCGTGGTCACATGGTGACAGCTTATGAAAATGTTGCTCTCTGGCACGAACGCGACATTTCCCACTCATCAGCTGAACGTATCATCACACCGGATACGACTATTTTGATTGACTACATGCTCAACCGTTTTGGAAACATCGTTAAGAATTTGACGGTCTTCCCAGAAAACATGATCCGCAACATGAACTCAACTTTCGGTCTTATCTTTAGCCAACGTGCTATGTTGACCTTGATTGAAAAAGGTATGACCCGTGAGCAAGCCTATGACTTGGTGCAACCAAAAACAGCCTACTCTTGGGATAACCAAGTAGACTTCAAACCGCTTCTTGAAGCAGATCCAGAGGTGACATCACGCTTGACTCAAGAAGAAATCGACGAAATTTTCAACCCTGCATACTACACCAAACGTGTGGATGATATCTTTGAACGTATCGGGCTCGGTGATTAAACCTAACAATAAAAAGCGAGATTCAATCTCGCTTTTTTGTATGCTTATCGAAGGGGTTTAATCTTCTTTTCTCTTAGTGAGTCCATAGGCTGCTAGTGTGGCCATGAGTCCTACTGCGACCAAGCCTGCAGAGTCTTGGCTTCCTGTTGCAGGGAGTTGTTTTTCATCTGCTTTGCTAGTAGTTGTTTCAGCTTGCTCAGCTTTCTCAACGGCAGTTCCGACTTCGACAACCTGAGCGACCGCTTCCTGTGATACCGCACTATTGACAAGGGTTCTTTCTTCCTTGCCGTCAGCAGTGGTGCTGACAGAGTAGAAAATCGTACGGCGACCATTTGCTCCAGCAAGGACGACTTGCGTTTGTCCGAGTGGCAATTGCGGATTTTCACGTGTCACGGTAGGGAATGGAATTGCTTCCTCTTGGATGTCCAGTCTTGGTTTTGCCTCTGCGACTGGAGCAAGACCGTGTTCATCCCCTTTGTGAGTAATAGGGGCACCGATTTCAACCACTTGGGTCACAGGTTCTTTGGTTACTTGGCTATCTAGAACAGTTTCTGTTTGTTTCCCATTTTCAGTAAGGACAGAGATGTAATGAGTGCGTTCGCCCTCTACACCTGGTGTGATGATCTTTTCCTGACCGGCTGGGAGGTTCGGATTTTCCTTCTTGATAACTTTAAAAGGAATCTTTTCTGCTCTTGTGATGAGTTCAGGTTTGGTTTCAACATTAGCAGCTAGTTCGTTTTCATCGAGGCTTCCTGAGTGGGTTGCTGCTGGTTTGAGGCCTAGGCGGGCTGCCTTGAGTTTGGCTACGAGAGCGTCTAGCTCGGCTTGTTTGTTACGGTTGAGGTTGTAGTTGAGAGCTTCTTTAGCTGCATTTAGAGCATCCAAGCTTTCCTTGCTGTATCCATCCAAGTTTGCAGGGATTTGAGCAAGTTCCTCACGGAGGGCATTGTAGTTAGCGCGGAAGTAGTCTTTGTTATTGTCTGCAAAGGCAGTCATGAGTTCAAAAATTTCTTCTTCCTTGTACTCAGCGCTTGGTCTATCTGCCCAGATGGCAAGCATACTTCCAACTGTTGGAAGGTCTACCTCAGGATATTTGGTAGATGCAAGCTGGTTAAATGGTGTTTTTTTAGTGTTTTCAATTGCTTTTTTGAGGAAACCACCACCATCTTCAGGTTTTTGGCCGAGAATGTAGTACCAGTCTCCGTTGGTGTTAAGGAATTTGTAGCCTTTGCTTGCTAGGTACTGAGGCGTTGCAAGGTTATAGCCCCACCATCCTTTAGACCAGTAAGAGATGATGACATCCTTGTCAAACTCAACATCATCCTTGTCTTCATAGTAGAAACCATCGTTGAAGGCCATTGGTTGAAGGCCTCGTTCTTTAGCCATAGCAGCAAGAGTGTTAGAGTACTCAGCAAACTTGCCATAGAGTCCATACCATTTGAGGTAGTACCAGCCTTGCGCGTTGGTAGCATCATTGGCATATTCGTCTGTACCGTAGTTGAAGATTTTTGTCTTACCTGCAAAGAAGTCCATGTACTTGCCGATGAGGGCTTTGGTAAAGTTCATGGCTTCTTCGTTTTCGAGGTCCATGGTTGTTTTTGAGACCTTGTCAAAGTTAGCTTGAGGATTCTTGATTCCAAGTTTTTCCATAGCGACGAGCATGGCATCCATGTGACCTGGGCTGTTAATCGCTGGGATGAGTCCGAGACCTTTTGATTTTGCGTACTCGATTAATTCAGTGATTTCAGCTTGACTAAGAGTGGTTCCATTTGGATCATCGTAGTAAGCTTTTGTTCCTTCGATGATGGCCTTTTTGACATCGTCACTTGCATAAGTTTTGCCGTTAGCTGTGATAGTCATGTCATCAAGTAGGAAGCGAAGTCCATCATTTCCAAGGAGGAGATGTACATCAGAGTATCCGAGTTCGCTCGCCTTGTCTACGATGCGCTTGAGTTGGTCCAGCGTGAAGTACTTACGTCCAGCGTCGATAGAGATTACCTTGTTCTTGGCAAGTTTTTCAACTTCGCGTTTCGCGTCTTCTTCTTTTTGAGCTTCTGGTGTGAAGGTTAGGTTGCTAACAGCTTCTTGGAGTTTCGCGATTGCTTGGTCAATGGTATCTTGTTGGGCACGGCTGAGATTGCTGTCGAGTGAGCGAATGGCTTTTTCAGCTTCTTTGACAGCTGCGACGCTTTCTGCAGTATAGCGTTTAAGGTCTGTTGGCACTTCTTTAAGGGCTTGCTCAGCAGACTCATAGTCGGCAGCAAAGTACTCAGCGTTAGCATTTGCGAAGCTACGCATGAGTTTGAAGAGGCGTGATGGTGAATAGCGTGCAGATGGGGTATCTGCCCAAGCAGCTACCATACCGCCTATAAATGGGATATCTGCCCCATCAGATTTTGGTACCGAAGTGATTGGAGTGTTCTTGATACCATTGAGTCCTTGGTCGAGATTGTACCAGCCTTGACCATCTGCATTCCGTCCTAGAACATAGTACCAAGCATCGTTGGTATTAAGGATTTGGTGGCCTTTTTCAACTAGAAGTTTAGAAGAAGCGACGTCATATCCGCCCCATCCACCAGTCCACATAGAAACGATGATGTCTTTGTCAAAAGTTCCAAAGCTAGTGTCGCTATTGTAGTAGATACCGTCGTTAAAGGCCATTGGTTTGAGGCCGTGAGATTTGACGATGCGAGCAAGGTCATTGGCGTAGGCGATAAATTTGTCGTAACCCTTATCTGGGAAGCCATCTTCTGGATACCACTTGTAGGCCTGAAGAACGCTCCAACCTTTGGCATCTGTAGCATCGTTGGCGTATTCATCTAGTCCGATGTTAAAGATGTCAGATTTGCCAGCAAAGTAAGCAGCATACTTGTCGATTAAAGCTTTTGTGAACTCAACCGCTTCTTTGTTATCAAGGTCAACGGTACGAGCAGATTCTTTCCCAAAGTAGTTGAAATTCGGTTTTTGGATACCTAGTTCTTTCATGGCATGCAAAATAGCATCCATGTGGCCAGGGCTGTTTACGGTTGGGATAAGGCCAATACCTTTGTTTTTAGCGTAGTTAATCAAGTCCGTCATCTGACTCTCTGTCAAATGGTTGCCGTTTGGATCCTTGTAGTAGGCATCCGTTCCGTTTTCGAGAGCACGTTTGACATCATCACTTGCATAGGTTTTGCCATTGGCTTTGATGGTCATGTCGTCTAGCATGAAACGCATGCCATCATTTCCAACTAGTAAATGAAGATCAGTATAACCGTAGTGTTTAGCTTTGTCGATGATTTCTTTGAGTTGATCTGGAGAAAAGTACTTGCGTCCAGCGTCGATTGAGATCATTTTTCTTTTAGCTAGTTTTTCGTTTACCTGAGCAGCCCGTTCGGCGCTAGGAGTGGCTACTGCAGGTGTGACAACTTCGTTTTTCTTTTCTTCGTCAATTTTTACTGGTTCTGATTGTTCTTTTGAAACAGGAGTAGTTTTTTCAGCGACTGGAGTCTCGTCAGCTTTCTCTGCAATTACTGGAGATTCAGTTTTTTCGACTGTTGGAGCGAGTGTAGCTGAAGCATTCTTCTCCTCCGTGCTTTTTGCCTCAACTGTTTCTTCAATTTTGCTTTCAACCGATGTCTCAGCTGTCTGCGACTGTCCCTGAGCAGTTTGAGCTGCGCTTGGATTTTCTGGTGTTGGAGTGACGCTGTCGGCAGACACGACGTGGGTACCGAAGGCAAATCCTATGAGTACAGAAGCTGCCCCAATCGCGTATTTACGGATGGAGAAGCGCTGTTTCTTTTCTAGTTTCATGATAAAACCTCCTTGTTATTATGTTGTATGATAACGTTTACATAAAACTGTTTTTATTTTATTATCTAAACTATAAAAAGTCAAGCGGCTTTATGAAAGAACTATAATAAATGGAAAAAATCATAAGATTAGGAAGCTGTTTCCCCTAGCAAATCTGCTCTAGCAGAAAATTTTTCTGACTATTTTACTTGTTTTTAGTAAAAACGCTACTAATTATAGATTTACCTTTTATCGTATGTTCATACTAAATGGTGCATGCTATAATAGACATAGAAAAACCTGAGTCTAAACTCAGGTTTTTCTTATCGACCTCTATTACTTGAGATAAATTTAATCTTGTAGTAATCCGCTCGCTTATAAGTTTCGCTATAGGCCAGAACTTGACCAGTAGCTTCTAGCTTGGTTGTCTTGGTT
This sequence comes from Streptococcus oralis subsp. dentisani, assembly GCF_002096335.1. Lineage (GTDB taxonomy): Bacteria > Bacillota > Bacilli > Lactobacillales > Streptococcaceae > Streptococcus > Streptococcus oralis_Z. The sequence continues at coordinate 190,201 of NZ_NCUW01000029.1, forward strand.
TGGAAGACTGTTGGGAATTGTGTATCGATTCCTAATACAGAAGCAGCGTGCTCGGGGGTTGGGAATGCAATCTCATTGATTTCCTCAAAATGCTCATCACTCATGTGGATGTGGTAGTCCAGCTTGAAGCGTGTATAGATAGAACTATAGTAGTCAAGATTTGGATAGTTGGCATTGATATATTGTTCAGGAATATAAGAAGTGTGGTAGATATAAGTTACGTCATTACTTTGACGAATTCGTTCAATTTTATAGTAGAATTGATCACCACGTAATCCAAGTTTCTCCAAATATTCAAGTGTGTTTCCACGTTCGATAGAAAGGACGGTTACCTTATCATCTTTTGTTTCAAAGATTTCGACATCTGAAAATTCAACGAGTTTGTGCTTACGAGCGCGTGATACGAATGTTCCTTTCCCTTGTTGGCGGACAATATAGCCATCTTTGGCAAGGTCGTTCAAAGCGCGTACGACGGTAATAGAACTTACATCATACATGGCGATCAACTCTGCTTCAGTATAGAACTTGTCTCCACTCGCAAATTGACCAGAGATTATTTTGTTTTTCAATTCATCTTTAATATATTGGTATTTTGGAATAGCCATAATTTCACCTCGATTCTCTTTCTCTATCCTTGATTTTACCATAAATATAAAGAAAATAGTAGTATTTAGATAAAAAAATAGAATAACAGACTAAAAATGTTATTCTATGTATGAGAAGTAGCTCATTTTAACGACTTGCTAAAATTTACTAGAGGGTTCATTTTCATGTGGTATTTGCAGAAAGCTAGTAAAAGAGAAGTAAAAAAATAGAAAAAATTTAAAAAATTTTCTAAAACCTATTGACAAATGCAAAAGATTTGATTATATTTAATATTATAACAAATGAAAGCGCAAACTTAATTAGTCAGAGGTGGGAACATGCCAAGATTTAAAATTGAGAACGATTTCTACCTAGATGGAGAACCGTTCAAGATTTTGTCCGGCGCCATTCATTATTTTAGGATTCCAGCAGAGGATTGGTATCATTCTCTCTACAACTTAAAGGCGCTTGGCTTTAATACAGTCGAGACTTATGTGGCTTGGAATTTACACGAGCCTGTTGAGGGAAAATTTAATTTTGAAGGTGCTCTAGATTTGGAGAAATTTCTCCAAATAGCACAGGAATTGGGCCTTTATGCTATTGTACGTCCTTCGCCATTTATCTGTGCCGAGTGGGAGTTCGGTGGCTTACCAGCTTGGCTCTTGACCAAGCCCATGCGAATCCGCTCGTCCGACCCGGCCTACATCGAGGCAGTTGCTCGCTATTATGACCAATTATTGCCAAGGCTCGTGCCTCGCTTGTTGGACAATGGCGGAAACATTCTCATGATGCAAGTCGAAAATGAATATGGTTCTTATGGAGAAGATAAGTCTTATCTGAGAGCGATTCGAAAATTGATGGAAGATCGAGGGATTGATTGCCCACTCTTTACTTCAGACGGTCCTTGGAGGGCTACTCTGAAAGCCGGAACCTTGATTGAAGAAGATCTCTTTGTGACAGGAAACTTCGGTTCTAAGGCTCCTTACAACTTTTCACAGATGCAAGAATTCTTTGATGAGTATGGCAAAAAATGGCCCCTCATGTGTATGGAATTCTGGGATGGCTGGTTCAACCGTTGGAAAGAACCCATCATCACGCGTGATCCAAAAGAGTTGGCAGAAGCTGTTCGAGAGGTGTTAGAGCAAGGCTCCATCAACCTTTACATGTTCCATGGCGGAACAAACTTTGGTTTCATGAATGGTTGCTCGGCTCGAGGAACTCTGGATTTGCCACAAGTTACATCTTACGATTATGATGCCCTTCTCGATGAAGAAGGAAATCCAACTGCTAAATACCTAGCAGTCAAGAAGATGATGGCAACACACTTTCCAGAGTATCCACAGTTGGAACCACTTTACAAGGAAAGCATGGAAATGGAATCCATTCCACTAGTCGAAAAAGTTTCCTTGTTTGAAACCTTGGATAGTCTGGCAAGTCCAACTGAAAGCCTCTATCCAAAAGCGATGGAAGAACTTGGTCAAAGTTATGGCTATCTTCTTTATCGTACCGAAGCAAGTTGGGATGCAGAAGAGGAACGTCTCCGTATCATCGATGGACGTGACCGAGCTCAACTCTATGTAGATGGTCAATGGATTGCCACTCAATACCAGACAGAAATTGGTGAAGATATCTACTGTCAAGGCAACCGAGAAGGCTTTTCAGAGATTGACATCTTGATCGAAAATATGGGGCGTGTCAACTACGGACATAAGTTCTTGGCAGATACGCAACGTAAAGGGATTCGTACAGGTGTCTGTAAGGATCTACACTTCATGTTAAATTGGAAACAATATCCACTTCCATTGGATAATCCTGAGAAAATTGATTTTTCAAAAGGATGGACAGAAGGACAACCAGCCTTTTACGCTTTCGACTTTACCGTTGAAGAGCCTAAGGATACCTACTTAGATTTATCTGAGTTCGGTAAGGGAGTTGCCTTTGTCAACGGGCTTCACCTAGGACGTTTCTGGAATGTCGGCCCGACCCTCTCACTTTATATCCCTCATAGCTATCTCAAGCAAGGTGATAACCGCATCATCATCTTTGAAACTGAAGGTGAATATAAAGAAGAGATTCATTTAACTCGTAAACCTACACTAAAACACATAAAGGGGGAAAACTTATGACAATTGTAGGATGCCGTATCGATGGACGTTTGATCCACGGTCAAGTAGCCAATCTTTGGGCTGGAAAACTAAATGTTTCGCGCATTATGGTTGTAGACGACGAAGTTGTTAACAACGATATTGAAAAGAGTGGTTTGAAACTTGCAACACCACCAGGTGTGAAACTCAGTATCTTGCCAGTTGAGAAAGCAGCAGCAAATATCCTTGCTGGTAAATACGATAGTCAACGTCTCTTTATCGTTGCACGTAAACCAGACCGTTTCCTTGGTTTGGTCGAAGCAGGTGTTCCGCTTGAAACACTCAACGTCGGCAATATGTCTCAAACACCAGAAACTCGCTCTATCACACGTTCTATCAACGTGGTAGACAAGGATGTGGAAGATTTCCACAAACTAGCAGAAAAAGGTGTGAAACTCACTGCTCAAATGGTTCCAAATGATCCAGTTTCAGACTTTTTGAGCTTATTAAAATAGGAAAAAATTTTTAGGAGGTCATTGTTATGATACAATGGTGGCAAATTTTACTTCTCACTTTGTACTCAGCTTATCAAATCTGTGATGAGTTGACAATCGTTTCATCTGCAGGTTCCCCTGTATTCGCTGGTTTCATTACTGGTTTGATCATGGGAGATGTGACAACTGGTTTGTTTATCGGTGGTAGCTTGCAGTTGTTCGTTCTCGGGGTTGGTACCTTCGGTGGTGCTTCTCGTATCGACGCAACTTCTGGTGCGGTTCTTGCAACAGCATTCTCTATCTCTCAAGGTATTGATACAGACCTTGCGATTACAACAATCGCTGTACCAGTAGCAGCACTTTTGACATACTTCGACGTTCTTGGACGTATGACAACTACTTTCTTTGCACACCGTATTGATGCTGCGATCGAACGCTTTGACTACAAAGGTATCGAACGTAACTACCTACTTGGTGCGCTTCCATGGGCTCTTTCTCGTGCCCTTCCAGTATTCTTCGCTCTTGCTTTTGGTGGTGCTTTCGTACAATCAGTAGTAGACCTTGTTAAAGAATACCAATGGGTTGCAGACGGTTTGACACTTGCAGGTCGTATGCTTCCAGGTCTTGGATTTGCAATCTTGCTTCGTTACCTTCCAGTTAAACGTAACCTTCACTACCTTGCAATGGGATTCGGTTTGACAGCTATGTTGACTGTTCTTTACTCATATGTAACAGGTCTTGGTGGAGCCGTTGCGGGTATCCTTGGTACTCTTCCTGCTGATGTTGCTGAAAAGATTGGCTTTGCTAACAACTTCAAAGGTTTGTCTATGATCGGTATCTCTATCGTAGGTATCTTCCTTGCAGTTGTTCACTTTAAGAACAGCCAAAAAGTAGCTGTAGCAGCACCTTCTACACCATCAGAAAGTGGGGAAATCGAAGATGACGAATTCTAATTACAAACTTACAAAAGAAGATTTTAATCAAATCAACAAACGTAGCTTGTTTACTTTCCAATTAGGTTGGAACTACGAACGTATGCAAGCTTCTGGTTACCTTTACATGATCTTGCCTCAATTGCGTAAAATGTATGGGGATGGAACTCCTGAATTGAAAGAAATGATGAAAGTTCATACTCAATTCTTCAATACTTCACCATTCTTCCACACTATTATCGCTGGTTTTGACCTTGCCATGGAAGAAAAAGATGGTGTGGGTTCAAAAGATGCCGTTAACGGTATCAAGACAGGTTTGATGGGACCATTCGCTCCTCTTGGAGATACAATCTTTGGTTCACTTGTACCTGCTATCATGGGATCTATCGCAGCAACTATGGCTATCGCTGGCCAACCATGGGGTATCTTCCTTTGGATCGCAGTTGCAGTTGCATATGACATCTTCCGTTGGAAACAATTGGAATTTGCCTACAAAGAAGGGGTTAACCTTATCAACAACATGCAAAGTACTTTGACAGCTTTGATTGATGCTGCATCTGTACTTGGTGTCTTCATGATGGGTGCTCTTGTAGCGACAATGATCAACTTTGAGATTTCTTACAAATTGCCAATCGGTGAAAAGATGATTGACTTCCAAGACATCTTGAACTCAATCTTCCCACGCTTGCTTCCAGCAATCTTTACTGCCTTTATCTTCTGGTTGCTTGGTAAGAAAGGTATGAACTCTACTAAAGCGATCGGTATCATTATCGTTCTTGCAGTAGGTCTTTCATTCATCGGTAAATTCTTGCTTGGAATGGGCGCATAATTTATGAGTAAATCATTAATTTTGGTGAGTCATGGTCGTTTCTGTGAAGAACTTAAAGGTAGCACAGAAATGATCATGGGTCCACAGGACAACATTCATGCGGTGGCTCTTCTTCCAGAAGATGGTCCAGAAGAATTTACTGCAAAATTTGAAGCTGCTATCGAAGGATTGGATGATTTCCTAGTTTTTGCGGATCTTCTCGGTGGTACACCATGTAACGTGGTAAGCCGTTTGATCATGGAAGGACGCGACATTGAACTCTACGCAGGGATGAATCTTCCAATGGTGATTGAATTTATCAATGCAAGCCTTACAGGTGCAGATGCGGATTATAAGAGCCGTGCTGCAGAAAGCATTGTAAAAGTCAACGACCTGTTAGCGGGCTTCGATGATGACGAAGATGAATAAGATGTAACTTAGAGCATCTTATATAGAATATACATGGGAATGGGAGTCACTCCCATTCCCATATTTTCAATAGGAATGAAACAACAATAGATTAGAGGAACTCTATGCTAAATTACACAAAAGAAGAATTACTTGAACTGGGTGCAGAAATCACGACTCGTGAAATCTACCAACAGCCTGATGTATGGAAAGAAGCTTTTGAAGCCTATCAAGCGAAACGGGAAGAAATTGCAGCCTTCCTACAAGGGATTGCGGATAAACATGACTATATCAAGGTCATCTTGACAGGTGCTGGGACTTCTGCTTATGTGGGAGATACCTTGGTGCCTTACTTTAAGGAAGTCTATGACGAACGCAAATGGAATTTCAATGCCATTGCGACAACTGATATTGTTGCCAATCCAGAAACCTATCTGAAAAAAGATGTGGCGACTGTCCTTGTTTCCTTTGCTCGTAGTGGAAATTCACCTGAAAGTGTGGCGACGGTTGATTTGGCTAAAGCCTTGGTTGACGACCTCTATCAAGTGACCATTACATGTGCTGCAGAAGGGAAATTGGCACTTCAAGCCCATGGCGATGACCACAATCTCTTACTCTTGCAACCAGCTGCTTCCAATGACGCTGGATTTGCCATGACTTCTAGTTTTACGTCTATGATGCTAACAGCTCTCTTGGTCTTTGATCCTACAGAATTTGCTGTGAAAACTGAACGTTTTGAAGTTGTTTCTAGCCTTGCTCGTAAGATTCTAGACAATGCAGCAGATGTTAAAGAGCTTGTTGACCTCGACTTTAACCGTGTTATCTACCTGGGTGCAGGTCCTTTCTTTGGCCTTGCTCATGAAGCTCAGCTCAAGATTTTGGAATTAACAGCTGGTCAAGTGGCAACTATGTATGAAAGCCCAGTCGGTTTCCGTCACGGTCCAAAATCATTGATCAACGAAGATACCGTTGTTTTGGTCTTTGGTACAACGACAGACTACACTCGCAAGTACGACTTGGACTTGGTTCGTGAAGTTGCTGGTGATCACATTGCTCGTCGTGTTGTGCTTTTGAGTGATCAAGCCTTTGGTCTTGAAAATGTCAAAGAAGTGGCCCTTGGTTGTGGCGGTGTCTTGAACGATATTTACCGTGTCTTCCCTTACATCGTTTATGCCCAACTCTTTGCCCTATTGACTTCACTCAAGGTAGAAAATAAACCAGATACACCATCTCCTACAGGTACCGTAAACCGTGTGGTACAAGGTGTGATCATTCATGACTATCAAAAATAAGGAAGTGTCTATGAGTAAATTACAATTAAGTCCCAATAAAGTAGCTTGCTTGCAAAAACTCTCTGACGAGAACGGCATTATCTCAGCTCTTGCCTTTGACCAACGTGGTGCTTTGAAACGCCTCATGGCTCAATACCAAACAGAAGAACCAACAGTGGCTCAAATGGAAGAACTCAAGGTTTTGGTTGCAGATGAATTGACAAAATACGCATCCTCTATGCTTCTCGACCCTGAGTATGGTCTCCCAGCTACAAAAGCGCTTGCTCCAAATGCTGGTCTTCTCCTTGCTTATGAAAAAACAGGATACGACACAACAAGCACCAAACGCTTGCCAGACTGCTTGGATGTTTGGTCTGCCAAACGCATCAAAGAACAAGGTGCAGATGCTGTCAAATTTTTGCTTTACTATGATGTAGACAGCGCTGACGAACTCAATCAACAAAAACAAGCCTACATCGAACGCATTGGTTCTGAATGCGTGGCAGAAGACATTCCATTCTTCCTTGAAATCCTCGCTTACGATGAAAAAATCGCTGATGCAGGTTCTGCAGAATACGCAAAAGTGAAACCACACAAGGTTATCGGTGCCATGAAGGTCTTCTCAGACCCACGCTTCAACATTGATGTCTTGAAAGTGGAAGTTCCAGTCAACGTCAAATATGTTGAAGGCTTTGGCGATGGTGAAATCGTGCATACACGCGAAGAAGCAGCAGCCTTCTTCAAAGCTCAAGACGAAGCAACAAATCTTCCATACATCTACTTGAGTGCGGGTGTATCAGCTAAACTCTTCCAAGAAACACTTGTTTTTGCCCACGAATCAGGCGCAAACTTCAACGGAGTTCTTTGCGGCCGTGCAACCTGGGCTGGATCAGTTGAAGCCTACATCAAAGACGGTGAAGCAGCAGCTCGTGAATGGTTACGCACAACTGGATTTGAGAACATTGACGAACTCAATAAAGTTCTTCAAAAAACAGCAACTTCATGGAAAGAACGTGTAGAAGCATAAAAACAAGAATAGAAGAATTCCTTTTTGTTAAGAAGATACTTAAGGTTTTCTGACAAAGGATTCTGAAAATAGAAACTACAACCATAGATGGTGTATACACTCTCTATGGTTTGTTTACTTAAGAGAAATGGATTAAAGGAGACAAAAATGAAAGCATACACAGAGCGTGTATTTGGAAATCATGAGGGCAAGGATGTCTTGGCCTATCGCTTTGAGACTGAGGCAGGTTATCAGCTAGAGGTCATGACTTATGGTGCAACCATCTTGCGCTATGTCACACCTGACAAGGCTGGAAACTTTGCCAATGTTATCTTGGGCTTTGATGATTTTGATAGCTATGTAGGCAATAGTCCCAAGCATGGAGCAAGTGTAGGTCCTGTAGCGGGCCGTATTGCAGGTGCGACCTTTGAGCTCAATGACCAGACCTATAATCTTGAAGTCAACAATGCCAGCAACTGTAACCACAGTGGTTCAACAGGTTGGGATTCAAGCTTGTTTGAATTGGTAGAGGTGAGCGACCATGGCTTGACTCTCTACACAGAGCGTACAGACGGGACAGGAGGATTTCCTGGTAATCTTAAGATTTGGATTAGCTACCACTTGGAAGAAACTGGTGCCTACGAAGTCAGCTATAAGGTAACAACCGATCAGGATACGCTTGTCAATCCAACTAATCACAGCTATTTCAACTTGTCTGGTGATTTCACGCAGACAGTTGACCGCCATGTTTTCCAACTAAATACGGAGGGCATTTACCCAATCGCTCCCGACGGTGTTCCGGCCAAGACTCCAGATGCTTATCGTGATGTGGTGAAACACATCTACAATGGTGCCTTGCTCAAGGATATCTTTGCAGAAGAAGATGAGCAAATCCAACTGGTATCTGGTTTGGATCACCCATTTGCTCTTCCTGCAGGTCATGACAATGCTGGTTTCCTTTATGACCAAAATTCAGGTCGCTTCCTGCTTTTCAAGACAGAGGCTCCTTGCTTTGTGGTCTACACAGCAAACTTTGTGGATGAGACTGTCATCATAGCTGGTCAGCCAATGATTCAGCACAATGGAATTGCCCTTGAAGCGCAAGCTTTACCAGATGCCATTCACAGTGACTTTAAAGATCAAGTCATTCTCAAAGCAGGGCAAACCTTTACTAGTAAGACTCGTTACGAGCTTGTTGTTAAATAAAAAGAAGAGCTGGAATCCAGCTCTCAGAAAGTAGACAAACATCATTTTTGGTGTTTGTTTTTTTGTTCAAGATGTAGTGTATGGTGTGCATAAATAGTACAAGTTGGTAGGTGGATGATTACGGCTTCCTATAACTCAATAATATGGAACTCGTAGCCAATCACTTCTAGAAAACGAAGCAAATCTATCGTAGCCCAAAAGAGGTTTTTCTCGTTGGTATTGGGGTGGAAATTCATCCGTTATTCCGACATGATTTCTTTGTCGAAATAAACTTGAATGTCCTTGTCGGTATTGTTGAGCAAGCCAAAAGGTGAAACAACACCTGCGGGCAAGCTCATTTTTTCAAACAAGCTCTCAGACGAAGCCATCCGAATCCTGCTAGCTCCTATTAGTTCTTTCAAGAGGCTCATATCCAGACGCTTTTGATCATCCATGATTACCAGATAATAGGTTGTTTTTCTTTTTTGTTTGTGAGAAACATGGTCTTGGTACGGATACCTTCGATTTCCTCGATAAAACTATCTGCCTGCTCCGTGGTTAAGGCTGGCTCGTGCTCCACGATATCAAAGGGAATATCTAGCCCATTTAGCATTTCTACAACTTTTTTGTATGCTTCCATCTTCTAGCCTCCTTTATCAACTTGATAGCCCCAAAAAGAGGGTTATTTTCGTTTGATTAGGTACTGAACAGCCTTTTCTAGGCGTTCCTTTTGAGCCTCGGGGTCATCTAATGGTTGGTTGATGCAGTCAGTGAGATTTTCAGTAATGATCATCTCAATCACGCGCTCAACGCTAGATTTCACTGCTGTCAACTGCGTAACAATATCTGCGCAGTCACGATCTTCTTCAATCATCTTTTGAATCCCACGCAACTGGCCCTCTGAACGTTTCAGGCGTGTGATATACTTTGAGTTTGTCATTAATTTATCCTTGGTCACTTTTTCTTCATTATATCTCGAATAAGGGGCTTTGTCAAAATTCACTTCCTGTCTGTATTTGTAGGAGGCAACCTCTCCTCTGTATCAGATAGAAAAGATAGGTGAGCATGAAAATGGAAAAGAAACTCTGTCCTCCTTGAAGCTTGATGGGAAATAAAGTTGCCCATTAACCAACTGACTTTTATGCCTTATATCTTGGACAAAAAGGCAAGGATCACTATCCCATAGACTAGGACTAGAGCCAGACCAAATCCGATACCAAACCACTTGTAAAACTTGTCCATCCCGCTGTAACGTTCGACATAGGCCCTGTTCGGCTTGTCTGGATCGTACCAGACCGTCAGCTCCGAATGAAGGGGGAAATGGGTCTGCATCAATCGTTTGAAGGAAACAAAGGAGTTGCTGTAGCGAGTGATCGAAGACGCTAGCATATCTTCTCTTGTATAATCATTTGAAACTTTAGTAGGACCCCACGGAGTCGTGACCGTTTTGAACATAAAATACTGCAAGGTTTTCTTATAAGTAATCCCATCCACCGTGTATTCGACGATAGGTGGATACCCCTCACGAAAACGGCTATATCCGATAACTGTTCCCTGTACGGATGACTGGGCAAGGCGGACCAACTTCTGATCTCGAAGATAGAGGTAGAGAAAGGTCCCACATACAAATACAAAAGATAGGAAGATGACGATGATCCCAACTATCAAACCAATCACTTCTTTATTCATATGAACTCCTCCAGTTATTCTATAGAGTAAAATCCCAAAGAACTCACTCGTCCAGAATCGGTATCGAATCCCTCGAGTCTACTCTTCGGATTTTTCTTTTGACTCTTGTTCTTTCATATCTTTCACAGATTTCGATACGATATCTCTCACCTGTTCGTCAGTAAGTCCTGGAATCTGGTAATAAGGATTATTGGACTCGCTTTTTGACGGCTTTGTTTCTGAACTTTCTGTTTTAGAACTTTGTTCAGTCGAAGACGAGGCTTTCGACTCTGAGGAACTGGTTTCTTTTGCCTTAGAGGAACTAGACGGCTCAGACTCCGAAGACTTGGACTTCTTAGGCGCTTTAGAATCAACCCTAGGCAGCTTGTCTACTTGGTCGTTCGGCTGTTTTACAGGTTTATAGGATAGCCCAAAGGACAATAGTAAGGCAATCAAGGTCCCAATACCAGCCAAGGTTCTTTTATTGGCTTCAGCCGAGGGAACCTTTATTCCCTTTGTACTGAGTGTTTTCCATTCTGGGTGCTCTTTTTCTATGGCTTTTTTCTGTATCCCAAGAGGACCCAGTAGAAAATAATTAAAAGGCACAAGCGTTGCCATAGCCACCGTTATAAGCGGAACATAACTGGAATGACTCGATACCAGTAGAATATCGAGTATGGCGAGAACAATGAATAGCCAAAGCCCCACAAACTTTCGAACTTGATGCTCTTTTTTTATCTGCAAGTATCTTTCTTGTGACATCATGTGGATTACCTTATCTCTCTAACAAATAAGCAAGCACTACAACGGCGTAGACCATGATTAACAATATAGCACTACCGATACCCAACAATTTATAAAGTTTGTTGATTCCACAGTATCGTTCCACATAAGCTCTGTTTGGTTTCTCAGGATCATACCATACCGTCATCTTCGAATACACTGGAAAATGCATACGCATTAAGTTATTAAACGATATAAAGGAATTACGATAAAAGGTGAGTGAATTCGCCAGCATGTCCTCTCTGGTAAAGTTATCAGACGTACTTATTGGCCCCCATGGAAGCGAAATCGTTTTGATTATAAAATACCGTAATGGCTTGCTATAAGTAGTTCCGTTAACCGTATATTCAACAACCGGAGGATTTCCAGCTTGAAAATTACTATAGCCCACAACCGTTCCCTTAACAGACGATTTGGCAAGACGTACCATTTTTTTATCTCGAAAATAAAGATAAAAATACGTACCAGATAAAAAAATCAAGGATGAAAGAATAACGATGGTAGCAAATAAAAATAAAATGGTTTCTGTTGTCACATTCAATTCCTATCTTATTCTGCGCTCTTCACATCGGACATTGAAAGTGTCATCTTAGATGGATCTGACATCGAATCAATAATCTCCAGTTGCTCTGAATTAAGTGGTAACAAAATTAACGTAGTTGTGTAAGAAGGTAACTCACCACTATCCTTGATAGTATAGCTAATCTTTTGATTATCAAAAATAGTCTTGCCATCGTAGGACCAGCTTAGTGAAAACTCCAAATCTTTTTTGATATCTACGTCAGTTTTATTGACGAGCATTAGTGCCGCTCTACCATCTGAAACTGCTTCTGTAAAGTAGATAGCCATATTTCCCTTACTACCTAGTTCGGGATGTTCCTTGGTCAATTTTTTTCCAAGTTCAATTAAATCAGATGTTTTACCTTCGTATTGCGGCGCTACCACAAATTTCAATTCCTTCTCTTTATTTACAACTGTCTCGCGTGTACTTTTCTCTGTTCCCCCTGCTTCCTTTCCATTAGAGCAAGCTCCAAGAATCAATAACAAGACGATGACAAATAACTTCTTCATTTTTTCCTCCCTATTTAAAATTCAATGTCAAATACCAATATCTATAGTAATATAAAATAAATACTTTTGTCCCATTATTCTTCCTCCGTACTGGATTTATAATATTGTAAGAACTCCTCTTCGCTTTGAACCAAATATTCCTGTCCATCTTTCGAACTAGCTGCTGGAATGGTGATGTCCTTAAAAATATTTGTACCCTCTGGAAGAACCAGCTTTAAGAGAGAGATTTCAAAACGAACATCTTCTTTTCCAAGGAAATATAATTCAGATAACAACCCTTTACTTAATATATCAAACACCTTTGGATATTTGCTTGATAAGGACAGGTATTGGGATTTTTCTACTGGTTCTTTAAAACTAAAAAGAGATAAGACAAAGGCAAACTTCTCGTTTGAAAATTTATGATTCGAAATAAGAATATCTTCTAACTTTGGTTTGTATGATTCTTGCTCATCGTTATAAAGGTCTTTGGAAGTTTTACCAGATGGAGTAGTTGCTACTATCTTTCCTTCCTCTATATCAATAAGCCCAGTTTTAGTTTTTGATTCTGGCTGTTGGCCAACAGCCATACTAATTGGTAAGTAAGTTTTCCCTTGTTCCGTATACAAGAAATAATTAACGCTGCGAACCCTTCTTGGAATATAATCCTTATTATATTCCCTCACCATCTGAAATACATCATACGTTTCTTGTTTGATTGTCCCATCTTTCGTGTCATAGACATCTAACAACCAGTACTCTCCCCGCTCTGGAATATTACTTTTCAAATACGGAACCGCATCCTCTTCAAGAATCCAATACTTATACGTGGCTGATTTTAACTTATAACTTTGCTGGATAATATAGCGTTCTCCATTAACTCTCGTCATTGTTTCTACATTGACACGCGAATCATATTTCTTAGCCTCTTTCGCATCTTTCAACTCCGACTCATTATCCCACTCAATCGCTACTGCCTTGTTGTCATCCATGAATTCATAACTTGCAATTTTTACCCTTGGACTCCACATAACAAACTGAGTAAGCTCATGCCTGCGATATGCCTGATAAGCAAAGTATAGTCCTATAATAGTGAGTGCAAGAAGCATGACTTGAACTAATTTTGATTTCATTATCTTCCCTCATCAGTGATTTATATAATATCAAAACGCTTTATAGGTCTAGTATCCACAACTACCATATTCAAAAACTCATAATATCTTTCTTTCATCTTATCCTCCACTTATTTCTCTTCCCTAAACAATACTTTTCCCTGCTTGTATTTTCGTACGGCTAACAGCCAGCGGATTGGATTGTTTTGGAATAAGAGCAGTACGACACTAATTGGGATGATCGTTGCCCCGATTGGTACCATGAACATGGACGACTCAAACCACTCATGTTCATAATAGGGAATGAAGGTCCCAGGTATGGCAAAAAGCACAACAATAACTAAAGCGAATAGAAGAACGAGGATAACAAATAGATACAAGATGATTTTATCGGCTGTTGGTTCCTTATCTGGTGACTTCCTCCAAAAAGTACTACTTTCAACCGCTTCTTTAAACTGCTCTTCACCTGCTGGGACAAGCGACTTAGCCCTACTGTAGAACAGTTTTCCAAATCCATAAACACTTCCGATAAAAACGAAAAGGATAGCGGCTAGATGGATCGGAATCATCCACTCACTCAATTTAAAAGGCGCTATCAAGGATCGTATCTAAATACTGATAATAGCAACTAGCAAGAAAGCAAAGAAGAGAATCCAAGGCCACTTGGATTTTTTTGAACTGATAGCACCTTCCGTGTCTGGCAAGTTGCTATATTCTGTCATTAAAGCCTCTCTCGTCCTTGTATTATAGTAGACGGATTGCTGGCTTCCTTGGCCTATATAAATGATTTTTCTCATCTTACATTTCTCCCTCTTTCCCTCGGCTATCGTCCTGTAATGTCTCCATCAGCTCCTTGAACAGTCGTTTGCGTGTTTTCATCTGAAATTCATAGATCATATAAACAAGGGAAAAAATCCCTAACATATACATAATCAAGAACTGAAAATCAGAGTAGATAAAATAGCGATAGATTGAAAACAGAATCATGAGAAAACAAAAAACCTCAACTAGGACTGTCCATCTAGATTTTCTCCTAAGTGTTTTGATATTGGCTTTTGTCAGTCGGACTTTTCTAAATCTATCTGTCTTCATTTTACGTCGGGTAGATTTGGCAAGGAGAATTGTCCCGAAAATCAAAAACAGAGACATCAAGATAAAGAAGATCAGATTGAAAGGTGACGAGACATCTCCAAAGGTTTGGTTGAGCCACTTCGACAGCCGTTGTAAGGAATAGATTGCAATAGGAGCTGCAATGGCTGAATAATTCATGTCTTGTTTTACTCCATAGAATACTTGATTCTTCAGATCATAATAGATAAAAGAATCCTCCAGAGGGCCCATACTGATTAATTTTTTTACACTTGTATCCATCTATTTCCTGTCTCCTAAACTCAATACGGATACTCAAACAGAGTTCTACTTTCTCTTTAAAGCATCGTGACGACGATTGCGAGCAGTCTAGCCGATTTTTCGGTCTTTGCCTTCCTAGAGAAAGAAAAGTTTATTAGTATTATAGCATGAACCCCCAGAAAAGGGAAAATATCCCTGATCGATACCGTAGCTAGAGTCAAGAAAGGCTTCGTCATTTCATACAAAAGCGAACAAGTTCGTATTCTAAAAACAGAATACGAGCCTGTTCGCCTTTTTATATGTCTATGATGTGTTTTTCACATCTCATCGTTCCAAGCGAATGCGGGTCACAATCCCGTCTGGATCTAGAAGATTCAGCTCACTTGAATTTAGCCACTTGATCGGTGCTTCTAGCTCTTGTGCTTGCTTAACGATGTTCAAAAGTTCTTCCTTGCTTTCGACCTCAAGGACGTAGTAGGCCAAGCCAGGCAAGCCCGATTTACGCGGAGCTAGACCTTTTCCAGCCCATTCGTTGACAGCCAGGTGGTGATGGTACTGACCTGCCGCTATCCAACTCGCACTCGGAATGCTAAATTTATCTTCCAGCCCCAACACCTTTTGATAAAACTGACTTGCCGCGTGGCTATCCTTAACCGATAGATGGATATGTCCCATTCTCGTCCCTTCGGCTAGGAAAAAGGGCTCTGCCTTTTCCCCCAACTCATAGATGTCCTGTGCCGCAAGAGCCTCGGTCACACCAATAATACGACCGTCTTCTCGAATATCCCATGAAGAAACTGGCTTATCACGGTAGAGTTCAATGCCATTTTCTTCCAAATCCTCCAGATAAAGGGCTTCACTGTATCCATGATCCGCACCTTCGACCAGAGGAATGCGCAAGTCACTTAGGTGTTTCAAGACATCTGCCAAGGCTTTTCGTGTCGGCAACAAAATCGCCAGATGGTAGAGCCCATAATGCTCCCTTACTTCGCCAGACTTTTCTGCCTGAATCAAGTGGACCAAGGCCTTTTTACCAAGTCCCAAAATCGCTTCTGTCTCTGTTTGAGATAAAATCTCCAAGCCAATAATCTGGTGATAAAAAGCCGTTTGACGCATCAAATCCTTGACATTTAAAACCACCTCTGCTAGGTAAATGTGGCTTTGGTAAGCATAAGTCATAGGGTGCCTCCTTTTTGTTGTAATTTTATATATTACATCGATTGTACACTATTGAGATAAAATGTCAACGAAGACAACTCAAAAGAGCTAGAAACTATCTCTTTATAACCCGAAGACTTTAAAGAATTTTATATTTTTGATTACAAAGAAAAAGATAGAAGAAAATGCTCTCAAAAGGACTTTTTCTTCTATCTAACTAACTAACGCTTGAAATCAGCGTTTCTTATGTATTGATTCGTATTGAATGCTTACTTAACTTCTGTAAAGGTTGTTAATGGTATTTTAGCACTCTTTAAACGCCGTCATATCAACGTTTTTAGATTGTTCTTTAGAAAATGTAGTCATAAATGTAGTCATTTTACTATGCTGTCAATTTTACAATTTCTTTGAGATAGATTTCAACTGCTTCTGCCTTCTTTTTCGGTGCCAATTCAGCATAAGTATCCATTGTCGTTTTAATCGACTTATGGCCCATTCTTATCTGGAGCTCTTTCCAGTTTGCACCAGCATTCAGCATTAAAGAAGCATGTGTATGGCGGAAAAGGTGAAAACCATAGTTTGGTAGTCTTAACTCGGTCAAACGCTTTTTAAGCGTTGCACGTTCATTTCTGTCACACATATAGTTCCCGTAAATTGTGGGGAAAATTAAGTCTACAGTTGGTAAATCGTGACTCACAAAATAATCACTCATCTCAGCATGAAAAGCTTTCAAGTCATCTAAGACTTGTCTCGGGACTGCAACTCTTCTGTTACCAGCATCCGTTTTGGCACTGTTCTTACAAACAATTTCGCCCTTAATCCCAAGTTTCTTATTTCCAGCTTTCCACATTAGCGTTTTATTGACGATAATTTCATTAGCATCAAAATCTAAATCATTGATCGTCAAAGCTAGAAGCTCGTTGATTCGAAGTGCAGAAGCTAATAGTGTATCGCATATAACCTTAAATCTTCGATTTGCTCGAGTATCAGGAAGAGTATCAAGATAGTTCAGCCAAATAGCCAAGTCATCTCCATGCAATACCATGATTCTCTCCTTTACCACCTTCGGTTTTGGAGGGATTTTTACTGTCCTAGCTGGATTCTGAGAAAGTTCGAAATTTGTAATCCCATAATCAAAAATATCACTAAGCTTATAGATAACTGCACCGAAATCTTTGGCGTGTCCCTTTTTGGATTTTTTAACACCCGATTCAACAGACTTTTTAGATTGTAGAGCTAGCTCGTTAACCCAAATCTGAATATCAGCAGATTTTATCTCTTCAGGCTTATATTCTCCAAACTTAGGGATAAGATAGGTATCAAGATAGCTTCGAACTCGGTTGATCGTATTCTGAGAAGTCACCCAAGTTACAAAACTTACAAACCACGCTTCTGCTAATTCCTCGAAGTTATTAATCGACAAGGTCTCTTTTAGAGTTGATCCCTTCGCTTCAAAATCAATCCGAGCTTGAATGATTTTCCTATCCAGACTTTTTAGAGTTTTAGCAGTTATAGATGATGTAACTTTTTTTCCAGTCTTAACATCTACACCAATATACACACCACGTTGCGTATAGCTAATAGTTCCATTATTCTTGATAGTTTTAATGACTTTTCGATTGTTGTGAATGATAGTTTCTTTCTGCATAGTAGCCTTTCACGTTCGGATATATAAAAGGCTAAAATAACAACCTCACATTATTCTATGTGATATTACTATTTTAGCACATTTTTTAGAATCAAGGAGTTAAATAGGTCAGTACATCATCCATTCTATAAAACACTGTTCTAGTCCCCTCAATCGGTGGTTCAAGACGTTTAAGCCCTGTATCCTCCCAAGACTTCAAGGTGTTTGGTGAAATTTTCAGTATCGATAGCAGCTCTTTCCGAGTAAGTATACTTACATTTTTTTGAGTATTTTCTTGTTTCTGCATCAAAGCAAGCAAACAATTTAAAATTTGTTCAATTTGATTCAGTTTAATGAGTTCATTATTCATCATTTTTCACTCTCCTTTCTTTTGCCTGAGTATCGACGCGAATCCAGATACTTTGCAAAAAAGTACGTCTTATTAATGATAAGATTCAACAGTGACGGATTCTCAACTCGTGCATATCTAACAAGATTGTTGAACTCAGTAAAATTGTGTTCGTCGATAATATCAATTACCGTTGAAAGAAATTGTTCATTATTGCTACTTATCAGAAATTTATTCAAGTCAAAACCACAACCAGACTCAATTTCATCAATATTGTAGAGTGTTTTATCAGGATTCTCAGCGTGTATAAAATAATCGTACATACCTTTTGGAGACATGACTATCTCTACATGCGAAGGTGTATTAAGCTTTTCAGTTAGTAACTCTGATACCTGAGTATAGCTTTTTAGTGATTCGAAAAATAGAACTCCATGTTTGTGTGATTTCTTAAATTCTCCAGTTTCTTTGTTAACGTCTTTATCATGCCAAGGGCTCAAGACAAATGGGATATGCATCTCCTCAAGAATATCTAAATAATTTTCTGGTGCACTTTCTTGATAAATCAGGAATGCCCATTTATTGGAACGTTTATCTTTAGCCATAAATACCTCTCCTCAATTCATAAATTCATATTTTAAGATTCTCGCAATTTGTGTGATTATGTATTATTGGACATATTGGGAGTCGTAGTATTCCCAATATGTCATCTAAACATTTTTTTGAGAAAGGCAGCAACTCTGGCCCTCACTACGTGAGCCGAGTACTGCCAACTTATTATCTCTTAGTTCCTGTAAACCAAATTTTATTACCTTTTCGATATGGTGAAGAAAAATAATAGTTTGGATTTCTACTTGAAATTTCTTCCTTGATATCATCTTCCATTTCTTTTAGAAGTTTTTGAGCCTGTTGAGTACGAGGAACACGGAGTAAGACAGTGACGGTTTCTTTTCTTACATCTACTGTACACCTTAAGACAGAGTTATTGAAAGTTTTTAAAATAGGATTGATTCGAGTAATGGTCTGACTCTCAATTGTACTCATTGGTTCTGAATGCACATCTTGCTTCAGAAATTGTCTCATTTGAAAAGTTTGGTAGATAGACTTGAAATAATTCCACAATGAGTCTTTTGATAATCTTTGGGCAAACTCAATGAAAACCAAAAGGACAGGAACGAAAATAAGGCAAAATGACAATAGTTGAATGTAATATTCAAGAGAAGTCAGGTTATCTAGTATCATTGAAAAAAACTCGTGCATTCCGGGGAGCTTAATATTTTCTAACATTTGAATAAGTAAATTGATTCCAATATTTAAGAGGAAGCTAAGCAATGCAAAAACTATAAGACTAGCATTGAGGTTATAAGTTCTTTGAAAAAAAGTTTTTTTCATAAGTTACAGGATACCTTTCTTTGTATAATACGTGGGACATAGTAGAGGCAAAACTTGATAAGGATGTTCATTATCTATAATTTGAATTAAGCCCGTCCCTTTTCCAATTGGGATGACGATTCCCTCAGAGTCTAAGTCAGGGAATAGAAACTGTGTTGTCTTCTTGTTGATATTGCCTATTTGTATCAAGACATTCAATTGTTCCCTAACAGATATAGGTATAGTATTATGGTCGAAGCGCTGACTAACAAGCAACAAGTGGATAGATGTGGCTCGGCCCAAAAGAGAAACTTGTGTTAAGAGAGAGAAAAATGAATCTTTAATAGTTTTATTGACTCCCTCGGACAACGCCAACACTTCATCAATGACAATCGTCAAATGTTCAAATTTATGATCTGGCTTATCATAGAGAATCTCTTGTCTCTGTTGTATAAGATTCAAGCAAGTACTTAAATTCTCGTTGATTTCTGAAACAAAGTCTGACTTGGATCGATTTTTTTGAGGATGTAGAACCGGAATGCCATGTTCGCGAGCCCATCGACTGGGTGTATCAAATTTTGGATCTACAATTATTAGCTCTGAAATATTTTTTAGCAGGCTAAGAAAATAGGTCAGAGCGTAAGACTTACCTGAACCGCTATTCCCTGCGATAGCTATCGAAGTTACTTTGTTATAGTCAAGAGTAAGATTTTTCATTATAGGAATCTGATACCCTTTTTGATTATCTGAGAATTCTTCCAAATCAGAAATAACTAATCGTTCAGAGATACCTACTCTCCAAGGAAAGAAGAGTCCACGTTGAACATGGATATCATCTGTTTCTAGTGCCATAAAATAAGCTGTATTTTGTTTGAGAAGAGTAAAACGAGGGTACAGAGAGGCATTTGCAATCAAAAAAATTTTTTGATAGAGATCATCATCAATGATATAGCTAGCTGGCAAACGAGGAAGAAAGAGAAAACCTTCTTCCATAATCTTGCAGTCAAAACTATTATTAAAGCTACTTTCTTCTTGCATAATACTTCCTAGTCCCATGTTTAAGCTTTGGAGCAAATACTGCTCTAGTTCTTTTTTAGTCATTATTTAATCCCCTTAACATTTTCTGCTTTAAAGTAGACATTGAAGCCGACCTCGCAAGCTTGTAAATTATCGAACTGTACCAAGGTCATATAGGAGGGAAGTTCTATTTCGTTCTCAAATTTGACACGAAAAGGTGGAAGCCCCTTCTGAGAAAACCAGGCTTTATAAGCAATGATTTCACCCGTTGGTTGACCGTCTTCAAATTTAATTTGTGTCTCTAATTCTGTACTCAAGCAATAAATACCTTGTTTGCTATCTATATACTCACTTGCTGTATTAGTTGAATAACCACTTTTACGATTTCTTGTTTTCATAAGTTTCACCTCGTATTTAATTATTTGCCTTGGCCAAGAACATTTTTAGTTTAACGTAAATTCAGGAAGTAGACTGTCAGTTTTCTTGACAGTTTACTTTTAAATTTGTGATATTAAACAAGCTAATTCAGATAGCCAATCAGTCAATTTCTCAGCTATTTGATGAGAAGTTTCTTCCGCGGGGAAATCTGAAATAAAGTTTGACAAAGAACATAGAAAAATTTCTTTGTTTTTTTCAATGAATTGAGATACTTCTTTTTGTGAGATATTAGAAATTTTTTTTACTAATAGCTGATTTAGAAGCGTGTCTTCAAATACAGGATCAGTTAAAATCGTAGTTATTATATTTTTAATCAGCAATAATTCAAATTTCTTATTCGGAAAGAATAAATCTCTGGGATGTTTATAATCTAAACTAGTTTGAAAAGCTAGCGAAGCGTTGAAACTAATATTTCTTTTTCCTTTCAGAATTTGCCCAACCGTTGTTTCAGATAATAGATCAACTTCTTTTTCGTATGATTCATATCCAATTTGGTTTTGTAATATTTGTTTCTCCTTGAACCTTATCTTGAATTCTTCACCTAACAATTTGCAATACAATTTTGTTATCACTTTTCTATATGATGTCATTTTACTTCCTTTGCGTCCGAAGACGGAAAGAAACTAAATAAATCCCAACCGCTAGATGTTAAAAAAGCACACTAAATCAACGGCGAAACCCTATAAGGTATAGACAACTAACAGATATGTCGATACTTTTAGTTTCTATCCGTCCATTCGATGCGCATCATATAGGACTTATTATTTATGTTTGAAAGCAGTAAATTACACTTGACTTTATCTTATGCATCTTTTATTACTTTCATATATAATTAAAACAAAAGTAATAATTTTTATGAACCTGGGATTGAGGGATTTTTATGACTGGCAAAATTTATTCAGAATCGTTTTTTATCGACTATGTATATAATGATAGACAATTATCCATTGCATATAACCTATTGAGACATGTCTTCTTAATGAATACTTTAGATCGTGGGACATATAAACTCTTGGGGCATGAATTTAATCAATGGGATGAAGATACTTTCAATTTATTAATTAACAAACTACAAAAGCTATATCACGAAAAATTTACAGTAGATAGTATTACCAATTTATGGAATAGTGGTGACTCAACAATACATTATGATAAGGAAACTATTCGCAAAAAATTAAGAATTTTTGAAAAAAGAGAAGATATTTTGAATCAATATCTTTTCTCCCTAAATGATAAATTAGAGATTTTAAAGTATGTTTATTGTTCTTTATTCGGTAAAGATACTGAAATTATAGGGAAAGTTTTGTGTACAATCCACGAAGAAATTCCTCAAAAATATTCTAGTAATTCTAAAGGGAAAACTTCTAATGAGTTTGAAAGAAAACTAAATCTTTATTATCTAAAAGATATTGAAAAATTGGGTTTGACATTAGATATTTCAAACATTTCCTCTAAAAATGAAGAATTTATCATTTTTAAATCAATAGAGGATAAAATAAAAGCTCTTCTAAATATTGAAGAGCAAATTGAAAGGAAATATCATATAAAATTTAAAAAAACAAGTTCGAAATACTGCACTGCATCTATTGGTGGTCTAAAATACCCTCTAACAAATATACCGATAGACTTCCTGCAATATAACGACAACATCATCATTAATGAACAGGACTGTTTTTTAACAATCGAGGATAGATTTTTTTATTTTGACATTCCTTACTTTACAACTGAAATTAAATCTGAAAATACGAAAACAAAATTCAAAGAGGGAAACCTTCAAAAAGTATATAATGCACCTTTTGTCAGTGAGTTTATAAAATTCTTGAGGGAAGATTTAGAAAATAGTAATCGTACATTTAAAAAAGTACACTATTATGATTTTCCAACACGTAATGAAATATACAATTCTTTACTAACTTTAAAAGATAATAAGGAATTATTGATAGATCAAGTGGGATTCATTAATAATCAAATAATAATTATTATTTTATCGAGATTGATTGATAGTTTTTTTGCAAAAATAAACTTGATGAACAACTTGTATTCAATATTAGTAATCTTCTGTGGAATTCATTACAAAGCTACTTTCAACAAATACTACAATCTTTCAGATAAATTAATTAGCAGCATATTAAACACAATTCTATACTTATCTTCAAAATTCTTTTGTTATACTTTACAGAATATACTATTTGAAAATGATGAAACTTACTGTTCTAAATTTAATTTATATTTTGAGAACCAATATATCGATAATCAAATTGATTTATTTGAATTATACCTTAAATACTGTTATCAGTACATTAACGTTCTGTATAGAGATACGCTCTTACCTCTTGTAAAGGATATAAACTATTATTGTAACATTAAGAGTTTACTCTTAAATTTTAATGAAACAATGGAAGTAGAAGGACTAAACAGAGAAATTAATTCTGAATATTCTTGTTTAATGAGAGAAATAACTTCAATTGAAAAGTCATACCAGAAAATAATAAATCGCCTAGAAGAAGAATATGAATTGTACGATAGTGAAAATCATCAAATGTTAGAAAAATATTATAAGAATATCTCAGATAAATTAGTTAAAGATGTAGAAAAGAGATTTAATTCTTTTATGCTTGGTGATCTAAACTTAGATTGGGATGTTTATTTTCAAAAGGGAAATTTCTATGAAAAATTTGAATTAGAATACCAAAACTTTATCTCTCAGTTAAGAACGGTTATACCTATTTTTATGGTTGAAAAGAATTTTTCTGATAATGATAAAAAGCTAATGAAAAGTTATTTGGATACGATTGGCATTGTAATATAAAAATCAGGAGATTAAACTTAATTTATAGTTAGACTACTTTTAATAGCTTAGAATGAATTATTTTCCCATTAAAATACGATAATTTTTTTTCGATTTCAGAGATAAAAGCTATTCTAGCAGGAACAGATTTTTCCTTAGAATTATTTACATCGAAATCTTGCTCGCAAGGAATAAAGTTTAATTCATCCGATAAATGATTGAAAACAACTTTTGGAATTTTTAAACTACATAGATAATACCTAGTTTCATCATTTCGAAAAATTCTTAGGTAGAAGTTGTTCCACTTATCTTGCACTAGAAACAATCTGCATTCTCCATAATACATTACAAGATGGTCAGATTCTTCCATTTTTCTTAACTGTAATGATCTTCGAGGCAAGTATTTTCTAATACCGTTTTCATTTGTCAATTCGTAATTTTCATCATCACCTTCATCAACATCAACATCATCATTAGGATTTTGATTTTGAGGTAGATTTACCACAATTATTCTATCATCTAAAATACGTTCTAACATTTGTTCAGCTCTGTCAGGAGCGATTTGATCATAGAATACTCTTAATTCTCTTCTAGCAGCAGGTTTAAGTAAGTACTCACAATTTTCTGTATGAACAGAGTTGGGGTAAGCAGCAAGGTAAATTCCATTACTATTCTCTTTTATAGATAATCGTACTTGTTTACACCCAGGACATAGTAGTTGACCTCTGTATCTGTCTCTTGTTGCTTGTTTGTTTCTATAGAATTCCTCTTCTAGTACGTGAAGTTCAAGTATTTCATTGTTGCTTATACAGTACTGATATTTATTTGTTTCAGGCATAATTATTCCTTTTTAATTATATAAATGAAAGGTAAAGATGTTTGTATTTTATTATACCATAATAGTACAAAATAC
This sequence comes from Streptococcus oralis subsp. dentisani, assembly GCF_002096335.1. GTDB lineage: Bacteria > Bacillota > Bacilli > Lactobacillales > Streptococcaceae > Streptococcus > Streptococcus oralis_Z. The sequence goes on from NZ_NCUW01000029.1 coordinate 214,595, forward strand.
TCTAATACATAAGGTATCCATAGTTGTTACTAAAGGGTAGGTGGTAGCATAAGCTAGTGAACAAAGAAATTATTTGTTGTAAGTGTATTAAGTGTAAAAATCTTAAGATGTTAATGTTATAATAAACTGGAGGAATTTTTATGGAAGAAAATTTAAACCCTAATATTGACCCACGTATAAAATTCAAATTGTTACCACCAGCTACTATTATTAAAAATTTTGTTGATGGAGAGCCCGATTGTAATTATGAGAACTATTTACTAGAGCTACTTAATAAGTCATCTCATTTTAAAGATAAAGGGCAATCTCCTTTCTCTAAACCGTTAAATGAAAATAATGGTCAATGTGATGCAATATCGAAAAATTATGAAATAGACTTTAAATTATTATCATCTAGCACTAGATTACAAGCTAGTCATTTGTTTTCTCCGGGCATTAGCAATTATGGCGATGGTATAATTGGTATTCATGAAAGTAAAAAGAAATTCGGTGAAGTAAAAGCTACTCAGATTCATGTTGCATTCCGAACAAGAGATATATCAGAGCTCACTCGATTAGGGGAAAACTTTTTAAATATTAGAAAGTATGGTATTGAAAGAGATATCATAAAAGTGTTGAAAATGCTTGAAAAACAGAAAAACCTTTTATTATTTTTTCCATATTCGTTTGAGCTGATTGATATACTCGAGACAGATAATTCGGATGATATTATTGTAAGCGCGTTAAATTATGATTTCCACTCACTATTTGAATACAGAAGTTTAAAAGCGAAGGGATTTGATACCTATTTTGTAACTATATTTCAAGATAGATTTTATATTTTTTCTATTCTTGACGACACCCTCTGTTTAATTGAGAAAGTAGATTGTATGTTACTGCCTACATTTATTAAATTAAAGAATTATCATCTATAAGGAGGACGAGTTATTGATCAATCCAGATTTTTACAAAAGACTAGCAAAGATATTCTGTGGAGATGAGACAGAGCTGTTTACTTATAAATCAGGGCCTCAGCTAGTTTCTTTTTTCAATACCCATTTCCATACTCAAGATAGTTATGGTCAGGGCTTTCCTACAAGATGGATATATGTGAATGACAAGCTGTTGGACTTTTCATCTAGAGGCATTATCAATTCATTTTTCAACCTCATACTCAGCAAACAATATCTTTTAACAGAGCGTCAGATAAGTGAAGTGGATGCTATAGAGCATCAGCAGAAAATAATAAATGAATTAGATAAAATTTGTTCTGTTTATTCTTTAAAACTCTCAAGAAAAGGAAATGAATTTTATTTAGTAGAAATTGATTTAGATTTAGTTGAGATTGGAAAGGGTGGCTTTGCCGATATTTATTTCCAAAAATCTACAGGATTAGTGGTAAAAAAACTAAATGAGGAATCTGTGAGACGACAATCGTTGAGAAGTAGGTTAAAAAGAGAGTATGAAATAACTAAGTCTTGTTCGGATATTGAGAGTATTATTCGAGTATTTGATTTCGATAGTAGTAATTGTTCATACACAATGGAAAAAGCCGATGATACATTGGGAAATTATATTGAAGCAAGTGAGCTGACAGAGGATTCTAAACTCAATATATTGCGTCAAATACTTTATACTATGTCTCTTGTCCACCAAAGAGATGTTCTACATAGAGACTTAAGTCCGACCAATGTTTTTTTCGTGAATGGGATAATTAAGATTGCTGATTTTGGTTTAGGAAAAAACCTAAACACTCTGACATCTCATCAAACAATGGACACAACTTCCTTTGGTCAACTCTTTTATTGCGCACCAGAGCAATTAATGCTTTTAAAAGATGCCGATAAACGAAGCGATGTGTATTCGCTGGGACGTATTATTAATTTTGTTATGACTAAGTATCCTAATATTTCTTCTCATTCACTTCGTTCTGTTAGTGAAAAAGCTACGAATTTAGAACCTGATTATAGGTATCAAGATGCTACTGAAATGTTGAGTGCATTAAATGCATGGTTGAGAATTAGAAGCGACGATGCTTTTAAGAAGACAATATGGGAAAAAATTAGCAACGGTGTTTTTGATGACGACATAGAAAACTATATCTATGAAATGCCAGCAAGAGAGTTATGTCAAGCATGTATAAAAAAAGGTAATGTTTTTATTGAAAGCTTAATGATCTTTATGAAGTTAGATGATACACATGCGATTTATATCATTCAGACGATTCATTCTAACTATGAGCAATATTTGAAACGATTTGAAGATGCAGACTCTTTTGCTACTCTTTCTTATAGAGTTCTAAAGGAACAATTTTCATTCAATGTTAAAGAAGTGGCTGCTCAGATTTTACACTATGTAGCTTATGCAGTTGGGCGCTTTTCTGCTCAGCGTAAGATAGATAACTTGATTGAAAATGGGATTGAACCAATGATTGAATCCATATTAGAAAGATAGATTAGGAGGAGATGTAATGACAAACGATGAGTATTTTAATGAAATAGAGACATATTTCATTAAATTAAGAGAATATCGTGAGGAATCAAAGTCAATAGCTGCTGGTATTATTGGTGAAAATCTTACTAAAGATGATTTATTTTTTATTTCTGCACTTAACAGACGAGTTCAATTTATTGATGGAATAATGAACTTATTAAGAACGAGAAATCTGACTTGTACAGGAATTATAGTACGAACACAACTTGATAACCTTATGAGAGTTTTTGCAGCTTTTATATCAGAGGACAGAAGATCATTTATTAAAGAGACATTAAGTGGTACACCTATTAAGAATATGAAAGATAATCAAAATGAAAAGATGACTGATGCCAATCTTAAGAAAAGGATGTCGAAGTATTATCCTGAGATTGAAGAAATTTACAATAAATCATCTGGTTATGTTCATTTGTCTGAAGTCGCATTTCATGAAGCCTTTTGGACCGAACGTTTTGAAAAAGGAGACAAAATTAAATTTTCAGTTGGATTACCCCCAAGAGAAAAACTAAATCCTATTTTAATTGAGTGTGCTGAAGTATTCTGTCACTTTACAGAGATTGAATATGATTTTTACCAAAAAATCATTGATTCAAAAAAAGTTTTTGATAATAAACAAAAAGAGATTTAAAAATCGATATGAACTATGTTGAAATTGAAATATCAATCTTGATAAAAATAGAAGATTTAATAATAAGATAAAATGAATTATGAAGATAGAGAATATTGCTTCAAAAATCACATTAATCTCAATTGCTTATGATTTATATGATGATTCGTTGAACATTGATGATTGGAAAGCAAAGATTGAATAGATTATAAAATACAAAAACGCTCTAGACAATATGACTAGAGCGTTTTCTATATATCCGAACATCTAATTTATTTCACAAAAAATGTAGTCAAAAATGTAGTCATTCGGTTGATTTTTATTGCAATACATTGAAATTTGAAAATTCAAGAATCGCGTTAAATCAAGGTTTTTTCGTTTCTACTGAAACGTAATGACCTACTATTTAACCTCTGTAAACACTACGTGCTTGCGAAGTTTTGGTGAGTATTTCTTCAATTGAAGACGGTCTGGGGTGTTACGTTTGTTTTTAGAAGTAAGGTACAAGCGTTCACCAGATTCTTTGTGTTCAAGTGTAATATTTACGCGCATGGTATCTCCCTTCTATTATTCAGCTGATGCAGCTTTAGCGATTTTACGTCCTTTGTAGTATCCTTTAAGTGATACACGGTGAGAACGTGAGTAATCTCCAGTAGTTTCGTCAAAGTTTACAGATGGAGCTGTTACTTTGTAGTGTGTACGACGTTTGTTTTTCTTCGCTTTTGAAGTGCGACGTGCAGGTACTGCCATTTTGTTTTCTCCTTTAGGTATTTAAATTCGATTCAATCCACTGATTTTCATCAACCATACTAGGATAACACATTTTTTTTGTAAAGTAAAGTTACTTGACAAAAAAAGATGAAAAAATCAGAAGCTAGTAATCGAAATTTTCTGAAAATTCAAGAATTTTCTTCTGTTCATTGCTTTTAAAATGTGCTATAATAGTAAAAACTGAAATGGGAGGGATAAGATGACTGAATTAGATAAACGTCACCGCAGTAGTATTTATGACAGTATGGTAAAATCACCAAACCGTGCTATGCTTCGTGCGACTGGTATGACAGATAAGGACTTTGAGACACCGATTGTGGGAGTGATTTCAACTTGGGCAGAAAATACGCCATGTAACATTCACTTGCATGATTTCGGGAAATTGGCCAAAGAAGGTGTCAAATCTGCAGGTGCTTGGCCTGTGCAGTTTGGGACTATCACTGTAGCGGACGGGATTGCTATGGGAACGCCTGGTATGCGTTTCTCTCTAACATCTCGTGACATCATCGCGGACTCCATCGAGGCAGCTATGGGTGGTCACAACGTGGATGCCTTCGTCGCTATCGGTGGCTGTGATAAGAACATGCCTGGTTCCATGATTGCCATTGCTAACATGGATATCCCAGCTATTTTCGCCTATGGTGGAACCATTGCACCGGGAAATCTTGATGGCAAAGACATTGACTTGGTTTCTGTCTTTGAGGGTATCGGAAAATGGAACCATGGTGATATGACAGCTGAGGACGTGAAACGTCTCGAATGTAATGCCTGCCCTGGCCCTGGTGGCTGTGGTGGTATGTATACAGCTAATACCATGGCGACTGCTATCGAAGTTCTAGGGATGAGTTTGCCAGGTTCATCATCTCACCCAGCTGAATCAGCTGACAAGAAAGAAGATATCGAAGCAGCAGGACGTGCTGTTGTTAAGATGCTAGAGCTCGGTCTCAAACCATCAGATATCTTGACTCGTGAAGCCTTTGAAGATGCCATTACTGTGACTATGGCTCTAGGTGGGTCAACCAATGCCACTCTTCACTTGCTTGCTATTGCCCATGCTGCCAATGTTGACCTGTCACTTGAGGACTTCAATACGATCCAAGAGCGTGTGCCCCACTTGGCCGACTTGAAACCTTCGGGTCAGTATGTCTTCCAAGACCTCTACGAAGTCGGTGGTGTCCCAGCGGTTATGAAGTACTTGCTAGCGAATGGCTTCCTTCACGGAGACCGTATCACATGTACTGGTAAGACTGTTGCTGAAAACTTGGCTGATTTTGCAGATCTTACTCCAGGTCAAAAAGTCATCATGCCACTGGAAAATCCAAAACGTGCAGACGGACCATTGATTATCTTGAACGGGAATCTTGCCCCTGATGGTGCGGTTGCCAAGGTATCTGGTGTTAAAGTGCGTCGCCACGTTGGTCCAGCTAAGGTCTTTGACTCAGAAGAAGATGCTATACAGGCTGTTCTGACAGATGAAATCGTTGATGGCGATGTAGTCGTTGTGCGTTTCGTTGGACCTAAGGGTGGTCCTGGTATGCCTGAGATGCTATCACTTTCATCAATGATCGTTGGTAAAGGTCAAGGAGACAAGGTTGCCCTTTTAACAGACGGACGTTTCTCTGGTGGTACATATGGTCTGGTTGTCGGACATATCGCTCCTGAAGCTCAGGATGGTGGACCAATTGCCTACCTCCGTACAGGGGATATCGTTACGGTTGACCAGGATACCAAAGAAATTTCCATGGCCGTATCCGAAGAAGAACTTGAAAAACGCAAGGCAGAAACAACCTTGCCACCACTTTACAGTCGAGGTGTCCTCGGTAAATACGCCCATATCGTATCATCTGCTTCACGCGGAGCCGTGACAGACTTCTGGAATATGGACAAGTCAGGTAAAAAATAAACTCAAAAAGCAAGCCATTTTCGGCTTGCTTCTTTTCATCTTCAAAAGTGATTTGCCTGCTTATACTCAATAAAAATCAAAGAGCAAACTAGAAAGCTAGGCGCAGGCAGTACTTGAGTACGACAAGCCGACGCTGACGTGGTTTGAATTTGATTTTTGAAGAGTATTAACGAGGTGGCAGTCCAAGGGCAATACGGCCGTAGCGACTGATTCGTGTGATCTTCCAGGCAGGCGACCAAGTGACTTCAACCTTGACATCTTCGATACCCTCGATTTGTTTTAGACCTGCGACGATTTCGATAGGCAAACTTTCTGCACAATCGCAGGCAGTATCAGTGAAGGTCATGACAATCTTGCAGAGACCTGTTTCATCCAGATTGATTTCATAAATCAAGCCCAGATTATACACATCCAATTCCACATCTGTATCAAAAACCTTCTCTAGTTTTTCGATAATTTGGTCTTGCAAGGCCAAAGCACGGTCATTGATTTTGATATCGTCTCTCATAACAGTCCCTCCACGTGATAAATATCCTCTATTTTCTCATAATTCTGACAATTTGGCAAGTTTTTGATGAATTTTCTGAAAAAGGCTCTCTTGAGATTTTCTACTCTTACTGTTTTAATCCCTCTATTTATGGTAAAATAAGACTATTAAGTTTAAAGAGGATTCCCTATGAAATTACAAAAACCAAAAGGAACGCAGGATATTTTACCTGCTGAGTCTGCCAAGTGGCAGTACGTTGAAGGATTTGCCCGTGAAATTTTCAAGCGCTATAACTATGCGGAAGTGCGTACGCCTATTTTTGAGCATTACGAGGTTATCAGTCGCTCTGTCGGAGATACAACGGATATCGTAACCAAGGAAATGTATGATTTTTATGACAAGGGTGAACGCCATATTACCCTCCGTCCAGAAGGAACTGCGCCCGTTGTCCGCTCTTATGTGGAAAATAAACTCTTCGCCCCAGAAGTGCAAAAGCCAAGTAAGTTCTACTACATGGGCCCTATGTTCCGTTATGAGCGTCCACAAGCAGGTCGTTTACGCCAGTTCCACCAGATTGGTGTTGAGTGCTTTGGTTCTAATAATCCAGCTACCGATGTGGAGACCATCGCTATGGCAGCTCATTTCTTGAAAGAAATCGGCATTCAAGGTGTCAAATTGCACCTTAACACACTTGGAAATCCTGAGAGCCGTGCGGCTTACCGTCAAGCCTTGATCGACTATTTGACACCACTCAAGGAGACCTTGTCTAAGGATAGCCAACGTCGTTTGGAGGAAAATCCTCTCCGTGTCTTGGACTCTAAGGAGAAAGAAGACAAGGTGGCAGTAGAGAATGCGCCGTCTATCTTGGACTTCCTTGATGCAGAAAGCCAAGCTCATTTTGATGCTGTGCGTCAGATGTTGGAAAATCTGGGTATAGACTATATCATCGATACCAATATGGTGCGCGGTCTGGACTATTACAACCACACGATTTTCGAGTTCATCACAGAGATTGAGGGTAATGACTTGACGGTCTGTGCGGGTGGTCGCTACGATGGTTTGGTTGCCTACTTTGGTGGTCCTGAAACTGCTGGCTTTGGTTTTGGACTTGGTGTAGAGCGCCTGCTTCTCATCCTTGAAAAGCAAGGTGTGGCCCTCCCTATCGAAAACGCCCTAGATGTCTATATCGCAGTCTTGGGTGAAGGCGCAAATGTCAAGGCTTTGGAATTGGTACAAGCCCTTCGCCAACAAGGATTCAAAGCAGAACGTGATTACCTCAACCGTAAGCTCAAAGCTCAGTTCAAATCAGCCGATGCCTTTGCGGCTAAGACCCTCATCACGCTAGGGGAGAGCGAAGTCGAAAGCGGACAAGTGACGGTTAAGAACAACCAAACACGAGAAGAAGTGCAAGTGTCCCTTGAGACCATCAGCCAAAATTTCTCTCAAGTCTTTGAAAAACTAGGATTTTAATTATTAAATATAATGGAATAAAAGAAGAGCATTCCTCATATTTTTAGAGGAGTAAATTGATATTGATAGATATTATTAGCATAATCTACAAGATTATTAGACCTATTGGAGAAAGTTATGAATACTAAAGACTATAACGGGATAAATATAAGAGATGAAATAAATAAAAAAATAAATGGATATAATAGAACGAGAGATAATCGAATTCATGCAAGCGAACGTTTATATTCTTATAGTAGTAAATGGGATACAGTGTTCTTTATTATGAATATTATAGCAGTAAGTTTGGTAATTGGTTCTCTGATGAATATAGGCTCACATGTTGAAATATTTGTATCTAGTTGTTTTTCGTTATATACAGTTATTTTACAGTATTATTATAATTGTTTAAATTATAAGGAAAGAGCATTGAAATATCATTATCAACAATTAGAAATTGAAAAATATATTTTAGAATTAAAAGAACTACTTAGACTTGATAAGACAAATTCAGAACTAGAAGAGAGATATAAAGTAATTTGGAATCGGTATATTTCAACTTTATCTGCTACGGAGAATCATTCTAAATTTGACGATGAAACAGTGATTTTTAATAAAGAAGGAAGTGGGAAGCGGCCTCGTGATTTTTCGGCGGATAACATCTTATATTATCTAAATATAGTGGTGATTATTTTGATTATTACACTTTATGTAGTAAGGACTATAATATGACAGAGGATGAGATTCTACAGTATGCATTTGACTATATCATGAGTGTAGCCAGAGAGAAGGTGTATAATTTACAATTTATTGCTATAATGAATTACTTTAAAATAAAGGATAATTTTCCTCGAATAGAGAATTATGGTTTGAATTATGAGGATTTTAGCAAAAAATACAAAAAATTCTGTGTAAGAGATTTTGTGTATAAGAAAGACTATTACTCTACTAGAGAGATGTATCTGATTGCTCCTTCATACTATCTTTATTATACTTTTAATGTTTTTAAATATTTTTATTATAATCAAGAATTTTTAAATTTTTCTCAAAAGAATATAAAAGTATTTTATTCGGGTGAATTATCCTTTGATGATCAAAATAAAATTTCAATAAATAGTAACTTTTCTAATTCTTATAAAAATTTTCAACTTGAAAAAGTAAGTTTTATTGGTGGGAAGGCTTTAGTGATTGATATTCAGGACTTCTTTAAAAGTATTTCTACAGATAGACTTATTGAGATGTTAAATATCAAAAATAAAAATTGTTTTTGTAGACAAAGTATTGATAATTTAAAATTATTTTTTAATAATAATAATTTTGAAAGTTTACCCCAGTTCCATTATTCAATAGCTTCTTCAGTTCTATCACAATTCTATCTTATAGATTTTACTTGTGCAATGAATAGAATATTAATTAGAGAAAAATGTCAGGCTGTGAGATTTGTTGACGATATGGTAATTAGTCTCCCTAAGTATAAAAGATTGAAAAAAGTGAATGAAGTGCTGAATGAATTAAGTTATTTTTTATGGGAGAATCACCTTAATTTAAATTCTTCTAAAACTCAAATTCTTAAAAATAAGGATTATAAAACTAATGTTGATATTATAGAAGATTCTTACTCTAATGAATCTAAGTCAAGCTATACTGTAAATAAAATAATTAATGATAAAGTAGACTTGTTATTAAAAAATCAGGCGGAAAATCTTATAAAATTTATTGAGGAATTAAGAAAATGTTTCTCGTCCAAAAGTGTGGACTTGAAAACATATCATAAATGTATAAAAAAGTATATATCTATAGATGGTGAGCATGCAACAAAAGTAATTAATCATCTAAATTACAGTAAAAAATGGAAAAATTTAGATAAAAAAATTCTAATTAAATTGATTGAGGACAATACATACATATTTTTCAATCCAATGCAATTTACAACATTTTTTCTGCTTATTTTTAAACATTTGAGGACATTGGGGTGTGAAAACCAATTTATTTTAGATAAATTTTTAAATGATTTAAAAAATAAGAATCAACTCACTTTTCGAGAGGGGGTAATGACTATACAGTATTTCCTCCAAACAAAATATAATGATAAAGAATTGTTAGAAAAGATGAAAGATATAAATAAAAAATATGTTGAATTCTTAGATGAATTTTATAATGTATAGAATTAATGGAACGGATTTATAAAAAATTGTATCACAATGAAGCAGTTTAATTTATTTTAAAGGTCAAACTTGTATATTTAATTGATATCATTTCTATACTTGCAGGAGAAATTCACTGATTAACTCTTTTAGTTGCGACTGTATTCCACATTTTTATCAAAATGATGCGAATAACAATGCTAAGTCTTCATTTCAAATAGGAGGCCCATATGAACTTATTTAAAAATCTTGGCTGGTTTCTTCTAGCTGTTCTATCCTTTTTCTTTGGCTATGGTCTGGTTCAGAGTATGGCTTTATCAGCTCTTGGACTAGGGGCTTCAATCTATGGAGTCTTGCCACTTTATATCGCCCTGTCAGGAGCCTATGTTTATGGAGTTTACAAGTGGTATCAGACAGAAAAGGTTAGCATCCAGACAACTGCTTTTAATCGTTATATCTGGTTGCCCACTCTGGTTTTGCTAGTGGCTATTACAGCCCAGTTCTTTTTGCCAAACGATCCGTCGACCAATCAACAAATCGTATCCCAACTGACAGTGGCACAGCCTGAATTTGGTTTCTTTATGGTGGTGGTCTTTGCTCCTCTGACGGAAGAACTCATTTTTAGAGGGATGCTGGCGCGCTATCTCTTTCCTATGCAGGACAATAGCAAACAGACAGGTCTGTTTCTCCTTGTATCGAGTGTCCTTTTTGCCTTGATTCATTTTCCAGGGACTTTGCAACAGTTTTTAGTCTATGCTAGTCTGGGATTAAGTTTGGGACTGGCTTATGTGAGTCGAAAAGGCCTTCTTTACAGCATTTCTTTACATGCTTTAAATAATTTAATCGGCTTTTTGATGATACTCATGCTATAATAGAGTCAGGAGGTCACATGAAACGAGTAATTTTATTAGCAGTGATACAGGCAGTCGTTCTCTTCTTTATTATCGGGGGCCTTGCCTATGCCTTTAAAGGCGATTTCTTTTACAACTATCTAGCAGTTGTCTTTGCGCCTATTGCAGGTGTCTTGCGTTTTGCTTCGGCTTATGCGACGGAGATTGTCCTACCTAAAAAGGCAGCTGAGATTGCTGAAAAGCGTAAAAAAGGTTAAGAATCATAATAGGAAAATCCGATGGCGTCTTCATCGGATTTTTTGATGGTGTCATGATTTTTTAACTGTTCGTTTTGATTTTTACAGACAATCAAACTTTTCTGCTGATTTTCATGAAGAGCCTGCGCTTTTATGGTAAAATAGTAACAGAATAAAAGAGGAGAGAAGAAATGAAACGTAGTATGTATGCTGGTCGTGTTCGTGAGGAACACATCGGACAAGAAATTACCTTGAAAGGATGGGTTGGCCGTCGTCGTGACTTGGGCGGTTTGATCTTTATCGATCTTCGTGACCGTGAAGGGATTATGCAGTTGGTCATCAATCCAGAAAAAGTTTCAGCAGAAGTCATGGCAACAGCTGAAAGCCTTCGTAGCGAATTTGTTATAGAGGTGACGGGTCAGGTTGCGGCACGCGAGCAAGCAAATGATAAGCTGCCAACTGGTGCAGTTGAGTTAAACGTGACAGCCCTGACAGTGCTTAATACAGCTAAAACAACCCCATTTGAGATTAAGGATGGCATTGAAGCCAATGATGATACGCGTCTACGTTACCGTTACCTTGACCTTCGTCGTCCAGAAATGCTAGAGAACCTTAAGCTTCGTGCTAAGGTGACCCACTCTATCCGCAACTACTTGGATGAGTTGGAGTTTATCGATGTGGAGACCCCCTTCCTTTCTAAGTCTACACCAGAAGGGGCGCGTGACTATTTGGTACCGTCTCGTGTCAATAAAGGACATTTCTATGCTCTTCCTCAAAGTCCACAGATTACCAAACAGTTGTTGATGAATGCTGGATTTGACCGTTACTACCAAATCGTCAAATGTTTCCGTGACGAAGACTTGCGTGGTGACCGTCAGCCTGAGTTTACTCAGGTCGACTTAGAAACGTCTTTCCTTAGTGAGCAAGAAATTCAAGATATCACAGAAGGCTTGATTGCGCGCGTGATGAAAGAAACAAAAGGCATCGAAGTAACTCTTCCATTTCCTCGTATGAAGTATGATGACGCGATGGCTCTTTACGGTTCTGACAAACCTGATACTCGTTTTGATATGTTGCTTCAGGACTTGACAGAAGTGGTCAAGGGTGTTGATTTTAAAGTCTTCTCAGAAGCACCTGCCGTTAAAGCCATTGTAGTCAAAGGAGCTGCAGACAACTACTCACGTAAAGACATTGACAAGATGACTGAAGTAGCTAAACAGCACGGTGCTAAAGGTCTTGCTTGGGTCAAGGTGGTTGATGGAGAATTAAATGGACCAGTTGCCAAGTTCTTGACTGGCATTCAAGCAGAATTGACTGCAGTACTTGGTCTTGAAGATAAGGACTTGGTTCTCTTTGTGGCGGATACGCTTGAGGTAGCCAATGCAACCCTTGGTGCCCTTCGTGGACGTATCGCCAAAGAGATTGGCTTGATTGATAATGATAAGTTCAACTTCCTTTGGGTGGTTGACTGGCCAATGTTTGAATGGTCAGAAGAAGAAGGCCGTTATATGAGTGCCCACCATCCATTTACCCTTCCACAGGAAGAAACAGCTCACGAATTAGAAGGTGATTTGGCTAAAGTTCGTGCCATTGCTTACGATATCGTCTTGAACGGTTATGAACTTGGTGGTGGTAGCCTTCGTATCAACCAAAAAGACCTTCAAGAACGTATGTTCAAGGCTCTTGGTTTCTCATCTGAAGAAGCAAATGACCAGTTTGGCTTCCTTCTTGAAGCCATGGACTATGGTTTCCCACCACACGGTGGTTTGGCTATAGGGCTTGACCGTTTTGTCATGCTCTTAGCAGGAGAAGAAAATATCCGTGAAGTCATTGCCTTTCCTAAGAACAACAAGGCAACTGATCCAATGACACAAGCTCCATCAATAGTCGCTCTCAAACAACTAGAGGAACTCAGCTTACAAGTAGAAGAATGAAACAAGCGAAACGAACTAAGCGGTGGCGCTATTATCTGCGCCGCTTTGCTTATCAGATAAAAATTTTACGTGTCTTACAAAGCATCTCTCGGGAAAAATATGATGAGAAAGTCTCGGCCTCTCTGGTCTATGGTTTTCTATCAGCAGTAGCGGTCAATTTCTTTTTTCAACCAGGGCATGTGTATTCGAGTGGTGCGACAGGTTTGGCACAGATTATCTCTGCCTTGAGTAATCATTGGTTTGGTTTTCATATTCCGATTTCGCTAACCTTTTACGCCATTAATTTCCCTTTGATGGTCTTAGCTTGGTATCAGATTGGACATAAATTTACGGTCTTTACCTTTATCACAGTATCCATGAGTTCCCTTTTTATCCAGTTTGTGCCCGTTGTGACGCTGACAGAGGATCCCATCATCAATGCCCTTTTTGGGGGTGTTGTCATGGGCTTGGGGATTGGTTTTGCACTCCGTAACAATATTTCTAGCGGTGGTACAGATATTGTCAGCCTGACCATTCGCAAGAAAACAGGGAGGAATGTTGGTAGTATTTCTTTCTTGGTCAATGGGACGATTATGCTGATAGCAGGTCTGACCTTTGGTTGGAAATACGCCCTTTACTCTATGATTACGATTTTTGTATCGAGCCGTGTGACAGATGCAGTCTTTACCAAGCAAAAACGCATGCAGGCCATGATTGTGACCAGTAATCCTGACAAGGTAATCGAAAAAATCCATAAAAAATTGCACCGAGGCGCTACCATGATCCACGATGCAGAAGGAACCTATAATCATGAGAGAAAAGCAGTCTTGATTACTGTTATCACGCGAGCAGAGTTTAATGATTTTAAACACATCATGAAACAGGTCGATCCGACAGCCTTTGTCTCTGTATCCGAAAACGTCCATATCCTAGGACGGTTCGTAGAGACAGACAATTAGACATGAAAAAACCAGCTCTGGAGCTGGTTTTTATGTGACTATTGGTCATGATTTTTCGATAATTTTGTGTCCAATCAACTGACGGTAACAAATCTGTCTATTATTTTTCGCGTCATTGATAATCTGCAAAATCGTTTCAAATGATGTCCGTCCAAGTTCAAGACTGTTGATGTCGACATAGGCTACTAGGTCGAGTCGAGGATTGACAGAGTCGAAACTCAAGACAGGAACATTTAATTGATGTTTATTGATGTAGTCGCAAACCCCTTCTGCTAGAAGGCTGTCGGTTGTGATGATGGCGTCAATCTGCGGATCGTGATTAAATAGGAGTTCACTGAATTGATAACCTTTTTCTTCTAGAAATTCTGTCGCAAAGTAGGTTAAGTTGGTATCAATCGGAAGTTGGTGTTGTTTGAGTGCGGATTCATAGCCAGTTAGACGGTCTTGCGTTACGAAGAGTCGCTTTGTACCTCCGATGAAGGCAATTCGTTGGCAGCCTTTTTTGATGAAATACTCTGTCGCATCAAAGCCAGCTTGTACATTATCATTATCAACAAGAGGGATAAAGGGTGAAGTGGATTTTCCGAGAATGAGGAAAGGGAACTGCTCATCCGCTACTAGTTTGACTAGAGGATCTTCTTCTTCAGCGTAGAGGAAAATCAAACCATCAACACGCTTACCATAAACCATCTGAGAAATGGCATTGAGACGTTCTTTTTCATCTTTCCCCGTTGCAATCTGAATAGCGTAGTGGTTTTCAGATGCGACTTGGGCGATCCCTCGTAGGACAGATGGGAAGAAAGGATTTTGGTAAAAGGCATCTGAGTCGTCAGGAAGCACCAGGCCGATAACTTGAGTATAGCTACTAACTAGACTACGAGCATTGAGATTGGGATGGTAGTTGAGTTCCTTCATAGCCTTGCGAACTCGTTTTTTGGTTTCATCACTAATCGTTGATTTATTTTGAATGACGCGGGTTACGGTTGAAGGTGAGACACCTGCAGCCTTGGCCACATCTTTAATCGTAACGGGCATAAAAATCTCCTATTTATGATAATCTGGATCACGGAAATGTGTCTTGTAAAAAATAGTGACCAGATACAGAACAAAAAGAATGTTTTGTACAGTGATCAGGGTTGTCATATTTTGGCCAAAAAGTCCCAAAACAAGCGTAATCAAAGTTGGCAATCCTAAACAGTTCAAGATAAAATGGTAGCACTCTTTAAAGCTCCTAAATGAAAAGAGGCGTGATTTTTTGGTGATATAAAGGAGAAGACTAGCTCCAAGGGAGACAATGAAGAAATTCAATCCAAAGAGGAAGCTAGCACCAAGGACGAGAAAGAGACTGATATAGATACGGTTCTGTTGGTACCAGTCTTTAGAAATAGCCTGGGTTAAAGCTTCCTTACTCTGGAAACTCTCCGTTTGAATCGCGTGGTAACGAATGCGAGTCAATTCCTTACTTTCCTTACTGATGACGAGTTCTTCCGTATCAAAATGCAGTTGCAGGTCCTTTGGCAATTCTTTGTTTTGGCTTGGACCAATCAAAAGAGAAGGCTGCTGATTTTTAGTTCCAGAATAGCTCAGTTTCCCATCTACTATCTGCGCATTCTCTGACAAGTCCATGATCGCTTCATCTGTCAGGGGAGTGTAGACATTGTCAATAAAAGTATCCAGCGGATAGGTTTCCTGTGAGCTGTTTTGAATAGCAATTGGAACCATAGACAAGCTGATGAGGAAAATGCTAGTAAAGAGGAGTTGAAACCAGTTGAGTCCGAAACGTTTTGACAGGGGTTTACGAAATCCCCAGATACTAGTAAAATACGAGAATGGATATGGAAGCATAGGCATCTTTCTAAAAGTGTTTTCTATATGAGTAATATTATATAGAGAAATGTACTTTATTTCAAGTCTAGTAGATAAATTGCTTATTTAAAAGCGAATCTTGCTACTATTTGTGGTCTTGTGTCTAATCTTTCAACTTTACAAGCAAGATAAAAAATGAAAAAGGGTGGCGGGGATAGATTATCCCTTGTCGCCACCACTTGTAAGTCCTGAAACAAAGTTCTTTTGTAGGAAGAAGAAGAGAATACAGATTGGAAGGGCGATGAGGATAGCACCTGCTGAGAAGTAGGCGATCTTCATGTTTTTCACATTGCTAACGAAGGTTTGGAGACCAACGGCAACAGTAAAGTATTCTTTCTCACGAAGCAAGAAACTAGAGAGGATATAGTCTCCGAAAGGTCCCATGAAGGCCCAGAGGGCTTGTACAGCCACCATTGGGCGAACAAGTGGGAGAACGATTTGCCAGAAACGGCGGAAGTGTCCTGCACCATCTAGTTTCGCTGATTCATCAAGAGACATTGGCACGGTATCGAAGTAACCTTTCATCAGCCAAGCATTCATCGGAATGCCTCCACCGACGTAGAGGAAGATGAGGAACCAGCTATGGTTAAGGGCGTTTAACATAAGCGCCATAACGAAGAAGGCGGTCAATGCGGCCATGGTTGGCACCATTTGGATGATCAAGAAGAAGACCAAACTTTGTTTACGGGCCAAGAAGTTGTAACGGCTGTAGGCATAGCCAGCTAGTACGATGATACTTGTTTGAACAACCATGGTAATCAATGCGATGATCAAAGTATTGAGATACCAAGTGCCGTATAAGGTTTCAGTAAAGAGTCCTTTAAAGTTATCAAAATTGAAGTCGATGTTAGTATCTAGTTTAAAGGCTGCGACATTACCTGCTTTAAAGGCTGACATGATGGTAATCAAAAGTGGATAGATAATGACAATTGATAGGCCAATCAAGTAGAGGTAAGTGAGGGTTTGAGTCAGTCTACGTTTGAGTTTGATTGAGTTATTCATCTTAGACGTCCTCCATATCAAATGCGTGTAGTTTCTTGAATGCGATCATAGAGATAGAGATGACAATGATTGAGATAATCAAGGTAACAGCTGCCGCCATAGAGTATTGAGGAGATGTACCTGTTGTCAAACGGTAAATCCATGAAATCAAGATATCAGTTGAACCGGCTCCGCCTCCGACAGTACCAGGACCTCCACCATTAAAGAGATACATGATAGAGAAGTTGTTAAAGTTGAAGGTGTATTGGCTAATCAATGTTGGAGCTGCAACAGCTAAGATCATTGGGAAAGTGATGTTACGGAATTTTTGCCAAGCATTAGCACCATCGATGTAAGCCGCTTCGTAGAGGTCGTTAGGAATAGACTGCAAGATACCCAAGGTCAAGACGTAGATGTATGGGAATCCTAGCCAGCCTTGCATCATAATCAAGGCAACCTTAGTCCAAGTTGGATTTGTTTTCCAAGGGATAAGAGCTCCATCTAGGAAAGGAAGGACCTTAGACAAAAGAGGCAAGACTTGGGTGTTGATGGCTCCGACACTATCATTAAACATGTTTGAGAATGTCAAGATAGTGATGAAGGCTGGAACAGCCCAAGGAAGAAGGAAAATAACACCAAAGATACGTTTTCCTTTGATAAATGGTTGGTTGGCAATGATTGCTGTAAAGATACCAATGACAATCTGCAAGGTAGAAGCAGCCAAGGCCCAGATAATGGTCCAAGAAAGAACGGAACCAAAGGCTGAACGGAAGGTGCTCAAGCTCCAGATATTTGTGAAGTTCGTCAAACCAACCCAGTCCAACAATTTGTTTGGTGGCAAGTGTTGGAAGTCGTAGTTGGTAAAGGCAATCATCAAGGTTACGATAACAGGGAAGATAATCGCAAATGTCATCGCTACATACGATGGGATGATTAAAAGGTATGGGAATCCATTCTCATAAATTCCTTTAATCATGTCCTTGAAGGTACGAGCTACAGGAATTCCGTTATTGATACGTTTAGCAATTGTATGTGCATCTTTGATATTAAAGATATAAAAGAGTAAGTAAACGACAACAAAGATAGAATGGAAAGCACCACGAATCAGCATGAAAAGTGAATTATCACGACCAGCCTTTTCACCAAGTGTGATCAAATTGCTCAATTCAGGGCTTGCAAGTGTTAGAAAATACAGAACAAATAGAACAGTAACACCAAGAAAAATAAATCCTTTAGCTTTTTGTTTGTTATAGATTTGTCCTAAACCAGGAATGATTGACAGCAAGGCTGCTTTGCGAGGCTGTTGTTTTTCCATGATTACTCCTTTCATAGGATGCGAGATAAAACTCGGATTCGATTGTAAGATACGTGCGTATGATAATAGGCGTATCTATAAATTCAAAGGGGGATTTTGTTTCCACCCCCCTTGAACAAATCAATTATTCACCAAATTTTTGTTTGATTGTTTCCTTGATCAATGTTACAGCATCGTTAGCAGCTGTTTTTGCATCTTTCTTACCACTTACAGCTTCAAAGAGCATTGTTTTCGCTGGATCCCAAACAGCTGACATTTGTGAGATGTTTGGCATTGGTTGAGCGTTCTTGAACTGTTTGATAACAGATGTTGTCAACTCATCGTTTTTACCTTCAGCATAAGTACGAGCTTCAGTATTAGCTGGGATTTCGTTAGTAGTATCGTAGAATGCTTTTTGTTGTTCAGTTGATACAAGGAAGTCTACAAATTTTTGAGCTCCTTCAAGGTTCTTAGTGCTTGCTGGGATAACCCAAGCCTTACCACCACCAAATGTTTCATAGTTTTTACCGTTTGGAAGAGTTGGGATAGTCGTAACACCGTAGTTTACTTTAGCATCTTTGAATGCTTGAGCTTTCCAAGGACCATCGATGATAGCAGCAGTTTTGCCTTCTTGGAATTGAGTCTGGATTAAGTTTGGAGCTCCTTCAGTATCTTGCATACCTTTAGGCCATTTTTCATACCAAGATTTAGCATAGTTGATAGCTGTAATTGAACCTTCGTTTGCAAGTCCGATATCTTTAGGATCTTTACCGTTTTGACCAAATACATAACCACCATTACCAGCAAGGAGTCCGTATGCGTAGTAGAAGTTTGTCCAGTCAGCTAGGAAGGCAGTAGTTTTGCCATCTTCACCAGCGAAAGCGTATTTGCTGTCTTTAGCAAGGTTTTCCAAATCAGCAAATGTTTTAGGAGCTTCTTTGAGCAAATCTTTGTTATAGTACAAAACGAGTGATTCGATAACAGCTGGAGCACCATAGACTTTACCACCGACAGTTACAAGTGATTTTGTTTTATCGTCTGTCTTTGCACCGTCGCTAAGAGTAACTTCTGAAAGTTGTCCGTCAGTACCAAGGCTACCTACACGGTCGTATGGAGCCATCATAACGTCAGCAGCTTTACCAGATTGGTTGTCAAGTGAAAGGTTATCAAGACCACCCATTTGGTCACCTGTTTTGATAGTAACTTTTACGCCGGATTCTTTTTCGTAAGCTTTTGCAGCAGATTCAGCGAAGGCTTTATATTGGTCTTCAACGTAGAAAGTAAGTTCTTTTGCTTCTGAAGAGCTAGTATCAGCAGCTTTGTCAGCAGATTTGCTTCCGCAAGCTACCAAGAGCAAGCTAGCGAGAGTAGCAGTTCCGAGCACAGCAGCGCTCTTCATGAATTTAGATGACATAGTGTATTCCTCCTAAAGAATAACAAAAATAATTTGATGAGAAAACGCAAACGTTTTCTTTTACGAACCTAGTATAACACAAATAGAAAACGGTTGCAAGCTTTTTTAGAAAAATTTTTAAAAAAATTTTAAGGTTTCAAATTTTTATCAATGCATTTATATAGGTAAAAACTTCAACTTTTAGGTTTTCTTGCTTTGAAAATATCTAAGGGAAACGATTGCATTGATTAGGCTGATTTCTTAGCAAAAATGAGGCTGTTTTTTATTTCAACTATCTTAAATTAGAAAAACTTTATAAGAAAAGTGTTCGTTTCATAAAATAACAGTGGAACCAAGATCCATTCAAAGAAAAAGAAATCAAAAAAAAGTTTCTAAAACCGCTTGCATTTGTTTTTGAAATACGTTATACTTAAACCGACGCAAACGTTTGCGCCTTGATTTGCGCAACGTTTTATTACAAAAATACATGAGGTGCTATTATGAAAAAACGTCAGAGTGGTGTGTTGATGCACATCTCTTCTCTTCCAGGAGCTCACGGGATTGGATCATTTGGCCAAAGCGCCTATGATTTCGTTGATTTCTTGGTTCGTACCAAGCAACGTTACTGGCAAATCCTTCCTCTAGGAACAACTAGTTATGGAGATTCTCCATACCAATCATTCTCAGCCTTTGCTGGGAACACACATTTTATCGACCTTGACATCTTGGTAAAGCAAGGCTTGTTGGAAGCTAGCGATCTTGAAGGTGTTGACTTTGGAAGCAATCCAGCAGAAGTTGACTATGCTAAGATCTATTATGCACGTCGTCCTCTTTTGGAAAAGGCGGTCAAACGTTTCTTGGAAGTGGGAGATGTCAAAGCGTTTGAGAGATTTGCTCAGGAAAACCAATCATGGCTTGAACTCTTTGCTGAGTATATGGCGATTAAAGAGCATTTTGACAATCTAGCATGGACAGAATGGCCAGATGCAGATGCTCGTGCTCGTAAAGCTTCAGCACTTGAAAGCTACCGTGAGAAATTGGCAGACAAGTTGGTTTACCACCGTGTGACTCAATACTTCTTCTTCCAACAATGGTTGAAATTGAAAGCTTATGCTAACGACAACCACATCGAAATTGTTGGAGATATGCCAATCTATGTTGCGGAAGATTCAAGCGATATGTGGGCAAATCCACATCTCTTTAAAACAGAAGAAAACGGAAAAGCGACTCACATTGCAGGTTGCCCTCCAGATGAGTTTTCTGCGGATGGTCAACTTTGGGGGAACCCAATCTATGACTGGGAAGCAATGGACCAAGACGGCTACAAATGGTGGATTGAACGCTTGCGCGAAAGTTTCAAGATTTATGACATCGTTCGTATCGACCACTTCCGTGGTTTCGAATCTTACTGGGAAATTCCTGCTGGTTCCGATACAGCAGCCCCTGGTAAATGGGTGAAAGGTCCTGGCTACAAGCTTTTTGCAGCCGTTAAGGAAGAGCTTGGTGAGCTAAACATCATCGCAGAAGACCTTGGTTTCATGACAGATGAGGTTATCGAGCTGCGCGAACGTACTGGCTTCCCAGGGATGAAGATTCTTCAATTTGCCTTTAATCCAGAAGACGAAAGTATCGATAGCCCACACTTGGCACCTGCCAACTCGGTTATGTACACAGGAACACACGATAACAATACGGTCCTTGGTTGGTACCGTAATGAGATCGACGATCCAACTCGTGAGTATATGGCGCGTTACACCAACCGTAAAGAGTACGAAACAGTGCCACATGCAATGCTTCGCACAGTATTTTCATCCGTTAGCTTCATGGCCATTGCAACTATGCAAGATTTGCTAGAACTAGATGAGTCAGCTCGCATGAACTACCCATCTACTCTTGGGGGAAACTGGTCATGGCGTATGACAGCAGACCAACTCACACCAGCTGTTGAAGAAACTTTGCTTGACTTGACTACAATTTATCGCAGAATTAATGAAAATTTGGTAGAATTAAAGAAATAAGACAATATCAGGAGACACAAAAACATGTTACCATTAAACGAATTTGTACAAAAACGTTACAATAAAACTATTGCAGAATGTAGCAATGAAGAGCTTTACCTTGCTCTTCTCAACTACAGCAAGCTTGCTAGCAGTCAAAAACCAGTCAACACTGGTAAGAAAAAAGTTTACTACATCTCAGCTGAGTTCTTGATCGGTAAACTCTTGTCAAACAACTTGATTAACCTCGGCCTTTACGACGATGTCAAAAAAGAACTTGCAGCTGCAGGTAAAGAGTTAATCGAAATCGAAGAAGTAGAATTGGAACCATCACTTGGTAACGGTGGTTTGGGACGTTTGGCAGCCTGCTTTATCGACTCAATCGCTACACTTGGTTTGAATGGTGACGGTGTTGGATTGAACTACCACTTCGGTCTTTTCCAACAAGTTCTAAAAAACAACCAACAAGAAACGATTCCTAACGCTTGGTTGACTGAGCAAAACTGGTTGGTTCGCTCAAGCCGTAGCTACCAAGTGCCATTTGCACACTTCACATTGACATCTACCCTTTACGATATCGATGTACCTGGTTACAAGACAGAAACTAAGAACCGCTTGCGTTTGTTTGACTTGGATTCAGTTGATTCTTCTATCATCAAAGATGGTATCGACTTTGACAAGACAGATATCGTTCGCAACTTGACACTCTTCCTTTATCCAGACGACAGCGACAAGCAAGGTGAATTGCTCCGTATCTTCCAACAATACTTCATGGTTTCAAACGGTGCGCAATTGATCATCGACGAAGCAATCGAAAAAGGAAGCAACTTGCATGACCTTGCAGACTACGCAGTTGTACAAATCAACGATACTCACCCATCAATGGTGATCCCTGAATTGATCCGTCTTTTGACTGCGCGTGGTATCGAGCTTGACGAAGCAATCTCTATCGTTCGTAGCATGACTGCCTACACTAACCACACCATCCTTGCTGAAGCCCTTGAAAAATGGCCTCTTGAATTCTTGGAAGAAGTGGTTCCTCACTTGGTACCAATCATCAAAGAATTGGACCGTCGTGTGAAAGCAGAATACAAAGACCCAGCTGTTCAAATCATTGATGAAAACGACCGTGTACACATGGCTCACATGGATATCCACTACGGATACAGTGTTAACGGGGTAGCAGCCCTTCACACTGAGATCTTGAAGAACTCAGAGTTGAAAGCATTCTACGACATCTACCCAGAAAAATTCAACAACAAAACAAACGGTATCACATTCCGTCGTTGGCTCATGCATGCCAATCCAAGACTGTCTCACTACTTGGATGAGATTATTGGAGAGGGATGGCACCATGAAGCAGATGAGCTTGAAAAACTCTTGTCATACGAAGACAAGGCTGCTGTCAAAGAAAAATTGGAAAGCATCAAAGCTCACAACAAGCGCAAATTGGCTCGTCACTTGAAAGAACACCAAGGTGTGGAAATCAATACAAACTCTATCTTTGATATCCAAATCAAACGTCTTCACGAGTACAAACGCCAACAAATGAATGCTTTGTATGTGATTCACAAATACCTTGACATCAAGGCTGGTAACATCCCTGCTCGTCCAATTACAGTATTCTTTGGTGGTAAAGCAGCTCCTGCCTACACAATCGCTCAAGACATCATCCACTTGATCCTTTGCTTGTCAGAAGTGATTGCGAACGACCCAGCAGTAGCTCCACACTTGCAAGTCGTAATGGTTGAAAACTACAACGTTACTGCAGCAAGCTTCCTTATCCCAGCATGTGACATCTCAGAACAAATCTCACTTGCTTCTAAAGAAGCTTCAGGTACTGGTAACATGAAATTCATGTTGAACGGAGCTTTGACTCTTGGTACTATGGATGGTGCTAATGTGGAAATCGCTGAGTTGGTTGGCGACGAAAATATCTACATCTTTGGTGAAGATTCTGAAACTGTTATCGACCTTTACGCAAAAGCAGCTTACAAATCAAGCGAATTCTACGCTCGTGAAGCTATCAAACCATTGGTTGACTTCATCGTCAGCGACGCTGTTCTTGCAGTAGGTAAGAAAGAACGCTTGGAACGTCTTTACAATGAGTTGATTAACAAAGACTGGTTCATGACTCTCCTTGACTTGGAAGACTACATCAAGGTGAAAGAGCAAATGTTGGCTGACTACGAAGACCGTGACGCATGGTTGGATAAAGTTATCGTTAACATTTCTAAAGCAGGATTCTTCTCATCTGACCGTACAATCGCTCAGTACAACGAAGACATCTGGCACTTGAACTAAGATTCTTTACACGAGACTATAAAACAAAACGCATCTTAAAAAGGTGCGTTTTTTGATTATGTAGATACGTTTACAGTACTTTCCCAACCAGAATCTCTGCTTCAATGGTAATCTCTGTCAGTTGGCTCCAGTCAATCTTGGTATGGTCGACGTGAAAGAGAAGAGGCGTCATGCTGATTAGGGCTTGGCGTTGCTCTGCTGTGATGGGTTTGGTCAGGGAGGCTATCTGACTAGATTGGATGCTGAAGTGTTCCTGGAAATGTTTCTTGATATCTTGGTTGGAATAATCCTTCTTTGTCAGTTGGTCCTGCGCCATTTGGCGGATTTCTTTGAGGTGGTTTTCAGTTGGGATGACCTTGATCAAGATACCGTCTTTGGATAAAACGCGGTGAAATTCTCCATAATTGGCAGGTGAGAAGATATCAAGTAGAATATCCATGCTAGCGTCTTTTATAGGAAGGCGAGCTAAGTCGCCGACGAACCAATTGACTGCCCAGTTGGGTTCACTCTTAGTAGCGATTTGGACCGAGTCTTTTGAGATGTCAAAGGCATAGAAGGTTTTATCAGAGTGACTTTCTTGGAGTTTACGAGAGTAGAAGCCTTCGCCACAACCGATATCCAAGACAGTTTTTGCGGATGGATTAGTTTCTAGTAAGTCCGAGACACCTTCTAAAATAGCCTGATAAAATCCAGCTTCTAGGATTTGTTGTCGGTTTTGAAAGTTTTCCTTGTCGTAGTTGGTAGATTGCTTGATTTGCGGTGCCAGATTGACATAGCCGAATTTTGCTAAGTCAAAAGAATGGCGGTTGCTACACTTGAGACTAGTCTCTACCAAGGTGAGGTTTTCTTGACAGATAGGGCAGGCAAAGGCAGTCGCAGTAGCAAAACGTTGAAGTTTGGGTTTGAGGTTTGTATTCATAGTTTTAGTCTAGCAAAAAAAGAACTGGATGGCAAATGCCTCCAGTCTATTTTTTAATATGTAAGGACGAAGTATTTCTTCTTACCACGGCGGATAACGGTGAGTTCATTTTCAAGTTTGTCTGCGTCACTCAAAACATAGTCCAGGTCTTGGATGCGGTCGCCGTTGACATAGATAGCTCCGTTTTGAACATCTTCGCGAGCTTGGCGTTTTGAGTTGACAACGCCACCTGATACGAGGATTTCGACGATGTTGAGGTTTTCGTCAGCTTGTACTTGGTAGTTTGGCACTCCACGAAGTCCTTGTTTGAGTTCTTTGACAGAAAGGTTTTTGATGTTTCCAGCAAAGAGTTGCTCCGTAATGTTAAGGGCTTCTTTGTAGGCTTCTTCTCCGTGTACAAGTGTTACGACCTCACGAGCCAAGACTTTTTGAGCTAAGCGTTCGTGTGGAGCTGCTTCAAATTGTTTACGAATGTCTTCGATCTCATCAAGTGTCAAGAAAGTAAAGATCTTCAAGAAACGAACAGCGTCAGCATCCATGACGTTCATCCAGAATTGGTACATTTCGTATGGAGAAGTCTTTTCAGGGTTGAGCCAAACGGCGTTTCCTTCTGATTTACCAAATTTCTTACCAGTCGCATCTGTGATAAGGGGAACGGTGATAACGTGGCCTGTCTTGTCAGCCTTACGACGAAGCAATTCAGTACCAGCTGTCATGTTTCCCCACTGGTCAGAACCACCGATTTGAAGGGTAACATTGTGCTCTTGGTTAAGGACATAGAAGTCATACCCTTGCATGATTTGGTAGGCAAACTCTGTGTAAGAAATCCCTGTTTCAATTCGTTTCTTCACTGACTCCTTGCTCATCATGTAGTTGACGGTGAAGTATTTTCCGACATCACGGAGGAAGTCAATGAAGCTGATGCTGCCAAACCAGTCGTAGTTGTTGACCATGACAGCTTTATTTTCACCGTTTTCAAAGTCAAGAAAGCGAGAAAGTTGTCCTTGGATAGACTTGACCCAGCCATCCACCGTGTCTTTTGTTTGGAGACTACGCTCAGCATCTTTGAAGGACGGATCTCCGATGAGACCTGTAGCACCGCCAACGAGCGCATAAGGTTTGTGACCTGCTAGTTGTAAACGACGACTGGTCAAGATTGCGACAAGGTGACCGAGGTGAAGGCTATCAGCAGTTGGATCGTAGCCGGTATAATAAGAAACTTGACCTTCTTCTAGGGCTTTACGCAAAGCTTCTTCATCAGTCGTTTGAAAAATCAAACCACGCTCTTTTAGCTCATCAAAAATGTGCATATGTCTTTTCTCCTTTTTAAAATATTGTTTCTACCTATTGTATCACAAACTTGGGCAATAGCCTAGTGGAATAGGGAAGAAAGTGGCTATTTTATTGAAAGTTTCCCTTTTATGGTATAATAAAGAAAGTGAGGACATTCATGGAAAAAAGAAACAATGAAGTAAAAACGGTAATAAACCAAAACAAATCAAGAAAAAAAGTCGCAGATTCAAGTGTCTTAGGCGGATTTAGAGTAGCCTCTATCCTTGCCAAGATTTTGAATGGCTTGAAAGTGACCTTTAATACGCTTTTCGTCTTGGCTGTCATAGGTGGATTTTTTGGGGCTGGAATAGCTATAGGTTACGGTGTCGCCTTATTTGATAAGGTCTCTATCCCTCAATCAGAGGAGTTGGTTAATCGGGTCAAGGATATTACCTCCATTTCGGAGATTTATTATGCTGATGGGAGCACCATTGCTTCAATTGAGGGTGATTTATTGCGCACTTCAGTAGCATCGGATGCTATATCTGATAATCTAAAAAAAGCCATCATTGCGACGGAGGATGAGCATTTTGCTGAGCATAAGGGGGTAGTTCCAAAGGCTGTTATTCGTGCAACTTTAGGAACGCTTGTGGGATTGGGTTCATCCAGTGGTGGCTCAACTTTAACACAACAGGTCATCAAACAGCAGGTGGTTGGAGATGCTCCGACTTTGACTCGTAAGGCGACAGAAATCATAGATGCTCTTGCCTTGGAGCGTGTCATGAGTAAGGACGAAATTCTGACAACCTATCTGAATATTGCTCCTTTCGGTCGCAATCATAAGGGTCAAAACATTGCAGGTGCCCAGCAAGCTGCAGAAGGAATCTTTGGTGTTAATGCTTCGGACTTGACGGTACCTCAAGCGGCTTTTATCGCAGGCTTGCCGCAAAGCCCGATTAGTTATTCCCCTTATGAATCTGACGGAAGTTTGAAGAGTGATGAGGATATGGCCCTCGGTTTAAAGCGTGGGAAAGATGTCCTCTACAATATGTATCGAACAGGCGCCTTGAGTCAGAAAGACTATGAGCAGTATAAGTCTTATGATGTACGAAAAGATTTCTTACCATCAGGTAGTGTGAGTACTGCTTCACGTGATTATCTTTATTTTGCAGCTCTATCAGAAGCCACAGATCGGATGTATGACTATCTAGTTGCGAGAGATCATGTCTCTGCTCAGGAGTTAAAGAATGAATCCATCCAAAAAGCATATCGTGAGTTGGCAGCTAAGGAAATCGAAAATGGTGGTTATAAAATTACTACTACCATCAATAAAAAAGTTCACACAGCTATGCAGAATGCAGTGGCAAATTATGGCCGATTGCTAGATGATTCGACAGGCCAGCCTGAGGTAGGAAATCTCCTTATGGACAATCAAACGGGAGCTATTCTTGGCTTTGTCGGTGGCCGTAATTATCAGGAAAATCAGAACAATCACGCTATTGATACCAAGCGTTCTCCAGCTTCAACCACTAAGCCTATACTGGCCTATGGTATCGCGATTGACCAAGGTTTGATGGGAAGCGCAAGTATCTTATCAAACTATCCGACAAACTTTTCAAACGGCAATCCCATCATGTATGTCAATAGTCCTGGCACAGGGATGATGACCTTGGGAGAGGCCCTCAATTATTCATGGAATATCCCAGCCTACTGGACTTATCGCACACTTCGAGAGAAGGGTGTTGATGTCAAGGGTTATATGGAAAAAATGGGTTATGAAATCCCAGAATATGGTATTGAAAGTCTGCCGATGGGTGGGGGGATTGAGGTTACAGTTGCCCAGCATACCAACGGATATCAGACCTTGGCTAATAATGGAGTCTATCATAAGAAACATATGATTTCCAAGATTGAATCGACGACGGGTCAAGTGATTTATGAATATAAAAGTCAACCTGTTCAAGTTTATTCAAAAGCGACAGCGACCATCATGCAAAGTCTACTTCGTGATGTCATTTCATCTCGAGTTACGTCAAGCTTTCAGACTGATTTAGCCTCTATCAACCCAAGTCTGGCTCGTGCTGACTGGATTGGAAAGACTGGTACGACCAATGAAGATGAAAATATGTGGCTCATGCTTTCTACACCTCGGTTGACTCTAGGTGGTTGGATAGGACACGACGACAACCGACCGCTAGCTAAGGGGGCTGGTCATTATCGAAACGCCAATTATATGGCTCACTTGGTTAATGCTATCCAGCAAGCCGAACCTGGAATATGGGGAAATGAGCGCTTCAATCTCGATCCAAGTGTGACAAAATCTCAAGTCCTCAAATCGACAGGGGAGAAAGCAGGCAAGGTCACAATCAATGGCAAAGAAGTCACCGTTTCAGGTTCTACAGTAACGAGCTATTGGGCTACTAAAGAAGGGGCGCCAGTAACCACTTATCGCTTTGCCATCGGAGGGAGCGATGCCGATTATCAAAATGCTTGGAAGAGCATTCTAGGAAGTTTACCGAGTCTTCCTAGCCCAACTCTTCCAGGTTCAAGTGGCCGTTCTGGAACAAGTTCATCAACTCGCTCAAATCAATCAAATCGATAGAATAAAAAGTAGCAGGTTTCATTTAATATTATGTTTCGTGCTACTTTTTTCTTTGTCGGTTTCGTGTTACAATAAGAATATGAATCATTATCAGAAAAAGATTGTTAAGGGAACACTATACTCGCTACTCTCAGGCTTAATCTGGGGAATTTGTGGGATTTTAGGGGAGTATTTTTTCACTCATTATCCAGTGTCTTCTGGATGGATTACTTCTATGCGTTTACTAGTGGCGGGGAGTTTGGTTTTAGGCCTATCTGCCTTTCAGTTGCGCACCCGATTATTGGACATTTGGCGTGATAAGAGAAATTATCTACCTTTTTTAGCCTATGCTATTCTAGGTATTTTTTCTGTGCAGTTTTTCTTCTATCTCTGCGTTGAGTATTCAAATGCGACGACGGCGACCATTTTGCAATTTATCAGCCCTGTTTTTATTTTGTTTTACAATCGCATTGTCTACCAGAAAAAGGCCTCGATTACAGCGATTCTCTATGTTTTAATTGCCATGTTAGGTGTTTTTTTGATGGCTACAAAAGGAGATTTATCCAAGCTATCAATGACGCCTCTGGCTTTGGTGACAGGGCTACTCAGTGCTGTAGGGGTCATGTTCAACGTTATCCTGCCTCAGCGTTTTGCACGTGACTATGGTTTTGTGCCAACCGTTGGTTGGGGGATGTTGTTAGCAGGTGTTTTTAGCAATTTTCTTTATTCTGTTCATCAGATTACCTTTCAACTTGATGTGACGAGTTTTTTGATTTGTTTTACTATTGCTGTGTTTGGAACGGCTTTTGCTTTCTTCCTGTCTATGAAGGCCGTCTCTCTCGTTTCTCCTCTGGTCGTCTCTGTAGTGAGCGCTAGCGAGCCTCTCTCTTCAGCTCTATTAAGTGTTCTTTTTCTGGGATTGGTCATGGATGGTTTTTTGGCTTTAGCTATGGTGTTGATTATCGTTCCAATGATTTTCTTATCCATAGAAGAAGCAAAACAAGCCAAGTAAAGATGCTTATTTGATAGTTGAGGCTTCAAATTTGAAGCCTTTTTTGGTAGAATAGGTATCATTATAATGAACCAGGAGGCGCCTATGACTGCCACAAAAATGAACGCTCAAGAAATTATCCAATTTATCGCTAATGCTGAAAAGAAAACCAGTGTCAAAGTAACCTTTGAAGGAGAACTCGCAACTGCCGTGCCCAGCTCTGTTGTTAAACTAGGGAATGTCTTATTCGGGGACTGGAAGGATATCGCTCCGCTTCTCGAAGGCTTGGTTGAAAATCAAGACTATGTTGTTGAGCAAGATGCTCGTAATTCGGCAGTTCCCTTGCTAGATAAACGTACTATCAACGCTCGTATCGAGCCAGGTGCTATCATCCGCGACCAAGTGGAAATTGGTGACAATGCTGTTATCATGATGGGAGCTGTCATCAATATCGGAGCAGAAATCGGTGCTGGTACCATGATTGATATGGGTGCCATCCTTGGTGGCCGTGCCATCGTTGGGAAAAACAGCCACGTTGGTGCAGGTGCAGTTTTGGCAGGTGTGATTGAGCCAGCCAGTGCCAATCCAGTTCGTGTCGGAGACAATGTTCTCATTGGAGCTAATGCAGTGGTTATCGAAGGTGTCCAAATCGGTAGTGGTTCAGTTGTCGCTGCAGGAGCTATCGTGACTCAAGATGTCCCAGAAAATGTGGTGGTAGCAGGTGTTCCAGCTCGTATCATCAAAGAAATTGATGCCCAAACCCAACAAAAAACAGCGCTAGAGGATGCGCTTCGTACCTTGTAATTGTAAAAGTAAAAAAAGAGGCGGAACCCTTTTTCCAGCCTCTTTCTGCTATATCGGAGGATAGATAGATGTTAGATTTGATTCAGACTCGACGAGATTTGCACCAGATTCCAGAGATTGGCTTAGAAGAGTTCAAAACTCAGGCATATTTGCTGGAAGTGATTGAGAAATTGACTGCGGGCAAGGATTTTGTTCAGGTTCGTACGTGGCGGACAGGTGTTTTGGTTTATTTGCAGGGAAGTCAGCCGGAGCGGACCATTGGTTGGCGGACAGACATTGATGGTCTCCCTATCCTTGAACAAACGGGACTACCTTTTTCTTCCCAACACCAAGGTCGTATGCATGCTTGCGGACATGATTTTCATATGACCATTGCCTTGGGCTGTCTTGAGCACGCCCTGGAGGAGCAACCAAAGAATAATCTGCTTTTTCTGTTTCAACCTGCTGAAGAAAATGAAGCGGGTGGCATGCTCATGTATGAGGATGGCGCTTTTGGGGACTGGCTACCAGACCAGTTTTATGGACTCCATGTTCGCCCGGATTTGAAAGTTGGCCAGATTGCGACCAACACCCATACACTCTTTGCTGGGACTTGCGAGGTGAAGATCCGTTTCAAAGGAAAAGGTGGCCACGCAGCCTTTCCGCATGAAGCCAATGATGCTTTGGTGGCTGCTAGTTACTTTGTGACCCAAGTACAGTCAGTGGTCAGCCGCAATGTTAACCCAATCGAGGGAGCAGTAGTGACCTTTGGCCTTTTCCAGGCTGGAACCACCAACAATGTCATCACAGATACAGCCTTTTTGCATGGAACCATTCGCGCCTTGACCCAGGATATGAGCCTACTAGTACAAAAAAGAGTCAAGACAGTCGCAGAAGGGGTTGCAGCAGCCTTTGATATGGAAGTCGAAGTGGAACTCAAGCAAGGAGGCTACCTTCCTGTTGAGAACAATCCAGCCTTGGCGCGTGAACTGATGGACTTCTTTGAAGAAAAAGAGGGAATCGAGTTGATTAATATCGAGCCTGCTATGACTGGCGAGGACTTTGGCTATCTCCTTTCAAAGGTGGATGGCGTTATGTTTTGGCTGGGTATTGATAGTCCCTATGCTCTTCATCACCCTCAGATGAGCCCCAAGGAAGAAGCCTTAGCTATTGGAGTGGATGCGGTCTCTAGCTTCCTGAAAAAGAAAGTAGCAGAGTAGAGGTGTTGTCTATGAAATCGGAATTACGTAAGCAAGTCTTGCAAGAAATGAAGGTCATTCCTCAGAAGCAAAAAAATACTATGGATCGAGCTCTAACCGATCGACTTTTGCACCATCCTTTTTACCAAGAAGCCAAGGTCATCGCAACCTACCTCTCTTTTCCGCATGAGTTTCAAACGCAGGGACTGATTGGCCAGGCACTAAGAGATGGCAAGAAGGTTATGATACCTAAAACCTATCCCAAGGGGCGTATGGAGTTTGTGGTTTACGATCCGCAACAGTTGGTAAAAACTTCCTTTGGTTTATTGGAACCCCAAGGGAACTTGGAAGTGGTGGATGCCTCTCAGATTGATTTGATTCATGTTCCGGGGCTGGCTTTTACAACAGAGGGATATCGGATAGGATATGGCGGAGGCTACTACGACCGTTATTTGGAGAATTTTGCTGGGCATAGCCTGAGTACAATCTATCCTTGTCAAGTTCAAGAATTTAACTCGGAAGACCATGATATTCCCGTCCAGGAGGTACTAATCGATGAAGGAAATCTTTGATAAACGTTACCCTGTGACTAGTTTTTTTCTCCTAGTGACTGGCTTTGCATTTCTACTGATGCTGATTACTACGGGGATTAACTTTGATCAGGCAAAAACTCTGTTTCAGTTTGGAGCTATGTATGGACCGATTATTCGCCTGTTCCCAGAGCAGATTTGGCGCCTTTTTTCAGCTATATTTGTGCATATCGGTTGGGAGCATTTCATTGTTAACATGCTTTCTCTCTACTTTCTTGGACGACAGGTGGAGGAGATTTTCGGATCCAAGCAGTTCTTTTTTCTCTATCTCTTATCAGGAATGATGGGCAATCTCTTTGTGTTTACTTTCACACCGAAAGTCCTAGCAGCAGGAGCATCTACCTCCCTCTATGGACTATTTGCTGCGGTTATCGTTTTGCGCTACGCAACTCGTAGCCCCTATATCCAGCAGTTAGGACAATCCTACCTGACTCTTTTCGTGATAAATATCATTGGAAGTGTTCTGATTCCAGGAATCAGCCTAGCAGGGCATATCGGTGGCGCAGTAGGCGGGGCTTTGCTAGCAGTCATCTTTCCAGTTAAATGGGAGAGAAGAATGTACAGCACCAGCCAGCGAATCGGAGCAATCCTACTTTTTGTCGCACTAGCCGTTTTCCTTTTCTATAAAGGAATGAGCTATGTGTAGGGTTGGAATAGTTAAAAAGCTACTCAAAAAATGAGTAGCTTTTTATGTAGATTGGAACCATTCGAAACAACACAGCTCTAAAACCAACCATACTTAAGAAATCATCAATATCATGTTTTGGAACCATTCGAAACAACACAGCTCTAAAACTGACGTTCTTCCCTCAACAAACCTGATATTGTTTTGGAACCATTCGAAACAACACAGCTCTAAAACGCAACTGAAGAAGATAGCAAGAAACTTGAAGTTTTGGAACCATTCGAAACAACACAGCTCTAAAACTTACTGTTCTTATTTTCGTTTCGTGTTCTTGTTTTGGAACCATTCGAAACAACACAGCTCTAAAACACCCTGTAAGAGGTCAAACAACAGGGACTTGTTTTGGAACCATTCGAAACAACACAGCTCTAAAACCTAGGTTTATCCTTTTCCGGACTCTTCAATGTTTTGGAACCATTCGAAACAACACAGCTCTAAAACCAACGATGAAACTTTTGCAGAAATTACACAGTTTTGGAACCATTCGAAACAACACAGCTCTAAAACTTGCGATGACTCTTCTGACGAATCAGTATGGTTTTGGAACCATTCGAAACAACACAGCTCTAAAACTTATCTGCTGAGAAGGCAACTTTATAGATAGTTTTGGAACCATTCGAAACAACACAGCTCTAAAACGAAATCTTCTATATCCTTGCGTTTTATCTTGTTTTGGAACCATTCGAAACAACACAGCTCTAAAACCATTCAGCTTTTGAAACTGAAGAAGAAAAAGTTTTGGAACCATTCGAAACAACACAGCTCTAAAACATACTATTTTCAAACAACAAAAACAGATTGGTTTTGGAACCATTCGAAACAACACAGCTCTAAAACTTAGAAACAAGATTTTCAACCTCTACTACAGTTTTGGAACCATTCGAAACAACACAGCTCTAAAACGAGAATTTCGCAAAAGGGAAGTTAGCTATTGTTTTGGAACCATTCGAAACAACACAGCTCTAAAACCATATAGAAATTGTGTACGAGTATGACAAGGTTTTGGAACCATTCGAAACAACACAGCTCTAAAACAGGCAAACAGACCTGTAAACATGAGTTATTGTTTTGGAACCATTCGAAACAACACAGCTCTAAAACTGTAGACGTTGCAATTCTTGCCCGTGGTATGTTTTGGAACCATTCGAAACAACACAGCTCTAAAACAACATATTATCTTCTAAAATCCTTTCGTTTGTTTTGGAACCATTCGAAACAACACAGCTCTAAAACAACATTTTAGGTGGCGATGGAAATGCTACTGTTTTGGAACCATTCGAAACAACACAGCTCTAAAACTAATAAGCACATTCTTCTCCTTGTCTAAAAGTTTTGGAACCATTCGAAACAACACAGCTCTAAAACGTTGCTTTCCTTATCTCAGCTAAGTCTATCGTTTTGGAACCATTCGAAACAACACAGCTCTAAAACTTGAGTCAATTCGATATTTAAGGTCTTCCTGTTTTGGAACCATTCGAAACAACACAGCTCTAAAACGGTAATAGTCAACCCTTTTTATCAAAAAAGGTTTTGGAACCATTCGAAACAACACAGCTCTAAAACACAGTTTCGCCATTTTGTTTCCTATCCCAAGTTTTGGAACCATTCGAAACAACACAGCTCTAAAACACGTGAAATTGTATATGGATCTTCATAAATGTTTTGGAACCATTCGAAACAACACAGCTCTAAAACGCTTAGTTGCTGGATAATGAAAAAAATATAGTTTTGGAACCATTCGAAACAACACAGCTCTAAAACGTACAGCTTTCTTCAGTAAGTAAACTTCGTGTTTTGGAACCATTCGAAACAACACAGCTCTAAAACCTCGTAGAAAAATTTTTCTCACGAAATTTCGTAATCGCGCCATTCGTCCCAGCCAGACTTCAGCTCGTCAGGTTTCAATTGTTACTCTTATTATACCATATTTTCAGGGTTCAAGAAATAATCAGAATCCAGCACATACTGTGGAAAATCATAGACTTTCCGAGGTTCGACAAATAAAACCCTTAGTTGATTGAGTTGGATATACTCTATCAAATTTACTAACTCATCCTTTGATAGATAGGCGGATGCATTGATGAAAACAAGGAGCTTCTTTTTCGAAAGATATTTAAAAACCTGGACAATTTCTAGCATCTTTTCAAAAGGTGTATCACTCAGGGTTTCAACTTTGACTCCAAGTGCATCGATCAACTCTAGAATGGTAATTTCATCATACTCTAGGTCTAACTCGTTTTCCAAACATTCAAATGCCAGCAATTCTGTAATCGTAGCAACCAACTTTTCAATCATGGACTTGACTTCGGGCTTGTCATTGAGTTGATTTTCTAAATCAGTATGTATCAGCTTAAGCATGGCAGGTGAGTTGAGATTGTATCCTAAGACATCCGTTATCACTAGTAACTCGGACTCTTTCAGTGCTTTTAGATTTCTATCAAACAACTTCAACTCCCCATCATCAGTATATTGGTAGAACTGCTTGACAATGGTTGAAAAGGTAAACTGGTCTTCCAACACTAAAAAAGTTGCATTTTCAATAGCTAATGGTTCATCCAATAGTGAGAAATTAATCTTCATCTCTAGGCTCCTCTCCTAGAAAGACCAAGCGTGCGTCGGAGTTTGCTACGCTGGTATTTCGCTCGCCATTTAAGTAAATCATGCGAGAAAACTGCTTTTCTGTAACGGTTAAGAGAGTAATGTTCCCTTTTTTAGGGTTATGAATTTTGAGTCGCTCAATCATAGCATTATTAGCAGAGTTGTTGAGTAAGAGCTTGCTATAGATGGAGAATTGGTGCATGATAAATCCCTCATCTATGAGGAACTTCCGAAATTTCCGATAGGCCTTGCGTTCCTCAGCTGTATCAACGGGCATGTCAAACATTAAAATCATACGCATATATCGATAGCTCATATCCTAAACTCAGGAACTCCTTTCTCGGGTTGATTGAGAGCTTGGATGACTTTCTTAGTATAGTCACTGACGATATTGGTCAGATACATATCCTTTCCATTATAGTGGAAGGTGTCTGAGAAAATAGTGAAAAGTTCTCGCTTGATTTTGACAAAAGAACTGTTTCGATTTTCATAGACAATTCTATCAATAATCGGACGAAAAGGCTCCATAATATCGCTGGCTAGGTTGAATTGATTAAACTGATTAGCATGTTTCAATCCAAACTGAGTCATACAGCCAGACAAGACAATCTCACGCGCAAACATACTCAAAATCAAGGTGTAGCCGTAGTCCAAGGCAGCATTGATATCACCATCTTGCTCACGACTGAAATCATTCCCAAACAAGGTGTTGAAATAAATACGAGCTGCGTGCCCTTCGCGGTTACTAGGATCAAACAAATCCAAACCATGATAGAGATCGATGACGGACTGGCTCTTTTCCAGAAAACCACAAGTCCCCAGATAAAAAGCTTGATTGAGAATTTTTTGTGCAATGATGGTTGTCCAGATTTCCGCCTTTACATCTTCATTCCAAGCTATTTGACGAGAGAGTTGTAAACTGGAATCATGCCGACCGTAGTAAGGCATTAAGTATGCCGTTGGCAAGCGTTTATCATCACAAAAAATGACCAGAATATTTTCATCCACCAATCGCTTAATCAACATGGTTGAGAGTACAATATCTGTCGTCTCCAAAAGTAAGATATCCACCTCGGACAGGTGAATTAACTCTGTCCGAGAGGCATCTTTAAAAATCAAGTGATTGTTCTTGTAAGAGAGTTTAGAGTGTGTATTGACAACAACGGTTCTCCATCCCATTAGTCTTCTCCTATTTTACTTAAGTCAACCCGAGTCTCATAGAGACCAGTGATAGATTGGTGGATGAGGGTGGAGTTGAGGATTTCAGATACAGTTGTGTATCGTTTTCGATCAACATCTTTGTCAAAAAATTTAAAGGCAGCAGGAGCACCCAAAGCAGTGAAGGTCAACAAATTGATAAATGAATTTGCTAGGATTTCTATATCTGCCTGCTCATTGTCTGCATATAAATTCTTGATTTTCTCCAGATTCGCTTCAGCGTGGACATATTTTTGAGAGAACTCAGATACAAGATTTAATAAATCCTGAAATTCATTTCGGTGTTTCTGAATATATTTCAAATGCTCTGGTTCGTCTAGTCTATGAATGTTTTTAGCATGGTAGAGCAAGGTTGTTAAATATGCTGGAAGCACTATTTCATTACCTTTTTGAAGTTCTTTCGCACTGGCAAGCATACGTCTGCGCCCATTTTCCAGTTCAAACAAACTATATTTAGGCAGGCAGAGGATATTTTCTTTACGTACATTATGATAGCCTTTATTTTCAAGGAAAGTTATTGGATTATCCTCAAAAGCGTCTTTCTCCATGATGGTAATACCAACTAGAGTCTTGACAGTCTTCAGTTTTTTCGCTTTCCCTTTTTCGATATCAGCTATGAGCAGGATCGAATAGGCGATAACGGGGCTATCAAATCCCCCATATTTAGTAGTGTCCCAAAGAATATCCTTTGTTTTTCGAGGGATTAGCTTATCAGAATTTCCTTTAGGAAGGATGGACTCTTTAGAAAAGCCACCTGTTTGCTCTTCCCTCTTCTTCACAATATTCACCTGCGGAAGTGAAAGTACTTTTTTGATTGTAGCGAAATCTTTTTCCTTATTCCAAGCGATTTCTCCAGTATCCTTGGAGTATTCGATATTCTCTCTTTTTACGGTAGTTCCGTCTGCGTAATGCACCTCTTCTTTAAAGAAGTTCAACAAGTTTGAGTAGAAGAAATACTTTTCAGTTGCTTTTTCAACTTCTTTAGGATCTTTGGATCTGGAGATGTATCTCTTAAGATCGTACTTTTGATAGTCACCATAGACGAATTCAGGCTCTAGTTTAGGATATTTCTTAAGGATAGCCTTAGCAACTACTGCATTTAAATAGGCATCATGTGCGTGGTGGTAGTCATTAATTTCCCGCACCTTGTATAACCTAAATTCTTTACGGAAGTTGGAAACTAGATTGGATTTCAAAGTGATGATTTTGACAGAACGGTTCTTCTTATCCTTCACAGTCACTTCTGTATTGAAGCGAGCATCCAAAATCTGAGCAACATGTTTTGTGATTTGCCTTGTTTCAACTAGTTGGCGTTTGATGAAGCCAGCTTTGTCATGTTCTGTCAAACCACCACGTTCAGCCTTAGTCAAATTATTAAATTTACGTTCTGAAATCAATTTGGAATCCAATAATTGTTGCCAAAAAGCTTTTCTTTTTTGAACAATCTCTAAACTTGGAACATTATCAGATTTACCACGATTATCCTTTGAGCTAGTCAGGACACGGTTATCGAGCGAATCATCCTTTATAAATGCCTGTGGAATGATGTGGTCAATGTCATAGCTGCTCAGTTGGTTGATGTCAAGAGGTTCCCCAGTGTACATATCCTTCCCGTTTTGGAGATAGTAAAGGAAGAGACGGTCGTTTTGAAGTTGAATATTATCTGTTGGATGTTCTTTTAATATATTTGAATCAAGTCCACGTGCTAAATTTTTTAGTGCATCTTCAATGCGCTTATATCTTTGTTGAGAATTCTTTTTCCCTCTGGCAGTTGTCTGATTTTCTCGTGCCATCTCAATCACAATGGACTCGGGAGCATGGCCCATAACCTTGACAAGTTCATCAACAATCTTGATACTTTGTAAAATTCCCTTTTTAATGGCAGGGCTTCCTGGAAGTTCTTGGACAACTTGCTTCACATCGTCTATCTTACCGACCACTTGTGCTTTTTGGATAATTTCAGTGAAAGAAAGTTCATCATCTTTTATTAACTGCATAAAGTTACGATTGCTGTAGCTGTCATCAATTAGATAATCAAGAATCGTTTTGCCGCTTTTTTTATCACGGATACCGTTAATCAGCTTGGCAGAGAGTTTTCCCCAACCAGTATAGTGTCGACGAGTTAGTGCTTTGATTACTTTTTCATCAAAGATGGAGTCATATTGAGCAAGGCGTTGCTTAATCATCTCACGATCTTCGAAGATAGTGAGCGTGTGGACGATATTTTCAAGAATCTCTTCATTTTTAGGGTCATCCATAAACGCTTTATCCTTGATAATTTTGAGTAAATCATGATAAGTAGATAGACTGGCGTTAAATTGCTTTTCAATTCCTTTTAGTTCGATTCCATCATATCCATCAACAGTGTGTAGATAATGGACGATGGCTTTTTCAGTTACTTTTCTTTTCTCTTTGAATAATTGATTGACGATTTGCTTCTTCTGCCCACTATCAAGGAATTGATAGTCTCTCAATCCTTCTGCAATAAATTTTACTTTTGTTAATTCATTATAGACAGCAAATGTTTCATACAACAGGCTGTGCTTAGGCAGAACTTTTTCTTCTGGCAGATACAAGTCATAGTTAGTCATCTTATTGATGAAGGTTTCTGCAGAGTTTGCCTTATCAACAATTTCTTCAAAGTTCCAAGGTCGGATTGCTTGGTCAGAATTTCGAGTAAGCCAAGCAAAATCACGATTGCCACGAGCCAATGGGCCAACGTAGTAAGGAATACGGAAAGTCAAGATTTTCTCTATCTTTTCTTTATTTTCCTTCAGGAATGGATAATGTTCTCCTTGCCGACGGAGAATGGCATTCATTTCTTGAAGATGAATTTGATGAGGAATAGAACCATTATCAAAGGTGCGCTGCTTTCTCAAAAAATCTTCGCGTTCAATTTTATCAAGGAAATAGTCTGCCCCTTCGAATTTAGAGAGAAGATTTTTGATATATCTGTAAAATGCTTCTTGTGTGGTCTTGCCATCGACATACCCAGCATACCCATCTTTAGATTGGTCAGAAAAAACTTCAACATATTTTTCTGGAAGATTGTTTCTGATGAATTGTTTTAAAGCTGCCAAGTCTTCGTCATGTTCTTTGAATCGTATGACCATTTTTGTTGATAAAGGCGTATGTGGTGATTCGTCTGAAACGATACCTGCTAATAAGATACCATCACTTAGATTTTTCACTGCAGAAAAGAGTTCGATGAAATTTTCTCCGATTAGTACAAGGAGATTTCCAAGATCTTCTTCATAGCTCTCCGATGATATTTGTAATTTAGCATCGTTCTCTAAGCTAAAATTTGTTTTAAAATTAGGTGTCAATCCTAGAGCTAGTCCAATTAAATTACCAAATAAGGTATTCTTCTTTTCACTTGGGTAGTTCTTAAGAAGTTGTTCCTGTTTTTCGGACTTAGGGATGTTAGCAGTTAGAATTTCTGTGACATTCAGTTTGATTTTGGAAAGGGAGGTTTCTTGAACATTATCGTATTCTTCAACGAATTTTTCAAACAGTCCTTGGATGTCATTATTTTGAACTTTAAACTTGGGGTCGTCTATCAAAAAATGTCCGCGGTATTTAATCATGTGAGCAAGAGCTAGATAGATCAAACGCAAATCTGCTTTTTCATTTGATTCTGCCAGCTGCTTTCGCAAATGATAGATAGTTGGAAATTGCTTATGGTATTCTTTTTCTTCTGCCAAGGTAGCAAAAATAGGATATTTACTTCCTCTCTTATCCTCAGGAATTAAAAAGGAGTCATCCAATCGATGAAAGAAACTACTATCCACCTTGCTCATT
This sequence comes from Streptococcus oralis subsp. dentisani, assembly GCF_002096335.1. Taxonomy (GTDB): domain Bacteria; phylum Bacillota; class Bacilli; order Lactobacillales; family Streptococcaceae; genus Streptococcus; species Streptococcus oralis_Z. Next base: position 254,859 of record NZ_NCUW01000029.1, read on the forward strand.
TCCTCAGCAAAGATTTCTTGAAGATAGCGAAGACGATTTTTCCTGCGAGTATAGCGACGGCGTGCGGTTCGTTTGAGACGTCTATCTTCGGCAGTAGTCCCCTCATCAAACAATAGAGCCCCGATGAGGTTTTTCTTGATAAATCGTTTATCGGTATTGCCCAAAACTTTCATCTTTTTCGATGGAACTTTATAATCGTCAGTGATAACGCTCCATCCGACGCTGTTAGTTCCGATATCAAGTCCGATAGAGTAATTTTTGTTTTCCATATATACAAACCTCCTTTGAATTAAGTTATAATTTTAAAAAAACTAAGAAATGAGAGCTTTGATTAAGTCAATGCAACCTTTCATAAACTTTACTAACTCAGTTAGAATAGCTAAATGAACTTTAGTAAATTTAAACTTTTTCAAAACTATCTCCTTAAAATACAACTACATTTAAATTGTAGCATTTCTAATGGGAATTTCAATAAAATGAATGCTATATTTGTAGAAATCTGTTAGAATTAGTAATGAGTTGTATTTTAGTTTTAGAACTGTATTGTTTCAAATAATACTAAACTAGATTTTTTCAAAAATTTCCAGCAAGTTTTAGAGCTGTGTTGTTTACAGCTTTAAAATAGTTTTTTTATCGTATCTGTAAAATAATTTACATTTCACTTGATAATCTTTGATAAGTATAGTACAATGAAGTTGTTGGAACCATTCGAAACAACACAGCAAGTTAAAATAAGGCTTTTGTCCGTACACAACTTGAAAAAGTGAGCACCGATTCGGTGCTTTTTATTTTATTATACTAATTTATTGTACTCTTATTTTTGTTAAAAAACAAATATTTGTGTAGCGCTTTCAAGTATGGTTGGGAAAGGAAATGATTGTTGTCTGTTTTGATTAAATGATTATGCAGAAAATAAGTGCCCCAGTTAGTATAGAGTAAGCAAACGAGCCTCAAAAATTTCATTTTGAGGCTCGTAATGATTTATTGTGAAGAATCTGTTTTCATTCATCGTCTATTACTTTTTATGGGTCAAGAGTTGATTGATGTGGTCCACTTTTTTAGCTTCTCTTTTATAGAGGATAGTCCAGATGATGAGGTAGACGATAGCAAACTCTGGAATGAGCTGGAGATAGAAGGTCCAGTGGAAGGGGAACCAACCTGCCAGAGTTGCTAGTGGGACAAAGCCGGCTAGCATGAGTAAGAAATGGGAAAGCGTCGCACGGAGCAAGCTCCAGTCATGATTGAATAAACGACCGCCAAAGCTAAAGAGAATTCCGATAGCTGACCAGATGACCATACAGTAGAGCAAGACCAGGGCACCGTGAATCTGATGTTGCACCATCACTTGTCCGATCAGAGAATCGGGACTCAGTGGGGCGTAGGTATTTGGTGCATAAATGAGTGAAAAGATGATAGAGAGGATGAGGCCGATAAGTACACCGGTAGCTGCATCGTGAAATACTTGTTTTTTCATAGTTCTAATTTCTCCTTGATGGTTTTTAGGTAACGGCGAGAAGAGTAGGTGAAGCTTTCGTTTTTGAGAAAGATTTCGACCAGACCGTTAGGGGTTAGCTTGAGATGAGAGATAGCGTCAATATTAACGATTTCAGATTGGGAAATTTGGATAAAAGTGGTCGGCAGAATTTCAAGAACCTGATAGAGACGCAAATCAATGGTGTAGGTCTGAGATGCAGTTTCTGCTAGAACCTTCCGATTTTCGATATAGAAGCGTTGTATCTTACCAATCTTAACTAGATAGACCTGATCCTCGATTTTTCCTTTGATTGTTTCTTTTTGGTCAAGATTTTCTGCGAACTCGATGACTTTCTGGACTTTTTCGGTCGGCTGAGGAGTTTGGACAATCAGTTTTTCCTCCTCGTAAGTCTCATTAATCTGTAGTTCTACTTTCATAAATTTCCCTCCTTTTCAGTTATACAAAGTTGTGATCACTTCCTGTACACTTTTATTAAACACTATTTTATTTTCAAAAACAAGAGCTTTTGTCTATGTGGAGAGATTTGGAGTCTATGTGGTATTTGCTTTTTCTGGTAGCATCTGAAATATGGTATAATATAATCAATTTCTAGGAAAATAGATACAGAAAGGGGCTGAAAGATGTCTCACATTATTGAATTGCCAGAGGCGCTAGCAAACCAGATCGCGGCTGGAGAGGTTATTGAACGTCCTGCCAGTGTAGTCAAAGAGTTGGTAGAAAATGCCATTGACGCTGGTTCTAGCCAGATTATCATCGAGATTGAGGAAGCAGGTCTTAAGAAGATCCAAATCACAGATAATGGCCATGGAATTGCCCATGATGAGGTGGAATTGGCTCTACGCCGTCATGCGACCAGTAAGATAAAAAATCAAGCAGACCTTTTTCGGATTCGGACGCTCGGTTTTCGTGGCGAAGCCCTGCCCTCTATTGCTTCTGTCAGTGTCTTAACTCTGTTGACAGCGGTGGATGGTGCAAGTCATGGGACCAAGTTAGTCGCTCGAGGGGGAGAAGTCGAAGAAGTCATCCCAGCGACTAGTCCTGTAGGAACCAAGGTTTGTGTAGAGGACCTCTTTTTCAACACGCCAGCCCGCCTCAAGTATATGAAGAGCCAGCAAGCGGAGTTGTCCCATATCATTGATATTGTCAACCGTCTGGGCTTGGCCCATCCTGAGATTTCCTTTAGCTTGATTAGTGATGGTAAGGAAATGACACGAACAGCAGGGACTGGTCAACTGCGCCAAGCCATTGCAGGGATTTATGGTTTGGCGAGTGCCAAGAAGATGATTGAAATTGAAAACTCTGATCTAGATTTCGAAATTACAGGATTTGTGTCTCTACCTGAGTTAACCCGAGCCAACCGCAACTATATCAGCCTCTTCATCAATGGCCGTTATATCAAGAACTTCTTGCTCAACCGTGCTATTTTGGATGGTTACGGAAGCAAGCTTATGGTGGGCCGTTTTCCACTGGCTGTCATTCACATCCATATCGATCCTTATCTAGCAGATGTCAATGTGCATCCGACCAAGCAAGAGGTGCGGATCTCTAAGGAAAGAGAGCTGATGGCGCTAGTTTCAGAAGCTATTGCAAAGAGTCTCAAGGAACAAGCCTTGATTCCTGATGCTTTAGAAAATCTTGCCAAGTCGACCGTGCGCAATCGTCAAAAGGTAGAGCAGACCATTCTCCCACTCAAAGAAAATACGCTCTATTATGAAAAAACAGAACTCTCAAGACCTAGTCAAGCTGAGGTGGCTGATTATCAGGTTGAATTAGCTGAGGAAGGGAAAGATTTGACCTTATTTGCCCAGGAAACCTTGGCCCAGCTGACCAAGCCAGCAAAACTACATTTTGCAGAGAGAAAGCCTGCTAACTACGACCAACTAGACCATCCAGAGTTAGATCTTGCTAGCCTCGATAAGGCTTATGACAAGCTGGAGCGAGAAGAAGTATCCAGTTTCCCAGAGTTGGAGTTTTTCGGGCAAATGCACGGGACCTATCTTTTTGCCCAAGGGCGAGATGGTCTCTATATCATAGACCAACACGCGGCTCAGGAACGGGTCAAGTACGAGGAATACCGCGAAAGTATCGGCAATGTTGACCAGAGTCAGCAGCAACTCCTAGTACCTTACATCTTTGAGTTTCCTGCGGATGATGCCCTTCGTCTTAGAGAAAGAATGCCTCTCTTAGAGGAAGTGGGCGTCTTTCTAGCAGAGTACGGAGAAAATCAATTTATTCTACGTGAACATCCTATTTGGATGGCAGAGGAAGAAATCGAGTCTGGCATCTATGAAATGTGTGACATGCTGCTCTTGACCAAGGAAGTTTCTATCAAGAAATACCGAGCGGAGCTGGCTATCATGATGTCCTGCAAGCGGTCTATCAAGGCCAATCATCGTATCGATGACCACTCAGCTAGACAGCTCCTTTATCAGCTCTCTCAATGTGACAATCCATATAACTGTCCTCATGGACGTCCTGTTTTGGTGCATTTTACCAAGTCGGATATGGAAAAGATGTTTCGACGTATTCAGGAAAATCATACTAGCCTCCGAGAGTTGGGGAAATATTAAGAGTGGGGGCTATTTTGCAGAACTATCGTGTATAAATAAAATAAGATTCCTGTTTCTAGTAAAGGTGAGACAGGAATCTTTTAATATACTTACAAAATCATGTGGTTCGAAGGCTACTGGTGTTAATGAAGTGAATCAGGTGCTAAAAACAGTGTAACGGTTTAGCAGGAAGAGCCGCGGTTAAAGTAGGTTGATCTAGGTACTTTGAAGAAGAGCTGGGAAAGAGAAGCGCTTGCAAAGGTAGTTGTAAAATAGTATACTAGGATTAAGCTATGGAATCGTTTGCATAGAATCGAAATGATAAAAGAAAATTTAGGAGACAAAACAATGGAATTAACAGCCATTTACCATAGACCAGAGTCGGAGTATGCTTATCTTTATAAGAATAAGACAATGCACATTCGTATCCGAACGAAAAAGGGGGATATTGAATCAGTTACCTTGCATTATGGGGACACATTTATCTTTTTAGAGGAGCATTATGAAGCATGTAAGGAAATGGCCAAAGTTACCTCCGATGCTTTGTTTGATTACTGGCAAGTGGAGGTTACAGTTGGCTATGCGCGACTCCAGTATCTCTTTGAGATTAAGGATAAGCAAGGCCAAAGCATCTTGTATGGCGATAAGGGATGTGTTGAAAATACGCTAGAAAACCTTCATTACGAGGGGAATGGCTTTAAGCTTCCTTATATTCATGAAATTGATGCTTGTCATGTACCTGACTGGGTTTCAAAGACGGTCTGGTATCAGATTTTTCCAGAACGCTTTGCCAATGGTAATCCTTCTCTTTCGCCAGAAGGAGCTCTAGCTTGGGATTCCTCTATCAAACCACAGACGAGTGATTTCTTTGGTGGTGATTTACAGGGCATTATTGACCATCTGGATTACTTGCAAGACTTGGGCATTACAGGCCTTTATCTCTGTCCAATATTTGAGTCTCCGAGCAATCACAAGTACAATACGACGGATTATTTCGAAATTGACCGTCATTTTGGAGACAAGGAGACCTTCCGTCAACTGGTGACAGAAGCTCATCAGAGAGGGATGAAAATCATGCTGGACGCTGTTTTCAATCATATAGGAGACCAGTCTCCACAGTGGCAGGATATTCTCAAACATGGTGAAGATTCCGTTTATAAAGACTGGTTCCATGTTCAAGACTTCCCAGTGACCAAGGATAAGATTGCAAATCCAAGAAAGCTCCCTTACCATACCTTTGCCTTTGCCAGCTATATGCCCAAGTTAAATACGGCAAATCCTCAAGTTAGGGACTATTTGCTAAGAGTTGCGACTTACTGGATTGAAGAGTTTGATATCGATGCTTGGCGCTTGGATGTGGCCAATGAAGTCGATCACCAATTTTGGCGAGATTTCCGGAAGGCTGTCTTGGCTAAAAAGCCTGACCTTTATATTCTTGGAGAAGTCTGGCACACGTCTCAGCCTTGGTTAAATGGTGATGAGTTCCATGCGGTCATGAACTATCCTCTCTCTGATAGTATCAAGGATTATTTCTTGCGTGGGGTCAAGAAGACCAATCAATTTATCGATGAGATCAATGGTCAATCTATGTATTATAGACAACAGATTTCGGAAGTGATGTTTAATCTTCTGGATTCGCACGATACGGAGCGCATTTTGGCTACTGCAAAAGGAAACGTCCAACTGGTCAAGTCTGCCCTAGCCTGCCTCTTTTTACAAAGGGGGACACCGTGTTTCTACTATGGAACCGAGTTAGAATTAGACGGAGGACCAGACCCAGATTGTCGTCGTGTGATGCCTTGGGACCGTGTTTCCGACAGTAATAACATGCTTCATTTTATGAAGAAATTGATTCAGCTTCGCAAGGATGTTTCAAACATTATCCAACATGGAACCTATAACCTGAAAGAAATCAAACCAGATGTGGTATCTCTAGCATGGGATTATGATGGACAAAAAGTCCAAGCCATTTTTAACCAATCAACTGAAAACTATCTTGTAGATCGTGATTCTGTAGTGCTAGCCAGTCATTGTCAAGAAACAGACGAGGGTCTTTCTATTTTACCGAACGGTCTTGCGGTCTGTTATCAAGCTCCTGAAATTTCGTCTAGTATCTGATTTGGAAATAGAGAGAAGTATTTTCTGCTCGATCAACTACAATATAGGCAGATGGTTTTCACGACAATCTAAAAACTGTAGGAAAATTGAAAAGATTGAGTTTTGACTTGCTCAGAACTAGGTCTTTTTCATTTTACCTTACTTTGTTTGCAGAGGTGATAGACGGACAGTCTGTTCCGTCTTTTCTAGACTACCAAGCAAATAAAAAATTGTCCTGCCCTCAGAAGCAAATGCAGCTTTTAGGGGGCAGGACAATGTGATTTCTTCTTATCTTTAGGTGATTTGGATGATGTTTATTTTACTCCTTTTTAGTTTTTACTAAGAAAGTAGCTGTTAAGACCAAACTGAGACCAGCTAAGAAGAGGAGTGGATTTCTTTCTTCCCCAGTTGCAGGGAGTTTTTCTTGATGAACACTATCAGTCGTGTGTACCAGTGCCTCTGTCTCTGTTGTAGTTGGTTTTTCATGTGGGTTTACAACCTCAACAGTTGGTGAGCTTGTAGTGTTGTAGACAACTGCATAAGTACTAACGTTATTGGTCAAAAATTCAAGCATGCCATCTCGGATAGTAAAGTCCTGTGGTTCTAACTCTCTAGTCGGAGTGAGGTAGTAGACTCCTTGCACTTCTCCTGAAACTGGTAAGCGAACTAAGACTTGGTTCTGTAGTTGGACATTGTGATTTTCCTTATTTTTGAGCTGGAAATCATATGCATCGTATGTCTTACCAAAGAGTTCTTGGGCTAGCACTCGTCGGCTTGCTAAGTGGGCAACGTCTTCCAAGTCAGTAGCTCCACCGATGATTTCGACTCCCGTCTTTTTATCTTTCAAGGTGCGCAACTGATACTCAGGTCGAGTGAGGGTTGGAGCAGCCTGATCTCCACTAGTTCCGATAGGGTCAGTGTACTCAGGTTTTTCTACTATTGGAGCTTCCTCTTGCCCTGCGGTTCCGATAGGGTTGGTGTATTCAGGTTTCTCAACAGTAGGAGCTTCCTCTTGACCCGCCGTTCCGATAGGGTCAGTGTACTCAGGTTTTTCTACTATTGGAGCTTCCTCTTGCCCTGCAGTTCCGATAGGCTCAGTATATTCCGGAATTTCAACAGTAGGAGCTGGTTCGTCCCCCTTGCTTGTAGTTGGTTGTTTCTCGTCAACCTTTTTCTCATCCTTTTTAGTAAAGACGGCTACGACAGGACTGCTTGTGGTAGTTCCTTGAATGGCATAAGCTGCAATCGCTTTTCCGATTTGTCGATCAGTACCGTCAGGGATTGGGATTTGAACTTGATTGTCTTGGATTGATAGCACGGTCTGATCCCCACTTGTAACCAGATGCGTTTCGTCCACTTTGCGCAAGACTAGAGGATCTTTGACACCTGGGAAGGTCACAGCGATGGCTTCCCAATCTCCAGATGGTAGGGTTAAGGAAATTTCTTTGTCATTTTCCTTAAGAGGAGCGATACTTGGGCTATCTATACCAACAGCAGGGGCTTTGATGATATCAAAGAAGTCTAGAGAAATTTTCTTGCGACCTTCTGGTGAATCTGGGTCAACACGTAACGTTAGGGTGTGCGGACCGTCAGCAAGGTTTGTAAATTCGCCAATAAAGGCTCTCTTTTCAGTAGCGCCTGAAGTGTAGAAGTCTAGACTTGGCATTTCTTTGCCATCTAGTGTAACACGCGCTCGTCCAAGGGCAAGGCTCTTCAAACCATAGATACGAATACCTGTACCAGTAAAGGAAATAGTTGCCTGAGCTTCTGAAGCTGCACTAGAGTCGCTGTTGTTGATGTCAGCGTATTTTTCCGTACCTCCGTAGAGTTCAGGGTCAGACCAATCCTTAAACTGGGAACCATACTGGATACGAGTGTCGCGATCATCCATTTTCTCAATCGTGTTACCTGCTCCTGATAGGATCTTGAAGTAATCTAATGAAATTTTCGAGCGTTCACTTCCACGTCCTTTGTGCTCACGTTTAACGCTAAGAGTCAATGTATGAGGTCCGTCTGACAATCCTGTGAAGCGGCCGATGAGACTTCCTTTTTCAGTTGCCCCAGCAGTATGAAAATCAAGCTCTCCAACTTCTTTGCCGTCAATTTTAGCAGTAGCAAGGCCTAGTTCGGACGATTTTAGTCCATAGATTTCGATACCAACACCATTGAAAGGAATGGTAGCAGTCACGTCTTCGTCTGTGTAGTCACCTTTTGAAAGATTAGCAAACTTCTCCGTTCCTCCAAATAATTCTGAATCTGCCCAGTTTCCAAAGGCAGCTCCGTACTGGATACGACCGTCTCGGTCATCCATCAATTCACTAGGAGTTTCTACAGTGACCTGTTCAGATACTTGTGTGGAGACTTCGCCCAGCATTGCCTTGACGGTATAAGTATAGGCGAGTTGAGGATTTAGTGATCGGTCGATAAAGTTAGTTTGATTGGTTATAAATTCTCTAGTTGCAGAGGTTTGACTAGATTCATCTTTTACTTGTCTTTGGATGACATAGTGGGTAGCGCCTTCTACTTGGTTGAAGGTGAGTTCGGCAGTGACTCCATTTTGTCGAACTGCTGTCAGACTGGTTACACGACCAGGGAAATGTTCAAAGGTAATGACATCGCCTTTTTGTGTTGCCAGTTGGATGCGGCCATCTTTGAGGACAGTTGCCTTGACAGCTTTGCCATTGACCTTGATTTGGCTGGCTTCGATATTTGGATAGTCTACAACCAAGTCTCCACCGACATTTGAAAGGAAGGACAAACTTTGAAGATTTTTATCTTTCCACTTCATGCTGACTTCGAAGTTACCACGGGCAATCAAACCAGAAACCTGACCGTCTTTCCAAGCATCTGGAAGGGCTGGCAATGGTGCAATATAGCCGGTATGAGATTGGAGGAGCATTTCTGCCATCCCACTAGTTGCCCCAAAGTTTCCATCGATTTGGAATGGTGCGTGGGTATCCCAAAGGTTTTCTAGGGTTGAATACTTGAGCTGTTCAGCGAGTAAGCGATGGGCACGGTTACCGTCCAAGAGACGAGCCCAAAGGTTGATTTTATTAGCCTTAGACCAACCAGTACCACCATCTCCGCGATGGTTGAGGGTAGCACGCGCAGCCTCTAGGTATTCAGCTTGGTCCTTGCTAAAGAGTGTACCTGGGAAGAGACCAACCAGATGGGAAACGTGGCGGTGGTTATTTTCAATCCCTTCGTTGGTGAATTGCGGACTGTCTTCTTCATACCATTCCTTGATCCGTCCTTCTTTGTTGATGTGAAGGGGTTTTAGTTTGTCAAATTTAGCCTTGACCTCTGTGACCAACTCCTTGTCGACATTCAGATGGTTAGCGACTTCCATGTAGTCATGGAATAGTTGCCAGACTAGTGATTGGTCAAACGTGTTTCCGATGGTGATGGTACCGTGTTCTGGTGAGTAGGATGGAGAAGACACCCAACGGTCACTGGCATGGTCATAGTGCAAGAAGGAGTTCCAGAACTTGGCAGTTTCCTTGAGCATAGGATAAATCTTTTCTTTGAGATAAGTCTCATCCTTGGTGAATTTATAGTAGTCATAGACGTTCTGCATCATCCAGGCATTAGCAGCTGGCGACCAACCCCAATAATAATTCCAACCAGGAGTAGTCCAGCCAAATGGTGTTGCTTGAGTGTGGACCAGCCATCCATTTTCCTGTCCGTCTTTTGACTCGATACCAGCGTATTCCTTGGCAGCGATACGGCCATAGTAACGCATGTCGTCAATGTAATTAATCATTGGCTTGGCTGTTTCAGCAAGGTTGCTCATGTAGGCTGGCCAATAGTTCATTTGCAAATTGACATTGAGGTGGTAGTCAGCGTTCCAAGGTGGATTGTCTACAGCATTCCAGACTCCCTGTAGGTTGGCAGGAAGGGCATCTGTCCGATCACGAGACGAACTAATCAGTAGATAACGGCCATATTGGAAGAAGAGTTCTTCTAGTTTTTGCCCTTTGCTAGGGTTATATCCTTGAAGGGCCTCTTTTGTCGTTTGAGCAGTCTTGCTTCCACCTAGGTTTAGTTTAACGCGATTAAAGAGACTTTGATAATCCTTGATATGGTCCTTTTTAAGTGTCTCGTAGTCTTTGGCCTTAGCGGCTTCTACAATGCCTTTAACCGTTTTTTCGAGGTCAATGTCTTTTCGATAATTGGTTTTTGGATTTTGAGCAAAGTTAGTTTTGGCGCTGAGATAGAGAGTCGCATAGCTTGCACCTGTGACGGTTAGAGTCTCATTCTGAACAGTGACTTTTCCGTCCGTTTTAATTCCTAAATAGGATGCAAATTTGAGTCCGTTATCTTTGACAGTCCCTTTTAGAAGGATTCCATTTTCATCTGTAGTGACATGACCGTTCTTATAGTTGGAATATTCCCAAGAGTAGTTGCCATTAGCAAGTAAGTCCTCTGTCAAGCTATTCCAAAGGGTAAAGTCAAGCGTCTTGTTTCCTTTTTTGGTTAAGTGGGTCACGGTGACATCATCAGGATAGCTGGAGAAGGTTTCGCGTTTGAAGGTCGTCCCATCTTGGGTATAAGAAGTAGTCGTAGTAGCTTCTGTGATATCCAAACTGCGGTGATAGTCTGTTACAGTATCAAGCCCTTTCTTCTGGTTATTAAAGACCATGAATATATCCCCAAAGGCTAGGTAGCGACCATACTGGGCGTTGTTTGGTCCAACTAGATTTTGTTCAGCTAGTTGTTTGGCTTTTTGGCGGTCTCCATCTTCGAGAGCTTTACGAATCTCTGCCAAGACCTTATAGCGCTCCTTGTAGTTCCCTCCGTTATAATCGGTACTATCAGGTTGGGGACCTCCTGACCAGAGGGTCTTTTCGTTATACTGAATTCTCTCTTCGCCAATTAGACCAAAGACCTTGGCTCCCATCTCGCCATTTCCGACTGGAAGGGCTTGTTTTTCCCAACCATCATAGGAAGGAGCTGTTGGCTGATCATAGTTGAGTTGATAGTTTTCTTGCTTTGTCACAGGTAGCTCGGTATTTTTATTCTCCTTATTTTCTTTAGCTTCCACAATGGCTTCTTCACTAGCTTGACGATTTGTTGTCTGAGTCTCCTCGGTTGCTTTGCTTTTGGGAACTGGATTCTCAGCTAGAGGTGGCTCTGTAGTCTCAGTAGCTTCAACTGCTCTGGGTTCGCTATCAGGCTTAGTGCTAGTTTCGACTGAGGTGTGTTCAGTTTGTTTGACCTCAATACTATCAGCGGAGACAGTGTGGCTGGCTAGAAAAACAGCTCCCAACAAAACAGAAGCAGTCCCAACTGTCAGTTTGCGGATGCTGTAGCGACAGGATTTCTCCCAAAATCTTTTATCCATAGGAATCTCCCTCTTCTTTCTTGTAAGCGTATACATTTTTATTTTTTAAAAAAAACTTACAAAAAATAAGTTATTTATTATTGTTTATGTTCTTAATATAGCAAAATAGTCAAAATAGTGCAACCTTTTTGAGAGAGATTTGTATAAATTGCTTCAGTTTTTCTTGCTTGTATCCTTGTGGGAGAGTGAAGGTCAGCTATCCAGAGGGGGAATTGTATTGATAACGGCACTAACGTGGTCAATACAAAAAGCCCGTATTCTAATCCTATGTGAGGATTTGGATACGGACTGATTGCTGAGACTGATTTTAAGTAACTTTGACTTATTCTACTTGACCGGGCCAAGCATTCATACCACCTTCTACATTGGTAACGGTGAGGCCTTGGGCGCTGAGAAATTGACAGGCAGAGGCGGAACGTACTCCCCCTTGACAGATGACATGGTATTCATGGTCAGGTTTGAGTTCTTTGTAGCCTTGCTCCAGGGTGCTTAAAGGCAGATTTTTGGCACCTGGTACATGTCCTGCTTGGAATTCATGTACTTCACGGACATCGATAAGATCTAGATTTTCATGTTGATATTTTTCATAAAAGTCAGCCATGCTGATATTAGTTACCATATTCTACTCCTTCTGGGTTAGCCATTTTGTATAGTGAATAAGCGCCGTCAAGGTTTTGGACGGTAAATCCTGCTTGCTTGAGGATACGCTCTGCGATATAGCTGCGCAAACCACTGTGGCAGCTAACGATGTAAGCTTGGTTCTTGTCTAGTTCATCCAAGCGTTCCCGTAGTTCGTTTAGGGGGATGTGGATAGTATCGACTCTGAGTCGACCACTCTGGAATTCACCACTTGTCCGTACATCTAAGAATTTCTTACCAGTAGCCAGTTCGTCTTCGAGCTGGTACCATTGAATATTGTCGCTTAAACCTTCGATTAGGTTCAAGGCTGCGTAACCCAGCATATTGACGGGATCCTTGGCAGAGCCAAATGGTGGCGCATAGGTAAACTCCAATTCTGGTAAATCAAAGACGGTGAGATTTCCTTTGACAGCAGTTGCTAGGATATCAATTCGCTTGTCAACACCTTTCTTCCCAACTCCTTGGGCACCATAGATTTTTCCAGTGGTCGGGTCAAAGAGGAGCTTCAAGGTCATATCAGTAGCGCCTGGATAATAACCAGCGTGGTCTTTTCCGCTGACATGAAGCGCCTTGTAAGGAAGTTGATTCATGCTAAGGATACGTTCGCTGAGACCAGTCGAAGCAGCTGTCATATCAAAGACACGAACGATCGCAGTGCCGATACTGCCCTTGTTGGTACGACCGAGTCCTGCGATGACGTCCGCTACTTGGCGTCCCTGACGATTGGCGGGAGAAGCTAGAGAGATGAGAGCGTCTTGGCCCGTAATCTCTTGCTTGACGACGATGGCATCGCCAACTGCAAAAATATCTTTTTGACTGGTTTCATAATGTTCATCGACCAAGATTCCACCACGAAGTCCCAGTTCAATCCCCGCAGCTTTTGCCAGTCCGTTTTCAGGTTCAACACCGACAGAAAGGATGGTGAGGTCAGAAGTGATCTTTTGACCGTTTTCGAGAACGATGATTTTTCCTTGGTCTTCAAATCGAGTCGCTGACTGAGAAGTGATAACGCGGGCGCCGTTTTTAACCAATTCTGCTTGGACAAAGGCCGCCATTTCCTGATCTAATGGTGGCAAGACATGGGGTGCTTTCTCAACGATAGTAACTTGCAATCCACGTTTCGCCAGGTTTTCAGCCATTTCAAGCCCGATAAATCCTGCACCGATAACGACAGCTTCTTTTGGATGATTGTCCAAGGCTGCCATAATTTCATCGAGATCGGGAACATTGCGAAGCGTGTAGGCGTTCTTAGCTTCTGCCAAGCCTTCAATGGTAGGAACAAATGGTTTAGCTCCTGGGGAGAGGATCAACTTGTCGTAGCTTTCTGTGAATTCCTGTCCATCATGGCGTACGGTCACAGTGCGCTCTGCTGGCGAAATGCTGATGACCTCATGGAAAGGACGAACATCCAGATTAAAGCGTGCTTTGAGACTTTCAGGAGTTTGGACCAATAAACTATCACGGTTTGCAATTTCTCCTGAAACATAGTAAGGAAGTCCGCAGTTTGCAAAGGAAACAAAGGGACCTTTCTCAAAAATAGTGATTTCAGCGTCTTCCATGAGACGTCTGAGACGGGTTGCTGCTGACATTCCGCCTGCAACTCCCCCGACAATGATAATTTTCATTGACTTTCTCCTTTATACATCTAGATGACCTTACCTGTCCAAGCACTCATACCGCCTCGGACATTGATGACATCGTAGCCTTTTTTCTTTAGCTTCTTCGCAGCTAGTTTGCTTCGCACACCAGAATGGCAAATGACATAGAGTGTTTCTTTTGTCTCAGGTGTGTAAGATCCGATTTCGGTTAGAGGGACATTCTTGGCATTTTTGATATGACCTCTGCGGAATTCTGTAGGTGTTCGAACATCCAGTAGCTGAATCGGTTCTCTGAGTTTAGCTTCTAACTCGCTGGTAGAAATACTGTCAATTTTTGTAAATAATAAGTGAAACATAGGCACCTCCAAATATACCCTTATGGGGTATATTAAACCATGAAGTAAAGCTTTTGTCAAGCAAGTTGTTTTGAGTTGGGATGGGGATTTGTTTTGAGAGACTGGAAAGCAGGCTATTCTTGACCTTTCAAAGTCTTTTTGATATGATGGCCTCAAAGTAAATATGAGGTGCTAAGATGACCAGTGAATACCAGAAAATGATTGCAGGGGAACCCTACCATCCGTTTGACCCTGAGTTGCGTGCGCTCGCTCAGACTGCACGCCAGAAGCAGGCGGATTTCAACCAGGAGCTAGACCCCTTGAAAGGGGCGGATATTATCAAGACTTGGTTTGGTTCAACTGGGGAAAATCTCTATGTTAATCCACGTCTGGTGGTCGATTATGGAGTCAATATCCATCTAGGGGAAAATTTTTATTCTAATTGGAATTTGACCATGCTGGATGTTTGTCCGATTCGCATTGGTAACAATGCCATGATTGGCCCCAATTGTCAGTTTTTAACCCCACTCCATCCACTGGATCCGTATGAACGCAATTCAGGGGTCGAATACGGCAAGCCCATCACCATCGGAGATAATTTCTGGGCTGGAGGTGGCGTCATTGTCCTTCCTGGAGTGACACTAGGAAATAATGTCGTCGCTGGAGCAGGGGCCGTGATTACCAAGTCCTTTGGAGACAATGTTGTCCTAGCTGGGAATCCTGCGCGTGTTATCAAGGAAATACCAGTAAAAGAAAACTAAAAAGAACAGCCCAGGCTGTTCTTTTTATGAACTCTAATCTTATAAATTTTTCTTCTTTTTGGCTTTCTTGGTCAAGGAGACATGGCACTGGGGATGTTGGTTTTAAAAACTATTAAATGCATTTTAGTACTCTCAAATTGTTTCTAGCAGTCCTTTCTAAAAAATTACTAGGCGAAATCTAATCCAAACTAAATAAGGAAACTTTCAGAAAAGTTTTAGTTTCGTTTCAGAAATCTTCTGTAGACTGTCTAGCTATATCATACGAAGGAGAGGAAAAAGGTATGAAATCAAAAAAATGGTCCTACTTGCAACGAGTTTAACGGCAATGGTGCTGATGGCAGCATGTGCCCAGTCAACAACTACATCTAATACCAATGCAACGACAAATAATGCAACAACAACTTCAACAAAGGCAAATCAAACTTCCTATTTTACAGAAAAGGACTATGATACTTCTTATGATGAAAGCACAGCTTCTAAGATTGAGCTATCTGGCTCATCTGCAAACGTCTCTGGAGATGGGGTAGCAGTCTCTGGTTCAACAGTGACTATCACAAAATCTGGAACCTATGTGATTTCAGGTCAGTCTGACGGAGTTCAGATCAAGGTCGAGGCAAATAAGTCAGTAGATGTTCACCTAGTCCTAAAAGGTGCGACCATGACCAATACCAATGCAGCGATATCTGCGACATCGGCTGACCATGTCTACCTGACTCTGGCAGAAGGAACCACCAACAGTCTCTCTGACTCAAGCTCGAACAGTGACGAAAAAGCCGACGCAGCTCTCTTTTCTAAGGTGGATTTAACCATCAACGGGAAAGGAACTCTTAATGTAGAAGGAAAGAAAAATAATGGTATTAAGGCTAACGATACCCTCCACATCACGGGTGGAACCTATAACATCACAGCAGTTGGCGATGCCTTTAATGTCAATGATGAACTCAACATCACTGGTACGACCATGACCATCGATGCTAAAGAAGATGGAGTCAAGGTGGACAATGATGAAGATACTTCAGTCGGAACCATGTACCTATCTAACAACAACATCACCGTTACAGCAGGAGATGATGGCATCCACGCATCAGGTGATTTGGTTATCGATAGTGGGACCTACACCGTCAAAAATTCCACAGAAGGACTTGAAGGGAAGTCCATCACTATCAACGGTGGCGATATCAACATTTACGCGACAGATGATGGTGTCAATGCAGCCAACAAAAATGCCCAACAAAGTGAAATCTTCTTTACCATGAATGGTGGAAACCTGACAGTAGAAGTTGGTCAAGGGGATACAGACCCAATCGACTCAAATGGGAATATCACTGTCACAGGCGGAACCATTAAAATGATTGGTCCAACAGGTTTTGACTTTGATGGAACTGCGACCTACACAGGTGGGGACATCTATCTCAACGGTGAAAAGCAAACGGAAATCGTCAATTCTATGCCTGGAGGCGGTGGGCCGAATGGAGCTCCTCAAGGTGACGGTCCAGTCCCTGGCGGACAAGGATAAGCAAAATTCTCCTTTCTCGAGAGAGAAGGGAGATTTTTGTGTTGTTACTAGAGGAAATGTAAAGACAACTCCTTGACACTCCGTCAGTTTTTGATACAATAGTACAAAATTAGAGGAGGTGGGCGATGATTCAGAAGCATGCGATTCCCATTTTAGAGTTTGATGATAACCCCCAAGCGGTCCTTATGCCAACACATGAGGGGTTAGACTTGAAGTTGCCAAAGAAGTGTATCTATGCATTTTTGGAGGAGGAGATTGACCGCTATGCTCAGGAAGTAGGGGCGGACTGTGTTGGTGAGTTCGTTTCTGCCACCAAGACTTATCCAGTCTATGTCCTCAACTACAAGGGCGAGGAGATTTGTCTGGCCCAGGCGCCTGTGGGTTCTGCCCCAGCGGCCCAGTTTATGGATTGGTTGATTGGCTATGGTGTGGAGCAAATCATTTCCACTGGAACTTGTGGAGTCCTAGCTGATATAGAGGAAAATGCCTTTCTCGTCCCTGTTCGCGCTCTGCGAGATGAGGGGACCAGCTACCACTATGTAGCGCCTTCTCGTTATATAGAGATGCAGATTGAGGCGATCTCTGCCATTGAGCAAGTCTTGGAACAAAGAGGCATTCCTTACGAGGAGGTCATGACCTGGACGACAGATGGTTTTTATCGAGAGACGGCTGAAAAGGTTGCCTATCGCAAGGAAGAAGGCTGTGCTGTTGTGGAGATGGAGTGCTCGGCTCTTGCGGCAGTAGCCCAGCTACGTGGGGTTGTATGGGGAGAGTTGCTCTTTACCGCAGATTCATTAGCAGATCTAGACAACTACGACAGTCGTGACTGGGGCTCAGAAGCTTTTGATAAGGCCCTTGAACTCTGTCTTGCCATTGTGCACCACATGTGAGTGTTCTTACTGTTTTTATGGTAGAATGTAATTATGTTATTCAAATCTTTTTTGGAAAAAATCAAGACGACATTGGGACGGTTATCGCCAGCCCGTCGCATCTTTTTAAGTTTTGCCCTAGTGATTCTCTTGGGTTCACTCCTTTTAAGCCTCCCCTTTGTGCAAGCAGAAACGTCACAAGCGACCTACTTTGACCATCTCTTTACGACCGTGTCCATGGTCTGTGTGACAGGGCTCTTTACCCAGCCGGTGGCCTCTACTTACAATATCTGGGGCCAGTTGATCTGCATGATCTTGATCCAGATTGGTGGTTTGGGGCTCATGACCTTTATCGGAATCTTTTATATCCAAGGCAAGCAAAAGCTCAGTCTTCGTGGCCGTGAGACCATTCAAGAAAGTTTTAGTTATGGGGAAACTCAGTCTCTAAAGGACTTCATCCGCTCGATCTTTCTGACGACTTTTCTGGTGGAAGGGCTCGGTGCCTTTCTCTTGAGTTTCCGCTTTATTCCTGAATTTGGCTGGGGGCGAGGGATTTTAACCTCTATCTTTTTGGCCATTTCAGCTTTCTGCAATGCTGGATTTGATAATTTTGGAAGTACGAGTTTGGTAGCCTTTCAAACGGACCCCTTAATCAATCTAGTGATTGCAGGTTTGATTATCACGGGTGGGCTAGGATTTATGGTCTGGTTTGATTTAGCGACCCAGTTTGGGAAAAAGAAAAAACGCCGCCTGCGTTTCCATACCAAGTTGGTTCTCTTTCTAACGGCGGGAATTTTGCTCTTTGGAACAGTATCGACTCTCTTAATTGAGTGGAACAATCCTGGGACGATTGGAAATCTTAGTACTCCAGAGAAACTGCTGGTTAGCTTTTTCCAGACCGTCAGCATGAGAACGGCTGGCTTTGCTTCAATTGACTACACCCAGGCTCGACCAGTTACCTTACTGATTTACATCTTGCAGATGTTTCTGGGCGGGGCACCTGGAGGGACAGCAGGGGGGCTCAAGATCACGACCTTCTTTGTCTTGTTGGTCTTTGCTCGTAGCGAACTATTGGGCTTGCCTCATGCCAATGTAGCTCGGAGAACCATTGAACCCCGAACTGTGCAAAAATCTTTCAGTGTCTTTATTATCTTCTTGCTGACCTTCTTACTGGGCTTGATTTTACTAGGGATAACAGCAGAAGGAAATCCACGCTTTATCTACCTCATGTTTGAGACCATTTCAGCCCTTGCGACAGTTGGGGTAACGGCAAATTTAACACCAGAGTTAGGTAAGTTAGTCCTTAGTATCGTTATGTTGCTGATGTTTATCGGCCGTATTGGCCCCTTGACACTACTGGTCAGTGTAGCAGAATATCAGCCAGATAAGAAAGATTTGATTCACTATATGAAAGCAGATATCACCATTGGATAAGAAAGGAAGAACGATGTCAGATCGGACAATTGGAATTTTAGGTTTGGGAATTTTTGGGAGTAGTGTTTTGGCTGCCCTTGCCAAGCATGATATGAATATCATTGCTATTGATGACCACGAGGAGCGCATCAATCAATTTGAACCGGTGTTAGCGCGAGGGGTAGTTGGCGATATTACGGATGAAGACCTTCTTCTATCGGCTGGGATTGACACCTGTGATACCGTAGTCGTCGCAACGGGTGAAAATCTAGAGTCCAGTGTTCTTGCGGTTATGCACTGCAAGAGTTTAGGAGTGCCGACCGTCATTGCCAAGGTCAAAAGCCATACAGCTAAAAAAGTTCTAGAAAAAATCGGTGCGGACTCGGTCATCTCACCAGAGTTTGAAATGGGGCGCTCATTAGCGCAGACAATCCTCTTTCATAACAGCGTGGATGTCTTTCAGCTGGACAAGAATGTTTCGATTGTCGAGATGAAAATTCCCCAATCGTGGACTGGTAAAAGCCTCAGTCAGTTAGATTTACGTGGGCGATACAACCTCAACGTACTAGGTTTTCGTGCCTATGAAAATGCTCCTCTGGATGTCCAATTTAGCCCCAATGACCTCTTGAAGCCAGACACCTATATCATGGCAGTCATTAATAACCAACATTTAGATACCCTAGCAGAGCTGAGTGAGTAGAAGAGGAAGGACAACTATTTTTTCAATAACTATTGAGTCAATATCAATATAAGTATTTTATAAGAGGGATTTAAGAAAAATTTTAACTTTTTCTTAATCCTTTTTAATTTTAGGAGATTATACTAGAGTCATCAAAAAAAGAAAGTTCTGAGGAGAATCCTATGAAATTCAATCCAAATCAGAGATATACTCGTTGGTCTATTCGCCGTCTCAGTGTCGGTGTCGCTTCAGTTGTTGTAGCCAGTGGCTTTTTTGTCCTAGTTGGTCAACCAAGTTCTGCACGTGCTGATGTCGTCAATCCGACTCCTGCCCAAGTCGTACCAGACGCTGCTTCGGTGAGTGAAAAGAGTAACTTACCAGCAGAGGTTCTCAAAAAAGCAGTTGATGTAGCTCTTCCTTCAGAACAGTCTATTCCAACACCTAAAGCAAGTGTGGATACGACAAGCTCTTCAGAAAAAGCGGACGTAACTGCTAAAGAGCCGGAAGTAGCGCCAAAAGAAGAAGTGCAAGCACAACCTGACTCTAAGAAACAAACAGAAGATGCAGTTAAACCTGTGGAAAGTCCTGCGTCTACAGTTTCTGGACAAGAACGTGAAGCCAGTGAAGCGCAAGCAGCAACTACTCCAGCTGAAGTGCAAAAAGGTGTGGCTGACAATACCAAAGATACAGTAGATGTCCCAGCTTCTTACTTGGATAGAGCTAATTTCCCAGGACCATTTACAGCTGGTGTCAACCAAGTCATTCCATACGAATTCTTCGCTGGTGACGGCATGTTGACTCGTCTTATCTTGAAAGCATCAGACAAGGCTCCATGGTCAGACAATGGTTCAGCTAAAAACCCCGCTCTTCCACCAGTAGAAAAATTGGGCAAAGGCCTCTACTTCTATGAAGTAGACTTGGCAGGCACTCAAGGAAAATCAGATAAAGAGTTGCTTGACCTCTTGAAACAAAACGGTACGCAAAGCTATAAAGCTACCATCAAAGTGTACGGTGCGAAAGATGGCAAGCCAGACTCGAGCAATCTTGTAGCGACAAAAGATTTGGATGTCAACTTGAATGGCTTGACTACCCCAGCTGAAGTGCAAAAAGGCGTGGCCGACAACACCAAAGACACAGTAGATGTTCTGGCTAGCTACCTTGACAAAGCTAATTTCCCAGGCCCATTCACAGCTGGTGTCAACCAAGTCATTCCATACGAATTCTTCGCTGGTGACGGTATGTTGACTCGTCTTATCTTGAAAGCATCAGACAAGGCTCCATGGTCAGACAACGGTTCGGCTAAAAATCCCGCTCTCCCACCAGTAGAGAAATTGGGCAAAGGCCTTTACTTCTATGAAGTAGACTTGGCAGGCACTCAAGGAAAATCAGATAAGGACTTGCTTGACCTCTTGAAACAAAACGGTACGCAAAGCTATAAGGCTACCATCAAAGTGTACGGTGCGAAAGATGGCAAGCCAGACTTAACCAATCTTGTAGCGACTAAAGATTTGACTGTCAATTTGAATGGTTTGACCACTCCAGCTGAAGTGCAAAAAGGCGTGGCCGACAACACCAAAGACACAGTGGATGTTCCAGCTACTTACTTGGATAAAGCCAATTTCCCAGGCCCATTTACAGCTGGTGTCAATCAAGTTATTCCATATGAATTCTTCGCTGGTGACGGCATGTTGACTCGCCTGATCTTGAAAGCCTCTGATAAGGCTCCATGGTCAGACAACGGTTCAGCTAAAAATCCAGCTCTCCCACCAGTAGAGAAATTGGGCAAAGGCCTTTACTTCTACGAAGTAGACTTGGCAGGCACCCAAGGAAAATCAGATAAGGACTTGCTTGACCTCTTAAAACAAAACGGCACTCAAAGCTATAAGGCAACCATCAAGGTGTACGGTGCAAAAGACGGCAAGCCTGACTTAACTAATCTGGTAGCGACTAAAGATTTGACTGTTAATTTGAACGGCTTGACCACACCAAATCAGGTTAAAGAGTCTGTTGTTAACAACATCAAAAATAGCATTGATGTTCCAGCTAGCTACCTTGATAAGGCTAATGTTCCTGGACCTTTCTTGGCCGGTGTCAACCAAGTTATTCCATACGAAGCTTTTGGTGGAGATGGTATGTTGACTCGTCTCTTGTTAAAGGCCTCAGACAAAGCCCCATGGTCTGACAATGGAACAGCGAATAACCCAGCGCTATTGCCACTTGAAGGCTTGGCTAAAGGCCAATATTTCTACGAAGTAGATTTGAATGGCAACACGACAGGCAAAGAAGGACAAGCCCTTCTAGACCAACTTCGTGCCAATGGCACTCACACTTACCAAGCTACTGTCAAAGTGTATGGTTCTAAAGATGGAAAACCAGATTTGACCAATCTTATCGCAACTCGTCAAGTAACGATTCAGCTTCGTGGAAAAGAAATGGCGACAACACCATCTCAATCAGGTCAGATGAATACGAAGCCTTCTGAAACAGGCTCTACAGGCACGACTGAGGGTATGATGGGTACAAATCACCATATGTCAGATATGAAGGTTGATCAACCAGCTTCTAGCCCAATGGCTAATATGATGAAAAAAGATGATAAAGCGATGCTACCAAATACTGGGGAAGCTCAAACGGCTACAGCTGGCCTTGGTATCTTTGGTCTAGCCTTGGCAGGCCTTATTGGACTCTTAGGTTTGACAACCAAACGAGAAGATTAAGATTCAAATCACTTAAACATTAGAGAAAATAGTGTTATACTAAAGCAAGTATAACACTGTTTTTATCAAAGGAGTGTCAGATGAAAAAGACAATTTTGCTGGTTGATGATGAGATAGATATTCTAGATATTCAAAACCGCTATCTTTTACAGGCAGGATACGATGTTTTGATTGCCCATGATGGTAAAGAGGGATTAGAGCTTTTCAGAAAAAAATCTATTGACCTCATCATCACAGATATCATGATGCCCAATATGGACGGTTATGATTTTATCAGTGAAGTTCAGTATATCGCTCCGGATCAACCCTTCCTCTTTACAACTGCTAAGACGAGCGAACAGGATAAGATTTATGGATTAAGTTTGGGGGCAGATGATTTTATAGTCAAACCCTTTAGCCCACGCGAATTGGTTTTAAGAGTGAATAATATCTTGCGTCGCCTTAGTCGCGGAGGAGAGACAGAACAGATCGAGTTTGGTGACTTGGTAATCAACCATGTGACTCATGAAGTTCGCATTGGGGATCAACCTTTGGAATTGACAGTAAAATCCTTTGAACTTCTATGGATATTGGCTAGCAATCCTGAGAGAGTCTTTTCAAAGACGGAACTTTACGAGAAGGTATGGCAAGAGGACTATGTGGATGATACCAATACACTCAATGTGCATATCCATGCTTTGAGGCAAGAGTTGAGCAAGTATACGAATTCAAATACTCCTGCTATCAAAACTGTTTGGGGTTTGGGCTATAAGATGGAAAGACCAAGAGGTAGAAAATGAAATTAAAAAACTATATTTTAGTGGGGTACCTAGTTTCGACTCTGCTAACGATTTTGATCGTTTTCTGGGCAGTCCAACGAATGTTAATCGAGAAAAGTGAAGTTTACTTTCTAGTTGGAATGACCTTGATTGCTAGTTTCATCGGCGCTGCAGTGAGTATCTTTCTTTTGTCTCCTGTGTTCTCTTCTCTGAAACATTTGAAAAAACAAGCTCAGGATATAGCTGGCAAGGATTTCAGTACAGAAATCGAAACCAAAGGCCCATTAGAATTTCAAGAGCTGGGCCAGGCTTTTAATGACATGTCCCACAATTTGCAGGCCACCTTTCAATCACTTGATGAGAGCGAGCAAGAAAAGAGAATGATGATTGCGCAGCTCTCTCACGATATTAAAACTCCCATTACCTCCATTCAGGTTACTGTGGAGGGAATTCTAGATGGAGTGATCAAGGAAGAGGAGCGACTTCACTACTTAACCACGATTGGTCGGCAAACCGAGCGCTTAAACAAGCTAGTGGAGGAGTTGGATGTTTTGACTCTTAACACACAACCTCAAGATACTGCTACTGAAGAAGTCGAAGAGGTATTTTTAGATCAATTGCTGATTGAGTCAATGAGTGAATTCCAACTCCAGATTGAACAAGAGGAGCGGGATGTTTACATTCAAGTGTCACCTGAGTCGGCGAAAATCAAGAGCCATTCTGACAAACTTTCTCGCATTCTGGTCAATTTGTTAAACAATGCCTTTAAATATTCAGAACCAGGAACCAGAATCGAGGTTCTTGCCCAATTAACAGAACAAGAGCTGACAATCAGTGTGAAAGACGAGGGTCAGGGGATCCTTCCTGAAGATTTGGAAAAGATCTTTAAACGACTTTATCGTGTAGAAACTTCACGCAATATGAAGACAGGTGGACATGGATTAGGTCTTGCGATTGCACGAGAACTAGCCCATCAGCTTGGTGGCGAAATCACAGCAGAAAGTCAGTATGGCTTAGGAAGCAAGTTTACATTCAGCCTCAATTTGAAATAAAGCCGTAAATTCCCTTTACAAATCGAGCTTTTCATGGTACAATAGCCTTTGTGTGAAATAGCAGCAGGAAAGCATGAAGCTCGTCAACAGGTGTCTTATGACAAGTAACCTTGGCTGTTTAGGCGAAGGGCATCTGCACGAATCAGGGCTCTCTAAGTGACTATTTCCACCGAAATATTATTTATATCAGGAGGACATACATATGTCACGTTATACAGGACCATCTTGGAAACAAGCTCGTCGCCTTGGCCTTTCACTTACAGGTACAGGTAAAGAATTGGCACGTCGTAACTACGTACCAGGACAACACGGACCAAACAACCGTTCTAAATTGTCAGAATACGGTTTGCAATTGGCTGAAAAACAAAAACTTCGTTTCACTTACGGTGTAGGTGAAAAACAATTCCGTAACTTGTTCGTACAAGCTACAAAAATCAAAGGCGGAATCCTAGGTTTCAACTTCATGCTTCTTTTGGAACGTCGTTTGGATAACGTTGTTTACCGTCTTGGCCTTGCGACTACTCGTCGTCAAGCTCGTCAATTCGTAAACCACGGTCACATCCTTGTTGACGGAAAACGCGTTGATATCCCATCATACCGCGTAACTCCAGGTCAAGTGATCTCAGTTCGTGAAAAATCATTGAAAGTTCCAGCAATCCTTGAAGCAGTAGAAGCTACTCTTGGACGTCCAGCATTCGTATCATTCGACGCTGAAAAATTGGAAGGTTCATTGACTCGCTTGCCAGAACGCGACGAAATCAACCCAGAAATCAACGAAGCGCTTGTCGTTGAATTCTACAACAAAATGTTGTAATATTTTATTGAATAAGATAGGCTGTAAAGCCTTGAAACTAAGCACTTTAGGCCTCTATCCTAGAGTGCTTTTTTTAATTTTACTACCCTTTTAGTTACCCATAACTAATTTTAGGTATAGTAATAGGGTAGCCCCAAAATGGGACACCCTTATTATTTATAAATTGCTGATGGCTGCCTCAAAGATTGAGACGGCTTTTTTAGCTCCCTCTTTGGTAGCATGGACATAAGTATTCAAGGTCATTGAGATATTAGAGTGACCTAGTCTATACTGTAAATCTTTCGCCTCTATGCCAGCGTATAGCATGATTGTAGCGTGAGTATGTCTAAAACCATGGAAACTAATATCAGGAACCCCAGCATCCTTAAAGTGACCTTGTAGCCTCTTTCTTAGCAAACAAGCGTAGGCGTATTTTGTGGTAAAAGGAGTAAAGACAATACTCTCAGACCTTCCTAGTTGCCATGACTGGACTTGTTGGCGTTTTTATATTGCTTGAGCAGGGAAACTGTAGCCTTATCTATGTCAATTTCTCTTAGACCTGCCTTAGATTTAGGCGTGTTTGTTTCCTGGTATCTATTGAGAGTCTTAGATATGCTGATAGTGCTTTTTTAAGATCAATATTAGACCACTCAAGAGCTAAAGCCTCATCGATACGGCAACCGATTTCTATATACCAAAAATATCTATCGAGTAACTATAAAGTCAGCGCGAATCAAATGCTTTCGCTTCTTTCTTATGGTAAGTTGAATTAATAAAATAATTATGATATTCTTTTTCTATAAGGAAAAAATTAAAATGATTATAAGATAGTTTATTTAGAAAATTAGTCAAAATTTTTCTAATTAATTTAGAAATCATTAACAGGGGGGGATAGTATGGCTGAAAAAATAATACAACAGGCTGATCTTAGAACTATAGAGAATAACTTACGCTCTATTCATGAAAATTTACAAATCATTGATGCCAGAGTTGACACAACTAATGAAAATCTTCAAATCGTATATGATGAAATCGGGAGTTTAGCACAGGAATTTCACGAGTTTGTGAACCTCCAACAAAAAGCTAATCGACTTGGGCAAGCTGAAACTAGACTGGTAAAAATCCGACAAGAAATTGAAAAGAAATATGGACATTATGATATTGTTCGTCGTACTACAACAGGAATTTTACAAGCTGATGATTTAGGGATCGTTAAAAAAGAGACAATTAGTACTGCAACAGAAGAACTAATGATTTCAACTCCAGGTTACTGGCTTGCTCCGTGTTTAGTCGCATTAGCTGCATGGATAAATGATCAACCTGAATTGGCGGAAAAAGCAGTTAAGGAAGGGATTAGGCGAAATGATGAAAAGACTTCCCTTTTCTTTGCATTAATTTGTAGAAGAGCTAATAGGAAGAACGCGTGCCTTAAGTGGACGCAACGTTATCTAGCTAATCAAGATGAAGAAAATCTCGACAGAAATTCTATAGTTATCTTAGATGCTTTTGCGAGCGGTCTTTTAGGAGCCGATACAGAAGGAGTCATCTCACGTCAGATGAATGAGTGGCTCAGTCGGCTTGAAGATAAACCAGGTTTTACTGAACGACAAACAGAACAATGGTCCGAAGCGATTAATCTGAAAAGAATTAAATTAGACGAAAATTTATATCCTAATTTGAGGAGATATAGTAGTAGTTGGCCTGTTCTTGAGGATATCTTAGAAGGAGCTTATCTTCATGAACAAATGCTAAACTATTTAACTGATATTTTTGAGAAAAAAGGGTCTACAGAAAGCGTCAAAGAACAATTAGATGATATTTTAGACACACTTGTGACTGATTTTGATAACGAGGAACTAGCTCTTCGAAAACAAGAAAAATTCGAGCAGTTTGTGGTTGACTTCGGAGGAGATGACAACCGTGCTCATCAAAACATGGATATTGAGGTGACTGCATTTGAAACCCATAAAGACTTCACCCAGTTGCTTACCGATGCAGCAATGAAACCTGAATCTTCTAACTCAAGTATATCAACTCAAAAATTTGCACTGGCTCTTTCTCGTGATTGGGTAACAAACGCTTATAATGACGTTACTGCAAAAAATCGCATGAAGATTCCTTACGAAATTGAAATAAATGTGGATACTTTTAATGATAAATCAACAGATGGCCAAAACGAAAGTGAATTAATTGATAGATTTAATTCTCAGATTGACTCTGAAAAAGAACAAACTTTGTCAAACTACTTCCCAAGTTTATTTGATAAATTCCTTTTGTATGGTGGTATAGCTATCGGAGTAATCGGTTTAATGATGATTTTTGGGAATATTTTCTTAGGTTTAATAGCTATTATAGCAGGGATTTTTATGGTTCTTAAGCATAAATCTAATATTGAAAACATTGAAACGAGTCGCAAGAAAATTGAAGAACAATACGAGAATAAAAGAGTGAATGGTGAACAAATTATAAGAGCTACTCTAGCTGAAATTGTAGACTTTAGAATCGAATTCGCAGAGAAAGATGCTGAAAGCACTAAAGTTCTTGACTTCCTTGAACAAATAAGGCCTGAACAATATGTAAACAAATTGACATCATCTAATAGAAAGATTAAAATTTGAGGAGGTAATTGACATGGATGAAAAATCTAAAGGCGATAGCAAGCTATCATCTAATAACACCACTCCATTTAAGAGCATTAATACTGAAGGGGCTAATACTGAAGAAACTGTGAGCGTGTTTGCTGAAGGACTCCCTTCATGGGATATCGTGCCTCCACAATTGCTAGTCAGAAGGAAACGGCAAAAATAATGAATAAACCACAAACATATGCAGAATGGGTAAATGTCTTAGCTATTTTTAAAAACAAAGATGATGATGAAGCTGTTTTAAAAATGATGAAATCTGGGACTATCGAATGGCAATACGGTGTAGCAGAACGATTCTCTACAAAGTTAATTGATGCTGTTAATTACCGTATGAATGTAGCTTCAGATAAGTTTCAAAATGATTTACTAAAATCCCAAGGATACGAGGGAGCTATTATTCAAGCAATTCTTTCTTTGAGAAAAGAAATGGCGTTCTTAGCTGAAGCAATCAATCTTCCTGCAATTCCGGATAAAGAGCGACAACACTACCTAAATCTCGTTATAGAACAAGCTAATAGTATGCAAAAATCTTTAGAAGAATCTGCAAAACAGGACCGAAGCGGGAAAATGTTAAGTATTATTAGAAATCACAAGGTTAATTCTTTTTTAATGAAGGTGAACAGTAAATGAGTGATATAGTAAAAAGCAAAGAACTTCTTACAAGATATTCACTTGCAAGAATTCCTTTTATTGCTATCAATACCATAGAGCCAAGCAGAACATTAGATATGTTAAAGGAAATATCTGAAGAATTACAACTTCCGTTCAACGTACATACTCTTACCAAAGGTGTGTATGATCTTAGTTCTGGTAAGAATGTTAACGATGATAAATCTGTTTATGGTGCAATAGATTACATGACGGACCAAATGCAAAAGAAACAATACCAAACTATTGTACTGACAGAAGTTCCGGATCTTAGTAATGAAAATAGCGATTCTAAACAAGTCTTAGCACTGGTCAATCTAGCCAATGAAACTGGAGGCGTTGTAATAGTTTTTACCAATACCCCTATTTGGAATCAACTTCAACGTCAAGGTATGATAGTAAAAATAGATTTACCTAACGAAGAGGAAATGTACTCAATAATTCAAGAATACATTGACGACTATCGAAATGACATCCAGATTGAATGGGACAACTCCGATATTCGAGAAGCTGCTGCAGCTCTTAATGGGGTAACTAGAATTGAGGCGGAGAACGTTATCGCAGCTTTGATTGCAAATAAGTGCATAAGAAAATCTGATTTAGATGAGATAAGATTTGCAAAAGATCGCCTATTCTCTGATATCTCTGGTCTAGAAAAAATCGTTGTAGATGATTCTGTGAAGGATGTCGGAGGGCTTGAAGGATTAAGGAAATGGCTTAACGAAAAGAAAGAACTGCTAACTCCCGAAAAGAAAGATATGTTACGTGAGAAAGGTTTGCAACCACCGAGAGGAATACTCCTAGTAGGTGTCCCGGGATGCGGAAAATCTTTATCTGCTAAATCAATTTCCGCTAACTGGAAACTTCCACTATATCGTTTAGATTTTGCAACGGTTCAAGGAAGTTATGTAGGCCAGTCTGAACAACAACTTAAAGATGCTTTGACTACAGCTGAGAATGTATCTCCGTGTATTTTGTGGATTGATGAGATAGAAAAAGGATTGTCTGGAGCTACTGGTGGAGCTAACGACGGTGGTGTATCCACCCGTATGGTTGGGCAATTCTTGTTCTGGATGCAAGAATGTAAAAAGCAAGTTTTTGTAGTTGCAACAGCAAACGATGTGTCTATGTTGCCATCAGAGCTTCTCCGTCGAGGAAGATTTGATGAGCTATTCTTTGTTGATTTACCTACTGCAGATGAGCGTAAAGAAATACTTGCTTTGTATTTTAAAAAATACTTAAGTCTAGAATTTAAAGGAGATTTTTCTGATAATATCATTCAAATAAGTGATGGTTTCACCGGCGCGGACTTAGAATCGACAGTTAGAGATTTAGCTTACCGATCTATCGCTAATAACAATTTTATTCTCAATGAAGAGAATATCATGACTGCTTTCAATAATGTAGTCCCACTCTCTCAAACTAGCCCAGAAAAAATTGAGGCTATTAGAGATTGGGGGAAAGAAAGAGCTGTTCCTGCATCTGGAAAACCAATCGGTGGAGAGGGACTTGTTCATAAACAAAGTGGACCTAAAACAAGAAAAGTACTTGTTTAATAAGTTCATTATTGGGACACGGTAACTGTAATTTCAGTTTCGTGTCCATTTTTATAATTCTTTAAATGAAGATCTTTTTTGGGAGTACCATTAAAAGGAATCGTAAATTGCAAAATATAACTTATAACACAATTAGGAGAAAAATAGATGCCTAAACCAATGTTAAATCCATACCAATCCCAAAAACAAACAAGCCATATCATGACTTCTAACTTAAAACAACCACAGATAGATAAATTGAGTTTAGATAGGCTTCTAAGAAAATCACGGTCTAAAGAATATATGGATGCTATTCAGCAACTAGATGCCGGAGGACATGTTCACAATCATAATAAAGTAAGTGAAATTATTAATACAATTAAGTCAGAATTTCCAGAGGTGGAGATGAATGGAATTCTCTTAGGGCTTGTAGCAAAATGCTATTTAGGAGATTCTTATGAAGCACACACTCTTGATTTTATTGGAGAAATTATCGAACATTACAAACGAGGAGAGACGTTACCGAAGGGACTTGATAAAGCCAAAAGTATAGCTATACATGGGGGGTATGATTTTATCGAGGTTTATACGGATTGTTGTCGAGCTATTAGTTCAAATGGTGCCGTATCAGTTATAAAAGATTGATTATGTATAGAACGTAGCTTATGTATGGTAGAGAAAATTTTATAAATAATTGTTAATTAACCTAAAAGGGATCTTATTAGGTAACAGGAAATTCAATCTCAATGCCAAGAGAATTACTGTATTATCTTCATGGTAAAATTATCAGAAATAGCTTGAAATAATTAGTTTGTTTTTCTCTCATAACAGTTTATCTATTCCCTATATAATAAAAATTAGTAGTATGAAAATATAGCTCTATAATGGAGGATAAAACATTTGTCACAAGTGCGCTACATAGCTAGTGGTTTGAGAATACCAGGGCTCAGACAGTCTTGTCGCCCCTTTATTATAGCTAATCTCTGAACAGCAAGAGGGAATCAAGGTGCGCGTGCCCCAGTTAGTGGATCAGTTTGTCACAAACCAAAATGCTCTCTTGGATTTTGGTCAATCAGCGGTGGAAGGTATCAATGGAACGGTTAATCGTATCTTGACCGAGCAGAAGAAACTGCAAATTCCTCAGGTGGATGACCTGCTGAAAAACACCAACCGTGAACTCCAAGGTTTTGTAGCCAAGTACAAGAATGCTGAAATTGCAGAATTGGAAGAAAAGCCAAACTTTTTGCAAAAATTGTTTAAAAAGAGTCAGAACAGTCTGCAAGAATTTTATTTTGACTCAAAAACAGTTGAGCAAAAGTTAGATGGTATGGCTGCTGCTGTAGTCAAGCAAGAAGATGTGCTGGCGCGAAATATTGTTTCTGCTGAAATGCTGATTGAGGATAATACCAAATCTATTGAAAATCTAGTGGGAGTAATTTCCTTTATCGAAGCCAGTCAGGCAGAAGCTGGGGATCGTGCTGCAGGATTGAAGGCTCAAGTTGACCAACTAGATACAAGTACGGTAGAATATCAAACCAAATCCCAAGAATTAGATCGTATGGCTGAAGTGTCAATACACTGGAACAACAACATACAGAGTATGTTAGCCGCCTTTACGTAGCTTGGACGACGACTCCACAGATGCGTAACCTCGTCAAAGTTTCATCGGACATGCGTCAAAAATTGGGTATGCTTCGCCGCAATACCATTCCAACAATGAAACTCTCGATTGCCCAACTTGGTATTTTGCAACAATCAATCAAATCAGGTGCCGTGGCGGATGCCATTGTCAATGCCAATAATGCAGCCCTTCAGATGCTAGCTGAAACTAGTAAGGAAGTGATACCGCAGATAGAGAAAATTGCCCAAAGTCCAACAGTAGCTGTCGAATCGGTGACCAAGCTAGCTGAAAGTCTCGTCGCTCAAAATCAAGGCATCGTTGCTGCCATTGAGTTGGGACGCCAGAAACGTGCTCAACTAGAAACAACCATCGTTGAGTCAGCTGCAGTCATTAACGATTCTGTTAAACTTCGCGATGAAAAAATTATTCAAGCCCTTCTGGACCAAGGAAAGGCCGCTCAGAAAGAAGTACAAGAATAACAGAGATGTGGACAAGACCAGTAGATGGGAGTCAAGATAAGAGGATAATGTTTAGGTAAATAAAGGGACCTTTTGTGCCCTCTAGTGGCCGCTCGACTCCTCAGAGTACTGGTGGGTGTATGTTGCGAATCTGTTAATCTGTTTTTCCGTTTCATTCTGGTCATTTACTAAGGATGACCCTATATAAAAAAATACTCCTCAACCTAGTTTATTAGTGTTAGGAGTATTTTTATATGATTAGAGCTGGCTAATGATATCATCAATGGTATGGGCAATCCAGTCAGGATGATAGCTGAGTAAATCAGCCTCCTCTCCAAATCCCCAAGTGACAGCGAACTTTTTAATGTCAGTTTCTTGTGCTCCGATCATATCAAACTTGGTATCCCCAATGATAAGGACTTGACCTGCAGGGAGTTGATGCGTTTGCAAGGCATAACGGATAACATCCGCCTTGTGTGGCGTTTCAGGACTAGAACCATAAATGCCATCAAAGAAATGATGGATTCCCAGATTCTTGGTCATATCATGGGCAGTAGGAGTATTTTTTGTTGTAGTGATATAAAGAGGATAGTTTTGCGAGAGCTTTTGGAGTAATTCCGTTATTTTGGGGAAAAGTTGTGCTTCGAGGATCCCTTTTTTCTTGTAGTAAGAACGGTAGGTTTGAACAGCTTCCGAGATTTGTTCTTTTGGAAGGCAGGTCGCAAAACTACTTTCAAGTGGCGGGCCCATAAAACCACGAATGGTTTTGGCATCAGGGCTTGGAACTCCTAGCTCTTTAAAGGTATGGGTAAAGGCATTGTGAATCCCGAGGGAACTGTCAACCAGAGTTCCGTCTAGATCAAAAAAGATTGCTGAGATAGAGGGCATAGTTTCTCCTAATAGATATAGATAAGCTTATTCTCCGAAGATTTCTTTTTGTAGGCGACGGCCAGTAGGGGTGGCTGCGAGTCCACCTTCAGCCGTTTCTCGGAAGGCAGTTGGGAGGCTGGATCCGACTTGGTACATGGCATCTATGACTTCGTCAACAGGGATCTTAGACTCGATACCGGCCAAGGCCATGTCTGCTGCGATAAAGGCAAAGCTGGCTCCCATGGCATTGCGCTTGACACAGGGAACTTCAACCAAACCAGCGACGGGGTCGCAGATGAGGCCTAGCATATTTTTAATGACAAAGGCGATGGCTTGACTAGCCTGATAGGGGCTTCCACCTGCAGCCAAGGTCAAGGCTGCGGCACTCATGGCAGAGGCAGAGCCAACCTCGGCCTGACAGCCACCTTCAGCGCCTGAGATAGAGGCGTTGTTTGCGATAACCAATCCAAAGGCACCCGCGGCAAAGAGGAAATCCAACTGTTCTTCGTGGCTGAGGTCAAGTTTTTGAATAGCAGCAGTGAGAACGGCTGGCAAACAACCAGCACTTCCTGCGGTTGGAGTGGCGCAGACCAAGCCCATTTTAGCGTTGTGTTCATTGACCGCGATGGCATTTCGGGCAGCTGATAGGATGGTAAAGTCAGACAAGGCCTTGCCACTTTTGAGATGGCGATCTAGCTTGGCTGCATCGCCACCCGTTAGGCCACTACGGGATTTGTTTTCACTAAGGCCAAGCTCGACAGAGGCTTTCATAACTTCTAGATTGCGCTCCATGAGGAGGAGAACTTCATCTCGGCATCGGCCGGTCAGTTCATATTCTGTCGCGATCATGAGTTCTGCGACATTTCCTTGGAAGTCTAGATCCGCCTGCTCGACCAATTCTTTGATAGAATAAAACATGTTTCCTCCTACTTAAAGAAATTGACATTGTGGAGATGAGGGATTTGTCGGATTTCTTCAATCGCCTCTTCGCAACTTCGACTATCGACTTCGATAATCATAATGGCTTTTTCTCCAGCTTTTTCTCGAGTCACATTCATCTGAGCGATGTTGATATCGAAACGAGAGAGGGCTTCAGTAACATGGGCAATCATCCCCGGAACATCCTGATGTACAATGATGATGGTCGGTGTGTTCATGTTGAGAGAGACAGCAAAGCCGTTAAGCTCCGTAACTTGGATATTTCCCCCACCGATGGAAATTCCTGTCACACTGATGGATTTGTGTTCATTCTTCACAGTAATTTTAGTGGTATTAGGATGAGGAGCGTTGCTATCTTTCTGAATGGTCCAGACAATCTTGATACCACGTTTATGGGCAATCTCTAGGCTATTTGGAATGTCGGGATCGTCCGTATCCATACCTAATATACCAGCGACGAGAGCAAGGTCTGTCCCGTGACCACGGTAGGTCTTGGCAAATGAGTTAAATAGTTGGAATTCTACTTCTGTCGGAGTATCGTCAAAGATGGAAGAGACAATTTTTCCGATACGAACTGCTCCAGCTGTATGGCTACTTGATGGGCCAATCATGACAGGGCCGATGATATCAAAGACAGATTGAAAACGAAGTGAGTGCATCTGTTTCCCCTTACAAAGATTCTTGTTTCTATTATATCAAAGAATGAAATTCTGTGCTTATTTCCCTTATAAAACTGAAAAAATGGATAGAAATGGTATAAAATTTGGCCTTTTATGACAAAAATATCAATGTTTCAGTAAATATAAAATATTTTTGTAATATTTCTACACAAAATCGTTAAGAAACGGTAATATTCAAACGGTATGATAGAAGCATAGTAAAAAGGAGAATTTTCAGAAATGACATTAACAACTAAAAAAATTAAATCAACTCTTGTAGGAGTAGCTACATTACTTGCTTTCTTTGCGCCTGCACTTGCTTCTGCGCAAGAAACTGTAACTTATACAGTTAAACCAGGTGATACTCTTTCAGAAATCGCTGAGAAGTACAACACTACTGTTGAAAAATTGGCAGAAAAAAACAATATCAAAGATATTCACCTTATCTATGTGGATCAAGTTTTGGTTATCGAAGGAACAGCTTCATCGACAGCAACTGCAGCTTCTGCAACAACCTATGAAGCACCAGTTGCTACAGAAGAAACAAGCGAAGCTACGACTTATGAAGAAGTTGCTGAAACAACAACTTACGAAGCACCAGCTGCTACAACCAGCACTTCTTATGAAGAAGAAAGTTACACAGCTTCAACTGTAAGTGGCTCTGAAGCAGAAGCCAAAGAATGGATTGCTCAAAAAGAGTCAGGCGGTAGCTACACAGCGACAAACGGACGTTACATTGGACGTTACCAATTAACAGATTCATACTTGAACGGTGACTACTCAGCTGAAAACCAAGAACGTGTAGCAGATGCCTACGTTGCAGGACGCTACGGTTCATGGACGGCTGCCAAGAACTTCTGGCTTAACAACGGTTGGTATTAAGAACTAGCTAACAGAAAAATATGTAAAGGTCGAGGAAATCCCTCGACTTTTTGTATGCTTTTCTACATGTGTTCTCATCCCTCCCTTGTCTTCTTCTTTAAAGCATGCTATAATGAATCTTGCTCAAGCGACCTTCAATCGTTGAAGCACACACGACCTTCAATCGTGAATAAACGAATAGATGGGAGACTTACCATGGGTGATAACTCTAAAACACGTGTTGTCGTGGGGATGAGTGGTGGTGTTGATTCGTCGGTGACGGCTCTCTTGCTCAAGGAGCAGGGCTACGATGTGATCGGTATCTTCATGAAGAACTGGGACGATACAGATGAAAACGGCGTCTGTACGGCGACCGAAGATTACAAGGATGTGGCTGCGGTGGCAGACCAGATTGGCATTCCCTACTACTCTGTCAATTTTGAAAAAGAGTACTGGGACCGCGTTTTTGAGTATTTCCTAGCGGAATACCGTGCAGGGCGCACGCCAAATCCAGATGTTATGTGCAACAAGGAAATCAAGTTCAAGGCATTTCTGGACTATGCCATGACCTTGGGAGCAGACTATGTAGCGACTGGGCATTATGCCCGAGTGGCGTGTGATGAGGATGGCATCGTTCACATGCTTCGTGGTGTGGACAATGGCAAGGATCAGACCTATTTCCTCAGCCAACTTTCGCAAGAACAACTCCAAAAAACCATGTTTCCGTTGGGGCATTTGGAAAAGCCTGAAGTTCGCAGACTAGCAGAAGAAGCAGGCCTTGCGACTGCCAAGAAGAAAGATTCGACAGGGATTTGCTTTATCGGAGAAAAGAACTTTAAAAACTTTCTCAGCAACTACTTACCAGCTCAGCCTGGTCGCATGATGACTGTGGATGGCCGTGATATGGGCGAGCATGCTGGTCTGATGTATTATACGATTGGTCAGCGTGGCGGTCTCGGTATCGGTGGGCAACACGGTGGTGATAATGCGCCTTGGTTCGTTGTCGGAAAAGATTTGAGCCAAAATATCCTCTATGTCGGACAAGGTTTCTACCATGACTCGCTCATGTCAACCAGTCTAGAGGCCAGTCAAGTTCATTTTACTCGTGACATGCCTGAAGAGTTTACGCTAGAATGTACAGCTAAATTCCGCTACCGTCAGCCTGATTCTAAGGTGACAGTACATGTCAAAGGAGATAAGGCAGAAGTTATCTTTGCGGAACCGCAACGCGCGATCACACCAGGACAGGCAGTTGTCTTTTACGATGGCGAAGAGTGTCTCGGTGGTGGTTTGATTGACAATGCCTACCGCGATGGACAAGTTTGTCAGTACATTTAGATTGACAAATTCTCTCAATTTGCTACAATAATAAAAGCAATAGAAATGATGGTCAAAGCTCATGGATGTTGCAGGCTTTTTGTCCTGCACTTCTTTGGAGTTTTGACTGTTTTTGTGTCGTTTAAGGGAAAGGACAAAAATGACTCAACAAGACTTTCGGACAAAAGTGGGAAATACGGTTTTTGGTGTTCGGGCGACAGCCTTGATTCTTC
The DNA here is from genome assembly GCF_002096335.1 of Streptococcus oralis subsp. dentisani. Classification (GTDB taxonomy): domain Bacteria; phylum Bacillota; class Bacilli; order Lactobacillales; family Streptococcaceae; genus Streptococcus; species Streptococcus oralis_Z. The sequence continues at coordinate 291,260 of NZ_NCUW01000029.1, forward strand.
AAAATCGCAAGCTTCTAGTCACCAAAGACAAGGACAAGTATTACACTATCGGCGGTGCGATTCAAGTTAATGAAAGCACGGAAGACGCGGTAGTCCGTGAAGTGAGGGAAGAACTGGGTGTCCGAGCTCAAGCTGGACAGCTAGCTTTTGTGGTTGAAAATCGTTTTGAACAAGACGGTGTTTCCTATCACAACATCGAGTTTCATTATCTGGTGAACTTGCTTGAAGATGCTCCATTGACCATGCAAGAAGATGAGAAAAAGCAACCTTGTGAGTGGATTGATTTGGATGAACTCCAGAATTTCCAACTAGTTCCAGTCTTTTTAAAAACAGCCCTGCCAGATTGGGATGGCCAACTAAGACACATTCATCTTGAAGAATAGGAGAGAAAATGACTTATAATTTTACTGAAGAATACGATATTATTGTAATCGGTGCGGGACACGCTGGGGTCGAAGCTTCCTTGGCTGCCAGCCGTATGGGATGTAAGGTCTTGCTTGCGACCATCAACATCGAAATGCTGGCTTTCATGCCTTGTAATCCCTCTATCGGAGGTTCTGCCAAGGGGATTGTTGTGCGTGAAGTCGATGCCCTTGGTGGTGAAATGGCCAAGAATATTGACAAGACCTACATCCAGATGAAGATGCTCAACACTGGGAAAGGTCCAGCTGTCCGTGCTCTTCGTGCGCAAGCTGACAAGGAGCTTTACTCTAAGGAGATGCGCAAGACAGTTGAAAATCAAGAAAATCTGACCCTTCGTCAAACCATGATTGATGAGATCTTGGTGGAAGATGGCAAGGTTGTCGGTGTGCGTACAGCGACCCATCAAGAGTATGCTGCCAAGGCTGTCATCGTGACTACAGGGACTGCCCTCCGTGGGGAAATCATCATCGGAGATCTCAAGTATTCGTCAGGCCCAAACCACAGTCTAGCTTCGATTAACCTAGCTGATAATCTCAAGGAACTTGGGCTCGAAATCGGCCGTTTCAAGACAGGAACTCCTCCACGTGTCAAGGCTTCTTCTATCAACTACGATGTGACAGAGATTCAGCCAGGAGATGAAGCCCCTAATCACTTCTCATACACTTCACGTGATGAAGATTATGTCAAGGACCAGGTGCCATGCTGGTTGACCTATACCAATGGTACCAGCCATGAGATTATCCAAAACAACCTACACCGTGCGCCTATGTTTACAGGTGTAGTTAAGGGTGTGGGACCTCGTTACTGTCCGTCGATTGAGGACAAGATTGTGCGCTTTGCGGACAAGGAACGCCACCAGCTATTTCTAGAACCAGAAGGGCGTGACACTGAGGAAGTATACGTTCAAGGTTTATCAACCAGTCTGCCTGAGGATGTACAGCGCGAGCTGGTTCATTCCATCAAAGGGTTGGAAAATGCTGAGATGATGCGAACTGGTTATGCCATTGAGTACGACATGGTCTTGCCTCACCAGTTGCGTGCGACTCTGGAAACCAAGAAAATTTCAGGCCTCTTCACAGCTGGTCAGACAAATGGAACGTCAGGTTACGAAGAAGCTGCTGGTCAAGGGATTATCGCGGGTATCAATGCGGCTCTGAAAATCCAAGGCAAGCCTGAATTGATTTTGAAGCGCAGTGACGGTTATATCGGGGTGATGATTGACGACTTGGTAACCAAGGGCACCATTGAACCTTACCGTCTCTTGACCAGTCGTGCTGAATACCGTCTCATCCTCCGTCATGACAATGCCGATATGCGTTTGACCGAGATGGGTCGTGAGATTGGTCTTGTCGATGATGAACGCTGGGCTCGTTTTGAAATCAAGAAAAATCAATTTGACAATGAGATGAAACGCCTAGACAGCATCAAACTTAAGCCGGCCAAGGAAACAAATGCTAAGGTTGAGGAGATGGGCTTCAAGCCGTTGACAGATGCAGTGACAGCCAAAGAATTCCTTCGTCGTCCAGAAGTTTCTTACCAGGATGTGGTCGCCTTTATCGGGCCTGCAGCAGAGGACTTGGATGACAAGATTATCGAATTGATTGAAACAGAAATCAAGTACGAAGGCTATATTTCCAAAGCCATGGATCAGGTTGCCAAGATGAAACGAATGGAAGAAAAACGCATTCCAGCCAATATTGATTGGGATGACATTGATTCTATCGCAACAGAAGCTCGCCAGAAGTTCAAACTCATCAATCCAGAAACCATCGGCCAAGCTAGCCGTATTTCGGGAGTTAACCCGGCAGATATTTCTATTTTGATGGTGTATCTTGAAGGTAAAAACCGTAGTATTTCTAAAAATAAAGAAAAGAAAGCATAGAAAAAACAGCTCCGAAGACGGGGCTGTTTTATTGATTTATTCTTCTTCATCTGGTGTGAGGATCATCGGGATGATAATCGGTTCACGTTCTGTATTTTCATAGAGGAAGGGGCGAATGGCGTTGACAATGGCACCATTGACAGATTGCACGCTGGCATCTTTGTTCTTCAGTGCGATACGAATAGCATTGAAGAGGATGCGCTGGCTTTGGCGAATCAAGTCTCCAGATTCCCTCATGTAGACAAAGCCTCGGCTGAGAATATCTGGACCAGACAAGATCATTTTAGACTTGAAGTCAACAGTTGCGACTGCTAGAACGACACCGTCTTCAGATAGATCACGACGATCTTTGAGGACAGCAGCGCCGATTTCGCCGATACGATTTCCATCGACATAGATGTCTTGGGCATTGAAGTGACCTGCGATACGAGCAGAATTAGCAGTAAGGGCAAGTACATCACCATTGCTCATGATAAAGATATTGTCCTTCTCAACACCAGTATCCACCGCTAGTCCAGCGTGGACTTTCTGCATACGATATTCACCATGGACAGGCATGAAGTATTTTGGTTTAATCAAGCGGAGCATGAGTTTTTGCTCTTGCTGACCACCGTGTCCAGAGGTGTGGATATTGTTAATCTTTCCGTGAATGACTTCGACACCAGCTTCTGAGATAATGTTAATCAGTTTGTTGACGCTAGTAGTGTTTCCAGGGATTGGGCTAGAAGAGAAGATAACCGTATCACCGGGTTGGAGTTGTACCTGACGGTGGGTTCCGTTGGCGATACGAGAGAGGGCTGCCATAGGCTCACCCTGACTACCTGTACAGAGGATGAGAACCTCGCCTGCAGGATAGTCTTTGATTTCATTTGGCTCGATAAAGGTTCCCTTAGGAGCTTTGATGTAGCCAAGCTCAATACCGTTGACAATGGCCTTTTCCATAGAACGACCAAAGACCGCAATCTTGCGTCCAGTCTTAACAGCGGCATCTGTTGCTTGTTGGAGACGGAAGATATTTGAGGCAAAGGATGCAAAGATGATGCGTCCTTCAATGCCTTGGATAATCTTCATGATCGATTGGCCAACGACTTTTTCAGAGTTGGTAAAGGTTGGCACTTCCGCATTTGTCGAGTCAGAGAGGAGACAGAGCACACCTTCTTCACCAAGGGCAGCCATACGGTGCAAGTCTGCAGGCTCTCCAACTGGAGTGAAGTCGAACTTGAAGTCACCCGTACAGACGATTTTTCCTTGAGGAGTATGAATGACAATCCCCAAAGGCTCTGGAATAGAGTGAGTCGTTCTAAAGAAAGTTGCCTTGAGATTTTTAAAGGTCAACTCAGTATTGTGGTTGATTTCGTAAAGTTTGGCGTTGCGCAAGAGGCCGTGTTCTTCGAGTTTTCCACGGATTAAAGCTAAGGCAAGTGGTCCGGCGTAGATTGGGACATTTGCTTGCTTGAGCAGGAAAGGAATCCCACCAATGTGGTCCTCGTGTCCGTGTGTGATCAAGACAGCCTTGACGCGGTCGATATTGTCCACGATGTAAGAGTAGTCAGGGATAACGTAGTCGATACCCAGCAAGTCATCTTCTGGGAATTTAATCCCAGCATCGACGATAATAATCTCGTCTTGGTATTCAATTCCGTACGTGTTTTTCCCGATTTCTCCCAGACCACCGATGGCAAAAACGCCGACTTCTCCAGGTTTAAGAGTGTAGGCCATATTAGAACTCCGTAATCTCGAAAGCGCCAGTTTCTTTTTCGTAATCTAGCAATTTGTCAGACAAGAGTTCGATATACTCGATGTTGTACTCTGGGCGGTTTTCTTCGACAAGTTGGCGAGCAGCGATACGGCCCTCAAGTTCTGAGCTGGCATCGATGTCTAGGTAAAGTGCGCGTGTTGTTTCACGACGTGGGCTACGTTCTTTTGTTTCTTGATAAAAAACTTTGTAAATCATATAGTTCCTTTCTATTTACAGGTCAGCTTATTCCAAACTTTTAGTAGAGATTTGCTTGATTTCATTCCATTTTGTGTCTAGATTGACCTTGATTCGTTACAATTATTTCAATTATACCATAAAATAAAAAATTAGTAAAAGACGGAAAATGAGAAAGTCAAGAGGGAAAGGAGGGCAAAAAGATAGATAGGATTTGGTTGGAGAGCACTTAGGTGTTATAATGGAAGGAGATAGGGAAGTTTATGGACGGGAACATTCCCTATAGCTTTTAAAACAAGGAGGATTAAGGATGTTTAGTTTGTTTGAATTTGCAGTAGGGGTTCGCCTCTTGATGTTCATAGTTTTTGTAGCCTGTGTATATGGTGGAAATCTTATTTTTACGTATCTAGAACACCGCAAAACAAAATTCCTTTGGAAGCTTGCTTTTGTGACACTCTATTCAATTTTCCTCCTTCTTGTCACCTATGTGGTCTGGCTCGTTTTTCATTTTGGTTTAAATGTTTGAGCTCAATTATTCATCTAATATAAGAAAATCCACCTCGTTTTGATAGATGGTACGGACTTTTTCTATTTTTAGATGATATCTTTATTTTTACGATGATGATTTCTCGCATCGAAAATCAAGTTGAAACATGTATGCCTGATCCAAATTTCTTATAGCGATCCTTTCAAATTCCTTGTTCACTTATATATTTGGAAAAGATAGGAAAAAACTACAACTTTTTTGCCTTCCTCTTTGTTTAAGTGGCAGGGCTTTTCGTTTGGGGCAAAGAAAATTCCCATGCGTCAGCTTTTGTAGTATAATAGTAAACAGACCAAAAGATAGGAATGTGTTATGAAAGTATTAGCTTTTGATACGTCCAGCAAGGCTCTTTCTCTAGCCATTTTAGAGGATAAGCAGGTTCTTGCTGAGACCACGATCAATATCAAGAAAAATCACAGTATAACCCTTATGCCAGCCATTGATTTTTTGATGGCGAGTTTGGACTGGACTCCCAAGGACTTAGATCGCATCGTGGTAGCAGAGGGACCAGGTAGCTACACAGGTTTGCGAATTGCGGTAGCAACTGCTAAGACCTTGGCTCATACCCTGAACATTGAGTTAGTTGGTATGTCGAGTCTCTTGGCTCTGGTGCCACGTCAGCAAGAAGGCTTGGTGGTTCCTATCATGGATGCACGTCGCAACAATGTTTATGCAGGGTTTTATGAAAATGCTAAGGCTGTCTTTCCAGAGGCGCATTTATCTTTTGAAGAGGTGTTAGAAAAAGTCAAGGATGCTGAACAGGTGACCTTTGTCGGAGAAGTTGAAGCCTTTGTGGAACAAATTCAAGAGCATATGCCACAAGCTAACTACCAAGAAACCTTGGCAAATGCAGCCAATTTAGCCCTTTGGGCCTGGGACCAGGAAGCGGACTCCTTGCATGACTTTGTTCCCAATTACCTCAAGCGTGTTGAGGCTGAGGAAAATTGGCTTAAGAATCACACCGAGTCTGGCGAGTCCTACATTAAACGCCTATGATAGAGATCAGACGAATCCAAGAACAACCTGACTTGGCACAAGCTATCTACGCTATCATGGTAGATGTATACCCTGTCAGTCCTTGGACGCTGGAACAAATCCAAGCAGACCTGTCCCAAGACCAGACTTGGTATGCTCTGGCTTATGATGGAGCAGAAGTGATTGGATTTCTAGCCGTACAGGAGAATCTCTTTGAAGCAGAAGTCCTACAAATCGCTGTCAAACAAGCCTATCAAGGTCAGGGAATTGCGTCAGCCTTGTTTGCGACACTGCCGACGGATAAGGAGCTTTTCCTCGAAGTTAGAAAGTCAAATCACCGAGCGCAAGCATTTTACAAGAAAAAAAAGATGGCGGTTATCGCTGAGCGAAAGGCCTACTACCATGACCCAGTCGAGAACGCCATTATCATGAAGAGAGAAGTAGATGAAGGATAGATATATTTTAGCATTTGAAACATCCTGTGATGAGACCAGTGTCGCTGTACTGAAAAATGACGATCAGCTTTTATCCAATGTCATTGCTAGTCAAATCGAGAGCCACAAACGTTTTGGTGGCGTAGTGCCAGAAGTAGCTAGTCGTCACCATGTCGAGGTTATTACAGCCTGTATCGAGGAGGCTCTAGCAGAAGCAGGAATTACCGAAGAGGACGTGACAGCTGTTGCCGTTACTTATGGACCAGGCTTGGTTGGAGCTCTGCTAGTTGGCTTGTCAGCTGCCAAGGCCTTTGCTTGGGCGCATGGCCTGCCACTTATCCCCGTCAACCACATGGCTGGTCACCTCATGGCAGCTCAGAGTGTGGAGCCTTTGGACTTCCCCTTGCTAGCCCTCTTGGTCAGCGGTGGTCACACAGAATTGGTCTATGTTTCTGAGGCTGGTGATTACAAGATTGTTGGGGAAACGCGAGATGACGCAGTTGGTGAGGCCTATGACAAGGTCGGCCGTGTCATGGGCTTGACCTATCCAGCAGGTCGCGAGATTGACGAGTTGGCCCATCAAGGTCAGGATATTTATGATTTCCCACGTGCTATGATCAAGGAAGACAATCTGGAGTTTTCATTCTCAGGTTTGAAGTCTGCTTTTATCAATCTTCACCATAATGCCGAGCAAAAGGGAGAAAGCCTGTCTATAGAGGATTTGTGTGCTTCCTTCCAAGCAGCAGTCTTGGATATTCTCATGGCAAAAACCAAGAAAACCTTAGAAAAATATCCTGTTAAAACCCTGGTCGTGGCCGGTGGAGTGGCCGCCAATAAAGGTCTCAGAGAACGCTTGGCAGCTGAAATCACAGATGTCAAGGTTATCATCCCACCTCTGCGTCTATGCGGAGACAATGCAGGTATGATTGCCTATGCCAGCGTCAGCGAGTGGAACAAAGAAAACGTTGCAGGCTTGGACCTCAACGCCAAACCAAGTCTTGCTTTTGATACCATGGAATAAGGAGTCAGCTTAAGGCTGGCTTTTTTTCTCTCTTAGATGTCAGAATATTTTGACAAATTAGTGTAAATAATGATATAATACATAAAAATTAGGAGGTGGTCAGATGATTGAGAGAATGGAATTGGGAGAATTTTACAAGGAATTACGCTTGGCTAGAAAACTCAAACAGTCAGATGTGGCTTGCGCCGGACTGACAGCATCTCAGCTATCCAAGTTTGAATTAGGGCAGTCTATGTTGTCTGCGGATAAGTTGATCCTAGCTATACAAGGTATAAATGTGACCTTTGATGAGTTTGGGCACAAGCTCAACAACTATCAAGAATCTCCACATATGAAATTTGGTAGAAAGGTTGTCGATCGCTTTGCTCATCAGGATATAGCTGGTTTAGAGCAACTGTTGGAGGAAATCGAGCAAGAACAGATGGCGCAGACCTATCGTCGCTTGAATGCTATTGTGATTAAAAACGCTATCCATTCTCTGGATAAAAACTATCTGCTAGCGGAGGAGGATAGCGAATTTTTGACCACCTATCTCTATGCTATCGAGTCTTGGACCTGGTTTGAACTTTATATATTTTGCAATACCATGCCCTTCTTGAGTAATCAAGACCTAATCTTTTTATCAACCTCTTTACTTGAAAAATCCAAGGAATTTAAAGAATTGGCACACAATAGACTGTATATGAAAAGTAGCTTTCTAAATATCATCTCAGAACTCATGGAGCGTAAGCTTTTCTCTTACATCCTAATCTTTGAGTCCGAGTTGGAGAGCATGCTCCGGCCATATGATGTTTTTGAGAAATTGTTGTGGCAATTTTTAAAGAAAATGAGTGTTTTCCTTCAAACTAAGGGAAGCAATCAAAAAGAGATTGAAAACTTTATCCAATCTCTGCAAGTATTAGAAAATCTACAATTAACAGCCCTTTTTGAATTGCGTTTTCAGCAATATAAAGCACTTATCGATTAGTTAAAGATGGGAAATGATAATAATATCAGCAACGATTGTCAATAATGCTATGATTTGTTTCTTCATTTCATGTCCTCCTACATAATGGTAACTATATTATATCAGTGAAATAATCAAATCAATCAAAATCGCAAATGTGAAATTTCCATAAGAAAAAATATCAAATATGCGATTTTCTAAAATAAGTCAATTTCCATGTTATACTGTCCTTGTAAAACATTTGAAGCAAATCCTAGGTCGCAGAAGTGGTTTACAAGTAAGAATAATTGAAGGAGTGTAAATGATGTTGAACTTACAATTTGCAGAAACAATGGAACTAACAGAAGTCGAGCTAGAGGCAGTTTACGGAGGAGATCTTGTGAATGTTGCGAACATCCCAGGTGGTGGAAATTGGGGAGGCTGGGGAGGTCTAGGTACACCTTGGTCAATCACTAATTTTTGGAAGAAATATTTTAACCATGATTCTTCCACTGTTAATCGTCGCCGTGATTGATATTCAAAGCCCTTGCCTTTTCTTGGGTAGGGGCTGTCTTTATTTCATAGTATAGGAGAAAATAGAATGAAAAAGATAATCTCACACTACTACCTTATTATAGCCATTCTACTTGTCATTGCTGACCAGTTCTTGATTCGTCTGCTCTTACACAGCGACCTTGCTGCTGGGCTATCTGACTTTTCCTATTATTTGTCAGATATGCTGTTAAATTTTCTAGTGGTTCTGCTTGCTATTATTGTTATGGTTTGGTTAGGTAAATGGCAGAAAATCAACAGTAGAAAATTTAAAGGTTCTTATCTTTTTTATTCCTTTTTAGCTCTTCTTGCTTTTGTTATTTGGAATTTCGTAACATTTTTTATTTTCCCCCCTACCAAAAATGAAATTGCTTATCAACTGGATGTTCCTACTTTTACAGGAGCTACGGCATTTTTGATGTATTTTTTCTATCCTGTAATTGCAGGTCCCATTTTTGAAGAGATGATTTATCGTGGATTGGTGATGACTGCTCTGGAGAAAGGGAAAAAATGGGGACTGGATGTGCTCGGTTCGGCTGTTTTATTTGGGGTCTTGCATATTAGTAGTCATGGATGGATCTTGACAGACTTTGTCTTCTATATGGGCGGCGGTCTTATCTTTGCAGTCTTATTTAGAGTAACCAAGTCCATTTATTGGCCTATTGGATTGCATATAGTCTACAATGGTATTGGTCAAATTCTCCCCTTGTTGTTTTAGAGTTTTCGCCAATCATAAAAACAAAAGAACTGACTAGCTAAGTATTATAAATGAGACTGGTTTTTCAGTCTTTTTTATTATGACGATTTGTTACTTACCCTTCACGGAATCCGACTCTATCAAAGTTTGTCAGCCTGAGACTTTTTTTGTATAGTAGATATATGAAAATTACAAAAATAATCAGTAGTTTGCTTGCTTTAGGGGCATTGTTGGTGTCTCTAACAGCATGCCTAAATGCTCCGGAAAGACAAATACAAAGAACTCAACTAGTCATGTTTAAATCCCTTTCATTTTATATGCCTGAGAAGTCTTTTGAAGAAGTATTTGGAGAGGTTGATAAAGTGGTAGAAGAAGAGGAAATGGCCTATCGCGATACCTGGCGTGCAGAAGACCCCTATTTCTATAAAACAGGCCGCCTTTTCTATCACTATGAACAGATTGCTTTGAAGGGCTATACTGGCCGAGCGACCTTTACATTTTCAAAATCGCATCGCTTGGAAACAGTAGCGGTTTATTTCCCTGTTGCTTCAACAGCTGAGCAGCAAGCATTGCTCTTTAACTTATTCCAGACTGTAAAAAAAGAACTTGAAGCTCTTCCAGATTACCAATCCATGGCAACTGATACAGTAGGACTATATGATGACGGCTATCGCTATAAAGTCAAGCTGAAAGGGAAAAGGAAAGAACTCTGGGTCGATGTTTACCCGACAGAAGATGGGTATGTTGAAAGCCAAGTTGATAAGTACACTATCCGAGTGGATCAGTTTCTTATGTATCAATAAGCAAGTAATGCTTTTTAACAATGTTTGCGAACTACTAGTTTCAAACTCTAAACTTTTTTCTCTTTTATGAATGTGTTATAATAATCCTTGCTGTGGCTATGACTTTGAACAGTCTCAAACGAAGAAAATAAGAGGAGAGAGATGAAAGAAAAAGGATTTTGGGAAGGTGTACATGCGGCCATGCCGACTGCCCTTGGCTATGTTAGTATCGGTCTAGCTTGCGGGATTATCGGCGCTCCCCATGTGACACCTGTTGAGATGGGCCTGATGAGCCTCTTTGTTTATGCTGGGAGCGCCCAGTTTGCCATGTTGGCATTGATTGCGGTCCAAGCGCCTGTGGCGGCCATTGCCATGACGGTCTTTTTAATCAACTTGCGTCTCTTCTTGTTGAGTCTGCATGCGTCGACTTATTTCCGTCATACTAGCCTCTGGCAAAATATCGGCATGTCCAGTCTCCTTACAGATGAGACTTACGGGGTTTTGATGGGAGAATTAGCCCATACAGACAATGTCAATCCTATGTGGATGCATGGGAACAATCTCAATAGTTATGTAGCCTGGTTTATTGGGACAGTGGCGGGAACGGCTTTAGGTGGTCTTCTTCCAAATCCAGAGGTCTTTGGATTAGACTTTGCCCTTGTTGGGATGTTTATCGGGATTTTTACCTCGCAATTTCAGATTATGCAAAGACGGGTTCCTGTACGGAATCTGCTGCTGATCCTAGCAGTTGTTGCGGTGTCTTTCTTTTTGCTCTTGACAGTGGTATCTCAATCACTAGCTGTTTTGTTTGCGACCTTGCTAGGTTGTACTATGGGGGTGATCTTAGATGGTCAGTAAGTATCTTTTATTAGCAGTTATTTTCTCTGGCTTGGTGACTTGGATTCCCCGTATGATTCCTTTCATCTTGGTCAAGTACAAGGGGTTGCCAGCAATCGTCGAGCGTTTTTTGAAGTTTTTGCCTGTTTCTATTATCTTTGCTTTGATCCTTTCAAGTGTAGTGACAGGCAAGGTTGGGAGTCTTCCTCAGATCAAGTGGCTGGACTTCTTGGCAGTCTTTCCAACGGCTTGGGTAGCCTTTCGCTACCGCAATCTAGTGGGCACTGTTCTTTTTGGAGTGGTCTTAATTGCAGTCTTGCGTCTGGTCTTTTAGTCAGCCATAAAAAAAACCTATCACCGAGATAGATATCATATAATAGCGAAAAAAATTATTTTCTGATAAGATAGTAAGGTATTCTATTTTGGAGGAAATGACATGAAAAAAATCGTCAAATATTCATCTCTTGCTACTCTAGGACTTGTTGCTGCAGGTGTACTAGCAGCTTGCTCAGGTGGTGAGAAGAAAGATACTGCAACTAGCGAAGCAGCATCTGGTAAGAAGGAAATTGTCGTAGCGACTAACGGATCACCAAAGCCATTTATCTATGAAGAAAATGGTGAATTGACTGGTTACGAGATTGAAGTAGTTCGCGCTATCTTTAAAGATTCTGACAAGTATGATGTTAAGTTTGAAAAGACAGAATGGTCAGGTGTCTTTGCAGGACTTGACGCTGACCGCTACACTATGGCTGTAAACAATCTTAGTTATACTAAAGAACGTGCGGAGAAATACCTCTATGCAGCACCTATTGCCCAAAACCCTAATGTCCTTGTAGTGAAGAAAGATGATAACAGTATCAAATCTCTCGATGATATCGGTGGAAAATCAACAGAGATTGTTCAAGCGACTACATCAGCTAAACAGTTGGAAGAATATAACAAACAACACGCAGATAACCCAACTATCCTTAACTACACCAAGGCAGATTTCCAACAAATCATGGTACGTTTGAGCGATGGACAATTTGATTATAAGATTTTTGATAAGATTGGTGTTGAAACAGTTATCAAGAACCAAGGATTGGACAACTTGAAAGTCATCGAACTTCCAAGCGACCAACAACCTTATGTTTACCCACTTCTTGCCAAAGGTCAAGATGAGTTGAAATCGTTTGTAGACAAACGTATCCAAGAACTCTACAAAGACGGAACGCTTGAAAAATTGTCTAAACAATTCTTCGGAGACACTTACCTACCAGCAGAAGCTGACATTAAATAGTCGTATGAAATCATCCAGTCTGAGAAAGGTGGATGATTTCTCAATTTTTAGACATATAGTTTCAAACTATATGTCTGCCTATCTAATAACAATTTGCGAAATCAAATAAAGTATGAGATACTATTACGGTATTATTTTTAAGGAGAAAGAATCATGAAAATTAAAAAATGGCTCGGTGTAGCAGCGCTTGCTACAGTCGCAGGTTTGGCTCTTGCAGCTTGCGGAAATTCAGAAAAGAAAGCAGACAATGAAACAGTTGTCAAAATTGCAACAGTTAACCGTAGCGGTTCTGAAGAAGCGCGTTGGGATAAAATCCAAGAATTGGTTAAAAAAGATGGCATTAAATTGGAATTCACAGAGTTCACAGACTATTCACAGCCAAACAAGGCAACTGCTGATGGTGAAGTTGACTTGAACGCTTTCCAACACTATAATTTCTTGAACAACTGGAACAAAGAAAACGGAAAAGATCTTGTAGCGATTGCAGATACCTACATCTCACCAATCCGCCTTTATTCAGGTAAAAATGGGGAAGAAAATAAGTACACTAAAGTGGAAGAAATCCCAGATAACGGTGAAATCGCTGTACCAAACGATGCAACAAACGAAAGCCGTGCGCTTTACTTGCTTCAATCAGCTGGTTTGATCAAATTGGATGTTTCTGGAACGGCTCTTGCAACAGTTGCTAATATCAAAGAAAATCCAAAGAACTTGAAGATTACTGAATTGGATGCTAGTCAAACAGCTCGTTCATTATCATCAGTTGACGCTGCCGTTGTAAACAATACTTTCGTTACAGAAGCAAAATTGGACTACAAGAAAGCACTTTTCAAAGAACAAGCTGATGAAAACTCAAAACAATGGTACAACATCATCGTTGCGAAAAAAGATTGGGAATCATCACCTAAAGCGGATGCAATCAAGAAAATTATCGCAGCTTACCACACTGATGAAGTGAAAAAAGTTATCGAAGAAACATCAGACGGTTTGGACCAACCAGTTTGGTAATAAGACACAGGGAGGTGGGAGAGAGTTTCCACCTCTTGCTTTTGTATAGAGAGTTGATTTTAAAGAGGCACTTGTGGTTGTTCTGAGGACACAAGTACGTAGTAGAAAGAGAGAGAAAATGGTTTTTCCTAGCGAACAAGAGCAGATTGAAAAATTTGAAAAGGATCATGTTGCTCAACATTATTTTGAAGTCTTGCGCACCTTAATTTCCAAGAAATCAGTCTTTGCCCAGCAGGTTGGACTAAAGGAAGTCGCAAACTATCTGAGTGAGATTTTCAAGCGTGTAGGAGCTGAAGTGGAGATTGATGAGACTTATACGGCTCCCTTTGTCATGGCGCATTTCAAGAGTTCGCGTCCGGATGCCAAGACCTTGATCTTCTATAATCACTATGATACCGTGCCAGCAGATGGCGACCAGGTGTGGACAGAGGATCCCTTTACACTTTCTGTGCGAAATGGCTTTATGTATGGACGTGGGGTTGACGATGACAAAGGCCACATCACAGCTCGTTTGAGTGCTTTGAGAAAGTATATGCAGCACCACGATGACCTGCCTGTCAATATCAGCTTTATCATGGAAGGGGCAGAGGAGTCTGCTTCCATGGATTTAGATAAGTATTTAGAGAAACACGCAGACAAACTCCGTGGTGCAGATTTGTTGGTCTGGGAGCAAGGAACCAAAAATGCCTTGGAACAGCTGGAAATCTCTGGAGGAAACAAGGGCATTGTGACCTTTGATGCCAAGGTAAAAAGTGCGGATGTGGATATCCACTCGAGTTATGGTGGTGTCGTGGAATCAGCTCCGTGGTATCTTATCCAGGCCTTAAGTAGTCTGAGAGCTGCTGATGGCCGTATCTTAGTAGAAGGCTTGTATGAGGATGTTCAAGAGCCAAATGAACGAGAACTAGCCTTGGTGGATACCTACGCCCAACGCAATCCTGAGGAAATCAGTCGCATTTATGGCTTGGAATTGCCTCTCTTACAAGAGGAACGTGTAGCCTTTCTAAAACGTTTCTTTTTCGAGCCAGCCCTTAATATCGAAGGGATTCAGTCAGGTTACCAAGGGCAAGGAGTGAAAACAATCTTGCCAGCAGAAGCCAGTGCCAAGCTAGAAGTTCGTTTGGTTCCTGGTCTAGAACCGCATGATGTTCTGGAAAAAATTCGGAAACAGCTAGACAAAAATGGCTTTGATAAGGTAGAATTATACTATACCTTGGGAGAGATGAGCTATCGAAGCGATATGAGTGCGCCAGCCATTCTCAATGTGATCGAGTTGGCCAAGAAATTCTATCCACAGGGGGTATCAGTCTTACCGACAACGGCGGGGACAGGACCTATGCATACGGTCTTTGATGCCCTAGAGGTACCCATGGTGGCCTTCGGTCTAGGAAATGCCAATAGCCGAGACCATGGTGGAGATGAAAACGTGCGAATCGCCGATTACTACACCCATATTGAATTAGTAGAGGAGCTGATTAGAAGCTATGAGTAGAGATATTATCGAGTTAGATCAGATCGATGTGACCTTTCACCAAAAGAAGAGAACTATCACAGCGGTCAAGGATGTGACCATTCACATCCAAGAAGGGGATATCTACGGTATCGTTGGATATTCTGGAGCAGGGAAATCAACCCTTGTGCGGGTGATTAACCTCTTGCAAAAACCATCTGCAGGTAAAATTACCATTGATAACGATGTGATTTTTGACGGCAAGGTGACCTTGACTGCGGAGCAGTTGCGTCGCAAACGTCAAGATATCGGGATGATTTTCCAGCATTTCAATTTGATGAGTCAAAAGACAGCAGAGGAGAATGTGGCCTTTGCCCTTAAGCACTCTGGACTCAGCAAGGAAGAAAAGAAAGCTAAAGTAGCTAAGTTGTTGGACTTGGTTGGCTTGGCGGATCGTGCCGAAAACTACCCTTCACAACTATCAGGAGGGCAAAAACAGCGTGTGGCCATTGCGCGTGCCTTGGCCAATGATCCGAAAATCTTGATTTCAGATGAGTCAACGTCTGCTCTTGACCCTAAGACAACCAAGCAAATTCTAGCCTTGTTGCAAGATTTGAACCAAAAACTAGGCTTGACTGTTGTCTTGATTACACACGAAATGCAGATTGTCAAAGACATTGCCAATCGTGTGGCAGTTATGCAGGATGGCCGTTTGATTGAAGAAGGCAGTGTTCTTGAAATCTTCTCGGATCCTAAACAACCTTTGACTCAAGACTTTATCTCAACTGCTACAGGTATTGACGAAGCCATGGTTAAGATTGAGAAGCAAGAAATCGTAAAACATTTATCTGAGAACAGTATCTTAGTGCAGCTCAAGTATGCAGGGGCTTCGACAGACGAACCACTTTTGAATGAATTGTACAAGCATTACCAAGTAACGGCTAATATTCTCTATGGAAATATCGAAATTCTCGATGGCACTCCTGTTGGAGAACTGGTTGTGATCTTGTCAGGAGAAAAAGCAGCGCTAGCAGGCGCTCAAGAAGCCATCCGTCAAGCGGGTGTGCAGTTAAAAGTATTGAAGGGAGGACAGTAGAATGACAGAGTTTATTCAAACCTATTTACCAAATGTCTATAAAATGGGCTGGGCAGGTCAAGCTGGCTGGGGAACAGCCATTTACCTAACTCTTTATATGACAGTTCTTTCCTTTATTATCGGAGGGTTCTTGGGGCTCGTGGCGGGTCTTTTCCTTGTCTTGACAGCGCCAGGTGGCGTCTTGGAGAATAAGGTTGTCTTCTGGATTTTAGACAAGATTACCTCTATTTTCCGTGCGGTTCCCTTTATCATCCTTTTGGCTATCTTGTCACCACTTTCTCACTTGATTGTCAAGACTAGTATTGGGCCAAATGCGGCCCTTGTTCCACTTTCTTTTGCGGTCTTTGCCTTCTTTGCCCGTCAGGTGCAGGTGATCTTGGCTGAACTGGATGGTGGTGTCATTGAAGCAGCGCAGGCTAGTGGAGCGACTTTCTGGGATATCGTGGGTGTTTACCTATCAGAAGGTCTTCCAGATTTGATCCGTGTGACGACTGTGACCTTGATTTCCCTTGTTGGGGAAACAGCTATGGCCGGAGCGGTTGGGGCTGGTGGTATCGGTAACGTAGCCATTGCCTATGGATTTAACCGCTACAATCACGATGTGACTATCTTGGCAACCATCATTATCATCTTGATTATCTTTACAATCCAGTTCTTGGGAGATTTCTTGACCAAGAAATTAAGTCATAAATAAAAAGAGCCGAAGGGCTCTTTTTGGTTCTAGGTAGCTGCCAACAGGGGCATTTAAAGTTTTTAAATTATGGTATAATAGATAAAGCTAATTCTCTCTAGTGATAGGATAGGAAAAAGCTAGAAAGATAAGTTCTGAAGCAAGATGAGAAAATGAAAAAGGAGTTCGGTTGATATGAATTATTTCGAGGGGAATGAGTTTTTCCTTCTCTTGTTTGTAGTGTTACTGATTGGTTTTGTGGTAAACTTTTTTGAAAAACGTAAAGACTACTATATTTTGGCGCTCTCCCTCTTATTTGCAGGGGCTATCTATGGCAAGAGTCGAGCGATGATTGTCTATTTACTCGTCTTTATCGTTTACCAGTATTTTCTGGTTTTTCTAGCACAGAGGATAGAGGCAAAGCGGCTGAAACCACTGGTTTTCCTTTCTATTCTTCCCTTAGTGATTAATAAAGTCTTTGCCCTGACTTCTCTGCATTTGTTGGCCTTTATTGGAATTTCCTACATGTCCTTTAAGACCATTCAGATTATGTTAGAAATATCGGATGGTTTGATCAAAGAAAAGATTAGCATAAAAGACTACCTGCAATTTTTACTTTTTTTCCCTACGGTTAGTGCAGGGCCGATTGATCGAAGCAGGAGATTTCTAAAAGAGATAAACGAGGTCATGCCTCGTAAAGACTATCTAGAGTTAGCAGGGGACGGTGTTTATCGTATCGTTTTGGGTCTACTTTACAAGGTTGTTTTGTCAACCTATGTTTACCAGATGTTACTCGCTCTAAGCAATACGGGTACAGTCGTCTACTCAATTAAATATATGTACCTCTATACCTTGTATCTATTCTTCGACTTTGCAGGCTATAGTCTAATGGCTGTTGGAAGTAGTAACATTCTAGGTATTCAGACACCGATGAACTTTAACAAACCTTTCTTGAGTGTCGATATCAAGGATTTCTGGACCAGATGGCATATCACCTTGTCTACTTGGTTGAGAGATTTTGTGTTTTCAAGAGTATTGATGCAGGTCATCAGGAAAAAATGGTTTAAAAATAGACTACACAATGCAACCTATGCCTATATGGTCAACATGTTGGTCATGGGTTTTTGGCATGGTCTTAGTGTTAGCTACATTGTTTATGGTTTTTATCATGGTGTCTTGATGGCTGGATTTGAAGTATATCAAAAGAAAAGCAATTTTTATAAGAAAAATAAAAACAAAAACTGGTATAAGCTACTAAGTTGGTTTGTGACCATGAATTTGATTATGATTGGTTTCTTTATCTTTTCAGGTGAACCCTATAAAATCTTACTTACGATTTTAAAGAGATAAGAGATTGAAAAGAAGTCTGCCAGATTGAAGGGATAGGATAAAACGAAATGATTAAATTAAAAGCATTTTTACTATCGCTTGTGCTCGTAATTGCGACGCTTGCCCTTTTAAATGTGACCTATGTCAAGAAGATTGAGGATTATTATAAAGTCAAGGATAACAGTATTCGCTACAGCACCTCGTATGAAAAGTATAAAAGTAGAGATATTTTAACAAGTAATATCACTCCCAACACCCTGGTTTTAATGGGGTCATCTGAGTTGGTTGCGACGATAAATGAAGACTATCATCCCAATAAAATTTTTAACTACAATGATTTTAATATCATGCAGATTGGGACTAGTTATTCACAAAATATCATTCAGGCTACGACCTTGGGTTCTATTGAAGGATCTATGAGTAAGCGAAAAGTGGCTATAGTAGAGTCTGTTCAGTGGTTTGAAAAAGATGGAACTCATCAAGATGCCTTTTTGAACAAGGCTTCTCAGGAACATATTTTCCACATGCTAGATAATGACAAGATCAGTAAGGAAACGAAAGAAAGACTAATCAATCGCATTATCGAGATTACCAAGGGGAACAAGCAACAAAACGACATCTACAAAAAATACAAAAGTTATTTCATAGATGGAAAAGGAACCATTGTTGATAAAAAACTATTAGAGTTTGATAAGGCGATGTATTCCTTTAAGCTCAAACAGACTTTTTATCAAAAACATGCCAAATCAGATTATCCTTCACTAGGAGATAAAACCCCAGACTATGATTGGGAGAAAATGACAAATCAGTTTGTAGAAGAGGTCAAAAAGAAAACAGACAATAATGATTATGCTGTTGATAATAACTACTACAATACCTACCTAAAAGATCGCTATGCATCGCTGAAAGATTCTAATAAGGATTTGAGCTATCTGGAGTCACCAGAGTATTCAGATATGGAACTCTTCTTGACAGTTGCCAAAGAATTGGGCATTGAAGTTGAGGTAATTATTTTCCCAGTAAACGGGAAATGGAATGACTACACGGGTGTCTCAAGAGAGATGCGGGAGAAAACTTATAAAAAAATAGAAGATGTCGCAAAAAGCCATGGTGCAACGGTACTAAACTATGGAAACAGAGAGTATGATGATTACTTTTTATTTGACGTGATGCACGTTGGGGTGAAAGGATGGATGGAAGTTGAAAAAGAACTTTACAAATTTGCAAACCAAGCTAACTAACATACATCGATTAATCTTGTGGACACTATTTTTCTATACGGTTATCTTAAGCATCGTGATTTACTGTTTTGTGACCGATTTTTCGAATATTCAAGAATTTATCTATAGTGAATTTTAAGATTGTATACAAAAAAACCCTGGAACTAGGCATTGCTAGTCTTCAGGGCTTTTACCTTATAGTTTATCGGCTATTTTTTGAGTTAGAAATTGCCCAACCAAAGCCCCAATCAAGGCACAAAGGAGAATGCTTGCAACAAAGAGAAAAATTTTGTCCAATTCTGGTGCGACCATGATACGGTCGATGTATTCCTGAGATTTTCCACGAGCGAGGAGAGTTGCCGCGTAGGATTCTGGACTAATCCACATGAGGAGGATGGGACCACTTGTACTAAAAGCAAAGACGAGGAAGGAGAGGGTATTTTTGATTCGATCTTTGTAGTTGCCGAGACGAGCGGTGGCATCTGCTGTAAGACCGCAAGTGATAGCTGGTAGAAAGGCGCCGGCACCGTGTTTACTAGCTAGGAAAAATAGTGCCATAAAAAGGCTTAGAATCGTGATAGCACCAAAACGAGGAACTTTTGCCAAAAGAAACATGTAGATGCTCCCCCCGACGAGGGCAGAAAAGGCAGGCGCATAGAACATATTGCCCGTTGAATCCACCAAGTGTCCAAGCAATACTCCAATTCCTAGACAGAGAAAGTAGAGAACGACGGCTAAGAGGGTAGTTAAGATATTTTTCTTCATGAGAATCTCCTTATATAAAACTGTCAAAATCAATTGTATCACGCTTTTAGAGGATTGTAAATGGGTGCTCTATGTTTTTGAAAACGTTTGAAATATGATATAATAGTTACATAGTTGTTTTAAGGAGGATATTATGGGAAAGTTTCTAGAATTCGTCTTTAATCGTTTCTTTTTAGGAATGATTGCGACGGCTTTTTTCTGGTTATTCACACTAGCAGGAGGTGTAGTCTTTGGTTTGGCACCAGCTAGTGCAACTCTTATGAGTTTATATGCGGAGCACGGTTATACTTACCGAGCTTATAGTTTGAAAGAAGCTTGGAAATTGTATAAGAGTAATTTTGTCAAGAGCAATCTCGCTTTCTATAGTTTTGTACTTGTAGATCTAGTCTTAGTTTATGGTTTGTACCTTTTGGTTCAATTGCCCCATCAAACTATCTTCCATCTCTTGGCAACCTTTCTCAATATCCTTGTTGTTGCCTTTGTTTTTTTAGCTTATACCGTTTCATTGAAACTACAAGTTCACTATGAACTCTCTTATCGAAATACCGTAAAACTCGCTCTTATCGGAATTTTTATGAATTTGCCGGCAATTGGCAAGGTTTTATTTGGTACAGTTATGCTTGTAGGAATTGGTTACTATATGCCTGCCCTCCTCTTTTTCGTAGGAATTGGTGTGTGGCACTTCTTTATTAGTGATATGTTGGAACCCGTATATGAAAGCATCCATGAAAAATTGGCGACAAAATAAAATGAGGCCGTTCTGGCTCCACTCGCTCTTGCGCATCTATACCTTGGTGATGATTGCCATCATTGCAAGTTTTGCGGTCATGCTCTCCTATGCTGACTGGAGTTCCCGTGAAAAAGAAGCACAACGTGTAGCTCAACGTGTGACGACTCGGACAGTGAGTGAGATTGAATATTACCATAGAGAGTCGACTCAGCTTGCCCAGACTTTGGTTGAAAATCAGGCTCGGATTGAAGGGATTTATAAGTACTTTAGTCTCAGTACACCAGACTATTTTTATTGGCAATTAGAGCGCAAGGCTTCTCCCTATATCTCGGTATCCTTGTATGAAAACATTGACGATTTGTATGTAAGAAATGACTTTGTGACGGGTGTGGCAATTGTCCTTCAGGATTATAAAGAAGTCTTTGTTTCTACCAGAGGGAAACGAAGTGGAGAGAAAATTCCAGCAGAAAATTTCAAACCAGCTCCCAATAGTTTTGCCATTCCTGTATCCGATCCTGTGTCTGACAAGGATTTAGGAGTCATCTATATCTCCCTTTCCCCAGACGTTCTCCATGATGCTATTGACAATACAAGGGGCCATATCCCGATGGCTGTAACAGTAACTTCGCCTTTTGATACGGAGATGTTTCAGATTGGGGAGACAGTATCTGCCGAGCGGGAGAACTGGCTTGTAGGAGTTACCTCCCATGACTATCAAGTTCGTGTAGCCGTTCCTAAGGATTTTGTTCTTAAGGGAACGTTGACCAGTTCGGCTTTCATTATTGGACTAAGTATTCTCTTTATCATCATTTTGTATATCACTCTGAGACAGACCTTTTCCAATTACCAAAAGCAGGTGGTGGATCTGGTTGAGTCTATTCAGGTTATTGCCCAAGGAGAAGAGGGACTTCGCATTGATACTTCTGAGAAAGACCAGGAATTGCTCCTCATCTCAGAAACAACCAATGATATGTTGGACCGACTGGAAAAAAACATCCACGATATTTATCAGTTGGAACTGAGCCAAAAAGATGCTAATATGCGAGCCTTGCAAGCTCAGATTAACCCTCATTTTATGTATAATACCTTGGAGTTCTTGCGGATGTATGCGGTGATGGAAAGCCAAGATGAACTGGCGGATATTATCTATGAATTTAGCAGTTTACTACGCAATAATATCTCCGACGAGCGGGAAACAACGTTGAAGCAGGAGTTGGAATTTTGCCGAAAATATAGCTATCTCTGTATGGTTCGCTATCCAAGGTCTGTTGCTTATGGTTTTAAGATCGCGCCAGAATTAGAAAATATGAAGATTCCCAAGTTTACGCTTCAACCATTGGTCGAAAACTACTTTGCCCACGGTATTGACCACCGCCGAACAGACAATGTGATCAGTATCAAGGTTTTGAAGGGTCAAGGTTTTGTTGAAATCCTAGTGGTAGACAATGGTCGCGGGATGACTGCTGAGAAACTAGCTAGCTTGCAAGAAAAACTAACTCAGAGAAGTTTTGAGCACGAGGCAAGCTACAGCGGAGAGCGACAATCAATTGGAATAATCAATGTACACGAACGCTTTGTCCTCTATTTTGGGGATCGCTACCAAATCAGTGTAGAGTCAGCTGAACAAGAAGGTGTTCGTTACCATATTACTATTCAAAATGAATAGAAAGGAAGGGAAATGTATAAAGTTTTATTAGTAGACGACGAGTATATGGTGACAGAGGGGCTCAAGCGATTAATCCCCTTTGAAAAATGGGATATGCAAGTCGTCGCAACAGCTAATCACGCAGATGATGCATTGGACTACGTCAAGGAAAATCCAGTTGATGTGGTCATTTCGGATGTCAACATGCCAGATAAGACAGGGCTTGAGATGATCAAGGAGATGAAGGAGATTCTCCCAGATGCCTATTATATCTTGCTGTCTGGCTATCAGGAGTTTGACTATGTCAAGAAAGCAATGAACCTCAGTGTCGTGGATTATCTGGTGAAGCCAGTGGATAAGGTGGAGTTGAGTCATTTATTGGAAAAAATTGCGAGCCAACTTCAGGAAAAGGTGGAGCAAAGCCAGACTCTCAGCCAAGAATTGGATGAAGAAGGCTTTGTCAACTTCTTAGCAGGTAAAGACAACTGGTGGATAGGCCTTTCCAAGGAAAAACAAGGTTCTTTCACTATTCCTTACTATGTTTTAGGTCAAGACTGGCAGATTTTTATCTCTGATCAACCACTAGATGGAATCGTAGTAACGCCTTTTGTAGCGCCCTACCAACAAGCCTTTGAAAAATGGAAGATCAATGCAGAAAAAGCTCTCTTCTACGGTTCAGTTAATCTAGAAAAATCCGAGAGTTTGTTTGCTTATTATGAGCCGATTTATCGGGTGATTATCCAAGGGAATATCAATCAAATCATCGAAGAATTAACCTTGCTAGAGAAGGTTGTTTTGGAGAATACTCCGCGCGTGGCCATCACGAAGCAGCTCTTCACCCAGTTTGTCATGGATGTCTTTCATTTGTTTGAACACCTAAAAGCAGATGATATGACCGAGATTGTCAAAGCCATCCATGCCATTAACTCCTTTGAAGAATTGGTTGCCTACATCAAAGAGACCTTGATCAAGTTCTTTGGCCAGTACCGCATGAATGAAAATGTGGTGAGCGTTCTGGAGGTGATTGGGCGTGATTATCAGAAAGAACTCACACTTAAGGATATTAGCAAGGATCTCTTTATCAATCCTGTCTATCTCGGTCAGCTGATCAAGAGGGAAACCAACTCAACCTTTGCGGAATTGCTCAATAAACAGCGAATTAAGGCAGCGCAGCAACTCTTACTTTCGACCAGTGATAGTATTGAAGATATTTGCTATGCAGTAGGTTACAGTAATGTTGGATATTTCTACAAGGTTTTCCGTAAATTGTGCGGAAAATCACCGAAAGCTTATCGGAAACAAGTTGAAACCAGCTTGTAAAAGTTGTATTCCTGTACAAAAAATGCTATAATGTTCAAAATATCTTATGGAGGAAAACATGAAAAAGAATCCTATTTATCTTTGGGTCTTGTTAGTCCTATCAGCCCTTATTTCATCTATGTCATTATTTGGAGTCTTGAGTCTATTGCCGAGTAAAGATGCTCTTCGTGCTAGCCTGGTAAATAGCGGGACGCTCACTGCCCAGCAATTAGAAGACACAGTCAATTATACTTACCAAGTAACAGCGTCATCGCACTCTATTTTTAATACGTTGTTGATTGTCTTATCTGCAATTCTAGTTGTAGTAGCTTTTGTATTTCTCGTACGTAAAAATGTGCAATTCGCAAACTATGTTTATATTGGTTATGTTTTACTAGCCATTGTTGGTTTGGTTTATAGCTATATGAACGTTCAAGATGCGGTTCAATTAATCAAAGATACTACCCTCGGCTTAGGAATGGGAGCATTAGCACAAGGAACAAATATTTTGTTCATCATCATCAATATCCTCTTTTTAGCCTTAGTCTTTTACAAGATGTGGCGCCAACAAAAAGATTTGGCTGAAGAAGCCGAAACAGAGGAAGTTGCCTAAGTATTGACAAAAGAGAACTATCAAGTTACAATCTTGGTAGTTCTTTTAATATTTTAAACATAAAAATCGAGGTCATCATGAAAAAAATATCCTTAGTCTATATCAGTTTGAGCGGGAATACAGAGAGTTTTGTAACCCGGCTCAAGGATTATCTCTTGTCCCAGTATGAGGGGATTGAGGTCCAAAAAATCCATATCAAGGACTTGGTCAAGGAAGGTCAAGAATTCTTTGAAATGGAGCATCCCTATGTCGCTTTCTTGCCAACCTATCTGGAAGGTGGAAATGGTGTCGATAACGGCGATGTTGAGATTTTAACGACTCCAGTGGGTGATTTTATCGCCTATGGAGACAATGCTAGTAAGTGTTTTGGGGTAGTGGGTTCTGGGAATCGCAATTTTAACAATCAATACTGCCTGACCGCCAAGCAGTATAGTCAGCGCTTTGGTTTCCCAGTTTTGGCTGACTTTGAAATGCGAGGAATGTTGGGAGATATTAAAAAGGTCGCAGCGATTATCGCGGACTTATATGAGTTGGAGACAGAAAAATAAAGCAGTACTGAAGGGCAGTTGAGATTTTCAACTGCTTTTTATGTATGCAAAAAGCACCCCATAAGGGTGCCATTTTATAAACTATCCTGCTTTTCCGATGGCAAGTGCATAGATAAAGAAGATAGCAAAACCAAAGAGAAAAATCAATCCTGCAATAGCGAGGAGTTTTAGCCAGGAAGGAAGATTTTTATTTTCACGCGTCACCAATACATAGTTCAAAAGAGCGAAGAATGGTGTTGTCAGGAAAGATCCAATCATGGCAAAGCGGAGCATGATTGAAACTTGTCCAGCAAAGAACTTGATGATGACGATACCGATGATAGCTGTAATGGTCATCCAGATGTTCAAAGATTTACGATTATCCTCTTTTTGACTTAGCAAGAGTCGAAGAGATTCCTGATTGACACGAGAGTAGCCATCTATAACGGTGATGACTGTCCCAAAGATACAGAGGAAAGCGATGAAGGTAATCAAATATCGAGACCATTCGCCAAGGACAGAGGCGTACATGCCCACGAATTGAGAAATGTACTTGGCTGAAGCGGCTTCAACTGCTTGACCTGTAGGATACTGAATAAGTGCTCCTAGTGCCACGAAGAATACAGCTAGGATAGCAGTTCCAATGTAACCAACGTTAAAGTCGAAAAGAGCGTCCGCTGTATTAAAGTTGACGGTCTTTTTCTTTTCAGCAGACCAGAGTGAATTGATGGCTGAAATTTCAATAGGAGCAGGCATCCATCCTAGGAGGGAAACGATAAAAGGGAGTGCCGCCATTTGCCAAGGTGTCTTTTCGACAAAATCAGAGCTGTATTCTGGATGCTTAATTGCTGCAATAATAACTGCAAGAACGGTCGCAATAGTCAAGGCAGACATGATCCATTTTGCCATACCGTCCAATAGTTTGTAGCCACCAAAGAGCAGCATAGCCCAAATGACCGCAACAAGGATAAGAGACCATTGAGTGATGCTAAGACCAATCATTGGAAAAGCGCTAGCGATGATAGCTGAACAAAGGATGGCAACACCGGCAGTATTGACCAAGGCAGAAAAGACATTGAGAATAAAGAAAATCCAGAGATAGAGCTTGCCTTTTTCTGCATAGCCTTCAACCAAGGTCTTTCCAGTATCTGCTGTGTATTCAGCACCAAAACGGAAAAATGGGTATTTAAAAACATTGGCTAAGATGACCAAGAGAAGTAGAGACCATCCATAAGAACCGCCAGCTTGAGTGGAGGATACGATGTGAGAACCTCCGACTGCAGCGGAAGCCATTAGAATCCCTGGTCCCATCGCTTTCAGCTTGCTTGTCCAGGTAGACTGGTGTGATGAAGTAACTTGTGACATAAAAACCTCCCGTTTTTGAATTTTCAGAATAATCTGAATAGATAAGTTCTATTCTACAAGAAACTCAGGAAAAATGCAAGAAAATTTTGAAAAAATTTAGAAAATTTCAGAAAGAAGGCTTGATTATCAGTCCTGATAGCTCATTATAAGTTTCATGAAGAAGAGAAAAATCCGAGAAGAAGACTTCTCGGATTTTGATTATTTGAGTTGATCAGTGATTTCCTTTGAAAGTATGAGTCCCAAACGATAGCTCTTGTTGATGTAGGCGATGACATCATTGATATTCTCTGTAGTTTGGATTCTTTCGTGGATATCTGCTTTGAAAGTTTCGTCTTTCAAAAGCTGTTCCTGAAGGAGTTTCTGAAGCTTTTCTTTTTCGTATTTATTGATAAGAAAAAGAATGACAAGACTGATAAGAACTAAGATATAAGCGTACTGGCTCATAAAATTTCTCCTGGTTTGATAAAAAAGTTGATGACATAAGAAAAGCGAAAGAAATTTTCGCTTTTCAACTAAGTCACTAGACGAACAGAACAGGTATATGATAGATTAAGTCAGACGGTCTGGACCTTTAACCGAAAAGTCCGCCCAGTTGATATAAAGACTAGTAAAGCGCCAAGCCAAAGTCCATATAGGATTTGGCGTTAGTTATCTAGATTGCTTTGCAATCAAGTAATTGAAGTATTACGACATGAGCCAAACCAAATCGATATTATTTGGTTTGGTGAATTAGTGAAGCGTTTAGGCAATTCGCCATATAGCGATTGCCGTCAAGAGACTAGGAACTTTAGTTCCAGTCTCTTGTAACGATTTACATCTTCTCTGGCGCTTCTACTCCGAGCAAGCGAAGAGCCTCTTTGAGAACGACTGCGGTTGCGTAGCTGAGGGCTAGACGGCTGTCGCGCTCTGGACTTTCATCTAGAATACGAGTGTGGGCATAGTATTTATTGAAAGCTTGAGCTAGGCTGATTGCGTACTTGGCAATGAGCGATGGGTCATAGTTGTCAGAAGCACGTTTGATGACACGGGCAAAGTCTTGGAGAAGTTTGATGATTTCCCAGCTTTCGGCATCATTTAGACTGTAACTTGCTTGAGCATTTGGTTGGAAATCGGCTTTTCTAAGTAGAGACTGAATACGAGCGTAAGCGTATTGGATGTATGGACCAGTCTCACCTTCAAAGGAAATCATTGCTTCCAAATCAAAGTCATAACCATTTCGACGGTCAGTCTTCAGATCGTAGAATTTGACAGCTCCAACTCCAACAGCTTGGGCGATTTGATCCTTGTTTTCAAGGTCAGGATTTTTCGCTTCGATTTGAGCTTTAGCACGAGTGATGGCTTCTTGGAGAGTTGGCTCGAGCAGGATGATGTTTCCTTTACGAGTAGAGAGTTTTTGGCGATTCTTGGTTACAAGACCAAAGTCAACGTGAACCATATCGTCACTCCAAGCAAATCCCATTTTCTTCAAGACAGCTTTCAACTGTTTAAAGTGGTTAGATTGCTCTTGGCCGACAGTATAGACATTTTTAACAAAGTTGTAAGTACGAGCACGGTAGATGGCTGTTGCGATATCACGAGTGATGTAGAGAGTAGCGCCATCTGATTTTTTAATCATAGCAGGTGGCAAATCAAAATCATCCAAGTTGACAATGCAAGCCCCTTGAGACTCTTCTAGCAAGCCTTTTTCTTCCAAGATTTGTACGACTTCATCCATCTTGTCATTATAGAAGGCTTCACCGTTCAAGCTATCAAATTCAACACCGAGTAGTTTGTAGATGCGGTTGAATTCGACCAAACTTTCATCACGGAACCATTGCCAAAGTTGAGTTGCTTCGGGATCACCATCTTCTAGTTTTTTGAACCAGAGACGACCTTCATCATCGAGAGCCTTGTCTGTTTCGATTTCGGCATTGATGCGAACGTAAAGTTTCAACAATTCATCGATTGGGTTGGCTTCGATGGCTTCTTTAGAGCCCCATTTTTTATAAGCAACCATGAGAAGACCAAACTGTTTCCCCCAGTCTCCAAGGTGATTGATTTTAATAGTGTTGTAGCCCATTTTCTTAAAGATATTAGAAAGAGCATCTCCGATAACTGTTGAACGCAAGTGGCCGACTGAGAAGGGTTTTGCGATATTGGGACTAGAAAGGTCAATCGTAATATTTTGTTCTTGGCCTTCCGTTTGTTGGGCGTAGTCAGCACCTTTTTCGATGACTTCTTTGATAACTGCACCAGAAATAGCAGATTTATCAAGGAAAAAGTTTACGTAAGGACCCGTTGCCACCACTTTTTCAAAGGCTTGGCTGTTGATCTTTGCAGCAATATCGGCAGCAATCATTTGCGGTGCCTTGCGTTCGACCTTTGCTAGCGAGAAAGCAGGGAAAGCGATGTCCCCCATTTCAGAGTTTTTAGGTGTTTCCAGTAAATTTAAAATAGCCTCTTGATTCAGGCTATCAATGACGCTAGCCAATTCACTAGCAATCAGTTCTTTTGTATTCATAAGTAGGCTCCTTTTGGGCTTTTCTTCTATTTTATCATAATTTTAGATAAAGAAGAAAATTTTTTTGAATTATTCAGTTTTTTTGGTATAATTATATCTAAAAACAACTCTAAAATCAGTTATAAATATTCATGTAAGAGGTTAAAATGAGAAAAAAAGAACGGCATCAGTTGATTAAAAAGATGATTGCAGAGGAAAAACTAGGAACCCAGAAGGAAATTCAAGATCGTTTGGAACTTTGTAATGTTTTTGTGACACAGACGACCTTGTCTCGCGACCTGCGTGAAATTGGCTTGACCAAGGTCAAGAAAAATGACAAGGTTTTCTATGTTTTAGCTAATGAGACAGACAAGATTGATTTGGTAGAGTTTTTGTCTCATCATCTAGAGGGAGTTGCGAGAGCAGAGTTTACCTTGGTGTTACACACCAAGCTTGGAGAAGCGGCGGTTCTAGCAAATATTGTTGATAAAAATAAGGACGAGTCGATTTTAGGGACGGTTGCTGGTGCCAATACCTTACTGGTTATTTGTCGAGACCAGCATGTTGCCAAGGTCATGGAAGAGCGTTTGCTGGATTTGATGAGGGATAGATAGGGTTTTGGGACTTGTTCCCAAGCCTTATTTTTGACAAGGAGAGAGCCAATATGACGACAGAAAAACTATCACCTGGTATGCAGCAGTATGTGGATATTAAAAAGCAATATCCAGATGCTTTTTTGCTCTTTCGGATGGGTGATTTTTATGAGTTGTTTTATGAAGATGCGGTCAATGCAGCGCAGATTTTAGAGATTTCACTGACCAGTCGTAATAAAAATGCAGAAAATCCGATACCCATGGCAGGAGTCCCCTATCATTCTGCCCAGCAGTATATTGATGTTTTGATTGAGCAGGGCTATAAGGTGGCTATTGCCGAGCAGATGGAAGATCCTAAGCAGGCGGTTGGGGTTGTCAAGCGAGAGGTGGTTCAGGTTATTACACCTGGGACAGTGGTCGATAGCAGTAAGCCAGACAGCCAAAACAACTTCTTGGTCGCCTTAGATCGTGATGGTAATCAGTTTGGGCTGGCTTACATGGATCTGGTGACAGGTGATTTTTATGTAACGGGACTATTGGACTTTACCCTTGTTTGTGGGGAAATCCGTAATCTCAAGGCTCGAGAAGTCGTGCTGGGTTATGACTTGTCTGAGGAGGAAGAACAAATTCTCAGTCGTCAGATGAATCTGGTACTTTCCTACGAGAAAGAAGGCTTTGAGGACATCCATTTATTGGATTCACGTTTAGCAGCTGTGGAGCAAGCGGCAGCTAGTAAGTTGCTCCAGTATGTTCACCGTACCCAGATGCGGGAATTGAACCATCTTAAACCGGTAATCCGTTATGAAATCAAAGATTTCTTGCAGATGGATTATGCGACCAAGGCCAGTCTAGATTTGATTGAGAATGCCCGTTCAGGTAAGAAGCAGGGCAGTCTTTTCTGGCTTTTGGATGAAACCAAAACAGCTATGGGAATGCGGCTCTTGCGTTCTTGGATCCACCGTCCTTTGATTGATAAGAAACGAATCGTCCAACGTCAAGAGGTGGTGCAGGTCTTTCTTGACCACTTTTTTGAGCGCAGTGATTTAACAGACAGTCTTAAGGGAGTTTATGATATCGAACGCTTGGCTAGTCGGGTTTCGTTTGGCAAGACCAATCCCAAGGATCTCTTACAATTGGCAACCACCTTATCTAGTGTGCCACGGATTCGTGCGATTTTAGAAGGAATGGAGCAGCCTGCTCTGACCTATCTCATCGAACAGTTGGATGCTATTCCAGAGTTAGAGAGCTTGATTAGCGCAGCGGTTGCTCCTGAGGCCCCTCATGTGATTACAGAAGGTGGCATTATTCGGACTGGATTTGATGAGACTTTGGATAAATACCGCCGAGTACTCAGAGAAGGGACTAGCTGGATTGCTGAGATTGAGGCTAAGGAGCGAGAAAATTCTGGCATCAGCACACTCAAGATTGACTACAATAAAAAAGACGGCTACTATTTCCATGTGACCAATTCGCAACTGGGGAATGTGCCAGCCCACTTTTTCCGCAAGGCGACGCTGAAAAACTCGGAACGCTTTGGGACTGAAGAATTAGCCCGTATAGAGGGAGATATGTTGGAGGCGCGTGAGAAGTCAGCCAACCTAGAGTACGAAATCTTTATGCGTATCCGTGAGGAAGTCGGCAAGTACATCCAGCGTTTGCAGGCTTTGGCTCAAGGAATTGCGACAATTGATGTCCTGCAAAGTTTAGCAGTTGTGGCTGAAACCCAGCATTTGATTCGACCTGAGTTCGGTGACGATTCACAAATCGCTATTCAGAAAGGTCGTCATGCTGTCGTCGAAAAGGTCATGGGAGCGCAGACTTACATTCCGAACAGTATCCAGATGTCAGAAGATACCAGCATTCAGCTGATTACAGGGCCAAACATGAGTGGGAAGTCTACCTACATGCGTCAGCTAGCCATGACGGCGGTTATGGCCCAGATGGGTTCTTATGTTCCTGCTGAGAGCGCCCATTTGCCGATTTTTGATGCTATCTTTACCCGTATCGGAGCGGCAGATGACTTGGTTTCAGGTCAATCAACCTTTATGGTAGAGATGATGGAAGCCAACAATGCCATTTCGCATGCGACCAAGAACTCTCTCATTCTCTTTGATGAATTGGGACGGGGAACTGCGACTTATGACGGGATGGCTCTGGCCCAGTCCATCATCGAATACATCCATGAGCATATCGGAGCCAAGACCCTCTTTGCCACCCACTACCATGAGTTGACCAGTCTGGAGTCCAGTTTGGAACACTTGGTCAATGTCCACGTGGCAACCTTGGAGCAGGATGGGCAGGTCACCTTCCTACACAAGATTGAACCAGGCCCTGCTGACAAATCCTACGGTATCCATGTTGCTAAGATTGCTGGCTTACCAGCCGAACTTTTAGCAAGAGCGGA
The DNA here is from genome assembly GCF_002096335.1 of Streptococcus oralis subsp. dentisani. GTDB lineage: Bacteria > Bacillota > Bacilli > Lactobacillales > Streptococcaceae > Streptococcus > Streptococcus oralis_Z. Next base: position 322,737 of record NZ_NCUW01000029.1, read on the forward strand.
TAAGATTTTAACGCAACTGGAGAGTCAGGGACAAGAAAGCCCAGCTCCAATAAGACAAACAAGCGCCGTCACGGAACAGATTTCACTCTTTGATACGCCTGAAGAACATCCTATCCTAGCAGAATTAGCTCAGCTGGATGTGTACAATATGACACCTATGCAGGCTATGAATGTCTTGGTTGCGTTCAAACAGAAATTATAAATCGTTCCAAAACAGATTTGTTTCTCAAAAGTTGAGCTTATGTGTTTGTAAAGGATTTAGTCTTGAAATTGGCAGGACTAAGTCTTTTTCTCCTTTTCACGTCTTTTAGGAAAAACTTCATGAGTCTATATGACAGAAGAGTTCAGTAGAGGGTGAAAAAAAGCCCCCAAACTTAGATTTTTCCAAGTTTTGGGGGCGAATATTGGGTGTTTCCTTGTTTATGATAACTTGATCATTGTCTTATTTTTCCTCAGCTAACTCTTTTCCGAGTTGGATGAGGTAGTCTTTCAAGTCGTCTTTGACTTGTGGGTGTTTAAGAGCGTAGTCGATGGAGGTTTTCATAAAGCCAAACTTGTCTCCGACATCGTAACGAGCCCCCTTGAACTCACGAGCAAATACACGTTGTGTTTTATTGAGGGTATCGATTGCATCTGTCAGCTGAATTTCATTTCCTGCACCTGGAGCTTGGTTTTCGAGGATTTGGAAAATTTCAGGAGCGAGGAGGTAGCGTCCGATGATAGCAAGGTCGCTAGGAGCATCCTCTGGTGCAGGTTTTTCAACGAAGGTTTCAACGCTGTAAAGGCCGTCTTGTCCTTCCCCTTGCGGGGCAATAACCCCGTAAGCAGAGACTTCGTCGTGAGGGACTGGCATGACAGCGATAGTAGAGGCGTGGGTACGCTCGTAGTCATCCATGAGTTGTTTGGTAAGTGGAACAGCCTTTTCGTTCGTGATATCCATCAAGTCATCACCAAGCATAACGACAAAAGGTTCATTTCCGACGAAAGCTTTGGCTTGCAAGACAGCATCTCCGAGACCACGTGGATGAGTTTGGCGGATAAAATGCAGGCGCATGCCGGTTGTCTCATCAACTAGTTTCAAAAGATCTGTTTTCCCTTTTTCTTTGAGGTTGTATTCCAATTCGAAGTTTGAGTCGAAGTGGTCCTCAATGGAACGTTTTGACTTACCCGTAACAACCAAGATGTCTTCAATGCCAGATTTGAGGGCCTCTTCAACGATAAACTGGATCGTTGGTTTGTCGACGATTGGTAACATTTCCTTAGCCAAGGCCTTAGTTGCTGGGAGGAAACGAGTTCCTAATCCAGCTGCAGGGATAATTGCTTTTCTTACTTTTTGTTTCATAATATTCCTTTCTCTAAAGGTCTAAGACCATTCGTTTTCTGCTTTAAATTCATTACTCATGATGTCGTTGATTGCTTCTTTGATATTGACACCTTCATAGATAACTCGGTAAATAGCCTGCGTGATTGGCATGTAGACACCCAATTCCTGAGCCAGTTCGTAAGCTGCTCGAGTTGTTGAAATTCCTTCAATGACCATGCCCATGTTGGATTCGATGTCTGCTAGGGATTCTCCACGACCGAGAGCGTCACCCGCTCTCCAGTTACGAGAGTGGACAGATGTCCCCGTTACGATCAAATCACCGACTCCAGAAAGACCGCTATAAGTCAGAGGATTAGCTCCAAGAGCGACCCCTAGGCGGGTGATTTCTGCCAAGCCACGAGTGATGATGGCCGCTTTGGCATTGTCGCCAAAGCCTAGGCCATGTAATGCACCTGCACCAACTGCGATGATGTTTTTAAGAGCACCAGCGGTTTCAACCCCGATAACATCCGTATTGGTATAGAGGCGGAAGTAGTGATTGCTAAAGAGATTTTGGACATACTGGGCAGTTTTAAGATCTTTAGATGCTGCAGTAATCAAGGTGATATCGCGTACAATGGTTTCCTCAGCGTGGCTAGGTCCTGAAACAACAACGACTTCACTACGGAGGTCAGCTGGAATTTCTTCTTCAAGAATGGTTGAGAGGCGTTTGTGACTATCTGGTTCCAAGCCTTTGGAGGCATGCATGAGGACAACCTTGTGATCGAGTACCTTTGCTACTTGTTGGGCAACCAGTCTCGTTACTTTTGTTGGGACTACAAATAGAACAGCATCCACACCCTTTAATGTTTCTCCCAAGTCATGGTAGGCCTTGATGTTTTCGTCGAGTAGGATATCTTTAAAGTAGCGTTTATTTGTATGTTGGCTATTGATTTCATCGATTTGGTCAGGGACATTTCCCCAAATGCGAACCTCGTGTCCATTGTCGTTTAGGACCTGCGAAAGGGCAGTTCCCCAAGAACCAGGACCCAAGACAGCGATGGTTTGTTTCTTCATTTTTTCCTCCTTGTAAGAGTTCTTCCTTTCATTTTACCATAAAAAGCCTTTTCATGCATCACCTGTGGATGAAAGCGTACTAATTTATAATAAGGAGACTTTTTTGACAAGATTCCTCTTTTTTGCTAGAATAACATCAATATGAACGAATGAGAAGGAGTTGACGCAGGAAGTCGCTCCCTTTATCTATTTTATTAGGAGGAATTATGCTCATTAAAAAAATAAAAACCTATAAATGGCAGGCCTTGGCATCTCTGGTGATGACAGGCTTGATGGTCGCAAGCTCGCTCTTGCAACCGCGCTATTTGCAAGAGGTGTTAGAGGCTTTGTTGGCCGGACAAAATGAGGCCATCTATAGTATTGGTGCTTGGTTGATAGGAGTAGCCCTAGTCGGTTTGGTTGCAGGTGGGGTCAATGTGACGCTTGCAGCCTATATTGCTCAAGGAGTGTCTTCGGACCTTCGGGAAGACGCTTTTCGCAAGATTCAGACTTTTTCTTATGCCAATATCGAGCAGTTTAATGCGGGTAATCTTGTCGTCCGTATGACCAATGATATCAACCAAATTCAGAACGTGGTGATGATGGCTTTTCAAATCCTCTTCCGTCTCCCTCTTCTCTTTATCGGTTCTTTTATCTTGGCGGTTCACACTCTTCCATCACTTTGGTGGGTGATTGTCCTTATGGTGCTCCTAATCTTTGCACTAACTGCTATTATGATGGGGATGATGGGACCACGATTTGCCAAGTTTCAAACCCTTCTTGAACGGATCAATGCTATTGCAAAAGAAAATCTACGTGGTGTGCGTGTAGTCAAATCCTTTGTGCAGGAAAAAGCACAGTTTACCAAATTTACCGAGGTTTCTGATGAACTTCTCGGCCAAAATCTTTATATCGGTTATGCCTTCTCAGTTATAGAACCCGTTATGATGCTAGTGGGTTATGGCGCGGTCTTTCTCTCTATCTGGTTGGTAGCTGGAATGGCTCAGTCAGATCCATCTGTAGTGGGTTCGATTGCTTCCTTTATCAATTATCTCAGCCAGATTATCTTTACTATCATCATGGTTGGTTTTTTGGGAAATTCTGTCAGCCGTGCCATGATTTCCTTACGCCGTATTCGTGAGATTTTAGATACCGAGCCAGCGATGACCTTTAAAAATCTCCCAGATGAAGAGTTAGAAGGAAGTCTCTCTTTTGAAAATGTGACCTTTACCTATCCCAATGATGATGAGCCTATGCTGAAAAATGTAACCTTTGATATTGCGCCTGGTCAGATGGTCGGTGTGGTTGGAGCGACTGGGGCAGGTAAGTCCACTCTTGCTCAGTTAATTCCACGACTGTTTGATCCACAGGAGGGGGCTATTAAGATTGGTGGTAAAGATATTCGAAATGTCAGCGAGGGAACCTTGCGTAAAACAGTTTCCATCGTCTTGCAACGTGCTATTCTCTTTAGCGGAACCATTGCAGATAATCTCCGTCAAGGAAAAAGTAATGCCAGCGTGTCAGAACTGGAACGTGCAGCACAAATCGCTCAAGCCAGCGAATTTATCGGACGCATGGAAAACAAATTTGAGAGTCAGGTCGAAGAACGTGGCACCAACTTTTCTGGTGGACAAAAGCAACGGATGTCCATTGCCCGTGGGATTGTCAGCAATCCCCGTATCCTGATCTTTGACGATTCGACTTCGGCCTTGGATGCTAAGTCAGAAAGACTCGTACAGGAAGCTTTGAATAAAGACCTGAAAGGGACGACAACCATTATCATCGCTCAAAAGATCAGTTCAGTCGTCCATGCAGACAAGATTTTAGTCTTGGACCAAGGGCGTTTGATTGGAGAAGGACGGCATGCAGACTTGGTAGCTAACAATGACGTCTACCGCGAAATCTACGAAACACAAAAGGGGAAGGAGGAATAAAATGAAAACAGTTCGATTTTTCTGGAATTATTTTAAAGTTTACAAGTTCTCCTTTGTCATTGTGATTCTGATGGTTGCGGTGGCGACGATTGCCCAAGCCCTCTTTCCAGTTTTTTCAGGCCAAGCAGTCACGGAGCTCGCTAATTTGGTTCTGGCTTATCAAAATGGGACTTCAGAACTAGTCTGGCAAAGTTTGTCAGCTCTGATGCTGAATCTAGCTCTGGTGGTCCTTGCCTTGGTTGTGTCTAGCTTGATTTACATGACCTTGATGACCCGTGTGATTGCCGAGTCGACAAATGAGATGCGTAAGGGGCTTTTTGGCAAACTTTCCCGTTTGACGGTTTCTTTCTTTGACCGCCATCAGGATGGTGATATCCTTTCTCGCTTCACTAGTGACTTGGATAACATCCTTCAAGCCTTCAATGAAAGTCTAGTTCAGGTTATGAGCAATATTGCTCTTTACATCGGTTTGATTTTTGTCATGTTTTCAAGAAATGTGACGCTAGCTCTGATAACAGTAGCCAGCACCCCGGTGGCCTTTCTCATGTTGGTCTTCATCGTGAAAATGGCCCGCAAGTACACCAATCTCCAGCAAAAAGAGGTTGGGAAACTCAACGCCTACATGGACGAAAGTATTTCTGGACAGAAAGCTGTTATCGTACAAGGAATTCAAGACGATATCGTAGCAGGCTTTATGGAGCAAAATGAGCGCGTGCGCAAGGCAACTTTTAAAGGGAGAATGTTCTCAGGCATCCTCTTTCCTGTTATGAATGGGATGAGCTTGGTCAATACAGCCATCGTCATTTTTGCAGGTTCAGCGGTCTTACTGAACGATCCAAGTATCGAAACAACGACAGCCCTAGGTTTGATTGTCATGTTTACCCAATTTTCTCAGCAGTACTACCAGCCGATTATCCAGGTGGCTGCGAGTTGGGGGAGTCTCCAGTTGGCCTTTACTGGAGCGGATCGTATCCAAGAAATGTTTGATGCAGAAGAAGAGATTCGTCCGCAAAATGCGCCTGCCTTTACGGAATTGCGAGAAGGTGTTGAAATCAGTCACATTGATTTCTCTTATGTGCCAGACAAGCCGATTTTAAAAGATGTTAGCATTTCAGCTCCTAAGGGGCAGATGATAGCAGTTGTCGGTCCGACTGGCTCAGGGAAAACGACCATCATGAACCTCATCAATCGTTTCTACGATGTGGATGCAGGTAGCATTTGCTTTGATGGGAAAGACATTCGTGACTACGATTTGGACAGTCTGCGGAGCAAGGTCGGGATTGTCTTGCAGGATTCGGTCTTGTTTAGTGGAACGATCCGAGACAATATCCGCTTTGGTGTGCCAGATGCCAGTCAGGAAATGGTCGAAGCAGCTGCCAAGGCAACTCATATTCATGACTACATTGAAAGCTTGCCTGACAAGTATGATACCCTTATTGATGATGAGCAAAATATCTTCTCGACTGGTCAGAAACAATTGATTTCCATCGCTCGGACCTTGATGACAGATCCTCAAGTCCTAATTTTAGATGAAGCGACTTCCAATGTGGACACCGTAACAGAAAGCAAAATTCAACATGCCATGGAGGCAGTTGTAGCAGGTCGAACCAGTTTTGTCATTGCCCATCGTCTCAAGACCATCCTCAATGCCGATCAGATTATTGTCCTCAAAGATGGAGAGGTTATTGAACGTGGAAATCATCACGAGTTGCTCAAGCTCGGCGGTTTCTACTCAGAACTGTATCACAATCAATTTGTCTTCGAATAGAAAAGTTGTCCTTATTGGGCAGCTTTTTCTTATCCATAAAAAATACTTATCACGGTCTTTAAAAAAACATATTAGACAGGAAAGGGTTGGAGTGATAAGATAAGACTGTCGCAAGAAAATCGAAAGGAGACACATCATGGCTAGAACGGTTGTAGGAGTTGCTGCAAATCTATGTCCTGTAGATGCAGAAGGGAAAAACATTCACTCATCTGTATCCTGTAAATTTGCAGAGAGCATTCGTCAAGTCGGAGGTCTTCCTTTGGTGATTCCTGTAGGGGATGAGTCCGTTGTGCGCGATTATGTGGAAATGATCGACAAACTCATCTTGACAGGTGGGCAAAATGTCCATCCTCAGTTTTATGGAGAGAAAAAGACTATTGAGAGCGATGATTACAACCTTGTACGCGATGAGTTTGAACTAGCCCTCTTGAAAGAAGCGCTTCGTCAGAATAAACCAATTATGGCAATCTGTCGTGGCGTTCAGTTGGTAAACGTTGCCTTTGGTGGTACACTCAATCAGGAGATTGAAGGTCATTGGCAAGGTCTACCTTTTGGAACTTCACATTCTATTGAAACAGTGGAAGGAAGTGTTGTGTCCAAGTTGTTTAGTAAAGAAAGTCAAGTAAACTCAGTTCATCGTCAAAGTATTAAAGACTTGGCACCTAATTTCCGCGTAACTGCAGTAGATCCACGTGACCAAACGATTGAAGCAATCGAATCTATCGATGAACACCGTATTATTGGTTTGCAGTGGCATCCAGAATTTTTGGTCAATAAAGAGGATGGCAACTTAGAATTATTTGAGTATTTATTGAATGAATTGTAACGACTGGAAACCTAGTCGTTTTTTTGTCTTATTTCGTTCAAATTTTAATATTGTAACATTTTTTACGCAAATGTTTAAATTATGATAAAATTTGGAAAAATTCAGTATAAAAACTTGAAAAAATCTAAGGTAAGGGTTATGATAGAAGAGAAGAAATTTTGGAGGAATATTATGTCACATATTAAATTTGATTATTCAAAAGTATTAGATAAATTTGTTGCACCACATGAACTAGATTATATGCAGCCTCAAGTGACTGCAGCAGATTCTGCTCTGAGAAATGGTACAGGTCCTGGGGCAGAAATGACTGGCTGGTTGAACTTACCTGAAGAATATGACAAAGATGAATTTGCTCGTATTCAAAAGGCTGCTGCTAAAATCCAATCTGATAGTGAGGTATTGATCGTAATCGGTATTGGTGGTTCCTATTTAGGAGCTCGTGCAGCTATTGATTTCTTGAATAATTCATTTGTAAACTTGCAAAGAAAGGAAGAACGCAAGGCACCTCAGATCCTCTATGCTGGAAACTCTATCTCTTCAAGCTATTTGGCTGATTTGGTAGACTATGTATCAGACAAAGATTTCTCAGTAAACGTGATTTCTAAATCAGGTACAACAACTGAACCGGCTATTGCTTTCCGTGTCTTCAAAGAACTCTTGGTTAAGAAGTACGGTCAAGAAGAAGCTAACCAACGTATCTACGCAACTACAGACCGCGCTAAAGGTGCAGTTAAAGTTGAAGCAGATGCTAATGGCTGGGATACTTTTGTAGTGCCTGATAGTGTAGGTGGTCGTTTTACAGTATTGACAGCAGTGGGGCTCTTGCCAATCGCAGCTGCAGGAGCTGATATCAGCAAGTTAATGGAAGGAGCAAATGCTGCTCGCAAGGCTTATGCTTCTGATAAGTTGGCTGAAAATGAAGCATATCAATATGCAGTTGTACGCAATATCTTGTACCGTAAAGGTTATCTGACAGAAGTTCTAGCTAACTATGAACCATCTCTGCAATACTTCTCTGAGTGGTGGAAGCAACTGGCTGGTGAGTCAGAAGGGAAAGACCAAAAAGGGATTTATCCAACTTCAGCTAACTTCTCAACAGACTTGCACTCTCTGGGACAATTTATCCAGGAAGGTACCCGTATCCTCTTTGAAACAGTTATCCGTGTAGATAAACCTCGCAAAAATGTGCTGATTCCTGAATTGGCAGAAGACTTGGACGGTCTTGGCTACTTGCAAGGAAAAGATGTTGACTTTGTCAATAAAAAAGCTACAGATGGAGTGCTGTTAGCACACACTGATGGTGGAGTTCCAAATATGTTTGTGACACTGCCTGAGCAAGATGAGTTCACTTTGGGCTACACTATTTACTTCTTTGAGTTGGCTATTGCTCTTTCTGGCTACCTGAATGGTATCAATCCATTTGACCAGCCTGGAGTTGAAGCTTATAAGAAAAACATGTTTGCTCTTCTTGGGAAACCAGGCTTTGAAGAGCTGGGTGCTGAGTTGAATGCACGCCTTTGATTCTCATATGCTTTGAGTTCATTTAGAATATAAAAAGATCCACAAGTTCATTTCTTGTGGATTTTTAGTACAAGCCTCTTAATTAGTTTATTATTTTTTTTAAAAGTGTAAAAAAGAGTGTCTTAATTCTTTTATGAAAGCGCTGTATAATTGCCTTGTAAATAAAATTTGAGAGGTATCAAAATGAATGATTGGTTAAACATAAAAGGCAAAACAGTTCTTGTGACTGGCGCGTCATCTGGGATCGGTAAGGCAATCGTTGAAGAATTGCTGGAATTAGGAGTCAATGTAGCGAATTTTGATCTTAGCGACAACGATTTGCGTCACCCGAATCTATTATTTGTAAAAGTTGATGTAACTTCTCGCTCTGAAGTAGAAGAGGGTGTTGCCAAAATAGTTGAAAGATTTGGCAATATTGATGCGGTAGTCAATAATGCAGGGATTAATGTTCCCAGATTATTAATTGATGCAGAAAATCCTAAAGGTCCTTACGAGTTAGACGATGAAACGTTTGAAAAAGTAACGATGATTAATCAAAAAGGTTTGTATCTGGTTAGTCAGGCAGTGGGACGTATTTTAGTGAAAAATGGAAAAGGTGTAATTGTGAACATGGCTTCAGAAGCAGGCTTGGAAGGTTCTGAAGGACAAAGTGCCTATGCTGCCACAAAAGCAGCAGTCTATAGTTACACTCGTTCATGGGCAAAAGAGCTGGGTAAGCATGGTGTACGTGTGGTTGGAATTGCTCCAGGAATTATGGAAGCTACGGGACTTCGAACTCTTTCTTATGAGGAAGCTCTTGCTTATACCCGTGGAAAGACGGTAGAAGATATTCGAGCTGGTTATGCTTCAACTTCAACAACTCCTTTGGGACGAAGTGGTAAACTACGGGAAGTAGCTGACCTTGTAGCATTCTATATTTCAGACCGTTCTAGCTATATAACTGGAGTCACTACAAATATTGCCGGAGGGAAAACTCGCGGTTAAAACAATGAAGGTAGGGAAGAGAGTTGACCTTAGTAAATCGGTGGTATAATATTTTAGATAAAATGGTCTCACAGCCAACTTATTCCTTGGTAGATATGCGCTCAGAGCTGGATATTAGTATGCAAACCTTGCAAAAGAGTATCCAACAATTAAATGATGTTTTGGCTCCGAGTATCCAGATTATCTCACAAGATGATCAGTTAATGTTAGAGGTGTATGACTATACTGAGTTGGAAAGGATTTTATCTGGTAGTTTAAAACGGGAGAGTGACTTCAATTCTTCCAGTAAAAGAATTGCCTATTTACTAAAACGTTTAATTGAGTCAACCTCCCCTCTTCTTATTGACGACTTGGCTGAGGAAGCAGGTGTTAGTAGAAGTACCCTTAATAAGGATTTAAAACAAGTAAAATCTTTGGCAGAGAGTTACTCTATCACTATTTCAGGAAAGCCCAACCGTGGGCTGGAGGTCTTGGGGTCCGAGCTGAATTTGCGCTTGCTCTATATTCACCAAGTGGCCCCTTACTTTGAAGGAAAGACACTCACCGAGGCAACATCTTCTTTTCTGGAGACGCTACTCCAGGAGTATAAAATCCCGAAAGAAACAAAGGAACTCCTTCGAAAGACAATTTCAATTATGGTGGAGCGTATTCATGCATCTAGGGTGTTGAGTTGCCCTATTCCTTACTATAGGAATGATTTAACAGAGACACCTTTGGTTGAAAAATTAATCTATCATATTGAGATGACTTATAAGATTTCCCTCAGTCAGTTTGAGATAGACTTTTTGTGTTTTCCGTTTAATATCCGTTTTATTGACACTTTAAGCAAGCCGTCTTATCAATCTGAACAGCTTGCAAACATTTTTCAAGGGATTGTCAAGAAAGTCAAAGAAACAATGTTGGTTAACTTTGATGATGAAGAATTATTTGAAGAAATCAAGTCTCATCTAGGCTCCTTAATCAATCGACTGATTTTCCATGTGCAAGCTAATGATATATTCCATGGCGAGGTTCAAACTCAATATCCTTTTGCTTTTGAAATGGCGAAAATTGCTGGAGAAGAACTATCTGCAATTTTTGGTTCTGAATTGGAATTATCTGAAATCGGATATCTGGCTTTGTATTTTGAAATGATTTTAAGAAAGCAAAACTCTGTTGTAAATGGTTCTCGCAAGCAGATAGCTGTAGTTTGCACAACAGGAAGAGGAACTGCTGCGATGATTATTCAGCAACTCAGACGAATTCTTGGAAATGATGTAGACATTACTCAGTATTCTGAAGAGGATTTTAATCTGGATTTGAATCAGGACTATTTCGCGATTTTTACGACAGTTCCTCTAAAATATAAAGATTCTAAATCTCCAGTCATTCAAGTTAATCATCTTTTTGATGATCAATGGCTGCAGGAAGAATGGCAGAGGGCCAATGCTTTTCATCAAAAAAATCTAGAAACAGTCAGCTTACGTTTTCTTCGTTTGACTCCCCAAAAAACCTATCAGCAATACTTGCTAAATATGGTTGCAGAGTTAGAGAAACTTCAGATGATTGATGAAGGTTTTAGAAATCGGATAATTGATAGGGATAAAAAACAATCAACCATTTTTGGTGGAGGAATTGCCTTCCCCCATACAATTAACCAGGGTTATGCAAAGACTATTTTAATGTTTGGAAAGCTAGAAGAGCCTTATCAAAAAGGAGATGATTGGATTGAATTTATCTTTCTAGTCGCCATTCCCTCAGAAATTGAAAGCAAAATGGAGAGTGAATTGCTGGAATTGTATGACGACATTTTTCGAATTGCAGGAGAGCCTTCTCTAAAAGAAGCATTGAGGGCTGTAGAAACAGAGACAGAGTTTCTATCATTTTCTAAGAGCAAAGGAGTATTTTAATGAATTCGCTAATAATTTTCGCTGTATTTGTCATGGCAGCTTATATATTTCAAATGTTCCTCGGCTGGCAGCAACTCAAAGACTTCAATAAGACCTATACGATGCTCCGAAAACTGGGGCGCGTAGCGATTGGCAGGAAGTCCGGAAGAATCAAATCCGGTACGATTGTCATGTTCGCGGTTGATGAAAACGGTCGGGTTCTTAAAGCTAGCAAAATGCAAGGAGTCACAATCTTAGCACGTTTTCAAAATATGGACGATTATGTTGGAGAAGACATCCATTATTTTGACAAGTATAATCCTCTTGTGAGAAAAGAAAATAAGTTGATGCAATCAGCCATAGAAGATGCTAGAAAAGTCTATCTTTGGAATGAGGCAGGTATTGAGAAAGAGACAAGTTCATCTGATTCTTTTCTGGGATTCGGCTTTTATGCGAATTACTTACAATTATCTATTAAACAGTTATTTAAAAAAAATAAGAAAGGGAGTTCCTTATGAATCACATTACAAATTTTGCAGAGAGTTTTATGAAACTCTTCCAATTAGGTGGAGAAACCTTTATTAGCTGGATGACAAATATTGTACCGCTTGTCTTAATGCTATTGATTGCAATGAATACCCTTATCGCTTTCTTGGGAGAAGAGAAGGTCAATTCCCTGGCTAAGATTTCTGCCAAAAATCCTGTTAGCCGGTATATGATTTTACCTTTCATTTCTGCCTTTATGCTGGGGAATCCGATGGCAATCAGTATGGGACGTTTCTTACCAGAATATTATAAACCTAGTTTTGTAGCAGCTCAGATGCAGTTCTGCCACACTTCAAATGGTGTATTTCCGCATATCAATCCTGGGGAATTGTTTGTATGGATGGGAATTGCAACAGGAATTCAAACTTTAGGTTTAAGTCAAATGGACTTAGCCATTCGTTACATGCTTGTTGGGCTTGTCATGAACTTTGTAGGCGGTTGGGTGACCGATTTTACAACTGCTTATGTAGCAAAACAGCAAGGTGTTACCTTGAGTAAAACATTTGATTTATAGAAAGAGTGAAATTATGTCATATAAGAGTATAAAAGTTGTTAAAGGAAATGGCGGTTTCGGAGGACCTTTGGTCATTACACCTAGTGAAGCTAAGCATAAATTCATCTATATCACTGGCGGAGGAGAAAAGCCAGATATTGTAGATAAAATTGCTGATTTGACCGGTATGGAAGCTGTTAATGGGTTTAAAACTTCTATCCCAGATGAGGAAATTGCTTTAGCAATCGTGGATTGTGGCGGTACTCTTCGCTGTGGTATTTATCCTAAAAAGGGGATCCCTACAATAAATATTGTCGCTACAGGGAAAAGTGGGCCTCTAGCTCAATATATAACCGAGGAAATCTATGTGTCAGCAGTTGGCCTTAATCAAATTTCTGCTGCTAATGAAGACGAAAAAGCGACAACTGTGGTAACAGAAAAGCCAACTTACGATACTAGTAAAAAAATTACAGAGCAAAAAGCTGAAACAAGTATTGTAGCAAGAATTGGGATGGGCGCTGGGAAGGTCGTTGCGACTTTCAACCAGGCTGCTCGTGAAGCCATCCAAACAATGCTCAACACGATCATTCCTTTCATGGCCTTTGTTTCCTTGCTGATTGGGGTTATTCAAGGTTCAGGTGTTGGAAATTGGCTGGCAAAATTAATGGTTCCCCTAGCTGGGAACATCTGGGGACTCATTTTGATTGGCTTTATCTGTTCCTTGCCATTCCTATCTCCTTTGTTAGGCCCCGGAGCTGTTATCAGTCAGATTATTGGAACCTTAATTGGAGTTGAAATCGGCAAAGGGACTATTCCGCCCCAAATGGCTCTGCCAGCTATATTTGCTATCAACACTCAAAACGGTTGTGATTTCATTCCTGTAGCACTCGGTCTATCTGAAGCCAAGGCTGAAACAGTTGAGGTTGGTGTCCCTTCTGTGCTTTATTCACGCTTTCTCAATGGTGTTCCGCGGGTGCTAGTAGCTTGGATAGCTAGTATTGGCCTTTATCAGTAAACTTTTGATAGATGCACGTAAACATAGCAACTATTATGTTAAACTTATCTATAAGCATAAGTTTATGACAGATTTGAGAAAGGATGAATAGGAATTAGATGAAGAAAATTTTTGAAGCTAAAGTAATTCAAGTGGGGCCTGAAGCTCAGAATATGATTCAAGATGCCAATATGCTCATTTTGTTTGGAGAAGAAGCTCCGGAAGACTTAGCAGAGTATTGTTTTAAAATCGATAACAAAAATCTTCTAGGTGCAATACTAGAAGGTGGAAAGCTGGTGGTAGATAGTCAGGAATATTCGATTACTGCCGTAGGAAATGTAGTAGAAAAAAATTTAACTGGACTGGGCCATATCACGATTTCTTTTGATGGTTCAAAAGAGGGCAGCCTGCCGGGCACTCTCCATGTTGCAGCAGACCAAGCAGTAGTAATTGAAAAGGACTCTACCATTCAGATTTTCGAAACTGCTTGACCATAACAAAATTTAAAATCAAGCAATTTAGAAAAATAAAAGTCTAAAAAATTGATTCAGAGCTTGGACAAAAAGTCCAGGCTTCTGGGTCTAAATTAGAAAAAATAGATGACGCAGTGGTTGATTGGCAAGTCAATCAAACTAGCCAGTCAGTGCAAGGGAATTCCCAGCAGATGGATCCACAAGGGGTGCCTGAACAGAAGGAAAAGACCAAAAAGGTATTTACCCAACTTCAGCTAACTTCTCAACAGACTTGCACTCATTGGGTCAATTTATCCAAGAAGGAACTCGTATCATGTTTGAAACAGTTGTCCGTGTGGATAAACCACGTAAGAACGTGATCATCCCTACATTGGAAGAAGACCTTGATGGACTTGGTTACCTCCAAGGAAAAGACGTTGACTTCGTAAACAAAAAAGCAACTGACGGTGTTCTTCTTGCCCACACAGACGGTGATGTACCAAACATGTACGTAACTCTTCCTGAGCAAGATGCCTTCACTCTTGGTTACACTATCTACTTCTTCGAATTGGCAATTGCCCTTTCAGGTTACTTGAATGCCATCAACCCATTTGACCAACCAGGTGTTGAAGCCTACAAACGTAACATGTTTGCCCTTCTTGGAAAACCAGGATTTGAAGAATTGAGCAAAGAGCTTAACGCACGTCTATAATAGAAGAAAAGAGTGGTATGACCACTCTTTTTACTCTCTTTATTCATAGACATTGGACTCAGGCGAGACTTGTGATATAATATAGAAAGCAAAAAGGCAGACGCCTAGAGACTTTATAGGAGAAACTATGTCAAAAGATATCCGCGTACGCTACGCACCAAGTCCAACAGGACTACTACACATCGGAAATGCCCGTACAGCATTGTTTAACTACCTTTACGCACGCCATCATGGTGGAACTTTTATCATTCGTATCGAAGATACAGACCGAAAACGCCATGTTGAGGATGGTGAACGTTCACAGCTTGAAAACCTTCGCTGGTTGGGCATGGATTGGGATGAAAGCCCAGAAACTCATGAAAACTACCGCCAATCAGAGCGTTTGGAACTCTATCAAAAATACATCGACCAATTGCTAGCCGAAGGAAAAGCCTACAAATCTTACGTTACAGAAGAAGAGTTGGCAGCTGAGCGCGAACGCCAAGAAGCAGCTGGTGAAACACCACGCTACATCAATGAATATCTTGGCATGAGCGAAGAAGAAAAAGCAGCTTACATCGCAGAACGTGAAGCAGCTGGTATCATCCCAACTGTTCGTTTGGCTGTCAATGAGTCTGGTATCTACAAATGGCATGATATGGTCAAAGGTGATATCGAGTTTGAAGGTGGCAACATCGGTGGTGACTGGGTTATCCAAAAGAAAGATGGTTACCCAACTTACAACTTTGCCGTTGTCATCGATGACCACGATATGCAAATCTCTCACGTTATCCGCGGTGATGACCATATTGCTAATACGCCAAAACAACTCATGGTCTATGAAGCGCTTGGTTGGGAAGCACCAGAGTTTGGTCACATGACTTTGATCATCAACTCTGAAACGGGTAAAAAATTGTCTAAACGTGACACCAATACCCTTCAGTTTATAGAAGACTACCGTAAAAAAGGCTATTTGCCAGAAGCAGTCTTTAACTTTATCGCCCTTCTTGGTTGGAATCCAGGTGGCGAAGATGAAATTTTCTCTCGTGAGGAATTGATTAAACTCTTTGATGAAAACCGCCTCAGCAAGTCTCCAGCTGCATTTGATCAGAAGAAACTAGACTGGATGAGCAACGACTATATCAAGAGAGCTGACTTGACAACCATCTTTGAAATGGCCAAACCATACTTAGAAGAAGCAGGACGTTTGACTGATAAATCTGAAAAAATGGTAGAACTCTACAAGCCACAAATGAAGTCAGTAGACGAGATTGTTCCACTGACAGACCTTTTCTTCTCAGATTTCCCAGAGTTGACAGACGCTGAGCGCGAGGTCATGGCAGGAGAAACCGTTCCGGTTGTTCTAGAAGCCTTCAAAGCGAAACTAGAAGCAATGACAGACGAGGAATTTGTGACAGAAAACATCTTCCCACAAATCAAAGCAGTTCAAAAAGAAACAGGTATTAAAGGGAAAAACCTCTTCATGCCGATTCGTATTGCTGTATCAGGTGAAATGCATGGACCAGAATTACCAGACACCATTTTCTTACTCGGACGTGAAAAGTCAATTCAGCATATCGATAATATGCTGAAAGAGATCTCCAAATAAAAAGGACTTCCGATGGATACATGGGAAAAGATGTATGAAGAAGCACGAACCTTATTCAATCCCCATGAAGTTTCTGACTTTGTTTATGCTAACCATGTTGTTGCTGCAGTAGAAGCAGAAGATGGTCAGATTTTTACAGGATTTTGTATGGAGGGTACTTGTGGCGTTTTTCATCTCTGTGCAGAACGAGCAGCTCTCTTCAATATGTATCAATTTTCAGGACAGACCAAAGTTAAGAAAATCCTCGCCTTTCGAGATAAACCTCCCTACGGAGAAGGATCAGGTATGCCCTGTGGCGCTTGCAGAGAATTTCTCTTAGAATTGAATGCTGAGAATAAAGAAGCAGAGTTCATGATGGACTACGAAACAAGAAAAACAATTAAGGTTGCCGAATTGATCCCTTACTGGTGGGGAGAGGAACGTGCGACTAATTGGCAAGATAAATAGAAGGAGTCAGTTTAACTGGCTCTTTTCCCCTATCCTTTCAGAATTTCGGTAAAGAGGAAAAAAGTTCTTGACAAAGGTAAAAAAGTAGGTATAATAGAAAGAGTTGAAAAGCTCAAGGTCCGTTGGTCAAGGGGTTAAGACACCGCCTTTTCACGGCGGTAACACGGGTTCGAATCCCGTACGGACTATGGTGTATCGCAGGGTTGAAAAAAGTAAAAAAAGTTTCAAAAAAGTGTTGACAAAAGTCGGCGGCTGTGATATACTAATATAGTTGTCGCTTGAGAGAGAAAGAGTGACAAAGACCTTTGAAAACTGAACAAGACGAACCAATGTGCAGGGCACTACAACTGAGGTTGTAGTACTGAACAATGAAAAAACAATAAATCTGTCAGTGACAGAAATGAGTGAGAACTCAAACTTTTAATGAGAGTTTGATCCTGGCTCAGGACGAACGCTGGCGGCGTGCCTAATACATGCAAGTAGAACGCTGAAGGAGGAGCTTGCTTCTCTGGATGAGTTGCGAACGGGTGAGTAACGCGTAGGTAACCTGCCTGGTAGCGGGGGATAACTATTGGAAACGATAGCTAATACCGCATAATATTGACTATTGCATGATAGTCAATTAAAAGGTGCAATTGCATCACTACCAGATGGACCTGCGTTGTATTAGCTAGTTGGTGGGGTAACGGCTCACCAAGGCGACGATACATAGCCGACCTGAGAGGGTGATCGGCCACACTGGGACTGAGACACGGCCCAGACTCCTACGGGAGGCAGCAGTAGGGAATCTTCGGCAATGGACGGAAGTCTGACCGAGCAACGCCGCGTGAGTGAAGAAGGTTTTCGGATCGTAAAGCTCTGTTGTAAGAGAAGAACGAGTGTGAGAGTGGAAAGTTCACACTGTGACGGTATCTTACCAGAAAGGGACGGCTAACTACGTGCCAGCAGCCGCGGTAATACGTAGGTCCCGAGCGTTGTCCGGATTTATTGGGCGTAAAGCGAGCGCAGGCGGTTAGATAAGTCTGAAGTTAAAGGCTGTGGCTTAACCATAGTACGCTTTGGAAACTGTTTAACTTGAGTGCAAGAGGGGAGAGTGGAATTCCATGTGTAGCGGTGAAATGCGTAGATATATGGAGGAACACCGGTGGCGAAAGCGGCTCTCTGGCTTGTAACTGACGCTGAGGCTCGAAAGCGTGGGGAGCAAACAGGATTAGATACCCTGGTAGTCCACGCCGTAAACGATGAGTGCTAGGTGTTAGACCCTTTCCGGGGTTTAGTGCCGCAGCTAACGCATTAAGCACTCCGCCTGGGGAGTACGACCGCAAGGTTGAAACTCAAAGGAATTGACGGGGGCCCGCACAAGCGGTGGAGCATGTGGTTTAATTCGAAGCAACGCGAAGAACCTTACCAGGTCTTGACATCCCTCTGACCGCTCTAGAGATAGAGTTTTCCTTCGGGACAGAGGTGACAGGTGGTGCATGGTTGTCGTCAGCTCGTGTCGTGAGATGTTGGGTTAAGTCCCGCAACGAGCGCAACCCCTATTGTTAGTTGCCATCATTTAGTTGGGCACTCTAGCGAGACTGCCGGTAATAAACCGGAGGAAGGTGGGGATGACGTCAAATCATCATGCCCCTTATGACCTGGGCTACACACGTGCTACAATGGCTGGTACAACGAGTCGCAAGCCGGTGACGGCAAGCTAATCTCTTAAAGCCAGTCTCAGTTCGGATTGTAGGCTGCAACTCGCCTACATGAAGTCGGAATCGCTAGTAATCGCGGATCAGCACGCCGCGGTGAATACGTTCCCGGGCCTTGTACACACCGCCCGTCACACCACGAGAGTTTGTAACACCCGAAGTCGGTGAGGTAACCTTTTAGGAGCCAGCCGCCTAAGGTGGGATAGATGATTGGGGTGAAGTCGTAACAAGGTAGCCGTATCGGAAGGTGCGGCTGGATCACCTCCTTTCTAAGGAAAAGGAACTGCGCATTGGTCTTGTTTAGTCTTGAGAGGTCTTGTGGGGCCTTAGCTCAGCTGGGAGAGCGCCTGCTTTGCACGCAGGAGGTCAGCGGTTCGATCCCGCTAGGCTCCATTGGTGAGAGATCACCAAGTAATGCACATTGAAAATTGAATATCTATATCAAATAGTAACAAGAAAATAAACCGAAACGCTGTAAGTATTTAATTAGTTTTCTAATTTTTGAAAAAATTAGGTTAATAAGGTTAAGTTAATAAGGGCGCACGGTGGATGCCTTGGCACTAGGAGCCGAAGAAGGACGTGACAAACGACGATATGCCTTGGGTAGCTGTAAGTAAGCGATGATCCAGGGATTTCCGAATGGGGGAACCCAACAGGTACTACCTGTTACCCATATCTGTTAAGGATATGAGGAGGAAGACGCAGTGAACTGAAACATCTAAGTAGCTGCAGGAAGAGAAAGCAAAAGCGATTGCCTTAGTAGCGGCGAGCGAAACGGCAGGAGGGCAAACCGAAGAGTTTACTCTTCGGGGTTGTAGGACTGCAAAGTGGACTCAAAGATTATAGAAGAATGATTTGGGAAGATCAGCCAAAGAGAGTAAAAGCCTCGTATTTAAAATAGTCTTTGTACCTAGCAGTATCCTGAGTACGGCGGGACACGTGAAATCCCGTCGGAATCTGGGAGGACCATCTCCCAACCCTAAATACTCCCTAGTGACCGATAGTGAACCAGTACCGTGAGGGAAAGGTGAAAAGCACCCCGGGAGGGGAGTGAAATAGAACCTGAAACCGTGTGCCTACAACAAGTTCGAGCCCGTTAATGGGTGAGAGCGTGCCTTTTGTAGAATGAACCGGCGAGTTACGATATGATGCGAGGTTAAGTTGAAGAGACGGAGCCGCAGGGAAACCGAGTCTGAATAGGGCGCTTTAGTATTATGTCGTAGACCCGAAACCATGTGACCTACCCATGAGCAGGTTGAAGGTGCGGTAAGACGCACTGGAGGACCGAACCAGGGCACGTTGAAAAGTGCTTGGATGACTTGTGGGTAGCGGAGAAATTCCAAACGAACTTGGAGATAGCTGGTTCTCTCCGAAATAGCTTTAGGGCTAGCGTCGACATTAGAGATTCTTGGAGGTAGAGCACTGTTTGGGTGAGGGGTCCATCCCGGATTACCAATCTCAGATAAACTCCGAATGCCAAAGAATTATGGTCGGCAGTCAGACTGCGAGTGCTAAGATCCGTAGTCGAAAGGGAAACAGCCCAGACCACCAGCTAAGGTCCCAAAATAATTGTTAAGTGGAAAAGGATGTGGGGTTGCACAGACAACTAGGATGTTAGCTTAGAAGCAGCTATTCATTCAAAGAGTGCGTAATAGCTCACTAGTCGAGTGACCCTGCGCCGAAAATGTACCGGGGCTAAAACAATTTACCGAAGCTGTGGATACCTTTATAGGTATGGTAGGAGAGCGTTCTATGTGTGAAGAAGGTATACCGTGAGGAGTGCTGGAACGCATAGAAGTGAGAATGCCGGTATGAGTAGCGAAAGACAGGTGAGAATCCTGTCCACCGTAAGACTAAGGTTTCCAGGGGAAGGCTCGTCCGCCCTGGGTTAGTCGGGACCTAAGGAGAGACCGAAAGGTGTATCCGATGGACAACAGGTTGATATTCCTGTACTAGAGTATGTAGTGATGGAGGGACGCAGTAGGCTAACTAAAGCAGACGATTGGAAGTGTCTGTCTAAACAGTGAGGTGTGAATTGAGTTAAATGCTTAGTTCTATAACATTGAGCTGTGATGGGGAGCGAAGTTTAGTAGCGAAGTTAGTGACGTCACACTGCCAAGAAAAGCTTCTAGCGTTTAAACATACTCTACCCGTACCGCAAACCGACACAGGTAGTCGAGGCGAGTAGCCTCAGGTGAGCGAGAGAACTCTCGTTAAGGAACTCGGCAAAATGACCCCGTAACTTCGGGAGAAGGGGTGCTGACTTTAAGTCAGCCGCAGTGAATAGGCCCAAGCAACTGTTTATCAAAAACACAGCTCTCTGCTAAATCGTAAGATGATGTATAGGGGGTGACGCCTGCCCGGTGCTGGAAGGTTAAGAGGAGTGCTTAGCGTAAGCGAAGGTATGAATTGAAGCCCCAGTAAACGGCGGCCGTAACTATAACGGTCCTAAGGTAGCGAAATTCCTTGTCGGGTAAGTTCCGACCCGCACGAAAGGCGTAATGATTTGGGCACTGTCTCAACGAGAGACTCGGTGAAATTTTAGTACCTGTGAAGATGCAGGTTACCCGCGACAGGACGGAAAGACCCCATGGAGCTTTACTGCAGTTTGATATTGAGTGTCTGTACCACATGTACAGGATAGGTAGGAGTCTATGAGCTCGGGACGCCAGTTTCGAAGGAGACGTTGTTGGGATACTACCCTTGTGTTATGGCCACTCTAACCCAGATAGGTGATCCCTATCGGAGACAGTGTCTGACGGGCAGTTTGACTGGGGCGGTCGCCTCCTAAAAGGTAACGGAGGCGCCCAAAGGTTCCCTCAGAATGGTTGGAAATCATTCGCAGAGTGTAAAGGTATAAGGGAGCTTGACTGCGAGAGCAACAACTCGAGCAGGGACGAAAGTCGGGCTTAGTGATCCGGTGGTTCCGTATGGAAGGGCCATCGCTCAACGGATAAAAGCTACCCTGGGGATAACAGGCTTATCTCCCCCAAGAGTTCACATCGACGGGGAGGTTTGGCACCTCGATGTCGGCTCGTCGCATCCTGGGGCTGTAGTCGGTCCCAAGGGTTGGGCTGTTCGCCCATTAAAGCGGCACGCGAGCTGGGTTCAGAACGTCGTGAGACAGTTCGGTCCCTATCCGTCGCGGGCGTAGGAAATTTGAGAGGATCTGCTCCTAGTACGAGAGGACCAGAGTGGACTTACCGCTGGTGTACCAGTTGTCTTGCCAAAGGCATCGCTGGGTAGCTATGTAGGGAAGGGATAAACGCTGAAAGCATCTAAGTGTGAAACCCACCTCAAGATGAGATTTCCCATGATTATATATCAGTAAGAGCCCTGAGAGATGATCAGGTAGATAGGTTAGAAGTGGAAGTGTGGCGACACATGTAGCGGACTAATACTAATAGCTCGAGGACTTATCCAAAGTAACTGAGGATACGAAGCGCGAGGTTTACTTGACATTTGATAGATATTCAATTTTGAGTAGGTATTACTCAGAGTTAAGTGACGATAGCCTAGGAGATACACCTGTACCCATGCCGAACACAGCAGTTAAGCCCTAGAACGCCGGAAGTAGTTGGGGGTTGCCCCCTGTGAGATATGGAAGTCGCTTAGCTTTTGGGAGTTTAGCTCAGCTGGGAGAGCATCTGCCTTACAAGCAGAGGGTCAGCGGTTCGACCCCGTTAACTCCCATAGGTCCCGTAGTGTAGCGGTTATCACGTCGCCCTGTCACGGCGAAGATCGCGGGTTCGATTCCCGTCGGGACCGTTTAAGATAACGGAAGTTATTTTAGACTCGTTAGCTCAGTTGGTAGAGCAATTGACTTTTAATCAATGGGTCACTGGTTCGAGCCCAGTACGGGTCATATTAGCGGGTTTGGCGGAATTGGCAGACGCACCAGATTTAGGATCTGGCGCTTAACGGCGTGGGGGTTCAAGTCCCTTAACCCGCATAATAGAGATTAGCCGGCTTAGCTCAGTTGGTAGAGCATCTGATTTGTAATCAGAGGGTCGCGTGTTCAAGTCATGTAGCCGGCATTTTTTTATATAAGAGGTCGATGCGAACGTAGTTCAGTGGTAGAACACCACCTTGCCAAGGTGGGGGTCGCGGGTTCGAATCCCGTCGTTCGCTTAGAGAGGCCGGGGTGGCGGAACTGGCAGACGCACAGGACTTAAAATCCTGCGATTGGTAACGATCGTACCGGTTCGATTCCGGTCCTCGGCATATACTAATGGGCACCCTTAGCTCAACTGGATAGAGTACCTGACTACGAATCAGGCGGTTAGAGGTTCGACTCCTCTAGGGTGCATTTTTCTATAAAACGGGAAGTAGCTCAGCTTGGTAGAGTACTTGGTTTGGGACCAAGGTGTCGCAGGTTCGAATCCTGTCTTCCCGATTGATGGCGGTGTAGCTCAGCTGGCTAGAGCGTCCGGTTCATACCCGGGAGGTCGGGGGTTCGATCCCCTTCGCCGCTATAATGATCTTGTTGGACCTTTAGCTCAGCTGGTTAGAGCTCTCGGCTCATAACCGAGTGGTCGTAGGTTCAAGTCCTACAAGGTCCATTGAAAATAATGGAGGATTACCCAAGTCCGGCTGAAGGGAACGGTCTTGAAAACCGTCAGGCGTGTAAAAGCGTGCGTGGGTTCGAATCCCACATCCTCCTTTCATAATAACGCGGGATGGAGCAGCTCGGTAGCTCGTCGGGCTCATAACCCGAAGGTCGTAGGTTCAAATCCTGCTCCCGCAATTTGGCTCGGTAGCTCAGTTGGTAGAGCAATGGATTGAAGCTCCATGTGTCGGCGGTTCGATTCCGTCTCGCGCCATATTTTATATATAATTCTGGAAGGGTAGCGAAGAGGCTAAACGCGGCGGACTGTAAATCCGCTCCTTCGGGTTCGGGGGTTCGAATCCCTCCCCTTCCATAGTTACGGGCATAGTTTAAAGGTAGAACTAAGGTCTCCAAAACCTTCAGTGTGGGTTCAATTCCTACTGCCCGTGTTAATAAGATGATGGCGGGTGTGGTGAAGTGGTTAACACACCAGATTGTGGCTCTGGCATGCGTGGGTTCGATTCCCATCACTCGCCTATTTTATATTATTGGGGTATAGCCAAGCGGTAAGGCAAGGGACTTTGACTCCCTCATGCGTTGGTTCGAATCCAGCTACCCCAGTTACTATTTGCCGGCGTGGCGGAATTGGCAGACGCGCTGGACTCAAAATCCAGTGTCCGCAAGGACGTGCCGGTTCGACCCCGGCCGCCGGTATAGTAATAACGACAAGGTTTGTACGCCTTGTTTTTTGTTTTATCTTTATAAATTTCGGCTTTTTGTTAACTATAGTGGATTGGAGTCAGCTAATATTCTGAGAAGGCGATTGGTGTCTTTTTTTTGAAATTTAGAGTATAGTATGAAGGGTGTTGATATGCACAGTGGCTCTGGAGCATCGCGATCTCACATTTTTCTTTGTAGCTGCTTCCTCCAATATTGCAACGTTTGGGGATGAAAATGGACTAGAAGCAATGATGTCTCTTTTAATAGCATCTAAAACTGGTAGTAAATAATGTTTTTAAGATTTATTCTGAATATAAAATTTTTTGATAGCTATTTAATGTTACGGCACTGGTTTTGATGATATAAATTGTCGTTGAATGATGTTCTCAGCTTACTTACCAGTCTCTATTTTGGTCTTGAATATACAATATAAGTGCACAATAAAAACTCGCTCTGTTGTAAAATGAAGTGCAACACAAAAGACATGTTCATCTGATATACTAGAGTTGCGAAAAACAGTATAAAGGAAGATGAACATGTCCA
>NZ_NCUW01000001.1 GCF_002096335.1 Streptococcus oralis subsp. dentisani
TGACTTTCCCAGTCGTCACTGTAACCTTCAAAACGAAGTCGCTCAATCATCATGTTACTTACGAAAAAAGCGTCCATTCCAGGCATCTCACCCAAAGTCATCAAATCCTCCTTGAAGAGATGGTACTATAGATTAGTATAAAAAGGAGAAACATCTTTAATGATTTCTTTTGAAAAAGCTGTCTGTAGGGGAAGAATATCAATAGCTTCAGAATACTGCTGATGATTTAAATAATCAACAATAGCAAGACAATCTTTTTCTTCACCATCTACAACGAGCGTTGCTACTGGTTGATCCTCTCTAACAACCATCAATAGGTAGACCGTCCGAACACCCGTATTCTGTTGTAAGAATGAAATTAAAGGAGTTGTCAGCCAAGAATAATCTTTACTTGGAACCCCAAATGATACTTGCTTTTCCGTCGTATTCTGTCCGTGGAATAAAGCTGATGGAAGGACTACATTATCAGACATAGGATTTAGAACAATTCCAGCTATTTGATGATTAGATTGAAGTAACTGGATACAATCAGCTAGGCGAACAGATCCCAAACGAATTGAATTATTATCACTTATAGGCGGCAGTTGCTCTTCTTGACTCGTTAAAATCGGCAGATAAAAATTTTCTGTTCCATCCTGAATATGGAGAATGCGGAACGTCTGCTTATCTACCCATCTTATAGGAACGAACAGCGTCCATTTCTCCATATCTGAAAGAAGTTTCGACCTATTCTCTTCTGTTCGATTCGATGAAAAATGTTGTAAACTATCTTTTATGTTCATTCTTTTTCAATTCCTTATCTAAATCTTGAAGTAAGTAAATGATCTCACTTTGATAATGCGTTGTCTCATCTGCAAACATTCTAACTAGACTTTTAAGATTTATGTTTTTTGCTACTTCTCCACTTTCTATAATTTCATTTGCTAATTGATAAATACTTTGAATTGAGCCTGTAACACTTTTTTGTTTGGGGTACTCTTCTTCAATAATAAAAACAATTTTTTCAGCAATTCGCTTTAAACTACTTGTCATATCTCTTTTCTCCCTCAATTATTGATAATCCATCAATTAGGAACTATTCTAAAATCCGAAATCCATTCTAATGGCCAGTCTTGCGGTAATAATATTTGGTCAGCACCACCTTTCAGCACAGTCCCTGATAAAGAAATCTTCTGCGGCGCAACTTTTCCAATACTCAGTGTTTCTCCTTTAGGAATTCGAATCTCTACTTCATACATTCGAGTATTTTTCCATTCGGGAAGTAATGCAGTATCAATCTTCGCTTGAATTCTATTTTGCGCAGGGCTGGAAGTTACAAAACCTCCCCCAGCATCAGAGTGTCCTCCAAATGTACGATAAACAGTTACTTCTTCTGTTGTCACTACCGTCCGATATTGTCCATCCTGAAATGAATCCACAATCCATGATGGAAGGTCAGCCTTCTCTATTATTTTTACACTACCATCAATACCTGTAGGGTATTTAATTTGATTTTCTTTTCTTAAATACTCCCCAAACTTCGAACTTTCCCGTGCAAGTCGACTTTGCCTAATATTTTCAAGAATCCGCTCTTTATCAAAGGGCTTCTCTGCCACTCTCGCAACATCATCCGCATGTTTACTTGAGAAGTGCATCACATCACGTAGTGTCTTACTCTCAACGCTGAAGGTAGGCATGGTTCTCATACCTCCCGCAAAGGCAACTGCCTCTTTACGAATGCCGACTGGGATTCGAGTGTCTAATAATTTCTCCCCAAATTTCCCAATGACATTATTGCTCTTCGCTAGGATATTGTCAACCTTTGAACCCCATTTTTCAACATTTGCGAGAACTCTTGCTTTGGTGCTGTTCTTGGCTAACTGAATCATCTCAGCTGCCTTAGCTCCTAACTTGGTCCCCTTAGCCATCTTCCCTACAGCTGCTGGACCGACAAAAAGGCTGGCAATCTCAAAGGTCAAGCCTCCTGCATCATAGGCATCCATATGGGTAACTTTATCCCAGAGGGCTTTCCCTGTCTCTTGAGCACGATAAGCCGCCTTATCCGCATAGCTGGCATTGGGATCTTGGCCACGCTGAGCCGCACCTGGATCCGTCAGAGCAGTGTAAGTTCCTACTCCTAACTCCGCAAGGCTAGACAGGTTATCTGCCGTTCCTTGCAAGTCCCGCTTCATCCACTC
>NZ_NCUW01000003.1 GCF_002096335.1 Streptococcus oralis subsp. dentisani
GGCTATATCGCCAAGGAAACCATCAAGCAGGATGGCGAAACCCTAGTCCATAGCTACACCTACGATACTCTGGGTCAAGTGGAAAACATGACTGTATCGGATGCATCTGGTAAGGAACTCTCTAAACTCTCTTACACCTATGACCTAGCGGGCAATAAACTGACCAGCACTGAGACAGTCGATGGCAAGGAGAACCAGACACGCTTCACCTACGATGACCATAACCGCTTGACCAAGCTGGAAGGGCCAGATGGCACCATCACCTATACCTACGACAAGAATGGCAATCGCATCGCTTCTGAGAAGAACTCAGAAAAGCTAGACTACATCTATGATACAGAGAACCGCTTACTTGCGGTCAAGGACAAGAAGGGTCTGCTCATGGCTGCGCTTTATGATGGGGATGATAACCGTGTCTTCACTGCCAGTCGCAAGGAAGGCAAGAACACCTATCAACTCTTCCAACGTAAGTCAAAGGAAGGCAAGTCCGGTCGTAAATCACCTTACACAGCTCCAAGTGGGGGCCAACACTCCCTCTTCTGGTATGGCTTTAGCCAGAATGTCCTCCAAGCCCTGTCTGCTTTACCACAGACAATAGGAAGCATCTGGCACAGCATCTTTGACGATGTGTCGACAGCCTACCACCAGAAAGTGGCTAAGGACCGAGCGACCAAGGAGGGAATCGTCGTCAACCCACCAGAACTTGGAAACTTACCGGGTCAGGGAGAAGTGACCTATGCCAGTCAGGTTCAGGATGTCCTGATCCCTTACACCACACGAGAGGATACCTACAACTACTACGAGGAACGCAACTATGTCAACGATGTCAATCGTGAACATACAGAAGTCCTCGAAACCTATGACCATGATGGCAAGGCTCGTGAGACCTATAGCTATGGTCAGGGTCGAGCTAGCTACCTCAACAACCAAACAGGTGATAGCTACAACTACTTGACCAATCAGTCAGGCTCTGTGACAGGCTTGACCAAGGATGGACAAGCCGTCGCATCAACTAGCTATAACCTCTATGGGGCAAGAAAGACAAGTACAGACACGACAGGGAATCCATTCGCCTATAACGGTGAAGCTCGCGACGATACTGGACTTGACTATTTACGCGCAAGGTATTATGATAGTCAGGGAGGTACTTTCTTAACCGAGGATAGCTACCCAGGTGAGGAGACGGAACCTCTCAGCCAGAACCGCTACAGCTATGTGCAGAACAACCCTGTCAACTATACCGACCCAAGTGGGCATTTCTGGAACAATATCAAAAAAGGCTGGAACTATGTTAAAAAGACAGCCTCTAATGCTTGGAATGGTATTAAACGAGTCGCATCTAATACCTGGAATACGGTGAAACGAGTTGCCTCAAACACCTGGAATGGTGTGAAGAGTTTCGCCTCCAAGGCTTGGAATGCGACCAAGAGTGCCTTCAACCACGCGACTAACTGGGTCAGCACCCAATTCAATCGCGCATCGAATTGGGTTGGCAGACAGTGGAATAAGGTTCAAACAGCCTACAATAGTGCCAGTGACTATGTACAACAGAAATACTATCAAGCAGCAGCACAGATAGAGGCTAAGCGCCAACAAGCGGTTCGGTCTGCCTATGCCTTGGCAACAGGCTTGAGCTCTTCACCAACAATCCGAGAAGGCATGAATCTCCTCCGAAACTGGGGAACAGCCTTGCAGAATACCTTAAAACATGTCTGTGATCCAAAAACAACTGGTGCCTCCGATAAGGGAGAAAATAAAGTTCCATCTGTCGCAGACTTTAGAAAGTATGAAGATGCGGCAAGACATGGACTTAGACCGGATCAGAAAGAGCGAATTGATAGGATGACATTAGAGGAGTATCTAAAGGCTCCCCCAATGACTCCTGAGGAAAATGCCTATGCCTCTAATGTAAAATTTGCGAAGTTTAACCAAGAAAATAAAGCTAAACTTCCAACTTTAGCAGCTGAATTCATAGGCTGGAATAATGGAGAACGTTTAGTTACAGGGAAAGATCCACTAACGGGCGAAGACGCAAATCGTTGGGCGGCAGGTGCAGAGTTAGCTGTTGATATTGCAAGTAATTTCTTTCCTATAGCTAAGGCTGGCAAATTAAGGAAACTTGAAAAAGCACTCGATGCAGTAGACGCAGTCAATGATGCTTCAAAAGCTACAAAGGC
>NZ_NCUW01000010.1 GCF_002096335.1 Streptococcus oralis subsp. dentisani
TTCAGCAAGTACGTCAGCGAGCGTATCTGCCTCAACAAGCGCTTCAGTTTCAGCAAGTACGTCAGCGAGCGCATCGGCTTCAACAAGTGCTTCAGTAAGCGCAAGTACGTCAGCGAGCGTATCTGCTTCAACAAGTGCTTCAGTTTCAGCTAGCACGTCAGCGAGCGCATCGGCTTCAACAAGTGCTTCAGTTTCAGCAAGTACATCGGCAAGTGCATCCGCTTCAACAAGTGCTTCAGTTTCAGCAAGTACGTCAGCGAGTGCATCTGCTTCAACAAGTGCCTCAGTAAGTGCAAGCACGTCAGCGAGTGCGTCTGCCTCAACGAGTGCTTCAGTAAGTGCCAGCACGTCAGCATCAGCGAGTGCGTCCGCTTCAACCAGTGCCTCAGTATCAGCAAGCACGTCAGCGAGCGTATCTGCTTCGACAAGTGCCTCAGTAAGTGCAAGTACATCAGCAAGCGCATCGGCTTCAACAAGTGCCTCAGCAAGTACATCAGCGAGCGTATCTGCTTCGATAAGTGCCTCAGCATCAGCAAGCGCATCGGCTTCAACGAGCGCGTCAGCATCAGCAAGCACTTCAGCGAGCGTCTCCGCTTCAACCAGTGCCTCAGTAAGCGCAAGTACATCAGCGAGCGCGTCCGCTTCAACGAGTGCCTCAGTAAGTGCTAGCACGTCAGCGAGTGCGTCTGCTTCAACGAGTGCCTCAGCATCAGCAAGTACATCAGCGAGCGCATC
Organism: Streptococcus oralis subsp. dentisani; assembly: GCF_002096335.1. GTDB lineage: Bacteria > Bacillota > Bacilli > Lactobacillales > Streptococcaceae > Streptococcus > Streptococcus oralis_Z. The sequence goes on from NZ_NCUW01000010.1 coordinate 736, forward strand.
TGCCTCAACAAGTGCCTCAGCATCAGCAAGTACCTCAGCGAGTGCGTCTGCCTCAACCAGTGCCTCAGTAAGTGCTAGCACATCAGCAAGCGCATCGGCTTCGACAAGTGCATCAGTTTCTGCAAGCACTTCGGCGAGCGCATCTGCTTCAACGAGTGCCTCAGTAAGTGCCAGCACGTCAGCGAGCGTATCTGCTTCAACGAGTGCTTCAGTAAGCGCAAGTACGTCAGCGAGCGTGTCCGCCTCAACCAGTGCCTCAGTATCAGCAAGTACATTGGCGAGTGCGTCTGCCTCAACCAGTGCCTCAGCATCAGCAAGTACATCAGCGAGCGTATCAGCCTCAACGAGTGCTTCAGTTTCTGCAAGTACATCTGCAAGTGCTTCAGCTTCAACAAGTGCTTCAGCAAGCGCAAGCACGTCAGCGAGCGTCTCTGCTTCAACGAGTGCTTCAGTAAGTGCAAGCACATCTGCAAGTGCGTCTGCTTCAACAAGCGCTTCAGTTTCTGCAAGTACATCGGCAAGTGCTTCAGCTTCAACAAGTGCTTCAGCAAGCGCAAGTACGTCAGCGAGTGCGTCTGCCTCAACGAGTGCTTCAGTAAGCGCCAGCACGTCAGCGAGCGTATCTGCTTCGACCAGTGCCTCAGCATCAGCAAGTACATCAGCGAGTGCGTCTGCCTCAACCAGTGCTTCAGCATCAGCAAGTACATCAGCGAGCGTATCTGCTTCAACGAGTGCTTCAGTATCAGCAAGTACATCAGCGAGCGCATCTGCCTCAACCAGTGCCTCAGTAAG
>NZ_NCUW01000006.1 GCF_002096335.1 Streptococcus oralis subsp. dentisani
CCTGGATCCGTCAGAGCAGTGTAAGTTCCTACTCCTAACTCCGCAAGGCTAGACAGGTTATCTGCCGTTCCTTGCAAGTCCCGCTTCATCCACTCTGGAGTTTGACCGCCTGTTAAGCGATTGACGCCATCAATACTGGCAATACCAATAATCTGAGTCAAATCTACAGCTCCGATAGCAGTCTCTGAAACCATACTTCCAGCTGCACCAATAAAACCTTCCGCAAACAGGAGGGAATCCTTTATCCCTTGAGGAAGCGGTAGATTTCGTGTTCCCTCAACGACATCCCCCCACCAGGAACCAATCTCATTCGAGCGATCCTTCAGCCAGGCTTGGATGGGGTGATGACGGCGATAAGAAGCTTCTCGCTCAGCGGCTTCTTGTTCTGCCTTGCGTTTAGCAGCCTCAATCGCTTCTGCCTTGGCTTTCGCATACTGCTGATCCATCTCATAAATCGCTTTACCGAGATCTTCATGCGCCACAAAGTTAGTTAAAACAGGATCACTATAACTCAGACTCTTCACTCTTCCAGCAGCCGCCATCTGGCTACCTAAAGCACTAAAAAGCTGTTCAGTACTGCTGGTCGTGGACATCTTATCAAAGGCATTGACCTTATTCTTCGTATCCTGAACATACTTCCGGGCTGTCTGGGTATTGGTATAGAAGGTGCTGCTTAAGGGAGCACTCAGACGATAGAGAGTCGAAATACCATCATAGATACTCTTGAAGTTAGTATCCATCACCTTGTGTTTCTCATCGGCTTCATTTAGCTTCTTGACCGCATCATCCAAAGTTTCTTCTGCCAGAACTGCCGTTGCAGAGGTTTCGCCAACAAAATTCTGAAAATCCGTGATCGTCTTGGAAAACTCAGAACCTAGAAATTCTAAGCCATTCTTTAAGCCAACAATCACGGGGTTATGAACATTATTGATTTCATTCGTAATCGCTTTCCCAACTTCTCCATGCATGGAATTACTGGTGATGATGGCATTCATCCCATTTTTAGCGGTATCCAACTGACTCTGAGCAGTTGCGACCATCTTCATATAGGCCTCTTGGGCTTTCTGAAGCTCCGCAATATCGACATAAAATCCCATTAGCCTTCCTCCGTGTTTAAATACGGCTCATAATACCGAACAAAATCCTCACTGCGCATAAAGGCAGTCGATACTTGTTGCTGGGAGAGCTGAGTCGCACGTAAAACATCCTCTGTAAACTGACTTTCCCAGTCGTCACTGTAACCTTCAAAACGAAGTCGCTCAATCATCATGTTACTTACGAAAAAAGCGTCCATTCCAGGCATCTCACCCAA
>NZ_NCUW01000007.1 GCF_002096335.1 Streptococcus oralis subsp. dentisani
ACCAGTGCCTCAGTAAGTGCTAGCACGTCAGCGAGCGTATCTGCTTCAACGAGTGCTTCAGTAAGTGCAAGCACATCTGCAAGTGCGTCTGCTTCAACAAGCGCTTCAGTTTCCGCAAGTACTTCAGCAAGTGCGTCCGCTTCAACAAGCGCTTCAGTTTCAGCAAGCACATCAGCGAGCGTATCTGCCTCAACAAGTGCCTCAGTAAGTGCAAGTACATCTGCAAGTGCGTCTGCTTCAACGAGTGCTTCAGTTTCAGCAAGCACGTCAGCGAGCGTATCAGCCTCAACGAGTGCTTCAGTTTCAGCTAGCACGTCAGCGAGTGCATCTGCTTCAACGAGTGCCTCAGTTTCTGCAAGCACATCAGCGAGCGTATCCGCTTCAACGAGTGCTTCAGTTTCTGCAAGTACATCGGCGAGCGCATCGGCTTCAACGAGCGCGTCAGCATCAGCAAGTACATCAGCGAGCGTATCTGCTTCAACAAGCGCTTCAGTTTCCGCAAGTACTTCAGCAAGTGCGTCCGCTTCAACAAGCGCTTCAGTTTCTGCAAGTACATCGGCAAGTGCTTCAGCTTCAACAAGTGCCTCAGTAAGTGCAAGTACATCTGCAAGTGCGTCTGCTTCAACGAGTGCTTCAGTAAGTGCAAGCACATCTGCAAGTGCTTCAGCTTCAACGAGTGCTTCAGTAAGTGCAAGCACATCTGCAAGTGCGTCTGCTTCAACGAGTGCTTCAGTTTCTGCAAGTACGTCAGCGAGCGTATCTGCTTCAACAAGCGCTTCAGTTTCTGCAAGTACATCGGCAAGTGCTTCAGCTTCAACGAGTGCTTCAGTAAGTGCAAGCACATCTGCAAGTGCGTCTGCTTCAACGAGTGCTTCAGTTTCAGCTAGCACGTCAGCGAGCGTATCAGCCTCAACGAGTGCTTCAGTTTCAGCTAGCACGTCAGCGAGCGTCTCTGCTTCAACGAGTGCTTCAGTAAGTGCAAGCACATCTGCAAGTGCGTCTGCTTCAACAAGCGCTTCAGTTTCTGCAAGTACATCGGCAAGTGCTTCAGCTTCAACAAGTGCTTCAGCAAGCGCAAGTACGTCAGCGAGCGTATCTGCTTCAACGAGTGCTTCAGTAAGCGCAAGTACGTCAGCGAGCGTGTCCGCCTCAACCAGTGCCTCAGTATCAGCAAG
>NZ_NCUW01000005.1 GCF_002096335.1 Streptococcus oralis subsp. dentisani
ACGTCAGCGAGCGTATCTGCTTCAACGAGTGCTTCAGTAAGCGCAAGTACGTCAGCGAGCGTGTCCGCCTCAACCAGTGCCTCAGTATCAGCAAGTACATTGGCGAGTGCGTCTGCCTCAACCAGTGCCTCAGCATCAGCAAGTACATCAGCGAGCGTATCAGCCTCAACGAGTGCTTCAGTTTCTGCAAGTACATCTGCAAGTGCTTCAGCTTCAACAAGTGCTTCAGCAAGCGCAAGCACGTCAGCGAGCGTCTCTGCTTCAACGAGTGCTTCAGTAAGTGCAAGCACATCTGCAAGTGCGTCTGCTTCAACAAGCGCTTCAGTTTCTGCAAGTACATCGGCAAGTGCTTCAGCTTCAACAAGTGCTTCAGCAAGCGCAAGTACGTCAGCGAGTGCGTCTGCCTCAACGAGTGCTTCAGTAAGCGCCAGCACGTCAGCGAGCGTATCTGCTTCGACCAGTGCCTCAGCATCAGCAAGTACATCAGCGAGTGCGTCTGCCTCAACCAGTGCTTCAGCATCAGCAAGTACATCAGCGAGCGTATCTGCTTCAACGAGTGCTTCAGTATCAGCAAGTACATCAGCGAGCGCATCTGCCTCAACCAGTGCCTCAGTAAGTGCTAGCACGTCAGCGAGTGCGTCTGCTTCAACGAGTGCCTCAGTAAGTGCAAGTACATCAGCGAGCGCATCTGCCTCAACCAGTGCCTCAGTAAGTGCTAGCACGTCAGCGAGCGTATCTGCTTCAACGAGTGCTTCAGTAAGTGCAAGCACATCTGCAAGTGC
>NZ_NCUW01000009.1 GCF_002096335.1 Streptococcus oralis subsp. dentisani
TTCTTACCCTTCTATATTAAAAAATTCAGGTCCTTTCCCAGTAAGTGGGTACTGCCCGCGTGGTTATCGTGACCTTGGTTATATAGGAGCAGGTTTTCATTTATGTGGAATATAGGCTGAAATATAAGAAATGAGGAAGAATTTCTATGAAAAAGTATCAGCTTCTATTCAAAACAAGTGCAATTTTATCCTACCTATTTTTCGTATTTGGTCTTTCTCAGCTGACGTCTATTGTTCAAAATTATTGGCAATTTTCTTCTCAGATAGGCAATTTCTTCTGGATTCAAAATATCTTGAGTTTACTTTTTATTGGAGTCATGATTGTGGTTCTTGTTAAGACAGGCCATGGTTATCTCTTTCGCATTCCAAGAAAAAAATGGCTTTGGTATTCGATTTTGACAGTATTAGTGGTAGTGCTCCAGATCTCTTTTAACGTTCAGACAGCTAAACATGTTCAGTCAACTGCGGAAGGTTGGGCTGTATTGATTGGTTATAGTGGGACTAACTTTGCAGAGCTAGGTATTTATATAGCCCTGTTCTTTCTGGTTCCACTGATGGAAGAGTTAATCTATAGAGGATTACTGCAACACGCTTTCTTTAAGCATTCGCGATTTGGTCTTGATTTGCTTCTTCCTTCTATTTTATTTGCTCTCCCTCATTTTTCAAGCCTGCCTAGTCTGTTAGATATCTTCGTCTTTGCAACAGTTGGAATCATCTTTGCTGGTTTGACCCGCTATACCAAGAGCATTTATCCATCCTATGCGGTGCATGT
>NZ_NCUW01000011.1 GCF_002096335.1 Streptococcus oralis subsp. dentisani
TCGCTCTGTTGTAAAATGAAGTGCAACACAAAAGACATGTTCATCTGATATACTAGAGTTGCGAAAAACAGTATAAAGGAAGATGAACATGTCCACAAACTATTCTACCACAAATCAATCATACAAGCACTTATCTGAAGCTGAGCGAGGAGAAATTGAAGCTTATTTAAGCGTAGGACTCAAACCTGCTGAGATTGCTCGTAGACTGGGAAGAAATCGCTCTACCATTACTCGTGAAATGAATCGAGGTTCTATAACACAAGTGAAACAAGTAAATGGACAGAAGGTCTATTATCAACACTATTATGCAGATGCTGTCCATAACTGTTATCGTCAGGCCAGAGAAGCCAGCTATTATCTGAAACTGGATTGTGTATCGGACGACTTTCTGACAAAATTTAGAGAAGCAATGAGAGAGAAACCAAGAGTGCATAGCGTGAATACCTTTGTTCATACCTACAGACTCCAACATGTAGATGCAGTTGTTCCTTCAACCAAGACGCTCTATAACTATATCCATCAAGGTTTGTTAGAGATTAAGGCTATTGATTTACCAAGAGCAGTGCGGATCCGTAAAAAATTTAACAAGCGTCCCTCTACCAAGAAACATCTAGGAAAGGCAATTGAAGAAAGGCCAGAAGAGATCAATAATCGCTCCCGTTTTGGAGATTGGGAAATCGATTCTGTTCTGGG
>NZ_NCUW01000008.1 GCF_002096335.1 Streptococcus oralis subsp. dentisani
GACGTACTGGCACTTACTGAGGCACTCGTTGAGGCGGATACGCTCGCTGACGTACTTGCTGAAACTGAAGCACTTGTTGAAGCGGATGCACTTGCCGATGTACTTGCTGAAACTGAAGCACTTGTTGAAGCGGACTCACTTGCCGATGTACTTGCACTTACTGAGGCACTTGTTGAGGCAGATACGCTCGCTGACGTGCTGGCACTTACTGAGGCACTTGTTGAAGCGGATGCGCTCGCTGACGTGCTAGCTGAAACTGAAGCACTTGTCGAAGCAGACTCACTTGCAGATGTACTTGCACTTACTGAGGCACTTGTTGAAGCGGACTCACTTGCAGATGTACTTGCACTTACTGAGGCACTTGTTGAGGCAGATACGCTCGCTGATGTGCTTGCTGATGCTGAAGCACTGGTTGAGGCAGACGCACTCGCTGATGTACTTGCTGATGCTGAGGCACTGGTCGAAGCAGACGCACTTGCAGATGTGCTTGCACTTACTGAAGCACTCGTTGAAGCAGATACGCTCGCTGACGTGCTAGCACTTACTGAGGCACTGGT
>NZ_NCUW01000027.1:0-181878 GCF_002096335.1 Streptococcus oralis subsp. dentisani
GGCTCTTTGTCAACTGTAGCGGGTTGAAGAAAAGCTAAGTTCGGGAAAGGACAAAATTCGTCCTTTCTTTTTTGATGTTCAGAGCGATAAAAATCCGTTTTTTGAAGTTTTCAAAGTTCCGAAAACCAAAAGCATTGCGCTTGATAAGTTTGATGAGATTATTAGTGGCTTCTAATTTGGTGTTAGAATAGGATAGTTGAAGAGCGTTGACAATTTTCTCTTTGTTCTTTAGAAAGGTTTTAAAGACAGTCTGAAAAAGAGGATGAATCTGCTTTAGATTGTCCTCAATGAGTTCGAAAAACTTGTCAGGCTCCTTATTCTGAAAGTGAAAAAGTAAGAGCTGATAGAGCTTATAGTGATATTTCAAATCTTCTGAATAGCTCAACAGCTTGTCTAGGATTTCTTTATTGATTAAGTGCATACGAAAAGTAGGGCGATAAAATCTCTTATCGCTCAGCAGTTTACGGCTATCCTGTTGAATGAGCTTCTAGTAATGCTTGATAGCCTTGTATTCATGAGATTTTCGCTCAAACTGATTCATGATTTGGACATGCAAACGACTCATAGCACGACTTAAGTGTTGGAGTAAAACAGTCCAGTGGACTGTTTTAGCCTGAGTTCAGAAATATAATAACGAAGGGTGAAAACGATCCAGAATGATTTTAGCGTTTGGAAAAAGTTGTCTAGCTAAGTCATAATAAGGACTAAACATATCCATAGTAATGATTTTCACCTGACAACGAACGGATCTATCGTAGCGCAGAAAGTGATTTCGAATGATAGCTTGTGTTCTTCCTTCAAGAACAGTGATGATATTGAGCTTATCAAAATCTTTCGCAATGAAACTCATCTTCATCTCCCGATTGAAACAGTCGCTCCCCTGACTGTTTCAACGTCCCAAGACATAATCTTTGGTAGACGAGAAAAATCATGCTCAAAGTGAAAGTCATTGAGCTTGCGAATGACAGTTGAAGTTGAGATGGAAAGTTGATGGGTAATGTCGGTCATAGAAGTCTTTTCAATCAACTTTTGAGCAATCTTTTGATTGATGATACGAGGGATTTGGTGATTCTTCTTGACGAGAGAAGTTTCAGCGACCATCATTTTTGAACACTGATAGCACTTGAAACGACGCTTTTTCAGGAGAATTCTAGTCGTTTCAAGGTAAGGAGCCTTAGAAGTTTTTTGAAAGTCATATTTCTTCATTTGCTTTCTGCAATCAGGACAAGATGGGGCGTCGTAGTCCAGTTTAGCGATGATTTCCTTGTGAGTATCCTTATTGATGATATCTAGAATCTGGATATTAGGGTCTTTAATATCGAGTAGTTTTGTGATAAAATGTAATGGTTCCATATGATTCTTTCTAATAAGTTATTTAGTCGTTTTTCATTATAGGTCATATGGGACTTTTTTTCTACAATAAATAGGCTCCATGATATCCATAGGGGATTTGCCCACTACAAATATTATAGAGCCATAAGTTATCCCCCTCTTAGTTTACAAGAGGGGGATTTTATTATTACCAGCTCGTTAGGGATATTTCTCCGCTATTCAGCCAGATAGTATGTTTATCTTTAAGTTCGACTTTAAGTTGACCGGCGTTTGAGATTTCTTTTGCAAGGCCTTTTTTCTCTTTTCCATCTAGCTGGAAGGTGACTTCTTTTCCAAGAACTAAAGATCTCTCTTTATAGATATAAAGTAGCTCATCTGGATCAGTCTTGTAGAAACAAGTCCATATTTCGCTAATCAACTCATTGCGACTAATTGGGGTAGGTAGTGTGAATAAACTTCCTGCTTTTTCGTTTAAATCGTCTGGGAAATTTGTAATAGAAAAATTTATTCCAAGTCCGATAATGACATCTGTCACTAAACCTGTTTCAACGGACGTCATAGCTTCGGTAAGGATACCTGCTATTTTTTTATGTTTAAAGTAGATGTCATTTACCCATTTGATATCTACTTCAATCAAGGTCAGATTTTTAATCGCTTTGTAAACTGCACCAGCTACAAGGAGAGTATAGGAAGGAAGTTTTTCATAGGGAAGATTTGGTTGAATATGCAAGGACATATAAATTCCCCCTTGAGAAGGTGAGTAGTAAGGACGCTGAAAGCGTCCACGCCCTGCTGTCTGACATGTGGAAAGATAGAGGGTGTTTCCCTTGTTTCCATCCTCAATACCTTTTTTTGCATCTGTTTGTGTTGATTTGGTTTCAGGTTTGTAGAGAATGGTTAAGTTGGTTTTTTCTTGAATCAAATCAGGCAATATCAAATCACCTTGAATAAGCTTGTATCCTCTATTTTTGATACTGTCAATTTCTAAGCCTTCTAATTGAAGGCGTTGGATTGCTTTCCATATGGATGTCCGACTTAGATTCAGTTCTTCGCCAATTTTTTCCCCACTGACATAGTCGTTTTCTCTGGCTAGTATTTGGTAGACTAGTTGGTGTGATTTCATACTTTCTTTCCTTTTTACTGTCGTTCAATAGTAGATATTTTCGCCTTTCTTATATTCTACCATAGCTTTTCCTTTTTTAGAAAGTTTACTTCTTTTTCTCTAACAATTATTGGACTGGAATATCTCCGAATATAGTAGAGTATACTTTCATTCTCCCCTAAAAGTTTTTTATTTTGGTAGCGTGTTCATTGTTCCCAAATGACGGAAAAAATGGTAGAATATAAAGATAGTTTAGCATTTATCTTCTGGAGAAATCCAGAACAGAAAGGATCCGTTTTGAAATCAATTGGATTACTGGATAAGATAAGAGGGCTTTCGAAAAAAGATTTCTTTTTGTATTTGATGATCATAAGTATCTTTTTACCTTTTTATTTGTTCTTAGCCCTCTTTGCTTTATATTTGATAGGTTTACTTGTTACTGGGGAGATGAAGGGAATTATCAAAGGATTAGCCAAACATCCTGTACTTCTCTTTTTTATTGCCTACAGTAGTATCATCTCTATCGTCGCTAAGAACTGGCTTGGATTGGTTGCATCTTTACTGATGTTTCTCTTCCTCATTTTCTTTAGTTTCTACCAGAAACGTCTGACACATGCTTTCTTTCGACTGATACTGCAGACAATCTTGTTTGGTAGTGTGCTCTCTGCGGCTTTTGCTACTTTGGAGCATTTCCAAATTGTAAAGAAATTTAACTATGCCTTTCTTTCGCCCAATATGCAGGTATGGCATCAGAATCGGGCAGAAGTGACCTTTTTTAATCCTAATTACTATGGAATTATTTGTTGTTTCTGTATCATGATTGCCTTCTATCTCTTTACAACGACCAAGTTGAATTGGTTGAAGGTATTCTGTGTGATTGCAGGCTTTGTTAATCTCTTTGGATTGAACTTTACTCAAAATCGAACTGCCTTTCCTGCTATTATCGCTGGAGCCATCATTTATCTCTTTACAACCATTAAAAACTGGAAGGCCTTTTGGCTTAGTATCGGGGTCTTTGCGATTGGCTTGAGTTTCCTTTTTTCTAGTGATTTGGGAGTTCGGATGGGGACTTTAGATTCCTCTATGGAAGAACGCATTTCTATCTGGGATGCTGGGATGGCCTTGTTTAAGCAAAATCCTTTTTGGGGGGAGGGGCCATTGACCTATATGCACTCTTATCCTCGGATAAATGCTCCTTATCATGAACATGCTCACAGCCTTTATATTGATACGATTCTGAGTTACGGAATTGTGGGAACCATTTTATTAGCTTTGTCTTCTGTTGCTCCTGTTCGTTTGATGATGGATATGAGTCAGGAGTCGGGGAAACGTCCAATTATCGGTCTTTATCTATCTTTCCTTACAGTGGTTGCTGTGCATGGAATCTTTGACTTGGCCCTTTTCTGGATTCAGTCAGGTTTCATTTTCTTGTTAGTTATGTGCAGTATTCCATTGGAGCGTCGAACCTTGGTATCAGACATGACGGATTAAGTTTATAAGATTGAAATCTTCTACCTTGAGTAGGAGATTTTTTACTGAGAAAAATTAGTTCTAAATCGAAATAGTTGACAATTGGAATAATAAGTATTATAATGTTTTTTATTCGTATCGATATAGAAATAAATTGGAGGTTTCATGAAATATTGTCATTTGGTAGCCCATCATATTCGTTTGTTGAATGGGCGGCTTTTTCAAAAGTTACTGAGACAAGACCCTGACTCTCTTTATCGGAGTGAGCAGGGAAAGATTTTAGCGGTTTTATGGAATAGTAAGACGGGCTGTGCAACTGCGACAGATATTGCGCTTGCGACTGGGCTTGCTAATAATACGTTGACGACTATGATAAAAAAGTTAGAGGAGCAAAATCTTATAACTGTCAGTCCGTGTGGAGAAGATAAGCGTAAGAAGTATTTAGTTTTAACAGAGTTGGGCAAGTCCCAGAAAGAAGTTGGGCAACGTGTCAGTCAGAGATTGGATACTATCTGTTACAAAGGATTTTCAGAGGAAGAAATTCGTCAGTTTGAAGGTTTTCAAGAAAGAATTTTGGCTAATCTGAAAGAGCAGGAAAATGAGGTTTAGAATGGGGTAAATTAGTTATTAAAAGTTTGGTAACTTGACAAACCGAGGAAAATTTTAAATTGAGGACAAAGAATGATTGAATACAAAAATGTAGCGCTACGCTACACAGAAAAAGATGTTTTGAGAGATGTCAATTTACGCATTGAGAATGGCGAGTTTATGGTTTTAGTTGGGCCTTCTGGGTCAGGTAAGACAACCATGATTAAGATGATTAACCGCCTTTTAGAGCCAACTGATGGAAATATTTACATGGATGGCAAGCGCATCAAAGACTATGACGAGCGGGAACTTCGTCTTTCTACTGGTTATGTTTTACAGGCCATTGCTCTGTTTCCCAATCTAACAGTGGCAGAAAATATTGCTCTCATTCCTGAGATGAAAGGCTGGACTAAGGAAGAAATAGCGACGAAAACAGAAGAGCTTTTGGCTAAGGTTGGTTTACCGGTAGCTGAGTATGGGCACCGTTTACCTAATGAATTATCTGGTGGAGAACAGCAACGGGTTGGTATTGTTCGTGCCATGATTGGTCAGCCTAAGATTCTCCTCATGGATGAGCCTTTTTCAGCCTTGGATGCTATTTCGAGAAAACAGCTACAGGTTCTGACGAAAGAATTGCATAAAGAATTTGGGATGACAACGATTTTTGTGACCCATGATACGGATGAAGCTTTGAAATTGGCAGACCGTATTGCTGTTTTGCAGGATGGAGAGATTCGTCAGGTGGCGAATCCTGAGACGATTTTAAAGGCTCCTGCAACAGACTTTGTAGCAGACTTGTTTGGAGGTAGTGTTCATGACTAATTTGATATCAACTTTTCAGAATCGTTTTGGTGATTGGGTAACAGCTCTATCTCAACATTTGCAGTTGTCACTTTTGACCTTATTACTAGCTATTTTGCTTGCTATTCCCTTGGCTGTTTATCTTCGCTATCATGAGAAGTTGGCGGACTGGGTCTTGCAGATTGCAGGAATTTTCCAGACCATACCGTCACTGGCCTTGTTGGGGCTCTTTATTCCTTTGATGGGAATTGGAACCTTGCCTGCTTTGACTGCTCTGGTGATTTATGCAATTTTTCCGATTTTGCAAAATACCATCACTGGGCTAAAGGGAATTGATCCAAGTCTACAAGAGGCTGGGATTGCCTTTGGGATGACCAGGTGGGAGCGTCTCAAGAAGTTTGAAATTCCACTTGCCATGCCTGTCATGATGTCTGGGATTCGGACGGCAGCGGTCTTGATTATCGGTACGGCGACCTTGGCAGCCTTGATTGGGGCTGGTGGACTGGGTTCCTTTATCCTTTTGGGAATTGACCGCAATAATACCAGTCTGATTTTGATTGGGGCCCTTTCTTCTGCAGTGCTTGCCATTGCCTTTAACTTCCTACTAAAAGTGATGGAAAAAGCAAAATTGCGGACGATTTTCTCTGGTTTTGCCTTGGTGACCATATTGCTCGGTCTGTCTTATAGTCCAGCTCTCTTAGCTCAAAAAGAGAAAGAAAACTTGGTGATTGCTGGAAAATTGGGACCGGAACCCGAAATTTTGGCCAATATGTATAAGTTGCTGATTGAAGAAAATACCAGTATGACTGCGACTGTTAAACCGAATTTTGGGAAAACAAGCTTCCTCTATGAAGCTCTGAAAAAAGGGGATATTGACATCTATCCTGAATTTACCGGTACGGTGACTGAAAGTTTGCTTCAGCCATCACCGAAAGTGAGTCATGAGCCAGATCAGGTTTATCAAGTGGCGCGTGATGGCATTGCCAAACAGGATCATCTGGCCTATCTCAAACCTATGTCTTATCAAAATACCTACGCTGTAGCTGTTCCGAAAAAGATTGCTCAAGAATATGGCTTGAAGACCATTTCGGACTTGAAAAAAGTGGAAGGGCAGTTGAAGGCCGGCTTTACTCTCGAATTTAATGACCGTGAAGATGGAAATAAGGGCTTGCAATCAATGTATGGTCTCAATCTCAATGTAGCGACCATGGAACCAGCTCTTCGCTATCAGGCAATTCAGTCAGGCGATATTCAAATTACGGATGCCTATTCGACGGATGCAGAGTTGGCGCGCTATGATTTACAGGTCTTGGAAGATGACAAGCAACTCTTCCCCCCTTATCAAGGGGCACCACTGATGAAAGAAGATCTTCTCAAGAAACATCCAGAGTTGGAAACAGTTCTTAATAAATTGGCTGGTAAGATTACAGAAAGCCAGATGAGCCAGCTCAACTACCAAGTCGGTGTTGAAGGCAAGCCAGCAGAACAAGTAGCCAAGGAATTTCTGCAAGAACAAGGTTTGTTGAAGAAATAACTTGAAAATGCTGAACTCAACTTCTTAAACGACTATATAGAAGAATGCTCAGATAATTTTATCTGGGCTTTTTTGATGTTAGAGTTATTAAATGTCATTAAAAATGGAAAGGAAGAGAAAATTTTCAGGATTTTCTAAAATTTTACTGTAAATACACTTGACTATTCAGAGAATAGGTGTATAATGTGTTGTGAACTACTTAACAAATAAAGATTTCCAGCTCATGTCGACTAAGGATGGAAATCTTATGTATAGACAGTTCAGTAGATATATAATAGAGCGTTGCGTCCGAAAGTCTATCCAGACACGGCTCTTTAAAAACAAAAGGAGAAAATATGACGACTTATTTGCAAAAGAAAATTGAGAATATCAAAACAACCCTTGGTGAAATGTCAGGTGGTTACCGTCGTATGGTTGCGACTATGGCTGATTTGGGGTTTTCAGGAACTATGAAGGCTATCTGGGATGATCTCTTTGCCCATCGTAGTTTTGCCCAGTGGCTTTACCTGCTGGTTTTAGGAAGTTTTCCAATCTGGTTGGAGTTGATTTACGAACACCGCATTGTTGACTGGATTGGGATGATTTGTAGCTTGACTGGGATTATCTGTGTCATCTTTGTATCGGAAGGTCGAGCAAGTAATTATCTTTTTGGCTTGATTAACTCGGTTATTTACCTTATTTTGGCCCTACAAAAAGGCTTTTATGGTGAGGTGCTAACGACACTCTACTTCACGATCATGCAGCCAATTGGACTTCTAGTGTGGATCTACCAAGCACAGTTCAAGAAAGAAAAGCAGGAGTTTGTCGCGCGTAAACTAGACGGCAAGGGTTGGACAAAGTATCTTTCCATTAGTGTTCTTTGGTGGTTGGTATTTGGGTTCATTTATCAGTCTATCGGAGCCAATCGTCCTTATCGCGATTCCATTACCGATGCGACCAATGGGGTAGGGCAAATCCTCATGACAGCTGTTTACCGTGAACAATGGATATTCTGGGCAGCTACCAATGTCTTTTCTATCTATCTCTGGTGGGGAGAAAGCCTGCAAATCCAAGGGAAATACCTAATTTATCTCATCAATAGTCTAGTTGGTTGGTATCAGTGGAGCAAGGCCGCAAAGAGTGCTTAAAAAGTAAAAAAGGATCAGATGATCCTTTTTTGTGTTAGAGCAAAATGAATAATACCGTAATGACAATAGCACTCGTTATACGAACGATGTGGTGAGATATATGTTGACTTTCTTTCTGCTGGCCGTTCCAGTAGGCACCATAGCAGATGATACTCGAGCCCACAATCCATAGAAGAATGGTTGCCAGTGGGACGAAGTAAAAGATAGCTAGAGCCAGAGAGGTGAGGCAACTGCCGACCAAGATGCACGTGTTTCCCAGACTGTAGTTCTTTTGTTTCATGGCTGAAAAAGCAGCAGCAAGGTGAAGCAATGAGAAGGCGAGAGCTAGTACGATTGTTAGTATTCCTAGAATCATCGAAGTTAACATAGTCGGTTCCTTTCTGAGTTACAGGCTTAGTTATCAAGTGGAGTTGTAGAGGTCATCTCTATTACATCAAGGTAAAATCTCACTACTTGCTCTTCGGTATAAGATTTTCCTTGTTTTAGCCACCAAGTTAGGGTCTCGATAAAGTTCGTCACAACAAAATGCTGAAGGTAAGAGGCCGGAATGTTTGGATAGGCCGCTTGCAAGTCATCCGCCACCATGGGATAGACGTGGTGTTCAAGTTCCTTGTGTAGTTGGCGGAGAAAGTAGTCATTTTTTGAAAAAAGAAGACTGGTGACATGGTCCTGGTTTTTTTGAAAATGTAAAAAGATATGTGCGAGGTAGTCTTCTGTAGTTAAGTGTTCTTCCCTTTCAAAGAGATGGTGAAAGAGGTAGCGACAGAGCTCATCTAAAAGCAGTTCCTTGCTCTCGTAGTGACAGTAAAAGGTCGAGCGGCCAACATCTGCCAAGTCAATGATATCTTGGACAGTAGTAGCATCATAGCCTTTGACGTTCAAAACTTGTAAAAAAGCTTGATAGATGGCTTTTTTTGTCTTGTTGACTCGACGGTCTCTTTTTAGCATACAGACACTTGAGACAGACTGTTCAGAACTGAATAAGACTGACAGTTTGCTTCTATCCTTTCTTTGGATTTTATTAGATAATACAAATGAAAGAAGTATGTATATACCCATTATACCAAAGGAGGGAGAGAAATGAGCTCTAAAACATCAATCTGGTTAGCTTTTTTCTTAAATTTAAGCTATGCTATTGTTGAGTTTATCGCAGGAGGGATCTTTGGTTCGAGTGCTGTTCTTGCTGATTCTGTTCATGACTTGGGAGATGCTATAGCCATTGGCATATCAGCCCTTTTAGAAACAATCTCAAACCGAGAAGAAGACGGGCAGTACACCTTGGGTTACAAGCGTTTTAGTCTTTTAGGGGCCATCCTAACGGCTGTGATTCTTATGATAGGGTCTGTCCTAGTGATATTGGAAAATATCACAAAGATAGTTCACCCTCAACCTGTCAATGAGGAAGGCGTCCTCTGGCTAGGAATCATTGCAGTAAATATCAATGTGCTAGCTAGTCTAGTAGTTCGTAAGGGAAAGACAAAGAACGAGTCAATTCTGAGTCTGCATTTTTTGGAAGATACTCTTGGTTGGTTGGCTGTCATTCTAATGGCGATTATCCTCCGATTTACAGATTGGTATATCCTTGATCCGCTCTTATCTCTTGTCATTTCCATCTTCATTCTAACAAAAGTCATACCCCGCTTTTGGAGCGCACTCAAGATTTTCTTGGATGCTGTGCCAGAAGGGGTAGATATCAAACAAGTGAAGAATGACTTGGAGCAATTGGACCATGTGGTCAGTGTTAATCAGCTCAATCTCTGGACTATGGATGGTTTGGAAAAAAATGCCATTGTTCATGTTTGCCTAGAAGAGATTGAACATATAGAGTATTGTAAAGAATCCATTCGTAATTTACTCAAAGATTATGAGTTTCAAAATGTCACCATTGAAGTTGATGCAAACCTAGCAAGTCACCAAACCCATAAGCGAAAAATTGAGGAGCTGGAAGCCAGTCAAAGTCATGAACATCATCATTCATAAGAAGTCGATTTTCCATTTGTTGATTATTTCTGATGAATTGTAAATGTAACATCTTTACTCCATTATGAAATTGTGATAGACTACCTATATCACTGAAAGGAGATAGGCGATGTTACAGCTACAACACATTTCAAAAATCTATCATACGGGCGATCAAGAGTTCCACGCGCTAAAGGATATTTCGATTTGCTTCCGTGAGAATGAGTTTGTCTCCATTCTCGGGCAATCGGGTTCTGGGAAAACCACCCTATTAAATATCATCGGGGGACTCGACCAATACACATCTGGTGATTTACTCATCCAAGGAAAATCAACAAAGCAATTTAAATACCGCGATTGGGATAGCTACAGAAACCACACCATCGGTTTCGTCTTTCAGTCTTATAATCTCATCGGGCACCAAACTGCACTCTCTAACGTAGAAATTGCAATGACTCTTTCGGGTGTTTCAAAAGCAGAACGTAAGAAACGTGCTATCGAAGTGCTCGAACGCGTAGGCCTAAAAGACCATTTATATAAGAAACCAAGTCAAATGTCTGGGGGACAAATGCAACGAATCGCGATTGCGCGTGCTCTTGTTAATGATCCCAAAGTCGTTTTAGCTGACGAACCGACAGGAGCGCTCGATTCTGAGACTTCTGTTCAAATCATGGATTTATTAAAAGACATCGCCAAGGAACGTTTGGTTATCATGGTGACGCATAACCCAGAGCTGGCACAGAAGTACTCCACACGTATCGTACAAGTATTAGATGGAAACATCTTGAGCGACTCAAACCCATGCGAACCAACAGAGGAGACAAAGCAAGTCAACATCCAGTTCACGAAGACGAAGATGAGCTTTATAACCGCCCTTGTACTTTCCTTTAATAACCTATTGACGAAGAAAGGTCGTACCTTACTAACAGCTTTTGCGGGTTCTATTGGGATTATCGGAATTGCTCTTATCTTAGCCCTTTCCAATGGTGTGAGTGATTACGTTAAAAAGGTGCAGGAAGATACTCTCGTCTCTCTTCCACTGACGATTAGCGAGCAGAACCAGAGCAACTTGTTGGCGACCTCTCCAGATTTGAGCGAGAAGCCTTACAAGGATAATCATGAGCTCGGTATCAATACGATTTTAACGAATTTATTGAAAAAACAAATCGGAAAGAACGACCTAGCTTCCTTCAAGACTTACTTGGAGGAACATGCTTCGAAGGTCGAATCTCTCACAAAAGACATTCGTTACCGATACAATTTACAACCGTTTATCTATGCAAGTGATACTTCCAACGGACCCAAAAGTATTCTGCCTTCAACCTTAGCTGATGAAGTAGAAACAGCGAATCAAACGATGAAGGGATACTTACAAAACCTCAACTACTGGAGTGAACTTTCTAGTGATTCTTCAATGCTAGAAAGCAAGTACGACGTGTTGGAAGGACGCTTCCCACAAGATAAGTCCGAGATCGTCCTTATCGTAGATGAAAACAATCAAATTAGCGACTTGTTGCTCTATAGTTTGCGTATCAAAGATCCCAGTGAATTGAACGATACGAAGAAGCTCGACGAACTCTCTTCTCAAACGTATCAATATAGTGACTTTATCGGAAAAACTTTCAAAGCAGTTGTCAATACAAACCGTTTTGTGAAAGAAAATAACTTATGGGTCAATAAGATTGCAGATGCTTCTTATATGAAAACTCAAATCGAGAATGGGCTCGAACTTAAAATTGTGGGTGTCCTTCGCCAAAAAGACGGCACAAGTTCAAGCGTGAATGCTCCTTCAGGAGGAATCGCCTACACAAGCACCCTTATTGATTACACTTCCGAACACATTCAAAATAGTGATATCGTTAAGGAACAGGAAGCCAATCAAAATCTAAATGTATTTACGGGTAAAGACTTTGCCAAAGATCCTAAACCATTCAGTTCGGAGAATTTAACCGAAGAAGAAAAAATCCAGTTGGCCAAAATGACGCCTGAAGAACAATCTCAGTATGTCCAACAATATAACGACAACTCGGCTTCAACTTACGAGGAAAACCTCGCAAAAATGGGTGTCATCAACAAATCCAAACCAGCTGCCATTGAGCTCTACACCTCTTCGTTCCAACAAAAACAAGACTTAAAAGAATTCATAAACGCCTATAACACGGCGAAAAAAGAAGCTGGAGAAGACGATAAGGTACTCGCTTATTCCGATGATATCCAAACTATCATGTCTTCAATTACGACATTGGTTGGCGTAGTGACAACTGTGCTCGTTGGCTTTGTGGCCATCTCACTCATTGTATCTTCTATAATGATTTCGATTATCACGTACATTTCAGTTCTCGAACGTACAAAAGAAATCGGAATCCTACGTGCAATGGGGGCTTCGAAGAAAGATATTCGTCGTATTTTCACTGCTGAAACAGCCATCGAAGGATTCATCTCTGGGGTGTTCGGTATCGCGGTTACTCTCCTTGCGACATTTCCAATCAATGCGATTGTTGCTAAAATGACAAATGTGGGAAATGTAGCGCAATTACCAATAGAAGTAGCTCTAATCCTTATCGGTATTTCGATTGTCCTCACCATGTTAGCCGGTCTAATCCCTTCACGCATCGCCGCCAAGAAAGACCCAGTCGAATCGCTTCGTAGCGAATAACAACTAAACCCCAAAAAGGTGGATAAAGGCCTACTTATTTATCCACCTTTTTCTATTGGCTGGAAGCTATTAAAAATGTAATCGAAAAATCTCTCCTTATAAAACTTAAATTTCGAGAAGAAAAGACTATATTGGACTAAACCAGTGCCTTATCGCCGTTAATAATGATTGATACGATCGAAAGCTTGACAAAAAGTGTATAATAAAAGTGAGAAACTAATAGAAAAGGAGTGATTCTATGAAGAAAACAGTTTATACAAAAGCTGGTCAGGTTGGTCTTGTTGAAGTGGAGCATCCGCAAATCATTGAGGCAGACGATGCCATTATTCGGATCGTTCGGACTTGTGTCTGTGGCTCTGATCTGTGGAGTTATCGCAATCCGGATATTGAAGCAGGGCATCAGAATAGCGGGCACGAAGCGATTGGTATCGTTGAGGCAATTGGTGATGCAGTGACGACCGTTAAACCTGGCGATTTTGTCATTGCCCCTTTCACACATGGTTGTGGTCAGTGTGATGCCTGTCGTGCTGGTTTTGATGGTTCGTGTGATAATCATCCTGGTAACAACTGGTCAGGTGGTGTCCAGGCTGAGTATATCCGTTTCCACTATGCCAACTGGGCACTGGTTAAAATCCCTGGACAACCTTCTGACTATACAGAAGGCATGCTAAAGTCCCTCTTGACTCTTGCAGATGTTATGCCGACGGGCTATCATGCGGCGCGTGTTGCAAATGTTCAAAAAGGGGATAAGGTTGTGGTCATTGGTGATGGGGCTGTTGGTCAATGTGCTGTTATCGCAGCTAAAATGCGTGGAGCATCGCAAATTATCCTTATGAGTCGTCATGAAGATCGTCAAAAGATGGCTCTGGAGTCGGGTGCGATAGCTGTTGTATCTGAGCGAGGTCAAGAAGGTATTGCTAAGGTGCGTGAAATCCTCGGTGGTGGAGCAGATGCAGCACTTGAATGTGTTGGAACAGAAGCAGCGGTTGATCAAGCGCTTGGTGTTCTCCATAATGGAGGGCGCATGGGATTTGTTGGTGTACCGCACTATGAAAATCGAGCCATTGGCTCAACCTTTGGTCAAAATACAATAATCGGTGGTGGCCCAGCTTCTGTCACAACATACGATAAGCAATTCTTACTAAAAGCCGTCCTTGATGGCGACATTAATCCAGGTCGCGTCTTTACCTCAAGTTATAAATTGGAAGACATTGACCAAGCCTATAAAGATATGGATGAACGTAAGACGATTAAGGCAATGATTGTGATTGATTAAAAAGAAAATCCTAATGGAGATTTGAGAATCTCTATTAGGATTTTTGACTTTATTATATTAGTTGAGTTATGGCAGAGTACTTTCTCTCAGAGTCAGTCTAGTTCCCAGCATAGTTAGGCTAGGAATTTTCCGACCATGAAGAACTTCCTTGTTAAGAATATCCATACCTGCTCGGCCCATCTCCTCAGTATAGACTGTGATGCTAGATAGGGGAGGATAGACCTGCTTGGTCAGGCTAGTATCGTTAAAGGAAATGAGACTGACACGGTCTGGCAGGCTGATTCCAGCTTCTTGGAGGGCACGGAGGGCACCGATGGCTAAACTATCGCTGGCTGCGAAAAATGCTGGGGGGAGTTGATCACCCAACTTGTGAATAGCCTCCTTCATCAAGTCATAGCCAGACTGGGCAGTAAAGCTACCTTGAAAGACCAGTTTATCATGGTAGATGCCTTTTGATAGAGAGTAGTTTTTAAAATGTTCTAGGCGTTTATCCTGGATGATTTCTTCTTGGTCGGTTGTTTCTTCAAGGCCGGTGAGAACTCCGATACGATCTAGCCCTTGACTGAGGAAGTGGTCTACAACTTGTTTTACAGCAGTATAAAAGTCAGTAATAATACAGGTATGACCTAGTGAGAGGGTATCGCTGTCTATAAAGACTAGGGGTTTTTGGTATTCTTCAAAGGCAGAAATCTGTGCTCGACTGAACTTTCCAATACAGAGAATCCCAATCACTTCCTCGCTCAGAGTAAAAGGATGGTCGTTAAAATAGCGCAAGATATCATAGTCCAACTCTTGGGCTCTTTTTTCAATACCGAGACGAATTTGGTAGTAGTAGAGGTCGTCCAGTTCCCCCTGCTCGCTGACCCATTGGATAATGGCAATCTTTTGCTTGGGTTTGTGGGATTCGCCTGTCTTGAGGTGCTTGGTATAGCCTAGCTCTTCAGCGACAGTTAAAATACGGTGTCTGGTTTCTTCTGTAACAGATAGACTCTGGTCGCGATTGAGGACACGAGATACGGTCGCGATAGAGACAGAGGCTAGCTGTGCAATGTCTTTTAAGGTAGCCATAAATCCTCCTCCTTTTAGGTTAGTATATCATATTTTTCTTCTTTTTACCGATTGTTTAGTAAAACTTTAGTAAAAAGGATTGACCTTGGGAAATCCCTTGGATACAATAGAAGAAAACGATTACACGTTAAGATGAGTTAACGGACAGTCAAAGGAGAATTCATATGACACAACATCTTACTGCTGAAGCCCTTCGTAAAGATTTTCTTGCTGTTTTTGGTCAAGAAGCAGACCAAACTTTCTTTTCACCAGGCCGTATCAATTTGATTGGTGAACACACGGACTATAATGGCGGTCACGTTTTTCCTGCTGCAATTTCCTTGGGAACTTATGGGGCGGCTCGCAAACGTGACGACCAAGTCTTGCGTTTCTATTCAGCCAACTTTGAAGATAAGGGCATTATCGAAGTGCCTCTTGCGGACCTCAAGTTTGAAAAAGAGCACAACTGGACCAACTATCCAAAAGGGGTTCTCCATTTCTTGCAAGAAGCTGGGCACGTGATTGACAAAGGTTTTGATTTTTATGTTTATGGGAATATCCCAAATGGAGCTGGCCTGTCTTCATCAGCATCCTTGGAACTCTTGACAGGGGTCGTGGCTGAGCATCTCTTTGACCTAAAACTAGACCGTTTGGATTTGGTTAAAATCGGAAAACAAACAGAAAACAACTTTATCGGAGTCAACTCTGGTATCATGGATCAGTTTGCTATCGGTATGGGTGCAGACCAACGTGCTATTTACCTAGATACCAACACTCTAGAATACGACTTGGTGCCACTTGATTTAAAAGACAATGTCGTTGTTATTATGAATACCAATAAACGCCGTGAACTGGCGGACTCTAAATACAATGAACGCCGTGCTGAGTGTGAAAAAGCAGTGGAAGAATTGCAAGTTGCCTTGGATATTCAGACCTTGGGTGAACTAGACGAGTGGGCCTTTGATCAATACAGCTACCTTATCAAAGACGAAAATCGTTTGAAACGGGCTCGTCATGCTGTGCTTGAAAACCAACGCACCCTTAAAGCTCAAGCAGCCCTTCAAGCAGGTGATTTGGAAACATTTGGTCGTTTGATGAATGCTTCTCACGTTTCTCTGGAGCATGACTACGAAGTAACTGGTTTGGAATTGGATACCCTTGTTCACACAGCTTGGACTCAAGAAGGTGTTCTCGGTGCTCGTATGACAGGGGCAGGTTTTGGTGGCTGTGCCATTGCCTTGGTACAAAAAGACACTGTTGAGGCCTTTAAAGAAGCTGTAGGCAAACATTACGAAGAAGTAGTTGGATACGCTCCAAGCTTCTATATCGCTGAAGTTGCAGGTGGCACTCGCGTCCTTGACTAGTCAAAAGGAGGCTCTATAGTGACCTTAGTAGATAAATTTGTAACACATATTATTTCTGAAAGTTCATTTGAAGAAATGGATCGCATCTACCTGACCAATCGTGTCTTGGCACGAGTGGGTGACGGTGTTTTGGAAGTTGAGACCAATCTGGATAAAGTGATTGACCTCAAGGACCAGCTGGTTGAGGAAGCCGTTCGATTAGAGACGATTGAGGATAGTCAGACTGCGCGTGAGATTATCGGTGCTGAACTGATGGACTTAGTAACCCCTTGTCCGAGTCAGGTCAATCGTGACTTTTGGACAACCTATACCCATTCACCAGAGCAGGCGATTGCGGACTTCTATCAACTCAGTCAGAAAAATGACTACATCAAACTCAAGGCCATTGCTAAAAATATTGCTTATCGTGTACCGTCTGATTACGGAGAACTTGAGATCACAATTAATCTCTCTAAGCCTGAAAAGGATCCTAAGGAGATTGCGGCAGCCAAGTTGGTGCAAGCTAGCAATTATCCTCAGTGTCAGCTTTGTTTAGAGAATGAAGGCTACCATGGTCGGGTCAACCACCCAGCTCGCAGCAACCACCGCATTATCCGTTTTGAAATGGCGGGTCAAGAATGGGGCTTCCAGTATTCGCCCTATGCTTACTTTAATGAGCACTGTATTTTCTTAGACGGCCAGCATCGTCCTATGGCGATTAGTCGGCAGAGCTTTGAGCGTTTGTTGGCTATTGTAGACCAGTTTCCAGGCTATTTTGCAGGCTCAAATGCCGACCTACCGATTGTGGGGGGTTCTATTCTAACCCATGACCACTATCAGGGAGGACGTCATGTCTTTCCTATGGAATTGGCTCCTCTGCAAAAGACCTTCCGATTTGCTGGTTTTGAACAGGTCAAGGCTGGGATTGTCAAGTGGCCTATGTCAGTGTTGCGTTTGACTTCGGATTCTAAAGAGGATTTGATCAACTTGGCTGACAAGATTTTGCAGGAATGGCGTCAGTATTCAGATCCTGCAGTGCAGATTTTAGCAGAGACAGACGGGACACCACATCACACTATCACACCGATTGCGCGTACGCGTGATGGACAGTTTGAGTTGGACTTGGTCTTGCGGGACAATCAAACATCGCTAGAACATCCTGATGGCATCTATCATCCCCACAAGGATGTCCAACATATCAAGAAGGAAAATATCGGCTTGATTGAGGTCATGGGCTTGGCTATCCTGCCACCACGTCTAAAAGAAGAAGTGGAGGAAGTCGCTAACTACCTAGTGGGAGAAGATGTCTCAGTTGCCGCTTATCATCAGGAATGGGCAGACCAACTCAAAGTCCAGCATCCAGATCTAACGGATAAAGAAAAAGCCCTTGAAATCGTTAAGGACTCTGTGGGTGCTATCTTTGCTCGTGTACTTGAGGATGCAGGAGTCTACAAGCAAACGGAACAGGGACAAGCAGCCTTTATGCGCTTTGTAGAGCAGGTCGGAATTTTGCCAGACTAGGAGCTTTCTCCTTGCACAGTCCTATAAAAAGTAGTATCATAGTGTCGTTTGAAATATCAGGAGGAAACGATGAAAGATTTTCATTTTGACGCTATATCTGCCTTTGAAAATTACGAAATAGAAAAAATGAGAGATGGTCACGTTGTGGTGACGACTAAAGTAGTGAACTCGTCGCTCAACTACTATGGTAATGCCCATGGTGGCTATCTCTTTACCCTTTGTGACCAGATCAGTGGTTTGGTGGTTATCTCGCTAGGACTTGATGGAGTGACACTACAATCTTCTATCAACTACCTCAAAGCAGGAAAACTCGACGATGTGCTAACCATTAAAGGAGAATGTGTCCATCAAGGTCGCACAACATGTGTAGTAGATGTCGATATCACCAATCAAGATGGTAGAAATGTCTGTAAGGCAACCTTTACCATGTTTGTCACAGGCCAACGGTCAAATGAGAGACAGGTAAGGATATAGAGATAAATGAGTAGGACAAATATAGCCTACTCATTTTAGTTTATGAGATATGTTAGAAGGAAATATAAAAGAGAGTGATGAAATACAAAGGTAATAGGTACCTATATGTGGTATACTAGTTATGGTAGATTTTAATTACTTATATTGAGTGGATTCTCATATTAGTGAGGAATTTTTAAATGGAATTACAATTTAATTTAGAATTAGTAGAAACTTATAAAAGTAATAGCCAAAAGGCACGTATCTTAACGGAGGATTGGGTTTATCGTCAGTCTTATTGCCCTAATTGTGGGAACAGTTCCTTAAATCATTTTAAAAATAATCGGCCTGTAGCAGATTTTTACTGTAATCATTGTAGTGAGGAGTTTGAACTAAAGAGCAAAAAAGGAAATTTTTCAACAACAATCAATGATGGTGCTTATGCAACAATGATGGAGCGTGTGCAGGCAGATAATAATCCTAATTTCTTTTTTTTAACTTACACAAAAAATTTTGAGGTAAATAATTTTCTTGTCCTTCCGAAGCAATTTGTTACACCGAAATCTATTATTCAAAGAAAACCACTTGCACCAACTGCCAGACGCGCTGGTTGGATTGGTTGTAACATAGATTTATCGCAAGTACCTTCTAAAGGAAGAATATTTCTTGTGCAAAATGGACAAGTTAGAGATCCAGAAAAAGTTACAAAAGAATTTAAGCAAAGTTTATTTTTAAGGAAAAACTCTTTTTCAGCAAGAGGTTGGACAATAGAAATTCTAAATTGTATAGATAAGATAGAGGGTTCAGAATTTACTCTTGAAGATATGTATCGTTTTGAAAGTGACCTAAAAAATATTTTTGTTAAGAACAATCATATCAAAGAAAAAATTAGGCAACAGCTTCAAATATTAAGAGACAAAGAAATAATAGAATTTAAAGGTAGAGGAAAGTATCGGAAATTATGAAAAAGAAACAACTTATTGCACCAGAAGAGGTGTATGATTTCTTAAAAGTCATCTGGTTTGATTATGAAACAGAGAGTAATTATGAAAACTTAAGTTTAATGGTCTACACTTTATCAGACCCTGATTGTGTGAGGTGGTTATCTGAAAATATGGAGTTTGGTAATGAGGAACAACTTTCTTTATTGAATAAAAAATATAGATGGGAAGATGGGGATGAATTACCAGAGTGGCTAGAAAGCCCAAAACATAGATTATTGCTAATAAGTGAGTTATTGGAGAGAAACTTAAGATGAAAAAGTATACTATAGAAATTATTGAAACTCTAACCCGTTTAGTGAGTATAGAAGCTGAAGATGAGTATGAAGCGGAACGTATTGTAAGAGAAAAGTATAAGAATGGTGAAATAGTTCTTGATGCAGATGATTTTCAGGACTATGACACTAGTATATATGAGTAGATGTTTTTATTTTGTCACACAAAAAAGAGGCTCACACCTCTTTTTCTTATTTCTTCTTCCTGTTTAGTACTGCATTGAGGACAATGGCCAGTAGGCTGGCTACGACAATTCCGTTTGAGAAGAACATTTGGAATGCTGTCGGCATGCTGACAAAGAGATTACTATTGTTGAGTCCGACACCTGCAGCAATGGATACAGCTGCGATAAGGAAGTTGTGTTCATTGTTAGCAAAGTCAACGCGAGCGAGGATTTGCATCCCTTGAAGGGAAACAAAACCAAACATCACCAGCATGGCACCTCCAAGGACAGGGCTTGGAATGATTTGGGCGAGGGCTCCAAACTTAGGAAGGAGTCCAAGGAGGACGAGGAAACTAGCCGCGTAGTAGATTGGCAGACGAGTCTTGATACCTGATAATTTAACCAAACCAACGTTTTGTGAAAATCCTGTGTAAGGGAAGGTGTTAAAGATTCCTCCGAGAAGTACGGCCAGACCTTCTGCACGATAACCGTTGCGTAGGCGCGTGCTGTCGATTGGGTCATTGGTAATATCAGACAAGGCCAGGTAAACACCAGTGGACTCAACCATAGACACCGTTGCAATGATACACATCATGACAATAGAGGAGATTTCAAAGGTTGGCACCCCAAAGTAGAGGGGAGTTGGGACATGGACTAGTGGTGCTGCCGCAACAGGGGAGAAATCAACCAAGCCCATGGTAGCAGCAATGGCAGTCCCAACGACCAACCCAATCAAAATGGAGATGGACTTGATAAATCCTTTAGTAAAGATGTTAATCAAGAGGATAATTAGAACAGTGATAGCTGCAAGTAAGAGACTTTGACCAGTTGGCTCTGGAACATTATTTCCCATATTTCCAATAGCGACAGGAATCAGGGTCAATCCAATCGTGGTAATGACAGAGCCTGTTACGATAGATGGGAAGAGATTGGCAACTTTTGAGAAAATGCCTGAAATCAGAACCACATAAATCCCTGATGCGATAAGGGCACCAAACATAGCACCGCTACCGTGACTCTGCCCAATCATAATCAAAGGAGCGACGGATTGGAAGGCAACTCCGAGAACGACTGGTAGTCCAATCCCAAAGTATTTGTTGAGTTGGAGTTGGAGGAAGGTGGCCACCCCACACATGAAGATATCTGTGGAGATTAGGTAGGTCAACTGCTCAGCTGAATAGCCAAGAGCTGTCGCAATCATGATAGGAACTAGGATAGAACCTGAGTACATGGCTAATAAGTGTTGCAAGCCAAGAACGGCTGCTTGCGAGTGTTTTTCTTGTTTTTGCATTAGAGATCTGCCTCCTTAAATACGACCTGACCGTTTTCAAAACGTTCCAAACGAGCGAGTGATAGAACTGGATAGCCAGCTTTTTCAAGCAAATCACGACCATCCTGGAAAGATTTTTCAATCACGATACCAATCGCTTCAACTTTTGCTCCGGCTTGTTCGATGATTTGGATCAAGCCTTTGGCAGCTTGTCCATTTGCTAGGAAATCATCGATAATCAAGACCTTGTCCTCTGGTGAGAGGAATTTTCCAGCGATGGAAACGGTGCTGGTCACCTGCTTGGTAAAGGAGTAGACTTGGGCAGTTAAGATACCTTCGTTCATGGTGATGTTTTTAGCTTTCTTGGCGAAAATCATAGGGACATCTAAGGCTTCGGCAGTAAAAATGGCCGGGGCAATACCTGAAGCTTCAATGGTTACGACCTTGGTAATGCCAGCAGAAGCGAATTTGTCCGCAAATACCTTACCAATCTCTCGCATCAAGCTAAAGTCAACTTGGTGGGTTAAAAAGGAATCCACCTTGAGGATGTTGTCCCCCAAGATATGCCCATCCTCGAAGATGCGCTCTTCTAATAATTTCATAAGACCTCCTAAAGTCTAAAAGATGCTTCATTTGCTTGTTTAGAGTTTCTAGCAAGAAATAGAAAAAGGACCTACTTAATCCCCTAAGTAAGTCCCCAAAATAGGTATGGCCAAAACCATACCTTCAGCTGACATACTCATTGTTAGGTGTTCCGGCACCTTGTAGAAACGTCGTGCCAATTCACGACATAAACAAGTAAAATGATATTCAATTTTAAATAGGCTGCTGCCAATGTTTTTATTTTACACCAATTAGCTTTATAAATCAAATATTTTGTTAGCAAATAGACCATAAAAGCGAACGAATAAAAGGCTGCAATGCTAGATAGTATTGTAGCCTTTTATTTTTCTATTCGCTAAATCTTAAAAAATAGCCATCTGGATCCAAGACTGCAAATTCGTGAGGATAGATGTAGTGATCCCCAACACGAAATGTTCTCTTAGTCAAAGGACGATAAATAGGATAGTTGGCCTCTATTACTTTTTGATAAAGTTGTGGGACATCCTTTATACCAAAGGATAGGTTGATACCACGCCCGAAAGGATAGGTTAGTTGGGCTAATTCTTCTGTGCTGCCTTCTTCTAGCATAAGTTGGCAGTCTTCAAGCGAGAGGAAGAGAAATTTCTCCTCTGGACGCTCGTATTCGACAGAAAATCCCAGCAAATCGCAGTAGAAGTGGCGTGACTTTTCGAGGTCAGATACTACAAATTCAGGAATGACAGCTTGATAGTCCATTAGCTTTCTCCTTAGAGTTCAATTTCCAATACAATCGGCGTATGGTCTTGACGCGCACCCGAGTCAATCATGTCGGACTTGGTCACCTTGTCAGCCACGCGGTTGCTAGTCAGCCAGTAGTCGATTCTCCAGCCTGTATTGTTGATTTTAGAAGTCTTACTGCGTTGTGCCCACCAAGTGTAACGTTCAGGCACATCACCGTGAATGTGGCGGAAGGTGTCTGTAAATCCAGTTGCCAAGAGGTTGGTAAAGCCAGCACGTTCCTCGTCTGTAAATCCAGGTGAACGGCGGTTGCTGGCAGGGTTTGCAAGGTCGATTTCCTTGTGGGCTACATTGTAGTCACCCGTTGCAAGGACTGGTTTTTGTTCATCCAGTGATGCCAAGTATTCGGCGTATTTGACATCCCAGACTTGGCGTTCTTCCAAGCGTTTCAAACCATCGCCAGCGTTTGGAGTGTAAACTTGCGTTACGAAAAATGCATCAAATTCCAAGGTGATGATACGACCTTCCAAGTCCATGGTAGACGGGGCACCAATCTCTGGGAAGCTGATAGTCGGTGTGAGTTCTTTTTTATAGAGGAACATAGTTCCGGCATATCCTTTGCGGGCAGGTTCCTGGGAAGAACGCCATGTGTTTTCGTAGCCTGGGAAGAGCTCTTCTAAAATTTCCAGATGTTTTTTTGTAGGACCCTTGGCAGAAAGTTTGGTTTCTTGGATAGCGATAATATCGGCATTTTCAGCTACCAAAGTTTGGAGAACTTCCTGTGACAGTTTGGCGCGAGCAGAATCGCTCGTTAGGGCTGCATTGAGGGAATCAATATTCCATGAGATAAGTTTCATAAAGTTACCTTTTTCATTGAGATTATAGACTATATTATACCAAAAAAAGCTCTATTTCCCCAACGTATGGTTTGAAAAATCACCTTATTTCGTTTATAATGAAGGGTGATTTTATGAAAAGGAGTGAAAATAAATGAAGTTTTATTCTTATGACTATGTTCTAAGCCAAATCAGTCAGCAAAATGGCATTATGATTGGTTTTGGAATTGTCTTATTAGCTGTTACGGGATTTTTTGCTTTTAAAGCCTATCGAGATAAAAAGGGGACTAAGTTTCGGGAATTGGTCATGATTTTGGCCTTGACCTTGGTGGCCATGCTTTTGGTGACAATCTCAAAATACCAGACCAATCAAGCCTCTAACAACCAATTTCAAACTTCCCTTCATTTCATAGAGGTTGTTTCCAAAGACTTGGGGGTGGATAAATCAGAAGTTTATGTCAATACTTCTGCAGCCACTGATGGAGCACTTATCAAGGTAGGTTCAAATTTCTATCGTGCCATGAACGGGAGCCAACCAGACAAGTATCTTTTAGAGAAATTAGAATTGCATCAAACAGACGCTATTGAATTGGTGGAGGTAAACAAATGACACTCAATTATATGGAAATTTTAATCAAACTGGCCCTGGGTCTTTTCTCTCTTGTTTTTGTTATTAATGTGACAGGAAAGGGGAATCTAGCACCTAACTCTGCTATAGACCAAATTCAGAACTATGTTCTTGGTGGTATCATCGGTGGGGTGATTTACAATAGTTCAATCAGTATTCTGCAGTACGCAGTGATTTTGATGATGTGGACGATTTTGGTCTTGACCCTCAAGTGGCTCAATAACAATGTTCGTTTTGTCAAACGCTTGATTGATGGAAAACCAACTCTCCTTATCAAAAATGGGCAGATTGACCCAGAAGCCTGTCGTTCAGTTGGTTTGTCTGCAGCAGAAGTTGCTCTCAAACTTCGTAGCCAAGGGATTTTCCAGATGAAACAGGTCAAATGCGCTGTGCAGGAGCAAAATGGCCAACTCATCGTGGTCCAAATAGGAGATGAAAATCCTAAGTATCCAGTTGTGACTGACGGTGTGATCCAAGTCGATGTCTTGGAGTCGATTGGTCGTAACGAAGAATGGCTGCTTGATAATCTCAGCAAACAAGGACATGACAATGTAGCCAATATCTTTATCGCTGAGTATGACAAGGGTGTCGTCTCAGTCGTAACTTATGAATAAGAAAAACCTGGGGTCTTGTACTCTTCAAAAATCAAATTCAAACTGCATCAACGTCGCCTTGCCGTATGTAGGTTACTGACTTCGTCAGTTCTATCTACAACCTCAAAGCAGTGCTTTGAGCAGCCTGCGGCTAGTTTCCTAGTTTGCTCTTTGATTTTCATTGAGTCTTGGCCTCAGGTTTCCATTTGCAATCAGAAAGGGATTTTATGTCCATTATTCAAAAACTCTGGTGGTTTTTCAAGTTAGAAAAACGCCGTTATCTAGTCGGGATTGTGGCTTTGGTCTTGGTTTCCGTCCTCAATCTCATTCCCCCCATGGTCATGGGACGGGTAATTGACGCCATAACGTCGGGGCAATTAACCCAGCAGGATCTCCTTCTAAATCTATTTTATCTACTGCTGGCAGCCTTTGGGATGTACTATCTGCGCTATGTTTGGCGCATGTATATCCTCGGGACATCCTATCGTCTGGGGCAGATTATGCGGTCTCGATTGTTTGAGCATTTTACTAAAATGTCGCCAGCCTTTTATCAAACCTATCGGACAGGGGACCTGATGGCACACGCCACCAATGATATCAATGCCCTAACTCGTCTCGCAGGTGGCGGAGTCATGTCAGCAGTGGATGCTTCCATCACGGCTCTGGTGACTTTGCTGACCATGCTCTTTAGCATCTCATGGCAAATGACCTTGGTTGCCATTCTTCCCTTGCCTTTCATGGCTTATGCGACCAGTCGTCTAGGGAGAAAGACCCACAAGGCCTTTGGCGAATCTCAAGCTGCCTTTTCTGAACTCAATAACAAGGTACAGGAGTCGGTATCAGGTATCAAGGTGACCAAGTCTTTCGGTTATCAGGCGGATGAGTTGAAGTCCTTTCAAGCGGTCAATGAATTGACCTTCCAAAAGAATCTCCAAACCATGAAATACGATAGTCTCTTTGACCCCATGGTTCTCTTGTTTGTTGGTTCGTCCTATGTTTTAACTCTCTTGGTCGGCTCTTTGATGGTTCAGAAAGGGCAAATCACGGTTGGGAATCTGGTCACCTTTATCAGCTACTTGGATATGCTAGTTTGGCCTCTTATGGCCATTGGTTTCCTCTTTAATATCACTCAGCGAGGCAAGGTTTCTTACCAACGGATTGAGGAACTTTTATCTCAGGAATCACCTGTAAAAGACCCTGAGTTTCCTCTGGACGGTATTGAAAATGGACGTTTGGAGTACGCTATTGACAGCTTTGCCTTTGAAAATGAGGAGACACTGACGGATATTCACTTCAGTTTGGAAAAAGGGCAAACCCTGGGCTTGGTCGGACAGACAGGTTCTGGGAAGACGTCCTTGATCAAACTGCTCCTACGTGAGTACGATGTGGACAAGGGAACCATTTACCTAAACGGACACGATATTCGCGACTACCGTCTGACAGACCTTCGCAGTCTCATGGGCTATGTCCCTCAGGACCAGTTCCTCTTTGCAACCTCTATCTTAGACAATATCCGCTTTGGCAATCCTAACTTGCCCCTTTCAATGGTTGAGGAAGCGACTAAGCTAGCCCAAGTTTATCAAGATATTGTAGCCATGCCTCAGGGATTTGATACCCTGATCGGTGAAAAGGGGGTCAGTCTTTCTGGTGGTCAAAAGCAGCGTCTGGCTATGAGTCGGGCAATGATTTTAGACCCTGATATCTTGATTTTAGATGATTCCTTGTCCGCCGTAGATGCCAAGACAGAGTATGCTATTATCGACAATCTTAAGGAAACGCGTAAGGACAAGACAACCATCATCACAGCCCATCGCCTCAGCGCAGTTGTCCATGCAGATCTGATCTTGGTTCTGCAAAATGGCCAAATTATCGAACGGGGCAGACACGAAGACTTGTTAGCCCTGGATGGCTGGTATGCCCAAACCTACCAGTCTCAGCAGTTGGAAATGAAAGGAGAAGAAGATGCAGAATAAGCGTGAACAGTGGGCTGTGCTGAAACGCTTGCTGTCCTATCTCAAACCATATGGTCTTTTAACCTTTTTAGCCCTGACCTTTCTCCTAGCAACTACGGTCATTAAAAGTGTGATTCCTTTGGTTGCTTCCCACTTTATCGACCAGTATCTCAGTAATCTCAATCAACTCGCTGTGACCGTTTTGCTGGTCTACTATGGTCTCTACATCCTACAAACTGTAGTTCAGTATGTTGGCAATCTTCTCTTTGCGCGCGTGTCTTACAGTATTGTTAGGGATATTCGTCGCGATGCCTTTGCCAATATGGAAAAGTTGGGTATGTCTTATTTTGACAAGACGCCAGCAGGCTCCATCGTCTCTCGTTTGACCAATGATACTGAGACCATCAGCGATATGTTTTCAGGGATTTTATCTAGCTTTATCTCAGCAGTTTTCATCTTTCTGACAACTCTTTATACAATGTTGGTATTGGATTTTCGTTTGACAGCATTAGTATTGCTCTTTCTCCCCTTGATTTTCCTTTTGGTCAATCTTTATCGGAAAAAATCAGTGAAAATCATTGAGAAAACCAGAAGTCTCTTGTCAGATATTAATAGCAAGTTGGCCGAAAACATCGAAGGAATCAGAATAATCCAGGCCTTTAATCAAGAGAAGCGCCTACAGGCAGAATTTGATGAAATCAACCAAGAACACTTGGTCTATGCCAACCGTTCTGTAGCCTTGGATGCTCTCTTTTTGCGCCCTGCCATGAGTTTACTGAAACTCATAGGCTACGCCGTTTTGATGGCTTACTTTGGCTATCGTGGACTTTATCTGGGAATAACGGCAGGAACCATGTATGCCTTTATTCAGTACATCAACCGCCTCTTTGATCCCCTGATTGAGGTGACGCAAAACTTTTCAACCCTGCAAACTTCTATGGTTTCTGCAGGTCGTGTCTTTGCCCTAATAGACGAGAGGACCTATGAGCCTCTTCAAGAAAATGGACAGACCGAGATCAAAGAAGGCAATATCCGTTTTGAACATGTATGTTTCTCTTATGATGGCAAACATTCGATTCTGGATGACATTTCCTTCTCCGTTAATAAGGGTGAAACCATTGCATTTGTAGGCCATACAGGTTCAGGGAAATCTTCGATTATTAATGTCCTCATGCGCTTTTATGAATTTCAATCAGGGCGAGTTCTCTTGGACGGTGTAGATATCAGGAACTATAGCCAGGAAGAGCTAAGAAAAAATATCGGTCTGGTCTTGCAAGATCCCTTCCTCTATCATGGGACTATTAAGTCCAATATCGCCATGTACCAAGACATTAGTGATGAGCAGGTCCAGGCTGCTGCAGCCTTCGTGGATGCAGATTCCTTTATTCAAGAACTTCCTCAGGGATATGACGCCCCTGTTTCTGAGCGTGGCTCCAGTTTTTCAACAGGTCAGCGTCAGCTTCTTGCCTTTGCCAGAACAGTCGCCAGTCAGCCTAAAATTCTGATTTTGGATGAAGCGACAGCCAATATTGACTCTGAAACAGAAAGTTTGGTTCAAGCTTCTCTGGCTAAGATGAGACAGGGACGGACAACCATTGCTATCGCTCACCGCCTTTCGACCATCCAAGACGCCAACTGTATCTATGTTTTGGACAAGGGGCACATCATCGAGAGCGGAACCCATGAGGAACTCTTGGCTCTGGGAGGAACCTATCACAAGATGTATAGTTTGCAGGCGGGTGCTATGTCTTAATATTCTTTGAAAATCTATTCAAGCCATGTCAGCTTTATCTGCAATCTCAAAGCTGTACTTTGATTTTCATTGAGTGTAAGAAGGAAATCCTTCAAATTACAGATTTCTTTCACCGCCTTTTCCATTTTGTGGTATAATGAAAAATGTTGACAAATAGTATAATAAAAACAAAGGAGAAACAGCATGCTGAAATGGGAAGACTTGCCCGTGGAAATGAAATCAAGCGAGGTTGAGTCTTACTACCAGCTTGTCTCTAAAAGGAAGGGTTCGCTGATTTTCAAGCGTTGTTTGGACTGGGTTCTAGCCGTAGTTTTGCTGATTCTGACCTCTCCCATCTTTCTCATCTTGAGCATTTGGATCAAGTTGGACAGCAAGGGACCAGTGATTTACAAGCAAGAGCGCGTGACCCAGTACAATCGACCTTTCAAGATTTGGAAGTTCCGTACCATGGTGACGGATGCGGATAAAAAAGGAAGTCTGGTGACTTCTGCTAACGATAGCCGCATCACCAAGGTTGGCAATTTTATCCGCCGTGTCCGTTTGGACGAACTGCCTCAGCTGGTCAATGTCCTTAAAGGCGAAATGTCCTTTGTCGGTACACGACCTGAAGTGCCACGCTACACAGAGCAGTATAGCCCTGAAATGATGGCGACCTTGCTCTTACCCGCAGGGATTACCTCTCCAGCCAGCATCAACTACAAGGATGAGGACACTATCATCAGTCAAATGACCGAAAAAGGCCTGTCAGTTGACCAAGCCTATGTCGAACACGTCCTCCCTGAAAAGATGCGCTATAACCTCGCCTATCTCCGAGAGTTTAGTTTCCTTGGAGACATCAAAATCATGTTTCAAACCGTGTTTGAAGTGCTAAAATAAAGTAGTCATGAGAAAATGAGTACAGATAAAAGGAGCAAATCAATGCCAAATTACAATATTCCATTTTCACCTCCCGATATTACCGAAGCTGAAATTGCTGAAGTAGCGGATACCCTTCGTTCTGGTTGGATCACAACAGGTCCTAAGACAAAAGAACTGGAGCGTCGCTTGTCCCAATACACACAGACACCTAAGACAGTCTGCCTCAACTCTGCGACAGCCGCTCTTGAGTTGATTTTGCGTGTGTTGGAAGTGGGACCTGGGGATGAAGTCATCGTTCCAGCCATGACTTATACAGCTTCATGTAGTGTGATCACTCACGTAGGAGCGACCCCTGTCATGGTGGATATCCAAGCAGATACTTTTGAAATGGACTATGACTTGCTTGAGCAAGCCATCACTGAAAAGACTAAGGTGATTATTCCGGTTGAGCTTGCAGGGATTGTTTGCGACTATGACCGTTTGTTCCAAGTCGTGGAGAAAAAACGTGATCTCTTTACAGCTGCTAGCAAGTGGCAAAAAGCCTTTAACCGTATCGTGATTGTCTCTGATAGTGCCCATGCTTTAGGATCTACTTACAAAGGGCAGCCAGCTGGTTCTATCGCTGACTTTACTTCCTTCTCATTCCACGCCGTTAAAAACTTTACAACTGCTGAGGGAGGAAGTGCCACTTGGAAGGCCAGTCCAGCTATTGACGACGAAGAGATGTATAAGGAATTCCAAATTCTTTCCCTTCATGGTCAAACAAAGGATGCCCTTGCTAAGATGCAACTGGGTTCATGGGAATACGATATCGTTACACCGGCCTACAAGTGCAATATGACGGATATCATGGCTTCGATTGGTTTGGTACAATTGGACCGTTACCCAGCTTTGCTACAACGTCGTAAGGACATCGTGGACCGCTATGATCGTGGTTTTGCGGGTACTCGTATTCACCCACTGGCACACAAGACTGATACTGTCGAATCTTCACGCCACCTCTACATCACCCATGTAGAAGGTGCAAGTCTCGAACAACGCAACCTCATCATCCAAGAATTAGCCAAAGCAGGAATTGCAAGTAATGTACACTATAAACCGCTTCCGCTCTTGACAGCCTATAAGAATCTTGGTTTTGATATGGCAGATTATCCAAGAGCCTATGCCTTCTTTGAAAATGAAATTACGCTTCCTCTTCATACAAAATTAAGCGATGAAGAAGTTGATTACATCGTTCAGACTTTGGTGAGAATTTCCGAAGAAATCCTCGGTTCTGGAAAAAAATCATAAAAAAATCTTGACAAAAAGCGGACAATAGCATATAATATTCTCAACAAATCAGAAAAGTAACTATGTTTGATCTTCAGGGAGCCTGTGGTGATTGTGAACAGGTGGTTGAAAGTAGTGAAAGTGGGCTGATTTTAAAAATGAATTTGAAACAATGAAAATTCGGTGCGCACACCTTACAGTGCAACTTGTTGTTAGACAAGGCAGAGATGTAAAGGGGAATAGTCCCTTTATAATTGAGGTGGCACCGCGTTACCAACGCCCTCACATGGAATAATTTTCTGTGTGTGGGCTTTTTCTTTCGGTCATTTTGTTTATCTTTTATTAGGGCGTTAAGTCGCTTTGATGAACTTGAGTTCTATCTGCAGCTCCTTGCCTACTACTAAAAGCGAACAAAAAGCCGAATTAATATGGAAAGAGGAAAAATTTTATGACAACTAAAGGTTATTTTGGACAATTTGGTGGTAGTTTTGTACCGGAGCCGATTCAGGCTTTGTTGGATGAGTTGGAAGTGACATTTGATAAATACAAGGATGATTCAGAATTTTTGGCAGAATTTCGCCATTACTTGAAGGATTATTCTGGTCGCGAAACACCGCTTTATTTTGCGGAAAGTTTGACAGACCACCTAGGTGGAGCTAAGATTTATCTCAAGCGCGAAGACCTTAATCACCTTGGTTCTCACAAGCTCAACAACGTTTTAGGACAAATCCTTCTTGCCAAACGTATGGGCAAAAAACGAGTGATCGCAGAAACAGGAGCTGGTCAGCACGGTGTTGCGACTGCAGCTGCTGCAGCCAAGTTTGGTATGGCCTGTGATGTCTATATGGGGGCAGAGGATGTTGAGCGTCAACGTCTCAATGTTTTCCGTATGGAGATGATGGGAGCAACTGTTCACGCAGTTGAAACGGGAACGCGAACTCTCAAGGATGCGGTTGATGCAGCCTTTGGAGCATGGATGAATGACCTTGAAGCATTCTACGTTTTGGGATCTGCTGTAGGACCTCATCCTTATCCTACAATTGTTCATGAATTCCAAAAGGTCATCAGTGAGGAATCTCGTCGTCAAATCTTAGAAAAAGAAGGCCGTTTACCAGATTACGTCATTGCCTGTGTAGGTGGTGGTTCCAATGCTATCGGTGCTTTTTCACAGTATGTGGCTGATGAAGAAGTCAAATTGGTTGGGGTCGAAGCTGCTGGTCATGGACTTGACACAGACAAGCATGCAGCCACTATGACAAAAGGCAGTGTCGGAATTGTCGACGGTATGAAGACCTATGCAGTCTTTAAGGAAGATGGAGAGCTGGCCCCAGTTTACTCTATCTCAGCTGGTTTGGACTATCCAGGGGTTGGCCCAGAACACGCCTACTTTAAAGATTCAGGTCGCGTGGAATACGTAGCAGCGACAGACGAAGAAGCTGTTCAAGCCTTGCTTTTACTAAGCAAGACTGAAGGGATTATCCCAGCGATTGAAAGTTCGCACGCCATCGCAGAAGCGGTTAAACGTGCACCGAAACTAAGTAAGGATGAGATTATCATCATCAATGTCTCTGGTCGTGGAGACAAGGACGTAGCTGCTATTGCAGACTACCTAGAAGCTAAAAAATAAAAGATGGAAAAATTACAGTCTTTTCTCTCACAGAGAGCTTGTGGTTGCTGGAAACAAGTAGAGAAAGCTGTAAGGTTGGGTCCATCTGAAACGAGAGAAGAAAACATAATTCTCAAGGGAGTGCCCTTTATCGCACAGCCTGTTATAGGAAAGTTCTGAGACAGGAATGAGAGATAGGAGAAATCCTATAATTGAGGTGGCACCGCGAATTTCGTCCTCACGCAAGTTATTTTGCGTGGGGATTTTTCATACAGTCGCCACGGACTAGAAGTAGAACTGAAAGGGAAATTACAATGGAACGAATCATTCATGGAGATGTCTTATCACCAATCTTGGCTTATATGCGCTTAAAAGGGCAACACAAGGTGATCTTAGAAAGTATTCCGAGAGACAAGGAAACAGCTCGTTTTTCTATCCTAGCTTATAATCCTGTTTTTGAGATTCAGTTTGAAAATGGAGTCCTTTATCAAAATGGTCAAGTGATTGATCGGGATCCTTTGGATTTCCTTTATGAAGTGACTCATAAGAGCCAGCACCATTCAGACCTACCTTTTGGTGGGGGAGCCATTGGTTTTGTTGGTTACGATATGATTTCGCTCTATGAGGAAATCGGTCAAATCCCTGAAGATACCATTGGGACACCAGATATGCATTTCTTTGTCTATGAGAGTTATATGGTCTTTGACCATAAGAAGGAAAAAATCCATGTCATAGAGGATGCTCTCTATAGCGATCGCAGTCAAGAAGACTTGGAAAAAGCCTTGAACCAAGTACTTGAGGAATTACGCATCCCTGCTCCAAATGAATTTGAAGACTTGGATTTATCTCCGCTGAACTTCAAACCGCATATCGCTCCTCAGAAGTTTGAGGAAATGGTGGAAACAGCTCGCGACTTGATTCGTAATGGTGATATGTTCCAATGCGTGCTCAGTCAGCGTTTCTCAGCAGAAGTTACTGGAAATCCATTTGACTTTTACAGAAATCTTCGCGTGACCAATCCATCTAATTACCTTTATTTCTACGATTTTGGAGATTATCAAATTATCGGTGCCAGTCCTGAAAGTTTGGTTTCTGTCAAAAATGGCATCGTAACTACCAATCCGATTGCAGGTACGCGACCAAGAGGGGCTACGGATGAAGAGGACAAAGCTTTGGCAACTGATCTGCTTTCTGATGAGAAGGAAACAGCAGAACATCGGATGTTGGTAGACTTGGGGCGTAACGATATTGGCCGCATCTCTGAAACGGCAAGTGTCCAAGTCACTAAGTATATGGAAGTGGAGCTTTTCCGCTATGTCATGCATTTGACCAGTGTGGTGAAAGGGCGTTTGCTTCCCGAACTCACTGCCATGGATGCCTTGAAAGCTACACTTCCAGCTGGAACAGTTTCAGGAGCACCAAAAATTCGAGCTATGAGACGCATCTATGAACTGGAAACAGAAAAACGTGGCGTATACGCAGGAGCAATCGGCTACTTGTCTGCGACGGGTGATATGGATTTCGCCATTGCCATCAGAACTATGATTCTCAAAAATCAAACAGCCTATGTGCAGGCTGGGGCAGGGATTGTCTATGACTCCATCGCCCAAAACGAATACCAAGAAACCATTAACAAGGCTAAATCTATGACTAGAATTGGAGAACTAAGACCATGATTTTATTGATTGACAACTATGATTCTTTTACCTATAACTTGGCGCAATACATTGGGAATTTTGCAGAAGTGCAGGTCTTGAGAAATGATGATCCCAAGCTGTATGAAGAAGCTGAAAAAGCAGATGGTCTGGTCTTTTCTCCTGGTCCTGGTTGGCCAGTTGATGCTGGAAAGATGGAAGACATGATTCGTGATTTTGCTGGGAAGAAGCCGATTCTAGGGATTTGTTTGGGTCACCAAGCCATCGCAGAAGTCTTTGGTGGGAAGTTAGGTTTGGCTCCAAAGGTCATGCATGGGAAACAGAGCCATATCAGCTTTGAAGCGCCATCTGTTCTCTATCAAGGCATTGAGGATGGTCGTCCAGTCATGCGTTATCACAGCATTTTGATTGAAGAAATGCCAGAAGGCTTTGAAGTGACAGCTCGTTCGACTGATGACCAAGCTATTATGGGAATTCAACACAAAAGCTTGCCGATTTATGGCTTCCAGTACCATCCAGAGAGTATCGGAACGCCAGATGGCTTGTCTTCTATTCGGAATTTTATCGAGAAGGTTGTAAAGTGAGGAAACTAGGATGAAAGAGATTATTGAAAAATTAGCAAAATTTGAAAATTTATCAGGTGTGGAAATGACGGATGTCATTGAGCGTATCGTAACTGGGCGTGTAACCGAAGCGCAGATTGCTTCTCTCCTCTTGGCCCTTAAGATGAAGGGGGAAACACCGGAAGAACGCACAGCCATTGCACAAGTTATGAGAGGGCATGCCCAACATATTCCAACTGAAATCCATGATGCTATGGACAACTGCGGTACAGGTGGGGACAAGTCCTTCAGTTTTAACATCTCAACAACTGCAGCCTTTGTCTTGGCTGGTGGCGGTATTCATATGGCCAAGCACGGTAACCGCTCGATTTCTTCTAAATCTGGTTCTGCAGATGTCCTCGAAGCATTGGGTATCAATCTTGACCTCAAACCAGCTGAACTAGGTAAGGTTTTCGATAAAACTGGAATCGTCTTTCTCTTTGCTAAAAATATGCACCCAGCTATGAAGTACATCATGCCCGCTCGTTTGGAACTAGGAATTCCAACGATCATGAACTTGACTGGTCCACTGATTCACCCAATGGCTTTGGAAACACAGCTTCTTGGTATTAGTCGTCCAGAACTGCTAGAAAGTACAGCTCAGGTATTGAAAAATATGGGTCGCAAACGTGCAGTTGTGGTTGCTGGACCAGAAGGTCTTGATGAAGCTGGCTTGAACGGAACAACCAAGATTGCTCTTCTTGAAAATGGCGAAATCACCTTGTCAAGCTTCACTCCAGAGGATTTGGGGATGGAACGCTACGCTATCGAAGATATCCGTGGTGGCAATGCTCAGGAAAATGCAGAAATTTTGCTCAGCGTTCTTCAAAACCAACCAAGTCCATTCTTGGAAACGACAGTCTTGAATGCTGGTCTTGGTTTCTATGCCAATGGTAAGGTAGCTAGTATCAAGGAAGGAGTTGCCTTGGCTCGTCAAGTCATTGCTAGTGGCAAGGCCCTTGAAAAACTCAGACTGTTACAGGAGTACCAAAAATGAGTCAGGAATTTTTAGCACGAATCTTGGAGCAGAAGGCGCGTGAGGTCAAGCAGATGGAACTGGAGGAAATCCAGCCCCTACGCCAGACCTATCGCCTAGCTGAATTTTTGAAGAATCACCAAGATCGTTTACAGGTAATCGCTGAAGTCAAGAAGGCTAGCCCTAGTCTGGGAGATATCAATCTCGATGTGGATATTGTGCAACAGGCCCAGACTTATGAAGCGAACGGAGCAGTGATGATTTCGGTTTTGACAGATGAGATTTTCTTTAAAGGGCATTTGGATTATCTACGGGAGATTTCCAGTCAAGTAGAGATTCCGACGCTCAACAAGGACTTTATCATCGATGAAAAACAAATCATCCGCGCTCGCAATGCCGGCGCGACAGTTATCTTGCTCATCGTGGCTGCCTTGTCAGAAGAACGCCTCAAGGAACTGTATGACTACGCGACAGAGCTTGGTCTGGAAGTCTTGGTGGAAACT
This sequence comes from Streptococcus oralis subsp. dentisani, assembly GCF_002096335.1. GTDB lineage: Bacteria > Bacillota > Bacilli > Lactobacillales > Streptococcaceae > Streptococcus > Streptococcus oralis_Z. The sequence goes on from NZ_NCUW01000027.1 coordinate 35,471, forward strand.
CACAATCTAGCTGAACTAGAGGTAGCCCACAGACTTGGTGCTGAGATTATTGGGGTTAATAACCGCAACTTGACCACCTTTGAAGTCGACTTGCAGACCAGTGTAGACTTGGCCCAGTACTTTAAGGAAGGTCGCTATTACATTTCTGAATCTGCTATTTTCACAGGGCAGGATGCAAAACGAGTAGCACCATACTTTAACGGAATTTTGGTGGGAACAGCTCTCATGCAGGCAGAAGATGTAGCCCAGAGAATCAAGGAGTTGCAGATTGACAAAGGTTAAGATTTGTGGATTGTCGAACAAAGAAGCGGTAGAGACAGCCGTATCAGCAGGGGCAGACTACATCGGTTTTGTCTTCGCACCCAGTAAAAGACAGGTGACCTTGGAAGAGGCTGCTGAGCTGGCAAAGCTTATTCCTGCAGATATAAAAAAGGTTGGTGTATTTGTTTCACCAAGTCGAGCAGAATTGCTAGAAGCGATTGAAAAGGTTGGCTTGGACCTAGTTCAAGTTCACAGTCAGGTGGCGGATGAGTTGTTTGAGGATTTACCTTGTGCCAGCATTCAGGCTGTGCAGGTGGATGGAAATGGTCATGTGCCTAATTCTCAGGCGGATTATCTCCTCTTTGATGCCCCTGTGGCTGGGAGTGGTAAGACCTTTGACTGGGGTCAACTGGATACGTCTGGACTAGCCCAGCCATTTTTCATCGCAGGTGGGCTTAATGAAGACAATGTAGAAGAAGCAATTCAACACTTTACTCCCTATGCAGTAGATGTATCGAGTGGAGTGGAGACAGATGGACAGAAAGATCAGGAAAAGATTAGAAGATTTATAGAGAGGGTAAAGCATGGCATATCAAGAACCAAATAAAGATGGATTTTACGGAAAATTCGGCGGACGTTTCGTCCCAGAAACATTGATGACAGCAGTTTTGGAGTTGGAAAAAGCTTATCGTGAAAGTCAGGCAGACCCAAGCTTCCAAGAGGAATTGAACCAACTTTTGCGCCAGTACGTAGGACGTGAAACTCCCCTTTACTACGCAAAAAACTTGACCCAGCATATCGGCGGAGCCAAGATTTATCTCAAACGGGAAGACCTTAACCATACAGGTGCTCACAAGATTAACAATGCCTTGGGACAAGTTCTTCTGGCTAAACGAATGGGCAAAAAGAAAATTATCGCTGAAACAGGTGCTGGTCAGCACGGTGTGGCAACTGCAACAGCTGCGGCCCTCTTTAACATGGAATGTACCATCTACATGGGTGAGGAAGATGTTAAACGCCAAGCACTTAATGTGTTCCGTATGGAGCTTTTAGGAGCTAAGGTTGAGGCTGTGACAGATGGTTCGCGCGTGCTTAAGGATGCGGTCAATGCAGCCCTTCGTTCTTGGGTAGCGAATATCGATGATACCCACTATATCCTTGGTTCTGCCTTGGGACCTCATCCTTTCCCAGAAATCGTTCGTGACTTCCAAAGTGTCATTGGTCGAGAGGCTAAACAACAGTACCGTGACTTGACAAGTCAAGATTTGCCAGATGCCCTAGTAGCCTGTGTTGGTGGTGGTTCGAATGCCATCGGCCTTTTCCATCCATTTGTGGAAGACGAGTCAGTGGCTATGTATGGAGCTGAAGCAGCAGGACTAGGTGTGGATACGGAGCACCACGCAGCTACCTTGACCAAGGGTCGTCCAGGTGTCCTTCACGGTTCTCTCATGGATGTGCTCCAAGACGCTCATGGTCAAATTCTTGAAGCCTTCTCTATCTCAGCAGGTTTGGACTATCCTGGTATCGGTCCAGAACATTCACACTACCACGATATCAAACGTGCCAGCTATGTTCCTGTGACGGACGAGGAAGCCTTGGAAGGATTCAAACTCTTGTCTCGCGTGGAAGGGATTATCCCAGCCTTGGAATCTAGCCATGCTATCGCCTTTGCGGTGAAATTGGCCAAAGAACTTGGTCCAGACAAGTCTATGATTGTCTGCCTATCCGGTCGTGGGGACAAGGATGTAGTTCAAGTCAAAGACCGCTTGGAAGCAGATGTAGTAAAGAAGGGAGAAGCCCATGCCTAAGACACTAACAGAAAAATTGAACGCTATCAAAGCAACTGGAAAAGGAATTTTTGTTCCTTATATCATGGCTGGAGACCATGAGAAAGGTTTGGATGGTCTCGCTGAAACAATCCACTTTTTAGAAGATTTGGGTGTTTCAGCTATTGAAGTGGGCATTCCCTTTTCAGACCCTGTTGCAGATGGACCTGTGATCGAAGAAGCAGGCTTGCGCAGTCTAGCTCATGGGACTTCTACCCAGGCTTTGGTTGAAACCTTGAAAACTATTCAGACTGAGGTGCCACTGGTCATCATGACCTACTTCAACCCCCTTTTTCAGTACGGTGTGGACAAATTTGTCAAAGATCTGGCAGATACAGCAGTTAAGGGCTTGATCATTCCAGACCTTCCTCATGAGCATGCCAATTTTGTGGAGCCTTATTTGGCAGATACAGACATCGCTTTGATTCCCCTAGTTAGTTTGACGACAGGACTCGAGCGCCAGAAAGAGTTGATCAAGGGAGCAGAAGGCTTTGTCTATGCTGTTGCCATCAATGGGGTGACAGGGAAGTCAGGAAATTACCGTGCAGACTTGGACAAGCACTTGGCACAATTGCATCAAGTAGCCGACATCCCAGTCTTGACAGGTTTTGGTGTGTCTAGCCAGGCCGATGTAGAACGTTTCAATGCGGTGTCAGATGGTGTTATCGTTGGTTCGAAAATTGTAAAAGCTCTCCACCAAGGAGAGCCGATTCAGGACTTTATCAAACAAGCAGTAGCTTACCAAAAATAATCAAACAAGCAGCAAGTAAGAGGAAAGGCACGAAAGGCAGTCTTTCCTTTTTCTTTTGCAGTAGAAAGGCCAGAATGCCCGTCGCAGAAAGCTACGAGAGTACTTTGACAAGTTATTGAAATCAGTTTAGAAGATTTAACATATGTAAAAAAGCCCTCCTAGAGGGCAGAAACTTGTTAATTTTATTTGATAAGTATGAAAGTAATAAAAAGGGTATAAGTTTTTTTTATTGTATTTCATCCATATCAATGATTAAATCATTTCCAAGATTAATTCCGTTAGATGTAAAAATACTTAGCGCATGATTTGCAATGACTTGTGTTGAAACACTATCAACTCCAGCCCCAATGAGGGCTCCTGCAACAGGAATCATTTTCCCTAAATTTACTACTCCTTTTTCTCCGAATTTCGTAACTAATCTGAATCCAACTGCACGATTAATTTTAGTGAGAACTTCTCTAGGTAGTTTTTTTAACATACCATGTATTAATTTCTCAGCAACTACAATTCCAGCTTTCTTGGCAATATCTGCTACAGTAGTTCCTGTAAGTGCCGCATATACAAAGGTCTGAACCTGATCACTTTTTAGGTCATACCCACGCATATAGGCAATGGTTGCGATCATCCTCATTTGAACGAGAATGACAGATGTAATATTTGCAGGAATAGTTACTGGTAGTGTTCAAAAACCTCCGAAACCAGTGACAAAGCCAGAGAGAGCGGCCTTACTGGTTTGAAAAGTAATCATTTTAGAAATGGCAGTATCAATATCATCATATTTAAGATAATCATCTGCTAATTCTTGAATAGTTTTCTGTCCAGGAATTCCATTAATAGTTGTATCGTATGCCCAATCTAGGACTTGCATCATAGAATTTTCATCAATTTTTGGGACATCTAGTTTTGGTAATTCAAAATTGATGTTTGGTAACTCGAATTTCATAATAATTCTCCTTGTTCTGAATATAATTAGTATACACTATTGTGTTTTGATTTACAATATTAATTTACACCAAATAATCAAACAAGCAGCAAGTAAGAGGAAAGGCACGAAAGGAAGTCTTTCCTTTTTCTTTTGCAGGAGAAAGGTCAGGATGCCCGTCGCAGAAGCGAACTGAATCAAGATGAGTAATTCTGTCGCGCTAAAGACGAGAGCACAAGAGGCCAGAAAGAGAAAATCCCCTGCGCCCATGCGGATATCGAAAAAATGAGCCAAGATTCCGAGGGCAAGGAAGAAGACCATGACCAGATTCCAACCAGAGCAGGCCATGAGGATTAGGTGGAAAGTCATCCAGACCAGTAAGGGATATTCCTGATGGCGAAAGTCATAGATGCCCAAGGTCAAGCCAGTAGTGATTAGAATGACTTGCCCCGAGGAAAGAAAGCCCCAATACCAAGACAGAAAGAGGAATCCCAAGCCCAATTCAAATAGGGCATACCAGACAGGATAGCGAACCTTGCAGTAGCGACAGCGAAAGCGATTAACCACCTGCGAAAGGATGGGAATCAAATCTAGCGGACGCAAGCGAGTCTGACAAGAATCGCAGTGACTAGCTGGTCTGATAATGGATTGCTCAGGAAAACGGTCAATGACCAAACCTAGAAAAGAAGCGAGAATGCTCCCGACAAGAAAAAAATAAAGATCAATCATACTTATCTATTCGTAAAAAATAGGAGAAGTAGTATAATAGAGAAACACAGATAAGATGGTGAGGAAAATATGACAATTCGTTTTGAAGAAAATGTGAGCGTAGAAAATGCTCAGCTCGTATGCAAATGGTCCAACTCCCTTGGCAAATCCTTTCAAGAACAATGGATGGGAACAATGATTCCTTTTCACTTAACAATTCAAATCTTGCAAGATTTGGAAGGAATCTTTTCAATCTTTGATGGACAAGAGTTTGTGGGGCTTATCCAGAAAATCAGGCTAGAAGACAGAAATCTTCATATCGGGAGATTTTTTATCAACCCCCAGAAACAGGGGCAAGGCTTAGGTAGCCAGGCTTTAAGGAAATTTGTTAGTTTGGCCTTTGAAAATGAAGACATAGATACTATTTCTCTAAATATCTACGAGGCAAATCAAAGAGCCAAGCACCTCTATCAAAAAGAAGGATTTGAAATCGTTCAGATGGTTGAAGAACCTATACGAAAATACGTTATGAAAAAGGGGAGATAGAAGACGAAGAAGATAGGGAAAGCAGCTTTAAAATCATAAAAAACGCATAATATCAGGTGTTAAAAAACTTGATACTATGCGTTTTATTATAGAGGGATTTACTGGATTTTCTCTACAACTTGAGTTTATATCCAACTTCTCTTTCTACTAACGATTTTTCCAAGCTTGGTAACGGGTGTCGATTAAGAGTTGGGTTAGGCGTCCCATGGTTTCTCTTTCTTCGGGAGTGAGGGATTGAGCTTGGACAAAGAGATGGTGAATGTGTTCAATGACCTTGAAGGAAGAAAGATCGTTGATGGAGGAGATGCATGCATCAAGAATGATTCCGAAAAAGAGGTCGAAGTAGAGTTGCAGTTCCGTATCAGGAACTGTCTCAACCCATTCCTTGAAAGTAGTATCGACTTGCTGGCTGTCACTATTGGTCTCATCCAGTTGGACAAAGTGTTTGTCTGCAACCTGCCAACTAAAGGTGTCGTGCTGGGCAATACCACCTAGGGCAGTGCTTCGAACGACGATTTTTTTATCAGGAATTTCTAGCATCATCCCGATGATAGAACCTTGTGGGACAAATACTTTTGTTCTTTCCATCATGTTTTGATAGCCTGGTGTTTCGGTCAGTTCCTTGTGAAGTCCAGGCGCATCAAAAGTATAGACGCCGACAATGCTTTTTTGTAAGAGTGGGTCGAGTTGACTGGCAGCGTAGACGGCTAGATTGCCCCCTTTTGAATGCCCTGCCAGAATAACCTTTTGGTTAGGATGTTGAGCCAAAAAGTCCTGTAAATACTGAAGGGCATGTTTTTGAGCTGGAATTTCCTTCATATAGGTCATATGGAAATCTTCTTTCCAACCGATGATACTATCATCCGTACCGCGAAAAACAAGCAAGTAGGTATCGAGACTGATACGATAAGTCATAGCTGCAAACTGTTTTTGCAATTCAGGATCAATATCATTGATAAAGTTTGAGAGTTTACAATTTTTAAATCGTTTGTGTTGAGAGAGTTGATCCAACAACTGGAGGCGGTTCTTATTGGTCAGCATAGTCGTTTCTCTAGGGATTTGAGGTGCTAGATCTATGAGACGCTTTGGTTCTTGAGCGGCTACATCATCAAAAGGAAGATAGGTTAATTCAGTCAAAGCAAGGACATCTAACTCGTTCACGGGAAGGTCATAAAAGGAATCGTATGCTACATCATTCAAGTAGTCAAAAATATTGGCCATAAAAGCTCCTTTCTCTATGTTTATCCTACCACATTTACAGAGAATTAGCTAGTAGACTTGTTTAGCCGCTCTACATAATGACCTAGTAGTTAGGGATTGGTTCAGATATACAGAAGACAGATTGCTTTTATTTCAAACCTCTAAAGGAACTTACTTGGATATTTTTGTTATCAATGCCATTTTCCTTTAAAAAATTCTTCATCTCATTTACATCATCAGGCTGACCTGTGACGAGATAGCTGGCTTGATTGCCGTATTCATCAATAGCACGTTTTAAAAATGCTTGACTTTGAGAAAATTCATCGTTAGTTTTATAAGTAAAATTCGATGTTTTTTGAGCCAGTTCCTTCATCTCATTATCGAAAATAGTAACTCCTTTGTCCAAATGGTTGAGAATAATTGGAGCTTTTCCAGCCCATTCTTTGATAAGGGGACGTAAAGCAGAAATTCCAACATCAGATGCAAAGCAAACTAGTGGCTGATTCATATCTTTAACGGTCAAAGAGGAATCCAGCCAACTCATCTCAATCTCACTTCCGGCAGGTAAATGTGTCAAGGTTTCCTTAAAGTGGCTACCACTATTATGCGTTAAAATGAGGATTTCATCTTCATCAGGTGTGGAGGCAATAGTTAGCCATCGACTGGTCTGCTCACCCTTAGCTTCGTTTTTCCTAGAAGCGGACGACGTATCAGGGAGTGTAAACTTAGCATAAGCCCCCGCTTTCCAGGTTTGATGACTCGGCTTTGTGATATGAATTAAATACAAATCTCCGGTAGGGTTTTCGATGGATTTTATCGATAATGTCTGACTTCGTCCAAGATAGGCGATGGTACCCCAAGTTATAAGGGCTAGTAATCCAAGTGTTGAAAGAATGATAATAAACATTTTTTTACCTCTTTTCATTTTTTTATGACTCCTATTCTTAATCATTGAATGAACTATAATTAAATTCATTCATAAATTTCCAAAAAATAAAGAAAACCATTTTCTTTATTTTAGAACTCCTTTTATGAAGTTGGTTGCAAGTATTTCGACAGTTTTGCCTATATCTGGAAAATCTTTTTCCGTGATATGCATATCCATGTAGTAAAATAGGTTATAAACTTGTAAAATCTCTTGAATCTTTTCTGGAGAATACCCTTCAGCCTGCATACGATTTGTAAAAGTTTTAACTAGAAATTGATGAAATGGATTTGCGACTTTGCCTTCTTCTGAGGAATAGTAGCTATGCAACTCATCTGCTATGGCAGGATTGTACCATTCTGCAAGGATTTTATTGGAAGAAACGAGTGCTCTGGACTGAGCAAAGAGTTGACTAATAAGATCAATCATATCAATTTCCCAATCCAGTTCTTCGATCATAGCTTGGCGAACACGGTTGTTTTCATCTATATAGATGTCTAGAAAAATGGCTTCTTTACTCTCGTAATAGTTATAAAAAGAACCGACTGCTACACCAGCTTGCCTAGCAATTTCTGAAATTCCTGTCGCCTTGTAACCTTTTTTCGAAAAAACTTCATAGGCCGCTGTCTTTAAAGCTTGTTTTTTGTCCAATCTGATTTAACCTCCTTTAAGTATGAATGAATAGTTTATTTTGTTCATTCATATTCTAACAAATCCTAGCTGGCTTGTCAATAAGAAGGATAAATGAATTAGTTTAAAGCAATTACATTTATAAACAGAAGAGTTACATGAGCTTACAAGGCATTTACTTTGATGAGATTGCTTATTTTAAATCTATTCCTTAAGTAAAAGAAACACTGACTAAACGAGTACAAAAAGGGAAAATATAGGATAAGGCTGGAACTATAGTTAAAAATAAGGTATGATATCAATGGGATTATTCTCTATTTAGCTTTCGCTTCCTAATCTGGATTTGAACAATAGATAGCCGAATAGTTGAGATACTAATCCATAAATTTTTTTATTAAGGCATTTGATATTTTGAACAAGAGTAAAGGAGGAGCGCATGCACAAGATTTTACTGGTAGAAGATGACCAAGTCATTCGGCAACAAGTTGGGAAATTGCTCTCTGAGTGGGGCTTTGAGGTCGTTTTGGTAGAAGACTTTATGGAAGTATTGAGCTTATTTGTCCAGTCGGAACCTCATTTGGTCCTCATGGATATTGGTCTGCCTCTTTTTAATGGCTATCACTGGTGCCAGGAGATTCGCAAGATTTCCAAGGTACCTATCATGTTTCTGTCTTCGAGAGATCAGGCTATGGATATTGTCATGGCGATCAATATGGGAGCGGATGACTTTGTAACTAAGCCATTTGATCAGCAGGTCCTCCTTGCCAAGGTTCAGGGCTTATTGCGTCGTTCCTATGAGTTTGGGCGGGATAAGAGTTTGCTGGAGTATGCAGGTGTCATTCTCAATACCAAGTCTATGGACCTGCACTATCAGGGTGAAGTCCTGAGCTTAACCAAGAATGAATTTCAAATTTTGCGGGTTTTGTTTGAACATGCGGGTAATATCGTGGCGCGTGATGACCTGATGCGGGAACTCTGGAATAGCGACTTTTTCATCGATGACAATACCCTGTCTGTTAATGTGGCTCGTTTGCGCAAAAAGTTGGAGGAGCAAGGCTTGGCAGGCTTTATCGAAACCAAGAAAGGGATAGGATACGGACTGAAACATGCTTGATTGGAAACCATTTTTTCTAGCCTATCTGCGCTCTCGTAGTCGCATCTTTGTCTATATTTTTTCGTTGGGTTTTCTTGTTCTTCTCTTTCAGTTTCTGTTTGCTAGTCTAGGATCTTATTTTCTTTACTTTTTCCTGCTCAGTAGTTTTTTGACCTTTTTATTTTTGGCTTGGGATATGTTTGCAGAAGCTCGGACTTACCGACAGGAAGTTCTCTATGCTGAGAGAGATCCCAAGTCTCCTCTGGAATGTGCGCTGGCAGAAAAACTCGAAGAGCGAGAGTCTGAATTGTATCAAAAGAAGTCGGAAGCCCAAAGCAAACTGACGGATTTGCTTGATTACTATACCTTGTGGGTTCACCAGATTAAGACCCCCATTGCGGCGAGTCGTCTCTTGGTAGCAGAAGTCTCTGATCGGGAGGTCAAACAGCAGCTGGAACAGGAAATTTTCAAGATTGACTCCTATACCAACCTGGTCTTACAGTACTTGCGTTTAGAGAGTTTTCATGATGACTTGGTCTTTGAACAGGTCAAAGTGGAGGACTTGGTCAAGGAAATGGTTCGTAAGTACGCACTTTTCTTTATCCAGAAGGGGTTGACGGTCAATCTACATGATCTCGACAAAACCATCGTGACCGATAAGAAATGGTTGTTGGTCGTCATTGAACAAATTCTTTCAAACAGCCTCAAGTACACCAAGGAAGGTGGGCTCGAGATTTATATGGAGGGCCAGGAGCTCTGTATCAAGGATACGGGAATCGGGATTAAAAACAGCGATGTCCTCCGAGTCTTTGAACGTGGCTTTTCAGGCTACAATGGCCGTCTGACCCAGCAGTCGTCTGGTCTCGGCCTCTACCTATCCAAGAAAATTTCTGAAGAACTTGGCCATCAAATTCGTATCGAGTCTGAGGTTGGAAAAGGAACGACAGTCAGAATTAAGTTTGCCGATATGAATCTGAGAATTGAGTGAGCACAATAGATAAGAGCCCAGGATAAAACAACTGGGCTTTTTTATCTTTAACTGTGTATCCTAGTACACTATTTGCTTGGGCGTTTCCGGTTAAAAAATAAAAATCAACCAGACTTTGTGAAAGGTCATCTACAAAATCAAGCTATTCTTTTAACATCAGACTATAATTATCTAGTCGCATCCAATCTTCAATCCTTCCTAAGAACTGGGTTCAACATCAAAATGCAGAAATTACTAGTGAACTCGCTGGTGGGATGGATGGACTGTATGCGAAGAGGGACAGTTGAAACTAGCTGATGATTATCCAGACTGTCTTAATAAATCGATATTGCGTTTTGAAGTTTAGGCTAGTCTTGTTTACGGCTCTATTCGAGCAAGTACCAGTGAGCAAATCAATGAGATTTTTGGTGCGTTCTTCTTTATCGGTATCTTTCTATTTATTATTTTTATGGTTGGTGCAGTATTAATTATCCACTATAAACAAATCTCTGAGGGATATGAAGACCACGAACGCTTTATCATCTTGAAAAAGGTAGGTCCTGATCAAAAGCAGATCAAGCAAACCATTAACAAGCAAATCTTGACCGTTTTCTTTCTTCCTGTAATTTTTGCCTTCCTCCATTTGGCCTTTTCTTATCATATGCTTAGTTTGATTCTCAAGGTCATTGAAGTAGTAGATGCGACCATGATGTTAACAATAATCTTATCTACCTGTTAAATTGATAGATTTCTTCAGAGAAAGACTGTAAAATTTTTGATATAATGTTAAGGATAGACTGACGGATGCTTAAAAGATAATTTTCAAAAGAATAACAGGTGAGAATTAAAAATATGTAAGATTGGACAGAAGTCTCTCTATCATCATCCATGCAGAAACAAGATTATATGAAATAAAAGGAGTAACCAATGACCGGAAATTATTCAACGCGTGAATTCCGCGAGAAACTATATGATGACCTTCATGTTCGATTAAGAGATACAGTGATTTTGATGTGTGCGATTTTTATTGCCTCTATAGGTCTAAATATGAATTCAACTGCTGTCATTATTGGAGCCATGCTGATTTCCCCTCTTATGACATCGATTGTTGGACTCGGATTTGGTTTAGCTATTTTTGATACGCGTTTAATCAAGCAATCTTTAGAGGTTTTATTTACTCAAGTATTGGTCAGCTTGCTTGTTTCGACTCTGTATTTCTGGATTTCTCCCTTATCTTATGCAAGTAGCGAATTGATTGCACGAACCTCTCCAACCATTTGGGATGTTCTCATTGCTATTGCTGGTGGGATAGCAGGTGTAATTGGGTCAAGGAAAAAAGAAGCAAACAATATCGTGCCAGGAGTAGCCATTGCAACAGCTCTGATGCCACCTATCTGTACTGCAGGATATGGTTTAGCTAACGGAAATGTACGATTTTTATTTGGGGCTCTCTATCTTTTCTTGATCAACTGTGCCTTTATCATGCTAGCCAACATTATTGGAACAAGAATTTTGATGAGAAAATCTCCCTTAAGTTCATTTAAAGAGCTAAACATTAAAATGAAAATTGGCTTGATATCCTTGATTGTATTATTGGTTCTTCCAGCCAGCTATTCAGCAGTCACTCTGACGATGGATCAAGCACGAAAAGAAGGGATCAAACAGTTTGTAGGAAAAGAGTTCGCCAATCATACGGTCATTAATCAAGTCTATAAGTCAAGGGACAATGAATTAGTCTTGACGGTTGTTGGAGATCCGATTTCAGAAGAAGAATTAGAAAGGATCCACCAAAAACAAGCCTCTTACGGTATTCAATCTGTTCAATTAAAAGTCAATCAAGTCCATAATTCGATAAAATTAGATAGTGAGATGACCAAGGAATTTTATGAAAACATTAACAAGTATATCGATCAAAAACTCTCTGAAAAAGATTCACAAAACGATCTCGTAAAAGAAAATGAAGCAGACAAGGATTGAGGACAATGAACTGAATCGGTTTTTACGCCGTGTTTTTCTTGTATCTTCCTCTTTCTTACTTATAGCAGGTTGTTTTTGCTTGAATAAGAAATAAATTAGAAGTTCTATCATCTAAGAAAAATGATGAAAAAAATCATTTAACTAATGGTGTGAACGTTTAGTGTTTATCAGCTCCATTCTCTGTAATTTTGGGGGTAAAATCCACACCATTTAGATAAAATTAGTTGAATTTGATTGGAAAAACGCTTTTATAAAAGCGGAGAAAAGTCTTGATATTACGCTGTTTTTAGTCCAACTGAAATTCATACTTTCCAAACCAGGCTTGAAAAAAGCTCGTAAAGCATCACAATTTAGTAAACGTTAAAACTTATTTAAACTTATTGAAAGCATTTCGTATCAAAAATACGGGATGCTTTTTCTGTTCACCCCAAATTTTTGTAACTAGGTGATACTTGAAATTAATACAAATTTGGTTGTTTTTGATAAATCTAAGCAACACTAAATGATGAAGTGAAAGGGGATGAATCTTTGATAGTAGTCATTTATTGTGAAATATGATATATTTATTAATTAGATGGATGAATACTTCTAGAGTTAAATATAGCATAATAGGGACAGACTTTTTGGTTTATTTTTGTTTGTAGTCGGATTATGAAAGAATATCCAATATTATGCGATAAGATAGAATGTTACAAAAAAGAAAGGGGATGCAATCCGATGAAGAAAGACAGATTAATTGTATTGACAGATGCTGTTCTAGCAATTATTATGACCATCTTGATTTTAGAGTTAGAAAAACCAACAACACCAAGTCTTGAAGCTTTTTGGGATTTACGGCAAAATTTCTTTGCTTGTTTTCTTTCCTTTTTCTGGTTGGGATCGTTATGGATGGCACTAAACACATTATGGGAAAAGGTTGAGAAAATTTCCTCAGAAATTATTTGGTGGAATTTGTTTCTACTCTTGGAGCGGCAGGAGTTCTCTTTGGAGAATTTCATGCCATCCAAGATACCAGTCTGAATGATGTGGTGGACCGGATCTATATAAATGTCAAGGATTTACCGTTTCAGTCCTTGGGAGCTTTAGCTAATATCCTGTCTGATGTTAAGAAGGGACTGATTCAAGACAGTCATATCTGGTCTTTCTTCCAGTCATTTTTCAAACAATATCAGTTGATAATCAGCTTAAATCAGATCTATCAGTTTGTCTATCTTTCTCTGATGGAGATCATGTCCTATCTTCACTTTGATTATTGGAAAAAACGGCTCGGTCAGGAGCTAGTATGAATAAGGAGAACAAATGAGACGTTTAAAAATGTTATGGCATATTATACAGGTTACGGGTTTTACTCGGTTTGCTCTGAGTTTTGTGACCTTTGTTTTTGGGTCAGGAGGCGTGCTTTTCCTAGTTGAACCTGCTATCACAAATTACGGAGACGGTCTTTGGTATGCTTTTGTGACTTCGACGACTGTCGGCTACGGGGATCTCCTAGCTGTGACCTTGATTGGAAGGATTACCAGTGTCTTCTTGACGATTTATGGGCTCATATTTTTTGGCTGTTTATCAGCTGTTATTATTAATTATTATACCGATTTAAATAAGGAAAGAGGAGAGGACAAATGACTGCCAATTATTCAACACGGGAATACCGTGAGAAATTATACGATGACCTTCATGTTCGATTGAGAGATACAGCGATTTTGATGTGTGCAATTTTTATTGCCTCTATCGGTCTAAATATGAATTCAACAGCTGTTATTATTGGAGCCATGCTGATTTCCCCTCTTATGACATCGATTGTTGGACTCGGATTTGGTTTAGCTATTTTTGATACGCGTTTAATCAAGCAATCTTTAGAGGTTTTATTTACTCAAGTATTGGTCAGCTTGCTTGTTTCGACTCTGTATTTCTGGATTTCTCCCTTGTCTTATGCAAGTAGCGAGTTGATCGCACGAACCTCTCCAACCATTTGGGATGTTCTCATTGCTATTGCTGGTGGGATTGCTGGTGTGATCGGTTCAAGGAAAAAAGAAGCAAACAATATCGTGCCAGGAGTAGCCATTGCTACAGCTTTGATGCCGCCTATCTGTACTGCTGGCTATGGTTTAGCTAATGGGAATGTACGATTTTTATTGGGGGCTCTCTATCTTTTCTTGATCAACTGTGTCTTTATCATGCTAGCCAACATTGTTGGAACAAGAATTTTGATGAGAAAATCTCCTTTAACTTCATTTAAAGAGCTGAGCATTAAAATGAGAATTGGCTTGATTTCTTTGATTGTATTGTTGATTCTTCCAGCTAGCTATTCGGCAGTTACTCTGACAATAGAACAAGCGCGCAAAGAAGGGATCAAACAGTTTGTAGGAAAAGAGTTCGCCAATTATACGGTTATTAATCAAGTCTACAAGTCAAGTAACAATGAATTGGTCTTGACGGTTGTTGGAGATCCGATTTCAGAAGAAGAATTAGAAACACTCCACCAAAAACAAGCCTCTTACGGTATTCAATCTGTTCAATTGAAAGTGAATCAAGTTCAGAACTCGCCAACATTAGATAGTGAAGCGACCAAGGAATTTTATGAAAACATTGACAAGTATATTGATCAAAAACTCTCTGAAAAAGATTCACAAAACGATCTCGTAAAAGAAAATGAAGCAGACAAGGATTGAGGATATTGAACTTATCTAACTCATGGAAGCAAATGTTGGGAGGATATCCTATATCCAACAGTTAGTGGATAGAAAGGATTGTTGATGAGGATACCATTTGTGGTGGTTTGACCAATCACGACTAGCTCAGGTTAAATAAAATATAAAAAAGCAACAACTATTTCAGTTGTTGCTTTTTCTTACTGAAAAATGTTTCTCAGACAGTGATCGTTTTATTTCTCAACGCGTGATTTGTTGGCAATATCAGTAAGGATAGCTTGAACAAAGTCATCAACTGAGACAGTTTGTGTTTCTTTTTGGCCGTAGCGACGAACATTGACTGTTCCGTCTTCCATTTCCTTGTCCCCAACGATCAATTGGTAAGGAATCTTGCTGGTTTGAGAAGCACGGATCTTGAACTGCATTTTTTCATTGCGCTCATCTACATCTGCACGGACACCACGGTCACGGAGCTTCTTAGCTACTTCCCAAGCGTAGTCCACATGTTTCTCGTTAGAAACTGGGATGAGAGTTACTTGGTGTGGGGCAAGCCATGTTGGGAAGGCACCCTTGTAGTTCTCAATCAAGATAGCTGTGAAGCGTTCCATGGTTGAAATAACTCCACGGTGGATCATAACTGGACGGTGTTCTTCCCCGTCAGCTCCGATGTATTTGAGGTCGAAGCGTTCTGGAAGCAAGAAGTCAAGCTGGATAGTAGAAAGGGTTTCTTCTTTTCCAAGGGCTGTCTTAACTTGGATATCCAATTTTGGTCCGTAGAAGGCTGCTTCACCTTCAGCTTCAAAGTAGTCCACGCCCATTTCATCAAGTGCTGCACGAAGCATGGTTTGGGCATTTTCCCACATCTCATCGTTGTCAAAGTACTTGTGAGTATCTTGAGGGTCACGAAGAGAGAGACGGAAGCGGTATTCAGTCAAGTTGAAGTCTTCATAAACATCGATAATCAACTGAAGGGCACGTTGGAATTCTTCTTGGATTTGTTCTGGAGTAACAAAGAGGTGACCGTCGTTGAGTGACATCTCACGCACACGTTGAAGACCTGTGAGGGCACCAGATTTCTCGTAGCGGTGCATCATACCGATTTCAGCGATACGGATTGGCAATTCGCGGTATGAGTGAACATGGTGTTTGAAGACTTGGATGTGGTGTGGGCAGTTCATTGGACGAAGGACAAATTCTTCTCCGTCCCCCATGTCCATGGTTGGGAACATGTCTTCTTGGTAATGATCCCAGTGACCAGAAGTCTTGTAGAGTTCAACAGACGCAAGTGGTGGAGTGTAAACGTGTTGGTAGCCAGAAGCCAACTCTTTGTCGACGATGTAGCGTTCCAATTCACGACGTATAGTCGCACCATTTGGCAACCAGAATGGAAGTCCTTGTCCGACTTCTTGAGAAATCATGAAGAGGTCAAGCTCTTTACCAAGTTTACGGTGGTCACGTTCTTTGGCTTCTTCACGCATTTGAAGATAGTTCTTCAAGTCTTTCTTGTCAAACCAAGCTGTACCGTAGATACGTTGCATCATCGCGTTGTCGCTATTTCCACGCCAGTAAGCACCTGCTACATGAAGAAGGTGGAAGATTTGGATACGGCCTGTTGATGGGACGTGAGGTCCACGGCAAAGGTCCACGTATTCCCCCTGACGGTAGATAGTCAAACCGCCTTCGTCCTCAGAGTGTTCTTCGATCAATTCCAACTTGTAAGGGTCGTTTTTGAAGATTTCGCGTGCCTCGTCTTTCGTCACTTCTTCACGGATTGATGGGAAGTTTTCTTTAACGATTTTTTTCATTTCTTCTTCGATACGAGGAAGGTCTTCGTTGGAGATTTGACCAGCAGTATTGTCTGTATCGTAGTAGAAGCCATCTTCGATAGCTGGACCAACACCCAAGTGAATATCTGGGAAAAGGCGACGAGCTGCTTGGGCAAACAAGTGAGCAGCTGAGTGACGCAAGATTGGAAGGGCATCTTCGTGATCAGGTGTCACGATTTCGATGCTTCCATCTTCAGTGATAGCACGAGTCGTATCGATGAGTTTGCCGTTGAATTTACCAGCCAAGGCTTTTTTAGCTAGGGAATTGCTGATAGATTGGGCAATTTCAAAAGTAGTAACGCCAGATTCGAATTCACGAACAGCGCCATCTGGGAAAGTAATCTTAATCATGGTTTTCTCCTTAAATATTTATTCTATTTTTGTTGGACAATTTTAAGAGCCGAGCAACTTCTTCCGCAGTCTGATTTTCTGATTGACTACCATCTGTTACGAGGCTAGGATAGCCTAATTTCGTCGCTTCCTTACGAACTATTTGGGCAAAAAGAATGTCTCGTTGCATCCAGTTTTCAAAAGCTTGTTCAGGATTGGTTGTACCCTCTACGACATAAGGAACCCATTCTCTCTGTCTATAATGCTTTTTTTGAAAATCAGCTGTCGGAGTCAAACATAGATAGGAAGACACTGGACATTCAAGCTCCTTTACCAAGTGAGGCAAAAGTCCTGCCCCCTCCACCAAGAGAGGTCTATCTTGATTTTTTATCAAGTAAGATTTCACATAAGGAAAAATCTCTTCATAAAAGCGCCATTCTTCATCTGCCATCTCTTCTGGATTTCTCATCCAGATTTGTTCTGGACTTCTATCCTGTCTAAGAAGGCAAATTGGCTGTGAGTCTGCACTTGCTTGACTCATCATCTCATCTACCAAATCATCCAGTTTGATATGAATCAGCTGATACTGTCTAGCAAGAAGTGAAGAAATTGTTGACTTTCCACTACAAGGCGATCCGCCAATCATATAAAGCATCATTCTTCCTCCTTCTGACAAAATAAAAACGACATCCTCTAAAGGACGTCGCAACGTGGTTCCACCTTCATTTATGTTCCTCAAAAAAGAGGGACACCTCTGATTGGCTCTAACGTGGCCACCGTTTTATGTTTTCATAAAAGTCAGTAGAGTAGTATCAGTTTAGGCTCTCTATGCGTTTCCAGCAACCACGCACTCTCTAGTAGAAAGGGACTAAGTGACTTGTCTCTATGCATTATTATAGCATGATTGCGAGAATTTTCAAGGATTTTGTGAAAGTTTTTTGCTTTTTCCTTGCTGGAGCATGTATTTAATACCCGAACCTGAAGCCATACCAAGTAGGGCAAAGAGTTCATAAGCTAGGAAATAAACGAGAATGAATTCATTGAAAGTGATGATGGTAAAGCAATAGAGAAGAGCAATACCGAGCAACCACCACAGTGAGAATTGGAAACGGTAGCTATAAAGAAGGGACACGATGAAGGTTGCCAAAGGTGAAAAGAGGATGATGTTATAAATGTAAAGCCCTTTCAGCGTATAAGAATCAGATATCAGCAGCAAAAGCAACTCATAGAGGGGCCAGTAAAAGAAGAATATGACAAGGCAGTATGGGATATACTTAAGATATTTCCGCATGGCAATAGTCCTCCAATCTGCAAAAATAGAGAGATGTTGAAGACCACATGATCCTAAATGAAGGGGAACTCTCTACCTATATTATAGCACGATTTGCAAACCCTTACAAGGTGCTATGGTAGGCAGAAATAATAAGCTTTATGAATTTTTTTGTTATAATACTAGCATAAGAAGTAAGAAAATTGAGGGGAAAGAATGACGAAAATAGCAGTTCTTTCAGACATACATGGGAACACGACTGCCTTGGAAACTGTACTGGCTGATGCTAAAGTGGCAAAGGTGGATGAGTACTGGCTTTTGGGAGATGTTCTTATGCCGGGAACAGGACGTAGAAGGATTTTGAACCTCTTGGCTGATTTGCCCATCACAGTAAGAGTTCTGGGTAATTGGGAGAATAGTCTCTGGCGTGGTTTGCATCGCAA
Organism: Streptococcus oralis subsp. dentisani; assembly: GCF_002096335.1. Lineage (GTDB taxonomy): Bacteria > Bacillota > Bacilli > Lactobacillales > Streptococcaceae > Streptococcus > Streptococcus oralis_Z. The sequence continues at coordinate 53,794 of NZ_NCUW01000027.1, forward strand.
GCTAGATCTAACAAAAGCTAGTCATCGCTATCTCCTACGCCAATGCCAGTATATCTTAGAAGAGATTAGCCCTGAAGAAATCGAAGACCTCCACAATCAACCTATGCAAGTTCATCGTCAGTTTGGTGATTTGACGGTGGGAATCACTCACCATCTCCCTGATAAAAACTGGGGTAGAGAGTTGATTCATACGGGAAAACAAGAAGATTTTGATAGATTGGTGACGGAACCGTATGCCTCTATCGCAGTATATGGGCATATCCACCAACAGTTGCTTCGTTATGGAAGTGACGGACAGTTGATCCTCAATCCAGGATCGATTGGGCAACCCTTCTTTTTAGATGCGAGGTTGCGTAAGGACCTACGTGCCCAGTATATGATCTTAGAGTTTGATGAGACAGGTTTGGCTGATGTTGATTTTCGTCGAGTGGATTATGATGTAGAGGCTGAGTTGCAGCTGGCTAAGGATTTAAAGCTTCCTTATTTTCAGGTCTATTATGAAAGTTTGGTAAATGGGATTCACCACACCCATAATCAGGAACTTCTGTATGAAATTGCCCAAGAACAAGGGCATGATGCCGAGTTGGATGCATGGTTGGATAGTGGTAATGATTGACATTACAACGTAAAAGGGTATAATGAGTATCAGATAGGATGTGAAAGGAGAAGAAGATGCAAATTTCAAGTCGATTTACGATTGCAACGCATATGTTGATTATCATCGCTCTAGAAGGGAAGAAAACAAAAGTTACCAGTGATTTTTTGGCTGCTAGTGTTGGGGTCAATCCAGTTATTATCCGTAAAACCTTGTCCCAACTCAAAAATGCAGAGCTGATATCGGTTGCGCGTGGAACGGGCGGTACCGAGATTATCAAAGATCTAAATGAGATCACGCTTTTAGACGTCTATCAAGCGGTAGAATGCCTTGGAAAAACTGGTCAATTGTTTAGTTTCCATGAAAATCCGAACCCAAGTTGTCCAATTGGATCGAATATCCATGCGGTCTTAGATCAAAAACTACTAGATATCCAAGAGGCAATGGAAAACCAACTTGGTCAGACGAGTCTGGCTCAGGTTGTGGCAGATGCAGAAGCAAGAATAGTAAAATAAGAGGGCTAGGCTCCTCTTTTTCTATTGCCACAATTATGGTACAATGTAGTCATCAAAGGAGAAGATTATGTACTTTATTACAGGTTTTTTTGTCCTACTTTTTCTGATTTCATTTTTTAGGGACAATCGCAGTCTCTGGAATCCGGCTCTTTTACTTTTGTCTCTGCTTTTTTCTTACCTGTCTATTGCCAATTTTTTTTACGAGGCTGGGCAAGAAGAATTGCACATGATTTTCTTTGCAGTGATTTTTCTCTTGCTTCCATTTTTAGTTTTTCTAAGTGGCTTTTTCCTTATTCATAACGGATTTGTGTTGTTGAAGAAAGAGGGGAAATCCAAGGCAAATTATTTGTCTCTGGGACTAGGGTGTGTGATTCTGTTCTTTTTTGTAATCATGGTGATTCGAGTGAGCGATACCAAGAGCTTGTTCTACACCAATCATCTAGTGAATATCATCTTTTTCTTTTTGATTTATTCGTATTTGATTTTTGGTTTTGCCTTTGCAGGATTTCTACTATATTCTATCTTGTATCTCTTCATTCCTAAGAAAAAACATTATGATTTTATCATCATTCATGGGGCTGGTTTGTTGGATGGAGAAAGGGTGAGTCCTTTGCTCAAGCGTAGGATTGACAAGGCTGTTGAGGCTTACCACAATTCAAATAATCCAGATGTCAAATTGATCGCTAGTGGTGGCCAAGGTGGGGATGAGAAGATTTCCGAAGCTCAGGCAATTTGTAATTATTTGCTGGAAGAGACGGATGTTCCGAGAGAAGCGATTCTCCTAGAGGAAGACTCAACGACAACCTATGAGAATCTTCTCTTCTCAAAAGAAATGGGAGAGAGGCTGGTGACCAGTCCACGTTTTCTCTTTGTGACCAATGATTACCATGTTTTTCGTACCAGTACCTATGCTCGCCGTATTGGGATGAAGGGAGATGGTCTTGGTTGCCGTACAGCCGCCTACTATATCCCATCGGCCTTTATCAGAGAATATATTGCTCTATGTGTGAAGATGAGATGGCTTTTTATCGCCTTCTACGTTTTATTGATTTTAGCTCTGATTTTCTCTTATAGAGGTATTTTGTGGTAATATGTGAACTCATCGGTGGATGATTTTTGCAAAATTCATATTGTAATAATTGTTAGATTCTCTAAAAAAATTACAGTAGCTTGAGAAAAAATAGAAGTTCCATTAGTAGCAACAATAGTAGAACGGGTCAGGAGATTGTAGGTGAGATTTTGGAATAGCTTGGTGGTTACTCGTCAATCAAGTGGACAATTTCTAACCTAGTTACAGATTTTCAGAGAGGGTCAAAAATAAGCAACTGCATATGAGTAGACTAGATTTTTACAGTCAACGACAAAAAATGTGAACCAGCAACAGAGGTTCACATTTTCTTTTGGGTCTATGGCAAAATGGTTTTTAGTTGGTTCAGAATGGTTTGTAAGGTTACGACCGCTTGTTCTTCTTGTTGCGGTTGATAGAGTAGTTGGAAATAGTCGCGAATAGTTTCTTCAAATTGCTTAGGGAGGAGAGTACAATGGGCCTTTGCGTACTCTAGCATTCGTTTTTCACCAGGATGGGTTTGCTCATTGAGCGCAAACAACAAGTCAAAGTAGGAAGCAAAAAATTCACTCGTACGATGATTCATACTGAGAAGATCATGGCGTTTGATAGCTTTTTTAATTTGGTGAGAGAAGGCGGGCATGGCCTGATCCAGCAAAAGGAGCTGTTTTTCGATGATATGTTTTTTGAGTTCTTGAGGGTAGGGAATCTGGTAGGCTCTTTGAAGAGAGGTATAGCGCCCATTTGGGTCGTATAGAATCTTGCTGTGGAGTAGATTGTGCCACATGCAAGTTGTATAAGCATTTTGAGCTTTGTGTTGAAAAACAGTTGTGTTCAATTCTTGTTCAAAAGAATCCAGCGAACGATAAATCAACTCGATTTCGATTCCGTTGTTTAGTATACAGTCATCCTCTAACTCCCAAAACTGGTTTCCAATTTCCATATAGGAGCAGTACTTACTCAAAATATTTTGTCGAATTGCCTCATCGATGGGAGAGTTGAGATAGATGTAGACATCATAATCAGAATTTTGATCATAGGCTTGTCCTGCACGTGAACCACCTAGAGCGATGGCTTCAACTTGTTTCAGTTGAGAGAATTCTTTGTAAAGTTCTTGGATCATGACTCTTCTCCTAGCTTTATGGTTTTAAAGTCATTTTACCAAAAAGTAAAACGTTTGCATAGTATTGAGTTACTCTTTTTCATTTGTAGCAAAAAATGTGAACCCTTTTTTGAGTTCACACTTCTTTTTATTCTGCTGCTTGTTGCCAACGTTTGGCAAGCATGCGGGATAGACTTGAAATTGCTAGGTTAAAGCTGAAGTAGATGAGAGCAATCAGGATATAAAGACTGAAGACCTGCTCTGGTTCGAAATAACGGCCCATGAGAATTTGACTAGCGCCAAAGAGTTCTTGTAGGGCGATAACAGAGTAGAGAAGACTGGTATCCTTGATCACTGTCACAAACTGAGAAATGATGGCTGGCAACATTTTACGGATTGCTTGTGGGAGAATGATGTAGTAGAGGATTTGGGCTGAAGTGAATCCTTGTGACATTCCTGCTTCGTACTGCCCCTTGTCCACAGCATTAAGACCACCTCGGATAATCTCAGCTAGGGCTGCTGAGGTAAAAAGGGTAAAGGCAGTGATTCCTGCTGGTGTGGACTTCATCTTAAACACCAAAAAGATGGTGAAAATCCAGAGAAGGTTGGGAACGTTACGTACAAACTCAATATAAATGCTAGAGATGATCCGCAAGACAGGATTTTTCCCATTTCTCATGACGGCTAGAACTGTACCGATGATGGTAGAGAGGACAATGGCAATCAGAGAAATATAGAGGGTCAAGCCAAATCCTTTAAAGATAAAGGCTAGGTTATCTGGGGTCAAAACTTCTAAAATAGATTCCATAGTAACCTCCTAAAGTGAATAGGCTTTTTTATTGGCTTGCTCCATCTTGCGACCAAACTGGGCAACAGGGAAGCATAGGGCAAAGTAGAGAAGAGCAGCACCTAAAAAGGCTGGGATATAATTTCCGTTGAGAGCTGACCAAGACTTGGTCACAAACATCAAGTCTACTCCAGAGATGATCGCAACCGTTGAAGTATTCTTGATAAGGTTAACGATTTGGTTGGTCAATGGAGGGAGAATGATACGGAAGGCCTGAGGCAAGATAATTAAGCGCATGGCACTGATATAGGTGAAACCTTGCGATAAGGCGGCCTCCATCTGACCACTAGGAATAGACTGAATCCCTGAACGAATAACCTCAGCGATATAAGCGCCGTGATAGAGTCCCACGCAGAGAACAGCTGTCCAATAAATCGGAATCATGATGGTGTGGTCACTGATAAGAGGCAAACCATAGAAAACGATGACAAACTGCACCAAGAGGGGAGTGTTTTGGTAAAATTCGACAAAGATACGAGCCAAAATTCTTAAAATTTGATGTTTGCTAGTTGATAGGACTCCAAAGATGATTCCTAAGACCATAGCTAGGATAAAGGATCCAATTGCTAGGGCAAGAGTGAAGAGGAAACCGTTGAAAAATTGTCCAAAATCCTGAAAATAGGCTGTCCAAGATGATAAATCTGTCATGGGGTATCCTCCTTAATCTGCAGTATGGCTAGAGGGTTTGAGCTTGTAACGGTCATAAAGTTTTTGCAAACTGCCATCTTTGCTCCATTTTGTAACCAAGCTATCAAGATAGTCGTTGAGCTCAGTATTTGATTTCTTGGTGACGATACCGTAGTCAGATGGCTTGAAACTATCATCTAGCAGCTCTGTTCGTTTACTGGTGTAGCCAGACAGGATAGAGCGGTCCACGGAAAAGGCATCAATACGGTGAGCGTGAAGGGAAGTAATCAATTCTGGATAGGAACCCAGTTCTACAAACTTAAATTTCAGACCTTTCTTTTTACCTAGTTCGGTAATCAAACGTTGGGTAATGGAACCTTGGGCAACTCCGATCGTTTTACCATTTAGGTCCTCAATGCTTTTGATGTTGGCAGACTTATTGACCAAAAAACCAGAAGCATCCGTGTAGTAGGGACTGGTGAAGTTGTAGAGTTTTTTACGTTCGTCTGTGATGGTGAAGGTAGCGATATCCATGTCGACCTGCCCATTGTCTAGAAGGGGACCACGGGTTTGGGCGGTGACAGGCACATAGCGAATCTTGACCTTGAGTTCGTCCGCAATCATCTTGGCAAGGTCAGTTTCGATACCAGAATAAGTCCCAGTCCTGGGATCCTTGTAGCCAAAATTGGGAACGTCTTGTTTCACACCGACAACCAGCTCGCCTCTTTTTTGAATGTCTGCCACACTAGTATCAGCCTGAACTGGTTTGGCAGTAGAAAGGCTGAAAAGGCTAATCAATAACGCTGATAAAAAGAATTTCTTTTTCATAGGCGCCTCCTTATTTGACTTTGTCACTTTCATGGTTGATGATTTTGCTGAGGAATTGTTGGGCACGAGGTTCGCTTGGATTGTCGAAAAAGTCGTCGACATCTGTCGTATCTACTAAAACTTCTCCGTCAGCCATAAAGATGATGCGGTCAGCAACCTCTCGGGCAAAGCCCATTTCGTGGGTAACGATGATCATGTTCATCCCGTCTTGAGCCAATTTTTGCATAACTGCCAGAACATCTCCAATGGTTTCAGGGTCGAGGGCAGATGTTGGCTCATCAAAGAGGAGGAGCTCTGGATGCATGGCGAGTCCGCGCGCGATGGCAATCCGTTGTTTTTGTCCACCAGATAGCATGGCTGGGTAAGAATCTTTTTTGTCCCACATATTTACAAATTCTAGATATTTTTTGGCTGTTTTTTCAGCTTCTTTTTTATCAATTCCTAGAACTTTTATGGGCGCTAGTGTCACATTTTCTAACACTGTTTTGTGTGGATAGAGGTTGAAATGTTGGAAAACCATGCCAACTTCCTTACGAAGAGGAACTAAATCCTTCTGACTTGCACCTGCTACTTGGTGTCCATTGACTAGGAGACTTCCTTTGTCAACAGCTTCTAAACCATTGATCGTACGGATAAGGGTTGATTTTCCAGAACCTGAAGGTCCAAGCAGGACAACGACTTGCCCTTTTTCAAAACGGAGATTGATGTCGCGGAGTGCGTGGTAGTCTCCGTAATATTTTTCGACGTTTTTAAATTCTACTAAAGCCATGAGAGATCTCCTTTGTGTTAGATTTTATAACATGATTTTACACCAAAAAAATTGTCTTGTCAAATCATATCTGAAAAAATTCACTAAAATGTTATAAAAAAGCAATCTGAATAGAGAAAATGCCTAAATCATGTTATAATGAAACGATAGAATTCTTAGAAAGAGTGGATGTTTTTTTGATAACTCCTACTTATGAATGGCAGTTTGCCCCGCAGGTTGAAGATGCGGATTTTACAAAGATAGCCAAGAAGGCTGGACTGGGTCCTGAGGTGGCTCGATTATTATTTGAAAGAGGGATTCAAGATGAAGAAAGTCTAAAGAAGTTTTTAGAACCTTCTTTAGAGGACTTACATGACCCCTATCTGCTCCATGATATGGACAAGGCAGTGGAACGGATTCGTCAGGCCATTGAAGAAGGGGAGAATATCCTCGTTTACGGTGACTATGATGCGGATGGCATGACTTCAGCTTCGATTGTGAAGGAAAGTTTGGAACAACTTGGCGCCGAGTGCCGTGTTTACCTGCCAAATCGTTTTACCGATGGCTATGGTCCCAATGCCAGTGTCTATAAATACTTTATCGAGCAAGAGGGAATTTCCTTGATTGTGACAGTGGATAATGGGGTTGCAGGTCACGAGGCCATTGAACTGGCCCAGTCTATGGGAGTGGATGTCATTGTGACCGACCACCATTCTATGCCGGAAACCCTTCCCGATGCCTATGCGATTGTTCACCCTGAGCATCCAGATGCGGATTATCCCTTCAAACAGTTAGCTGGTTGTGGAGTGGCTTTCAAGCTAGCTTGCGCTCTTTTAGAAGAAGTGCAAGTAGAATTGCTTGATTTGGTCGCTATCGGAACCATTGCCGATATGGTGAGCTTGACAGATGAAAACCGTATCATGGTTCAATATGGTCTGGAAATGCTGGGGCATACTCAGCGTATTGGTCTACAAGAAATGCTAGATATGGCTGGGATTGCTACGAACGAAGTGACAGAAGAGACGGTTGGATTTCAGATTGCCCCTCGTTTAAATGCTTTAGGCCGCTTGGACGATCCCAATCCTGCCATTGATTTGCTGACTGGGTTTGACGATGAGGAAGCACATGAGATTGCCCTCATGATTCATCAGAAAAACGAAGAGCGTAAGGAAATTGTACAATCTATCTATGAAGAAGCTAAGACCATGGTGGATCCTGAGAAGAAGGTCCAGGTTTTGGCCAAGGAAGGCTGGAATCCTGGCGTTCTGGGTATCGTTGCTGGTCGTTTGTTGGAAGAACTAGGGCAGACAGTTATCGTTCTTAATATAGAAGATGGTCGTGCCAAGGGTAGCGCTCGTAGTGTGGAAGCAGTCGATATTTTTGAAGCTCTGGATCCCCATCGAGATCTCTTCATCGCATTCGGTGGCCATGCTGGTGCAGCAGGAATGACGCTAGAAGTTGAGAAACTCTCAGATTTATCTCAGGTTTTGGAAGACTATGTCCGTGAAAAAGGTGCAGATGCTAGTGGTAAGAATAAGTTAAATCTAGATGAAGAGTTGGATTTGGAGACTCTTAGTTTAGAAACGGTTAAAAGTTTTGAACGCTTGGCACCTTTTGGAATGGACAATCAGAAACCTGTCTTTTATATCAAGGATTTTCATGTCGAAAGTGCCCGTACTATGGGAGCAGGCAATGCCCACCTCAAACTAAAAATTTCCAAGGGTGAGGCGAGTTTTGAAGTGGTGGCCTTTGGACAAGGTAGATGGGCGACAGAATTTTCTCAAACCAAAAACTTAGAATTAGCAGTCACCTTGTCTGTCAATCAATGGAATGGCCAAACTGCCCTCCAGTTGATGATGGTGGATGCGCGTGTGGAAGGTGTTCAACTCTTTAACATTCGTGGGAAGAATGCAGTCTTGCCAGAGGGAATTCCAGTCTTGGATTTCTCTGGAGAGGTGCCAGATTTAGCGACTAGTGAAGCGGTTGTTGTGAAAACCATTCCCGAGGATATTACTCTGCTGAAGGCCATTTTTCAGAAACAACATTTCTCTGCTGTCTATTTCAAAAATGACATTGACAAGGCCTACTATCTAACAGGTTATGGGACCAGAGAGCAGTTTGCAAAATTGTACAAGACTATTTACCAGTTCCCAGAGTTTGATATTCGCTACAAGCTTAAGGATTTGGCGACTTATCTCAATATCCAACAAATCTTACTTGTCAAGATGATCCAAGTATTTGAAGAGCTAGGTTTTGTGACGATCAAAGATGGTGTCATGACAGTCAATAAAGAAGCGCCGAAAAGGGAAATTGCTGAAAGTCAGATTTACCAAAATCTCAAACAAACTGTAAAAATTCAAGAAATCATGGCGCTGGGTACCGTGCAAGAAATTTATGACTTTTTAATGGCAGAAAACTAGAAGATAGGAAAGAGTTGGGCAACCAGCTCTTTTTTGAAAACAAATCTTCGTTTTGAAAATAATCAAAAAAATGGTATAATGGTAGGAAAAGATTCGGCTGAAAGTTTTAGAACTTTTAGAATTAAGAGGGTAAATCTACCCTATAATCAAGATAAATGAAGTTTCGGAGGAAAAATGAGTAATATCAGTTTAACAACACTAGGTGGTGTACGTGAAAATGGGAAAAATATGTACATCGCTGAAATCGATGGATCTATTTTTGTTTTGGATGCAGGGCTTAAATACCCTGAAAATGAACAACTAGGGGTTGACGTCGTCATTCCAAATATGGACTATCTTTTTGAAAATAGCGACCGTATCGCTGGGGTCTTCTTGACCCACGGGCATGCGGATGCCATTGGTGCTCTGCCTTACCTTTTGGCAGAGGCCAAGGTGCCTGTGTTTGGCTCTGAGTTGACCATTGAGTTGGCGAAACTCTTTGTTAAAGGAAATGATGCGGTTAAGAAATTCAATGACTTCCATATCATTGATGAGGATACGGAGATTGATTTTGGAGGGACTGTGGTTTCCTTCTTCCGTACGACTCACTCTATCCCAGAAAGTTTGGGAGTTGTCTTGAAAACAAGTGAAGGTAGCATCGTTTATACAGGTGACTTCAAGTTTGACCAGACGGCTAGCGAATCCTATGCGACGGATTTTGCTCGTTTGGCAGAGATTGGTCGTGATGGTGTCTTGGCGCTCCTCAGTGATTCTGCGAATGCAGATAGCAATATCCAGGTGGCAAGCGAGAGTGAAGTTGGAGATGAAATTACCCAGACCATTGCAGACTGGGAAGGTCGTATTATCGTTGCAGCAGTTGCCAGCAACCTTTCTCGTATCCAGCAGGTTTTTGATGCTGCTGCGGATACAGGTCGCCGAGTTGTTTTGACTGGATTTGATATTGAAAATATCGTCCGCACAGCGATTCGTCTTAAAAAATTGTCTCTAGCCAACGAAAGTCTCTTGATCAAACCCAAAGAAATGTCTCGCTTTGAAGACCATGAGTTGATCATTCTTGAGACTGGTCGTATGGGTGAGCCTATCAATGGACTTCGTAAGATGTCGATCGGCCGCCACCGTTATGTGGAAATCAAGGATGGTGACCTAGTTTATATCGTAACGACTCCATCTATCGCCAAAGAAGCTGTCATGGCGCGTGTGGAAAATATGATATACCAAGCTGGTGGTGTGGTAAAACTCATTACCCAAAGCTTGCGAGTATCAGGACACGGGAATGCGCGTGATTTGCAGTTAATGATTAATCTCTTGCAACCCAAGTATCTCTTCCCAATCCAAGGGGAGTACCGTGAATTGGATGCACATGCCAAGGCTGCCATGGCGGTTGGAATGTTGCCAGAGCGCATTTTTATCCCTAAAAAGGGAACCACTATGTCCTACGAACACGGGGACTTTGTCCCTGCTGGCGGAGTTTCCGCAGGTGATGTTTTGATTGACGGAAATGCCATCGGAGATGTTGGAAATGTTGTTCTTCGTGACCGTAAGGTTTTGTCAGAGGATGGGATTTTTATCGTGGCTATCACTGTCAACCGTCGTGAGAAGAAAATTGTGGCTAAGGCTCGCGTTCATACGCGTGGATTTGTTTATCTCAAGAAGAGCCGTGATATTCTCCGTGAAAGTTCTGAATTGATTAACCAAACGGTAGAAGAATATCTTCAAGGTGATGATTTTGACTGGGCAGATCTCAAAGGCAAGGTTCGTGATAATTTGACCAAGTACCTCTTTGATCAAACCAAGCGTCGCCCAGCAATCTTGCCTGTCGTGATGGAAGCTAAATAATAAGCAGTATACCTACAGAAAAAGTCGAAATTCGGCTTTTTCTTATAGAATAGTATAAAGGAGACAACCATGGCAGTTATGAATATCGAGTATTACTCTGAAGTTTTGGATATGGAGTGGGGCGTTACTGTGCTCTATCCAGATGCTAGTCGGGTAACTGAACCAGATTGTAAAGATATTCCTGTCCTTTATCTTTTGCACGGAATGTCCGGAAATCAGAATAGCTGGCTCAAGCGGACCAATGTCGAGCGCTTGTTGCGGGGAACCAATCTCATTGTTATCATGCCCAATACAAATAATGGCTGGTACACAGATACTCAGTATGGCTATAACTACTATACAGCTCTAGCAGAAGAGTTGCCTCAGGTTATGAAACGCTTCTTCCCCAATATGACTAGCAAGCGTGAAAAGACCTTCATTGCAGGTCTCTCTATGGGTGGCTATGGTTCCTTCAAGCTAGCTCTCGCAACCGATCGTTTTTCACATGCTGCTAGTTTTTCTGGTGCACTCAGTTTCCAAGAATTTTCTCCTGAAAGTCAGGATTTGGGCTCTCTTGCATACTGGCGAGGAGTGTTTGGAGAAATCAAAGACTGGACAGCTAGCCCTCATTCGCTTGAAAGTATCGCTGCGAAATCGGATAAAAAGACCAAACTATGGGCTTGGTGTGGGGAGCAAGACTATCTATACTCTGCCAATAATCTCGCAGTGAAAAACCTCAAAAAACTTGGTTTTGAAGTGACCTATAGTCACAGTCCAGGCAAGCACGAGTGGTACTACTGGGAAAAACAATTGGAGCGTTTTTTGGCTACTCTACCAATTGACTTTGTCTTGGAAGAACGTTTATCTTAGTTTTAGGTTTCTTTCAGCTTTCTTCAGTAAAATAGAGAATCTATCTTGAACAAGGAGAATGTGATTTCAAGATAGGTTCTTATTTTTATGAAAGGTGGAGCGTCATGTTCTGGATTATTCGATTATTCTTCCGATTTCTTTTGGGAATTTGGCGTCTCTTCTGGCGTCTAGTTTGGACTGTTGTTATTCTACTTCTCATTGCTTTTGGAGTGGTTTGGTATCTGTCTGGTGATTTTTATTCTGCGGTCAATCAGGTTGAAAAAATGAGTAAGATTGGTCAAGGTGGCTGGAATCAGTGGAAGGAGACGGGAACGCTGGAGGTCTTGTCTCAGACAGACAGTCACCAACATGCAGAAGGCAAGTGGGCTCAGGCCTCAGCTCGCATCTATATTGAGCCTCAAATGGATGAGACCTTCCAAGGTGCCTATGCAGAAGCCATAAAAAACTGGAATCAAACGGGCGCCTTTACCTTTGAGGTGGTCGCGGATTCTAGCCAAGCAGATATTGTGGCAAGTGAAATGAACGATGGATCGACAGCTGTAGCTGGTCAAGCCGAGAGTCAAACCAATCTGTTGACCAATCAATTTATATCTGTAACGGTTCGTCTGAATCATTATTATCTATCCAATCCAAGTTATGGTTATTCTTATGAACGGATTGTGCACACAGCGGAGCACGAGTTGGGACATGCTATCGGATTGGATCATACCAACGAGACTTCTGTTATGCAGCCGGCAGGCTCCTACTATGGGATTCAGCCCCAGGATGTGAAGGCGGTTCAAGAACTCTACACCAGTAGCGACTAGATGAAGTCGGTGCAATCCGAAAAGAAATCAAAGCTCCTCTATCAAGCGGTTGGTGGGGCTTTTTGTTCGTCCTGTTACGGCCTTTTTGCTATAATGGAACTATGAACAACTTGATCAAATCAAAACTAGAGCTCTTGCCGACCAGCCCTGGTTGCTACATTCATAAAGATAAAAACGGCACCATTATCTATGTAGGAAAGGCTAAAAATCTGCGCAACCGTGTGCGCTCCTATTTCCGTGGCAGTCATGATACCAAGACAGAGGCTCTGGTGTCTGAGATTGTGGATTTTGAATTTATCGTTACTGAGTCCAATATTGAGGCACTTCTCCTAGAAATCAACCTCATCAAGGAAAACAAGCCTAAATACAATATCATGCTCAAGGATGATAAGTCTTATCCATTTATAAAAATCACCAATGAGCGCTATCCACGGCTTATCATCACTCGTCAGGTCAAAAAGGATGGCGGACTTTACTTTGGTCCTTATCCAGATGTCGGTGCGGCCAATGAAATCAAGCGACTACTGGATCGGATTTTCCCTTTTCGTAAGTGTACCAATCCGCCGTCTAAGGTCTGTTTTTATTACCACATCGGTCAATGTATGGCCCACACTATCTGTAAGAAGGATGAGGCCTATTTCAAGTCCATGGCTCAGGAGGTTTCTGACTTTTTAAAAGGACAGGATGACAAAATCATCGATGACCTCAAGAGTAAAATGGCAGTGGCAGCACAAAATATGGAGTTTGAACGCGCGGCGGAATACCGTGACCTGATTCAGGCCATTGGAACACTTCGGACCAAGCAACGGGTTATGGCCAAGGACCTCCAAAACCGTGATGTCTTTGGCTACTATGTGGACAAGGGCTGGATGTGTGTGCAGGTTTTCTTTGTCCGTCAGGGCAAACTCATCGAGCGAGACGTCAATCTCTTCCCCTACTACAATGATCCGGACGAAGACTTCTTGACCTATGTGGGACAATTCTATCAAGAAAGATCCCATCTAGTCCCCAATGAAGTATTGATTCCGCAGGATATTGACCAAGAAGCTGTCAAGGTCTTGGTGGATACCAAGATTGTCAAACCCCAGCGTGGAGAGAAAAAACAGCTGGTCAATCTAGCCATCAAAAATGCCCGTGTTAGTCTGGAGCAGAAGTTCAATCTGCTAGAAAAATCTGTCGAAAAAACACAAGGAGCTATTGAAAATCTAGGGCGCTTGCTTCAAATACCAATTCCGGTTCGCATTGAGTCCTTCGATAACTCCAATATCATGGGAACCAGTCCTGTTTCGGCCATGGTGGTCTTTGTCAATGGTAAACCGAGTAAGAAGGATTACCGTAAGTACAAGATAAAAACGGTTGTGGGTCCAGATGACTACGCCAGCATGCGAGAGGTCATTCGCAGGCGTTATGGTCGAGTTCAACGTGATGGTTTAACCCCGCCAGATTTGATTGTGATTGATGGAGGACAAGGTCAAGTCAATATTGCCAAGCAAGTCATCCAAGAGGAGCTGGGCTTGGATATTCCCATTGCAGGTCTGCAAAAGAATGACAAGCACCAAACCCATGAATTGCTCTTTGGAGATCCGCTGGAGGTGGTGGAGCTGTCACGGAATTCTCAGGAATTTTTCCTCCTCCAACGCATTCAAGATGAGGTGCACCGCTTTGCCATCACTTTCCACCGTCAACTGCGCTCCAAAAACTCCTTTTCTTCGCAATTGGATGGGATTGACGGTCTAGGACCTAAACGCAAGCAGAATCTCATGAAACATTTCAAGTCTTTGACTAAAATCAAGGAAGCCAGTGTGGATGAGATTGTCGAAGTTGGGGTGCCAAGAGCTGTCGCAGATGCTGTGCAGAGGAAGTTGAACCCGCAGGAAGAAGTGGAGTTGGCTCAAGTGGCAGAACCAGTAAAAAAATTAGAATAAGTAGCTAGATAGAAAGTAGAAGATATGATTAGGATTGAGATTGACAGAGATATACTCCTTTTTTTACGATATGCTTACTTTGGGAATTCAAAAGATTTATTTTTAGCTGCAACTACTCGAGCCTATCTGGATTTTAATCGAACCTTGCGCTTTCATGGCATGCCAGATGAACAGCGCTTGGAGATGAGAAAGCAGGCTTCAAAGTGTATCAAAGAAGCAATTTTAAATCTATTGGACCGGGACAAATTGTGTCAAACTGATTTTGATAGTTGGCATCATAGGACTTGTGATACTGTTATAGACTGCTATCGCTCAAATGGGATTCAATTCACTTATGGTCATGCTCAAAAGTGGATTAATATGACTTTCAAGTATCTCTATATGCTTGAGGTTGTACCCCTAGACTCCGTTTTTCCTTTTTTACACGTACCGATAGATAACATCGTGTTAGAGAGGGCTAAAAAACAGTTAAAAATCTCAATACCTTCTCAATCATGGAGTAGTTGGGGAGATTACGCCTTTTATCTTCAATATCAAGAACATTTGAGGCAAAGAATAGGCAAGGAAGCTCCTCTTCGTTGGGAGTTTCACAATTGGCTAGATGAAATAGAAAAAGGAAAACCATCATGAACCATAAAATCGCAATTTTATCAGATATTCATGGCAATGCAACGGCACTAGAAGCAGTGATTGCAGATGCTAAAACTCAAGGAGCCAGTGAATATTGGCTTCTGGGAGATATTTTTCTACCTGGTCCAGGTGCAAATGACTTGGTCGCTCTGTTAAAGGAACTTCCTATCACTGCAAGTGTTCGAGGCAATTGGGATGATTGTGTCCTTGAGGCTTTAGATGGGCAATATGGCTTGGAAGACCCACAGGAAGTCCAGCTCATGCGATTGACCCAGTTTTTGATGGAGCGAATGGATCCTGAAACGATTGACTGGCTACGAAGCTTACCTTTGCTAGAAAAGAAAGAAGTTGAGGGGCTGCGCTTTTCTCTTTCTCATAATTTGCCTGAAAAAAACTATGGTGGGGATCTGTCTGTTGGGAATGATACAGAGAAATTTGACCAACTCCTAGATGAGGAAACGGACGTGGCAATCTATGGTCATGTCCACAAGCAGTTGCTTCGTTATGGAAGTCAAGGGCAACAAATCATCAATCCAGGTACGATTGGCATGCCCTATTTTGATTGGGAAAAGTTAAAAAATCACCGTGCCCAGTATGCTGTGATAGAAGTGGAAAATGGGGAATTGGTAAATATTCTATTCCGAAAAGTTTCCTATGATTATGAAGCAGAGTTAGAATTGGCCAAGTCCAAGGGGCTTCCTTTTATCGAAATGTATGAAGAACTACGTCGAGATGACAACTATCGGGGGCACAATCTGGAACTCTTAGCTAGTTTAATTGAAAAGCATGGGTATGTGGAGGATGTGAAGAAATTTTTGGAGACTATAAAGTCAGAATATAAGGTAGACTAGTTTCTTTAAATCCCTGAAAATTAGTTGGAACTGGATGAGGGGTTCCCTGATTTAAAAGATGGACTTCGTTTGGTTACTCATCCTTGTTCCAATTTCTTTCTATGAAAAATCTCTGTAAGCTCTTTCAAAATATGGTAGAATGGATGCAGTAGAATTAGAAAAGGAAATCGTAAGTGAACTATGCTAAACTTGAATTCAATGCACAAGACCATAGTGGCTATTGGTCCTATATTATAAGGTAATTAAGACCAAGTTGCTTTATAGAATGATATAAGGAGGTGTGTTAATGAATAAGCGTAAAAAATGGGGTATTATTGCTTTAGTAATCTGTATTATAGGAGGAGTTATAATGTTTAGTTTGAATCATCCAAAAGAAAAAACATTGGAAGAGAAAATGAGAATCGAACAGGATAGGGTAGCAAAGTTTTTAGTTAGTAACTATGATTTAGCTGATGGACAAAAGATTGAGAGAGTGAAGTTTGTTGAATTTCAAAAAAATGAAAGCACCGGGAGTTGGAGGATTACTGCTAAAGTAAATAATCAATATGATATATCTGTCAAAATAGATTCTTTAAATGAGAATGGGAAAATAAGAAGTTCTAATTATTCACCAACAGAATTCATAAAGAGAGAACACAAAGAAGAAGCTGGGTATGATATAGCAGTAAAAATTATCTACTTAGAGGAGAGATAACTATATGGTTACAGAAGAAGATTATAGATATATAGTAGATGATGTTTACGATGTTGACACTGGTAAGGTGAGTAATCCTATTCAGGAGGGACGATTAGTTGCAAACGATCGGTTTAAAGTAATCTCTAAACCCATAGATAACACCTCCAACGGTATGCAGGCGATGGCAGTTGCTCCTGTGGATAAAAATGGGAATGTGGATTATAGCCATGTAGTGATTGCCTATGCAGGGACGAATAAAGATGACATAAAGGATCTTGGTACGGATGTACAGTCTTTATGGCTTGGGAGGGAAAAACTACAGTCTCGTTCAGGACTAAATTCTGCGAAGTAGTAGATTCTCAGTTTGTGACGGTGCTGGATTACGCTAATGTTAATTAAAATAGCTGTTTATGTTATACTATAAGGTAACTGGGGCTAGTTGCTTTATAGAATGATATAAGGAGGTGTGTTAATGAATAAGCGTAAAAAATGGGGTATTATTGCTTTAGTAATTTGTGTAATAGGAGGAATCGTGATGTTTAGTTTAAATCATCAAAAAGAAAAAACATTGGAAGAAAAAATGAGAATCGAACAGGATAGGATGGTATTGTATTTAGTTAATCATTATGAGGGAATCAATGAAATAGAATTTAATGATATAGAAAATAATGCTACAACAGGTTCAAGAACTGCGTTATTAACTCTAAATAAAGAACTTGAAATGGAAATTACTTTCTTTAAATTTAACGATAAAACTGACAATTATGTAATTAGTTGGAATAAAAGATTAAATTTACAAGAAAAAAATGAAATCACTAATCAACAAACAATAGATAATATTAAAGTGAAATATTGGAGCAAGTGATGAAAATAACAGATAAAAATTATAATGATATTGTTGATGGAGTTTATAATGTTGATGCAGGAAAAGTAAAACGACCTTGGAGAGACGATAAGATTTTTAAATCAAATGGACAAACTTTTCGAGTTCTTAGTGCAAAAGACAACACCTCCAACGGTATGCAGGCGATGGCGGTTGCTCCTGTGGATAAAAATGGGAATGTGGATTATAGCCATGTAGTGATTGCCTATGCTGGGACGAATAAAGATGATCGACTTGACATCCAAACAGATATCCAATCAATAGGATTTGGTGATAGACAGGTGTTGTCGGATTTGAAAACAAAGACATTTAGAAAATCTCAATTTCAAACGGCTCTGAGTTTTGCGGAAGAAATCGAAAAAACTTATCCCTCTGCTAAAATTACAACTGCGGGGCATTCGCTTGGAGAGTCACTGGCTATGTATGTCGCTTTAAAGCGAGGTTATGCCAATGTTGGGTATAACGGGCCAGATATTCATAACTTGATTTCGAAAGAAGAAATCAAGTACATGCAAGAACATCCAGAACAATTTCGCAATTTCCGTCATAAGTATGATGTTATTGGCAATATTACGGGAAATACGACTCAAACAGCTATATTTCCCTACATCTACCCTGCAAAAGATAACTGGGGTGACAAGTTAGAATATCATAACTTGTCCCAGTGGCGATTTGATGAGAATGGCCAGCTAGTTGATTTGGATGGAAAACGTGTCACAAATCTCAAAGTAACGGCATTAGCAGAAGCAACAGCGGGTATGTACCGCTACCAAAAAATTAAAAGCTACCTCTCGGCAGATGGTTTGTCAAGTAGGGAAGAGATATACTTGGATAGCTTGCAGGGAATGGCTCTAGGGGAAGGAATGGCTAATGCGGCTCGAGCTGGTGCAGACGACGTCAAGCACCTTCAAGAAGAGGTGGTGTCAAAAGCACAAGAACTATGGAATCAGCTTGACTTTAGTAGTTTCCGATACCTGAGTTATGATGAAGTTCTATCGACTTTTGCGTCTGCGGGTGTGACTCAGGATACGATTGTCGGTTCAGTTAAGCAAGATTTTGAGCAAATGAATCAAAAGGCTGAAAAACTAGCCACAGAGTTTGATACCCTTAACCAACAGATTATCCAAGTCATTGAGAGTAAACTGGCCACAGATAAGGAATTGGCAGGAGAATTTAGAAAATGGAACAGTCGGATTTAGTCTTCCAAAAGTTAAAAGCAAAAGAAAAAGAGCATTATGATTTGGAAGATGAGTATCTAAAGCGGAAAGCAACTTTTACGAATCAATATAACGAACTCTATGAACGTCGAGACCGCCTTGCCCGAATCATTGAAGACGAAGCTAGCAAAATGGATGTCTTTCTTCAAAAGGGACAACACAGTTACCAAGATGGAGAACAGTTTTATAGGAGTTTGCAACAATTGATGGAGGATTCTCAGTTTGCGTGTAGGCGTAGAGAAGATGAATTGCAGTACCATGAAGAGATGTTAGATAGAGATTATCGTAAAAAGCAAGATGAGTTAGAACAGACAATCGGAGATTTAAGGAGGTCATATGCTCGCACCATTAAATGAATATTACACAGATGAAGAATATGAATTTGCTTTACGTCAGATGTATCGCATGATGGAGAGGAATAGAATCTATACAATGGCGACAGTAATCTTAAAGGAAAAAAATTCTTTGCAAACCAACTATAAAGAAAAAGTGAGAGAAAGTGCGGAGGAGACAAAAGTCGCTATTGGGAAAATAAAATCACAGATGGATACGGCCATAAAAGGTCAGGTAAAGAAAAAGTTGGAAGAAGTGACAACGGAGAAGCTATCTCAGTATGATTCCATTTGCTAATTTTATGGTGAGTGATATAGAATAATTATTACAAACTGCACAGAGCAGTTTGTTTTGCTCTTGCTTTTCCTATGAAAAATCTCTGCAAGCTCTTTCAAAATATGGTAGAATGGATGCAGTAGAATTAGAAAAGGAAATCGATTATGAAATTTCTTGAATTAAATAAAAAACGTCATGCGACTAAGCATTTTACTGATAAACCGGTAGATCCCAAAGATGTGCGTACGGCTATCGAAATCGCAACCTTGGCCCCAAGTGCCCACAACAGCCAGCCATGGAAGTTTGTGGTTGTTCGTGAGAAAAATGCTGAATTGGCAAAATTGGCTTATGGTTCGAACTTTGAACAGGTATCATCAGCGCCTGTAACCATTGCCTTGTTTACAGACACAGATTTGGCTAAACGTGCTCGTAAGATTGCCCGAGTTGGCGGCGCTAATAACTTTTCTGAAGAGCAACTTCAATATTTTATGAAGAATCTGCCTGCTGAATTTGCACGTTACAGTGAACAGCAAGTTAGTGACTACTTGGCCCTTAATGTGGGACTAGTAGCCATGAACTTAGTTCTTGCTTTGACTGACCAGGGAATCGGTTCTAACATTATTCTTGGATTTGACAAATCAAAAGCCAACGAAGTTTTGGACATTGAAGACCGATTCCGCCCAGAACTCTTGATTACAGTGGGTTACACAGACGAAAAATTGGAACCAAGCTACCGCTTGCCAGTGGATGAAATCATCGAGAAAAGATAGAAGGAAGAAAAAATGACAGCAATTGATTTTACAGCAGAAGTAGAAAAACGCAAAGAAGAGCTCTTGGCTGACTTGTTTAGCCTTTTGGAAATCAACTCAGAACGTGATGACAGCAAAGTAGATGCGCAGCATCCATTTGGACCTGGTCCAGTAAAAGCCTTGGAAAAATTCCTTGAAATCGCAGACCGCGATGGCTATCCAACTAAAAATGTTGATAACTACGCAGGACATTTTGAGTTTGGTGAAGGAGAAGAAGTTTTCGGAATCTTTGCCCATATGGACGTGGTGCCAGCTGGTAGCGGTTGGGAAACGGACCCTTATACACCAACTATCAAAGACGGTCGCCTTTATGCGCGTGGAGCTTCAGACGACAAGGGACCTACAACAGCTTGTTACTATGGCTTGAAAATCATCAAAGAATTGGGACTTCCAACTTCTAAGAAAGTTCGTTTCATCGTCGGAACAGACGAAGAATCAGGTTGGGCAGACATGGACTACTACTTTGAACATGTAGGACTTGCGAAACCAGACTTCGGTTTCTCTCCAGACGCTGAATTCCCTATCATCAATGGTGAAAAAGGGAACATCACGGAATATCTTCACTTTGCAGGTGAAAATACAGGTGCAGCCCGTCTTCACAGCTTCAGAGGTGGATTGCGTGAAAACATGGTACCTGAATCAGCAACAGCAGTCGTTTCAGGCGACCTGGCTGACTTGCAAGCTAAACTAGATACCTTTGTTGCAGAATACAAACTCAGAGGAGAAATTCAAGAAGATGCTGGCAAATACAAGGTCACCATCATTGGTAAATCAGCCCATGGTGCTATGCCTGCATCAGGTGTCAATGGTGCGACCTATCTTGCCCTTTTCCTCAGCCAGTTTGACTTTGCAGGACCTGCAAAAGACTACCTTAACATCGCTGGTAAGATTCTCTTGAACGACCATGAGGGTACAAATCTCAAGGTTGCTCATGTAGATGAAAAGATGGGTGCCCTTTCTATGAATGCCGGTGTCTTCCGCTTTGATGAAACAAGTGCTGACAATACCATTGCCCTCAACTTCCGTTATCCAAAAGGAACAAGTCCAGAGCAAATCCAGTCAGTTCTTGAAAACTTACCAGTTGCTTCTGTTAGCCTTTCTGAACACGGTCATACCCCTCACTATGTACCAATGGAAGATCCACTCGTTCAAACCTTGTTGAATGTTTATGAAAAACAAACTGGTCTCCAAGGTCACGAGCAAGTCATCGGTGGTGGTACCTTTGGTCGCTTGCTGGAACGTGGAGTTGCCTACGGTGCCATGTTCCCAGACTCTATTGACACCATGCACCAAGCTAATGAATTTATCGCCTTGGACGATCTCTTCCGAGCAGCAGCAATCTATGCAGAAGCTATTTATGAATTGATCAAATAAAACGATAGAAGTCTGAGATTGTATGCTTGGACTTCTTTTTGGAGGGAAAACAGATGTCTCAAATCGAAAGAATCAAGCAAGCCATTATGGCGGATCCGCAAAATACCAGCTATACAGAACGTGGAATCGAACCTCTCTTTGCGGCGCCAAAAACTGCCCGCATCAATATTGTCGGTCAGGCTCCTGGGCTTAAAACGCAAGAAGCTGGGATTTATTGGAAGGATAAGAGTGGCGATCGCTTGCGTGAGTGGCTAGGTGTGGATGAAGACACCTTTTACAATTCGGGCTTGTTTGCAGTTATTCCCATAGACTTTTATTTCCCAGGACATGGAAAATCGGGCGACCTTCCCCCCCGTAAAGGCTTTGCCGAAAAATGGCACCCACAACTCCTCAAGGAATGTCCAAATATTGAATTGACCCTTTTGATTGGACAATATGCCCAGGCCTATTATCTTCATGAGAAGGTTAGTGGCAAGGTAACAGAGCGGGTAAAACGCTACAAAGACTATCTACCAGAATTTTTCCCTCTGGTGCACCCCTCACCACGAAATCAAATCTGGATGGCTAAGAATCCTTGGTTTGAGTCAGAAGTGGTGCCAGATTTGAAAAAAAGAATTCAAAAGATTCTTGGAGAAACAAAATGAAAGAAATTACTTTTAACGATTTTTACCAGCTTTATCAAAATGAGCAACTTTCTCTAGTGGACGTGAGAGAAGTAGAAGAGTTCGAGACGCTTCATTTAGAAGGTGCTCAGAACCTACCACTTAGTCAATTGACTGATATCTATGAAAAGTTGGACAAGGACCAGTTGCATTATGCCATTTGTAAATCTGGGATGAGATCAGCTCGTGCTTGTCAATTTCTAGAGGAACAGGGATACAAGATCATTAATGTGCAAGGTGGAATGACAGCATTTGAAGAACTTTAAACCTATATGGTGATAGATCCTGACCTTCCCTTGCTCGGTTCCATCTGAGTGAGGGATTTTGTTTTTAGATAATTCTTATTTTTTAAAATATTGAAAACATTCAATGATTAATTTTGGATACTTTTTTCAAAGTTTTAATCATGGTATACTAGGTCAGTATTTTATAAATATGAAGGAGATTTTTATGGCTAAAAAAGGTGCCCTAACAGGCTTGCTCCTGTTTGGAATATTTTTTGGTGCGGGGAACTTGATTTTTCCACCTTCTCTAGGTGCCCTATCTGGAGAACAGTTTCTTCCTGCCATTGCAGGTTTTGTATTTTCGGGTGTCGGGATCGCTGTCCTAACGCTCATCATCGGTACGCTCAATCCCAAAGGATACATTCATGAGATTTCTAAGAAAATCTCACCTTGGTTTGCGACGCTTTATCTTGCAGTCCTCTATCTATCGATTGGCCCATTCTTTGCTATCCCACGTACAGCAACAACAGCTTATGAGGTCGGCATCAGCCCCCTCTTGTCTGAAGCAAATAAAGGTCTAGGATTGATTATCTTTACTGTGTTGTATTTTGCAGCAGCCTATCTGATTTCACTCAATCCATCAAAAATTTTGGATCGTATCGGACGTATCTTGACACCAGTTTTTGCTTTGTTGATCGTTATCTTAGTTGTACTAGGTGCCTTTAAATATGGTGGAACAAGCCCTCAAGTGGCTTCAGAAGCCTATCAAACCTCTGCTTTTGGAACAGGTTTCCTAGAAGGCTATAACACCTTGGATGCCCTTGCCTCAGTGGCCTTCAGTGTGATTGCCGTTCAAACCTTGAAACAACTTGGATTCTCAAGTAAGAAAGAATACATTTCAACTATTTGGGTTGTTGGTATTGTGGTAGCTCTTGCATTTAGCGCTCTCTATATTGGTCTAGGATTCCTTGGAAATCACTTCCCAGTACCAGCAGAAGCGATGAAGGGTGGAACACCAGGCGTTTATATCTTGTCGCAAGCAACTCAGGAAATCTTTGGTTCAACAGCTCAACTCTTCCTTGCTGTTATGGTAACTGTCACCTGCTTCACAACGACAGTTGGCTTAATTGTTTCAACAGCTGAGTTCTTTAATGGACGTTTCCCACAAATCAGCTACAAGGTCTATGCAACTGCCTTTACCTTGATTGGTTTTGCTATTGCAAATCTTGGTCTGGATGCAATCATCAAGTACTCAGTTCCGGTACTGGTAATCTTGTACCCAATCACCATCGCCATTGTGATGATCGTGATTGTTAACAAGTTTGTCGCCCTATCAAAACCGGGCATGCAGCTAACCATTGGGCTTGTTACAGCGATTGCTCTTGCAAGCGTCCTTGGAAGTTCCTTTAAGATTGAATTTCTAGAAAATCTGGTTAATGCCCTTCCGTTGGCGTCAGCCTCTCTTCCATGGCTAGTGCCAGCTATTATCGGAATCTTGCTTTCACTGGTTCTACCAAACAAACAAGAGAGTGATGTTTTTGAGATGGAATAAAAAAATTCTTGGTCAACGACCAAGAATTTTTTGTATGAGAACGGGGCATTAATTGGTTTGTTCGGTATAACCAGCCTCTTTAAGCATTTTTTTCGAAGCAGCAAAGCTAACACGGTTTCCAATACCAGAATATTCGTTTGGCATTGCTTTTTTCAGCTCGTCCAGACTTGCGACAGTCATGTCAACTTCGATGTTTTGGATAACTTTTTCGTCTTGGATTACGACTTTTTGTGTTACCCCTTTGATTCCTTCATAACCTTTATAAGTGTCGTCAACAATTTCCTTAATACCTTCTGCGGTATTATTTAGTTTTTCAGGGTCAAATACATTATGAACAGTTTGTTTTACAACGTCATCCCCCTTTACAGTATAAGTCAAGGTAGAAGTGATTCCAGGTTTGCTATTGTGGACAAATGTGTGGGTAGTTGTCTCATCTTTCTTTTTAGATGATTGTTGGCTACTTTGTTTGGTCTCGCTTGATTGAGTTGTTGTGTCTTCTTTGGTACTGCTGTTAGCAGGTGTTGATGCTTGTTTGGAACATCCGAGTAGGAGAACAAGAGAAGCCACTAGGACTAGTGAAGTTTTAACATAAGTTTTCATAGAATTTCCTTTCATAATCAAATTATTTTGTATTATAACATGATTCTACTACAAAATCAACTAGACCTCCCCTCTCATCTGACCTGACATGACAATGAACAGAAACTAGTCTGGCGATTAGAGTTTTGTATCTATTTATGGGATTGAGAGGGAGCTTTTGGATTCATCGGTTAGGGATATAGTAAAATACCCCAAGAGTTAGAGCTGTGTCTAACTTTTGGGGTGGTCCTACACTAGTCTATATGAAATTTTAGGGGATTAGTTCGTCTTTTCAGTGAATCCCATTTTCTCTAGTGCTTTTTTAGAGTTTGAGAAACTGACACGATTGCCGATACCAGAATATTCTTCAGGAAGTGCTTTTCTAAGTTCGCTAATGCTTGCAACTGAGAAATCAACTTCTAGATCTTGAACAACTTTTCCATCTTTGATTTCAATGGTTTGTTTAACACCTTTGAGTCCATTATAACCTTTGTACTTTTCTTCAATAAAACTCTTGACATCTTCTGGAGTTGCACCAAGGATTTCAGGATCTGCAACATTCTGAGCGGTTTGCTTGGTAACATTGTCGCCTTCTACAGTATAAACCAAGGTAGAAGTGATTCCAGGATTGCTTTTGTTGACAAAAGTATGTGTCTTGGCTGTTTCTTTCTTCTCAGAAGATTGTTCAGTGCTTTGCTTAGTCTCGCTTGACTGAGCAGTTTTATCTTCCTTGGCACTGTTACTAGTAGGTGCTGATACTTGTTTAGAGCATCCGAGCAGGAGGACAAGTGAAGCCACAAGGGCTAGTGATACTTTAAAGTATGATTTCATATTTTTTACTTTCCTTTCATAATCAAAGTATTCGTATTATAACATGGATCGATAGTGAAAGCAACTAAACACAGTTTTTCTCCTTTTGATAAGGAGTCTGACTAGAAAAATGTTATAATGGTAGGAAAGAGGTGAAGAAATGAATCAGACTATAAACTATATCAAAGAACTAACCGCTATTGCATCCCCAACGGGTTTTACTCGTGAGATTTCAGACTACCTAGTCCATACTTTAGAAGAGCTTGGTTACAAGCCTGTTCGCACAGCTAAGGGTGGTGTCAATGTAACAATCAAAGGTCAAAATGACGAACAACATCGCTATGTAACTGCCCATGTAGACACACTTGGAGCCATTGTGCGTGCAGTCAAGCTAGATGGTCGTCTCAAATTGGACCGTATCGGTGGTTTTCCTTGGAACATGATTGAAGGTGAGAATTGTACCGTTCATGTGGCTAGTACAGGTAAAACGGTATCTGGAACGATCCTCATCCACCAGACATCTTGCCATGTCTACAAAGATGCAGGAACTGCAGAACGTACGCAGGACAATATGGAAGTTCGTTTGGATGAAAAAGTGACCAATGAAAAAGAAACCCGCGCCTTGGGCATTGAAGTTGGTGACTTCATCAGCTTTGATCCGCGAACAGTTGTGACGGAAACTGGTTTTATCAAGTCTCGCCACTTGGATGACAAGGTCAGCGCAGCAATTTTGCTCAATCTCCTTCGAGTTTATAAAGAAGAAGGAATTGACTTGCCAGTAACAACCCATTTTGCTTTTTCAGTCTTTGAAGAAGTGGGACACGGTGCTAACTCCAATATTCCTGCTCAAGTAGTGGAGTATCTAGCTGTAGATATGGGTGCAATGGGGGATGACCAGCAGACGGATGAGTACACAGTGTCTATCTGTGTCAAGGACGCTTCAGGTCCTTATCACTTTGAATTCCGTCAACATTTGGTAGCCTTGGCTAAAGAGCAAGATATTCCATTTAAGCTGGATATCTATCCATTTTACGGTTCGGATGCTTCAGCAGCTATGTCAGCAGGTGCAGAGGTCAAGCACGCCCTCCTTGGAGCTGGTATCGAGTCCAGTCATTCTTATGAGCGCACCCATATCGATTCAGTAGTAGCGACTGAGCGTATGGTTGATGCCTATCTCAAGAGCGCATTGGTAGACTAATATGTGCTTGATTTGTCAAAGAATTGAATGGATCAAGGCAGGGAAAAATCCCTACTTTGTCAAAGAACTAGAAACAGGCTATGTGGTTATTGGAGACCACCAATACTTTAAGGGCTATACCTTATTTTTAGCAAAAGAGCATATCACAGAACTCCATCATATGGAGAATCCTGTAAAACTTCACTTTTTAGAGGAAATGAGTTTGGTCCAAGAAGCAGTCGCCAAAGCATTTAAGGCTGAAAAGATGAATATTGAACTTCTAGGAAATGGCGATGCCCACGCTCACTGGCACCTATTTCCAAGGCGGTCAGGTGATATGAAAGGTCACGGACTTAATGGCCGTGGCCCAGTCTGGTGGGTGCCCTGGGAAGAAATGGCAGCAGAAGATTGCCAAGTACAATCCCCAGAGCTGGAAGAGATGATTAAAGCCTTATCCCAAGAATTGGAGAAGCATTTAGCCTAAGAGAAAGGAAGAAAGAAGTGAAAAAAAGATATGTCATTTTATCGGGTTTACTAGCATTGACCCTTGCAGCTTGTTCTCAAGAAAAACCTAAAAATGAAGAAAATACTCAAAAAACAGAACAAACTAGTCAACCTGAAGGAACTGTAGGGAGCAAATCTCAATCTTCTAGTCAGAAAAAGGCACAAGTTGTTAATAAGGGAGACTACTATAGTATTCAAGGGAAATACGATGAAATCGTCGTAGCTAATAAGCACTATCCTTTGTCAAAAGACTATAATCCAGGAGAAAATCCAACAGCAAAAGCGGAGTTACTCAAGCTAATCGCAGCCATGCAGGCCGAGGGCTACCCAATCAGTGACCACTACAGTGGTTTTAGAAGTTATGAAACTCAAACCAAACTTTATCAAGACTATGTCAATCAAGACGGTAAGGAAGCAGCAGATCGCTACTCAGCTCGACCAGGTTATAGTGAACACCAAACGGGTCTTGCTTTTGATTTGATTGGGACTAACGGAGAATTAGTAACAGAGGAGAAGGCGGCTCAGTGGCTCTTGGATCATGCGGCTGACTATGGCTTTGTCGTTCGCTATCTCAAAGGCAAGGAAAAAGAGACTGGCTACATGGCAGAAGAATGGCATCTCCGCTACGTTGGAAAAGAAGCCAAAGAAATTGCTGCAAGTGGTCTCAGTTTGGAAGAGTACTATGGCTTTGAAGGCGGAGATTACGTCGATTAAAAACGAAAGTTTTCTCTTGCATTTTTAGATAAATAGTGTATAATGGAAAGGTATGTGTAAAGCATACTTGTGGGAGGTAAAAATCTCTAATTACCGCCAAAACCACAAAGGAGGATTTAAAAATGGCTAAAAAAGTCGAAAAACTTGTAAAATTGCAAATCCCTGCTGGTAAAGCTACACCAGCTCCACCAGTTGGACCTGCTCTTGGTCAAGCTGGTATCAACATCATGGGATTCACAAAAGAGTTCAACGCTCGTACAGCTGACCAAGCTGGTATGATCATTCCAGTTGTTATCTCAGTATACGAAGACAAATCATTTACTTTCGTTACAAAAACACCACCAGCTGCTGTTCTTTTGAAAAAAGCTGCGGGTGTTGAAAAAGGATCAGGTACACCTAACAAAACTAAAGTTGCTACAGTTACTCGTGCACAAGTACAAGAAATTGCAGAAACTAAGATGCCAGATTTGAACGCAGCAAACATTGAGTCTGCAATGCGTATGATCGAAGGTACTGCTCGTTCTATGGGATTCACTGTTGTTGACTAATCAATAACACCCCCAATATAACCCGCAAGACTTCATCATTTCGAGAAGTGACGTGGGAGATGAAAATCGATTGAACCACTTACAAGGAGAATAGAAAATGGCTAAAAAAAGCAAACAACTTCGTGCTGCACTTGAGAAAATCGACAGCACAAAAGCGTACAGCGTAGAAGAAGCTGTAGCACTTGCAAAAGAAACTAACTTTGCAAAATTTGACGCAACTGTAGAAGTTGCTTACAACTTGAACATCGACGTTAAAAAAGCTGACCAACAAATCCGTGGCGCAATGGTATTGCCAAACGGTACTGGTAAAACTTCACGCGTTCTTGTTTTCGCACGTGGTGCAAAAGCTGAAGAAGCAAAAGCTGCTGGTGCAGACTTCGTTGGTGAAGATGACCTTGTTGCGAAAATCAACGACGGTTGGTTGGACTTCGACGTAGTTATCGCTACACCTGACATGATGGCTCTTGTTGGACGTCTTGGACGTGTCCTTGGACCACGTAACTTGATGCCAAACCCTAAAACTGGTACTGTAACAATGGATGTTGCTAAAGCAGTTGAAGAGTCTAAAGGTGGTAAAATTACTTACCGTGCTGACCGTGCAGGTAACGTTCAAGCAATCATCGGTAAAGTATCATTTGAAGCTGAAAAATTGGTTGAAAACTTTAAAGCATTCAACGAAACAATCCAAAAAGCAAAACCAGCTACAGCTAAAGGAACTTACGTAACAAACTTGACAATCACAACTACTCAAGGTGTTGGTATCAAGGTTGACGTAAACTCACTTTAATTAACAGATTTTTAAAAACGAGTACCAATGTGCTCGTTTTTTTGATGATAAGTTCACTCCAGGGGAAATAAGTCCATTAGTAGCCTGATGGAGCAAGAGAATAGTGCTTTTCCTCTTCTTCTTTCACAGAAAATATGGTATAATAGAGAGTAAAAAACTTTGAAAGAAAGAAAAAGATGAATTTAAAAGATTATATCGCAACGATTGAAAATTATCCCAAGGAAGGCATCACCTTCCGTGATATCAGCCCTTTGATGGCAGATGGAAATGCTTATAGCTATGCTGTTCGTGAAATCGTTCAGTATGCAACGGACAAGAAAATCGACATGATTGTGGGGCCAGAGGCTCGCGGATTTATTGTTGGCTGTCCGGTTGCTTTTGAGTTGGGAATTGGCTTTGCACCTGTTCGTAAACCAGGGAAATTGCCACGTGAAGTCATTTCTGCTGACTATGAAAAAGAGTACGGTATTGATACCTTGACCATGCACGCGGATGCCATTAAACCAGGTCAACGCGTTCTCATTGTAGACGACCTCTTGGCGACAGGTGGAACCGTCAAGGCAACCATTGAAATGATTGAAAGACTTGGTGGAGTTGTAGCAGGTTGTGCTTTCTTGATTGAACTTGATGAGCTTAAAGGCCGTGAAAAAATCGGTAACTACGATTACAAGGTACTTATGCATTATTAATGAAAAACAGTCCTTGGGGCTGTTTTCTCTTCATCTGCTATATAAACAAACTATAGCTAGTTAGAGAAAAACTATAATTGAAAACTATATCTTCTTGCAGTATAATAAAAGGACTAAGTGTTTGAGATTTGACTTCAAACACATTCAATTATTTCTAAAAGAGTACAGTTAGGAGAAGGTTATGCCGATTAGAATTGATAAAAAATTGCCAGCTGTTGAGATTTTACGGACAGAGAATATCTTTGTCATGGATGATCAACGTGCGGCCCACCAAGATATCCGTCCCTTGAAAATTTTGATTTTAAACCTCATGCCTCAAAAGATGGTAACAGAAACGCAACTCTTACGGCATTTGGCTAATACCCCTTTGCAATTGGATATTGATTTCTTATATATGGAAACACATCGTTCCAAGACGACTCGTGCAGAGCATATGGAGACTTTTTATAAAACTTTTCCTGAAGTCAAGGACGAGTATTTTGATGGGATGATTATCACAGGGGCTCCGATTGAGCATTTACCATTTGAGGAAGTGGACTATTGGGAGGAATTCAGTCAGGTGCTTGAGTGGTCCAAGACCCATGTCTATTCGACCCTTCATATCTGCTGGGGTGCCCAAGCAGGTCTTTATGCTCGCTATGGAGTTGATAAACACCAGATGGAGCAGAAATTGTCAGGCATTTACCCGCAGGATACCTTGAAAGAGGGCCATCTTCTCTTTCGTGGTTTTGATGATAGCTATGTAGCTCCCCATTCTCGTTATACAGAAATCTATAAGGAAGAGATATTAGGAAAAACCAATCTGGAAATCCTCTCTGAGGGAGAACAAGTCGGCGTTTCTATTTTAGCCAGTCGGGATCTTCGTGAGATTTATAGTTTTGGTCATTTAGAATATGACCGTGATACTCTAGCAAAAGAGTATTTTCGTGATTGTGAGGCAGGACTTAATCCTCACATTCCAGAAAATTACTTCAAAAATGATGATGTGAATGAGAAACCGTGTCTTTGTTGGTCTTCATCAGCTGCCCTCTTTTTCAGTAATTGGGTTAACTATGCTGTTTATCAGGAAACCCCCTTTGACTGGAAAAAGGTAGAGGATGACGCAGCTTCATTTGGATATTTATAAGAGGAATTATGACATATTTTGACGCTTTTAAATCAGGGAACTTGGTTTTACCAAGTGCCCTGCTCTTGCATTTTAAGGAACTCTTTCCTTCTAGTGATGATTTTCTCGTCTGGCAATTTTTTTATCTGCAAAATACATCTGCTTTGGATGAGCTATCGCCAAGCCAAATTGCAGAAACTATTGGAAAAGAACTTGCAGATGTCAACCAATCCATTTCAAACTTGACTGAAAATGGGCTACTACAATATCGAACGATTGAACTAAATGGGGAAATCGAGCTTATTTTTGATGCTAGTTTGGCCTTTGAACGCTTGGATAACTTGTTGGACAGCCAGACTCCAGCTGCAACTACCCCAAATCCACAAAATCAATTGAAGGATCTGGTTGAGACGTTTCAGCAGGAATTAGGACGCTTGCTAACGCCGTTTGAAATCGAAGATCTTTCCAAGACTGTCAAAGAAGACGGGATCAAGGCAGATTTGATTAAAGAAGCACTTCGAGAAGCCGTTCTAAATGGCAAACCAAATTGGAAGTACATTCAGGCGATTCTCCGGAATTGGCGCCATGAAGGTATCCAATCTGTAGCACAGGTGGAGGCTAAACGAGCTGAGAGAGAAGCGAACAATCCTAAACAAGTTCAAGCTTCGGCTGATTTTCTCGAGGCCATGAATTTGTGGCAAGATTAGTCGCTTGAAAAGTCTTGAAAATTAGAGTAAGGTTTGCAAGCTCCTTATAAATATGATAAAATAATAGAAAATAAAATGAAAAAAGAGGTATGTGAAATGTCACGTAAACCATTTATCGCTGGTAACTGGAAAATGAACAAAAATCCAGAAGAAGCAAAAGCATTCGTTGAAGCCGTTGCCTCAAAACTTCCTTCATCAGACCTTGTTGAAGCAGGTATCGCAGCTCCAGCTCTTGATTTGACAACTGTGCTTGCTGCTGCAAAAGGTTCAAACCTTAAAGTTGCTGCTCAAAACTGCTACTTTGAAAATGCAGGTGCTTTCACTGGTGAAACAAGCCCACAAGTTTTGAAAGAAATCGGTACAGACTACGTTGTTATCGGTCATTCAGAACGCCGTGACTACTTCCATGAAACTGACGAAGACATCAACAAAAAAGCAAAAGCAATCTTTGCAAATGGTATGCTTCCAATCATCTGTTGTGGTGAGTCACTTGAAACTTACGAAGCTGGTAAAGCGGCTGAATTCGTAGGTGCTCAAGTATCTGCTGCTCTTGCAGGATTAACTGCTGAGCAAGTTGCTGCATCAGTTATCGCTTATGAGCCAATCTGGGCTATCGGTACTGGTAAATCAGCTTCACAAGACGACGCACAAAAAATGTGTAAAGTTGTACGTGACGTTGTAGCGGCTGACTTTGGTCAAGAAGTTGCGGACAAAGTTCGTGTTCAATACGGTGGTTCAGTTAAACCTGAAAACGTTGCTTCATACATGGCTTGCCCAGACGTTGACGGTGCCCTTGTTGGTGGTGCGTCACTTGAAGCTGAAAGCTTCTTGGCCTTGCTTGACTTTGTAAAATAATCTAGGTTTTTCCAGACAGACAGTCAAAAGTACTAGGTGACTTTGACTGCCTGTCTTATTTTTACTTGGAGCATTCTTATGAAAAGGAATTTTTTCAGATTAGGAAAGTTCCTTAGGGAAGGAAAGGCGTGCAGAAGCGCGCTCTTTTCTGTATTAAAAAGTTATGAAAGGAGGAGTTATGCTCTATATTTGGTCTTATTTGAAAAAATATCCCAAGTGGTTATTCTTGGATTTCTTTGGCGCTATTTTCTTTGTTATCGTCAATCTTGGACTGCCAACAGTTCTGGCTCGGATGATTGATGAAGGTGTGAATAAAGGGAATGAATATCAATTGTATGTTTGGGCCGCTATTATGCTGGTGATTATCCTATGTGGAACCTTAGGGCGTATAGTCTTGGCCTACGCAGCTAGTAAGCTGACGACCAATATGGTCAAGGATATGAGGGATGATCTCTATGCCAAATTACAAGAGTATTCTCATCATGAATATGAAAAGATAGGAGTATCTTCACTGGTTACTCGTATCACCAGTGATGCCTTTGTTCTCATGCAGTTTGCAGAACAGACCTTAAAACTGGGTGTCATTACTCCCATGATGATGTTGTCTAGTATTTTAATGATCTTTTTGACCAGCCCGTCATTAGCTTGGATAGTAGCTTTTGCAGTACCTTTCTTGGCTGTGGTGGTTATTTATGTGGCTGTCAAGACTCGCCCTTTGTCAGAGAAACAGCAGGCTACCTTAGACAAGATCAATCAATACGCTAGAGAAAATCTGATGGGGCTCCGTGTCATTCGTGCCTTTGCCCGTGAGGAGTTTCAAGAGGAACGCTTTGCAGGGCAAAATGCGGTCTATGCAGCTAATTCCAATCGTCTGTTTAAACTAACTGGCTTGACAGAACCCTTGTTTGTTCAGATTATTATTGCCATGATTGTGGCTATTGTCTGGTTTGCTCTGGATCCTATCAAACAAGGTTCTCTTCAAATTGGGGATCTGGTGGCCTTTATCGAATATAGTTTCCACGCCCTCTTGTCCTTCCTTTTTTTATCTAGCCTCTTTACCATGTACCCTCGTACAGCGGTTTCGAGTGAGCGCTTGAAAGAAGTCATGGAGATGCCGATTTCTATTGATCCAAATGAAGGAGGTATCAGAGAAACTGAAACTCACGGCTATTTGGAATTTGAAAATGTCACCTTTGCTTATCCAGGGGAGACGGAAAGTCCTGTTTTGCACAATATTTCGTTCTGTGCCAAACCGGGTGAAACCATTGCCTTTATCGGTTCGACCGGATCTGGTAAGTCCTCTCTTGTGCAATTGATTCCCCGTTTTTACGATGTTACCCTTGGGAAAATCAAAGTTGATGGTGTCGATGTGAGGGATTATCGACTTAAGTCTCTTCGTCAAAAGATTGGTTTTATTCCACAGAAGGCTTTACTCTTTACAGGAACCATCGCTGAGAATATTCGCTATGGGAAAGAAGACGCTAGTTCTGCAGACTTAAATCAGGCGGCAGATGTGGCGCAAGCTAGAGATTTTATTGAAAGTCGAGAAGAAGGATTTGCGACTCATCTAGCTGAAGGCGGAAGCAACCTTTCTGGGGGACAGAAACAGCGCCTTTCAATTGCCAGAGCGGTTATAAAGAATCCTGATATCTATATTTTTGATGATTCTTTCTCAGCCTTGGATTATCGCACAGATGCCATTCTACGCCGTCGTCTCAAGGAAGTCACTCAAAATGCAACAGTCTTAATCGTTGCTCAACGTGTCGGGACCATTATGGACGCGGACCAGATTATCGTTCTTGATAAGGGAGAAATCGTAGGTCGCGGTCGACATGAGGAATTGATGAAGACAAATGACATCTATCGTGAAATTGCTGAGTCGCAGTTGAAAAATGCATCTCTAACAGAAGAATAGGAGGAAACATGAAAACACAATCTAGTTTGGCTCGTTTGTGGAGCTATTTAAAAGCCTACCGTTTTTCTGTCTTTTTTGCAGTCTTTCTAAAAGTTTTAAGTGTGGTCATGAGTGTCTTGGAGCCTTTTGTCTTGGGGCTGGCCATTACGGAGTTGACAAAAAACATTTTAGATATGGCTAAGGGCCTTTCAGGTGCTGGTATCAATACTGGCTACATCGGAACTGTTTTAATCATTTATCTCTTTAGAGGTCTCTTGTATGAACTTGGTTCTTATTATTCCAACTATTTCATGACCAATGCGGTACAGTCCATGACCCAAGATCTGCGAAATGAAATGACTGAAAAGATCAATCGTATCCCTGTGTCTTTCTTTGACAAACACCAGTTTGGTGATTTATTGGGACGCTTTACCAGTGATGTTGAGACAGTTTCCAATGCCCTTCAGCAGTCTTTTCTTCAAATTGTAAATGCCCTTTTGACGATTGTCCTCGTCATGGGAATGGTATTATACTTAAACTTTCAGCTGGCTATAGTGGTGATTCTATCCATTCCAGTGACCTATTTTGGTGCAAGAAGTATCCTGAAACGTTCTCAGCCTTATTTTAAAGAGCAGGCGGCTATTTTAGGACGGATGAATGGCTACGTGCAGGAAAATCTCACAGGTTTTAATGTCTTGAAACTCTACGGTCGTGAGGAATCTTCTCATAAAGAATTTTCTGAGATTACGGACGACCTCCAACGTGTTGGCTTTAAAGCCAGCTTTATCTCTGGACTCATGATGCCAGTTCTCCATGCCGTATCAGACTTGACCTATCTGATCGTTGCAGTTCTTGGTGGTTTGCAGGTTATTGCGGGCCGTTTGACAGTGGGGAATATGCAGGCCTTTGTTCAGTATGTTTGGCAGGTCAGCCAGCCTATCCAAAACATCACTCAACTTGCGGGTCAAATGCAAAGTGCCAAGTCTTCGCTCGATCGTATCTTCGATATCTTGGATGAGACAGAGGAAGTCGAGGGAGAAGAACTCGAAATCCTTGAACCCTTAACAGGTCAGGTAACTTTTAAGCAGGTTGATTTTCAGTATGTCGAAAATAAGCCATTGATTCGAAACTTTAATCTAGAAGTTCAACCAGGAGAGATGGTAGCGATTGTAGGTCCGACTGGAGCTGGTAAAACAACCCTGATTAATCTACTCATGCGTTTTTACGATGTTACAGCAGGTGCAATCTTGGTTGACGGCCAGGATATTCGTCAGTTGTCACGACAAGACTACCGCCGGCAGTTTGGGATGGTCTTGCAGGATGCTTGGCTTTATGAAGGGACTATCAAAGAAAATCTACGTTTTGGAAATCTTGACGCCAGTGATGAGGAAATAATAGAAGCTGCCAAAGCAGCAAATGTAGACCACTTTATTCGAACTCTTCCTGGTGGTTACAATATGGAGATGAACCAAGAGTCCAGCAATATTTCCCTCGGGCAAAAGCAACTCTTGACCATCGCGCGTGCTCTCCTAGCCAATCCTAAAATTCTCATTCTGGATGAAGCAACTTCCTCTGTTGACACCCGTTTGGAACTCTTGATTCAAAAAGCCATGAAACGGTTGATGAAGGGGAGAACCAGCTTTGTCATCGCCCATCGTCTCTCGACCATTCAAGAAGCGGATAAGATTCTCGTTCTTAAAGATGGACAGATTATTGAGCAGGGAAATCATGAAAGCTTGCTCCAAGAAAAAGGCTTCTATTACGACCTTTATCAAAGTCAATTTTCGAGTAAATCCGATCAAGTCAGCTAATAAAATAAGGCTAGATTTTTCTTAAATTATCAGTCTATTGCAACTTTTCTCAGATAGTACACTTTCCTTGCTATCGTTTTATGATAGTAGTATACTTATACTATAACCACTAATAAGAAGGTTATAAAAAATGAAAAGAGGTAAGAAATATGGTTGAATTGAAAAAAGAAGCAGTAAAAGACGTAACAACATTATCTAAAGCAGCGCCAGTAGCATTGGCTAAAACAAAGGAAGTATTGAACCAAGCAGTAGCGGACTTGTATGTGGCTCACATCGCCCTTCACCAAGTTCACTGGTATATGCGTGGCCGTGGCTTCCTCGTTTGGCATCCAAAAATGGATGAATACATGGACAGTCTTGATGGCTATCTTGACGAAATTAGCGAACGTTTGATTACCCTTGGTGGCAAACCTTACTCAACTTTGACAGAGTTCCTTCAACACAGTGAAATCGAAGAAGAAGAAGGAGAATTCCGTAACGTTGAAGAAAGCTTGGAACGTGTTCTAGCTATTTATCGCTACCTCATCACTCTTTTCCAAAAAGCTTTGGATGTAACTGACGAAGAAGGCGATGATGTTACAAACGATATCTTTGTTGGGGCTAAGGCTGAACTTGAGAAAACAGTTTGGATGCTTACAGCAGAACTTGGACAAGCTCCTGGTTTGTAAGATATAGTTGCTACCCCTTTTATCATGAGGTGCTTGATAAGTGCCCATGACCAATCATCTTTTAAAAGTCATGTAACTGTAAAAAGGTGCATGACTTTTTTTGTCTGCTGGACTTCGGACACATTGTCAAAAGTAGGATTTTACGGTATAATAGTTGCTGTTCAATAATATATGAATTTCAAAGATAATTGATAGTTTAAGGAGGACCTATGAACAACTTACCAAATTGCCCAAAATGTAATTCAGAATATGTCTACGAAGACGGAAGTCTTTTGGTCTGCCCAGAGTGTGCCTATGAATGGAACCCTGCAGAAGTTGCAGAAGTAGAAGAAGGTGTTGTTGCTATCGATGCCAATGGAAATAAATTGGCTGACGGCGATACTGTAACCCTTATCAAGGACTTGAAAGTAAAAGGGGCGCCAAAGGACTTGAAACAAGGAACTCGTGTCAAAAATATCCGTATCGTAGAAGGTGACCACAACATCGATTGTAAGATTGATGGTTTTGGAGCTATGAAACTTAAGTCAGAATTTGTTAAGAAAATCTAGCCATGAAACTGAATTATAAATTTATCTTTTATAGTCGTGTGCTCTTGTTCTTAGCGGCATTTACAGGAGTTTATTTGGAGATTACCAAGCACGGTGGCTTTGGTATGCTCCTGTACTACACAGTATTGTCCAATCTTTTGGTAACGATTTTCACTGGCTATCTACTCCGTGTGATGAGCCGTTCAGGTGAAAATTGGCAAAGTCCAACCCTACTTCGTCTCAAGGGTGGCGTTACCATGAGTATCATGATTACTTGTGTGATTTATCATTTTATGCTTGCTCCGATAGCGACAGACTTTTATCGTGTGGAGAATTTCCTTTGCCACTATATCGTTCCACTCTGGTTTTTAGCCGATACCCTCTTCTTTGATAAGCAAGGTCAATACAAGATCTGGGATCCAGTCTTGTGGACCATCTTGCCCTTGGTTTACATGCTTTTTGCCCTTTTTAATGGCTTAGTATTGAAACTACCGGTACCAAATTCCAAGGTTAGTCCTTTCCCTTATTTCTTTTTAGATGTGGCAAAAGGTTGGGACGTGGTTATTAAATGGTGTTTAATTATCTTTGTGGCCTATATGGTTGCAGGATTTATCTTCTACCTAATCAAGCAAATCAAGCGGAAATAGTCTTCCTGTAAAGGAAACTAGGACGGAGTCCCTATGTTAGTTGGGCTCCTTCTTTTCTTGCCATATCCTATAAAAAAAGATATGATAGTGAGAGAAAAAAACAGAAAGAGAATCCATGAAACAATATTTAGAACGGGCTAGCATTCTAGCCCTCTCCCTCGTTTTGATTACTTCCTTTTCCATCTCGAGTGCTCTACCAGCTATGTTTGACTACTATCAGGGCTATCCCAAAGAACAAATTGAGCTTCTCGTTAGCCTTCCTTCTTTTGGAATTATGATCATGCTGGTCTTAAATGGGGTTTTGGAGCGTTTGTTGCCTGAACGCCTTCAGATTAGTCTAGGGCTTCTCATCCTCTCTATCGGTGGAACAGCTCCCTTCTGGTATCAGGATTACAACTTTGTCTTTGCGATGCGGATTTTATTTGGCTTGGGCGTTGGAATGATCAATGCCAAGGCCATTTCCATCATCAGTGAACGCTATCATGGAAAGACACGGATTCAGATGCTGGGGCTCCGCGGATCAGCAGAAGTTGTCGGGGCGTCGATTTTGACTCTAGTGGTTGGTCAACTCTTATCCTTGGGATGGACAGTGACTTTCTTGGCTTATAGCGCTGGATTTTTAGTTTTGATCCTTTATTTGCTCTTTGTCCCTTATGGGAAAGAAAAAAAAGAAGTCAAGAAAAGAGAGGCCGAAACGACTCGTTTGACAGGACAGATGAAAGGCTTAATTTTTCTATTGGCTGTCGAAGCAGCTGTTGTTGTCTGCACTAATACAGCTATCACCATTCGTATTCCAAGCTTGATGGTGGAAAGAGGGTTAGGGGATGCCCAGTTATCGAGTTTGGTTTTAAGTATCATGCAGTTGATTGGTATCTTGGCTGGTGTGAGTTTTTCTTTCTTTATCTCTCTTTTTAAAGAAAGGTTGCTCCTGTGGTCAGGTATTGCCTTTGGATTGGGGCAGATTGTAATTGCCTTGTCTCCGTCATTAGGTGTGATGATTGTTGGAAGTATTGTGGCAGGCTTTTCTTACAGTGTGGCCTTGACTACTGTCTTTCAGCTTCTTTCTGAAAGAATCCCAGCCAAACTCCTTAATCAGGCAACATCTTTTGCGGTGCTAGGATGTAGCTTTGGGGCCTTTACCACACCTTTCATTCTTGGAGCGATTGGTTTAGTCACTCAAAACGGTATGTTGGTCTTCACCATTCTAGGATGTTGGTTGATTGTAACCTCTATCTTTGTTATGTATGCACTTCAAAAGAGAGCTTAGGATGGTTTCCTAAGTTTTTCTTTTTAGGGATTGTACCCAGACAATACTTGTTTTAGGACCTTGTTTACAGACTACTTTCTTGATAAAATAGAAGCTATGACAAGATATAAAGCAATCATTTCCTATGATGGTTATGCCTTTGCTGGTTTTCAGCGCCAGCCTCATGCGCGTAGTGTTCAGGAAGAAATCGAAAAAACCTTAACGAGACTCAATAAAGGACAGGCAATCACTGTTCACGGTGCGGGTAGGACAGATAGTGGGGTTCATGCTCTGGGACAGGTCATTCATTTTGACCTGCCCTATCAGATGGATGAGGAAAAACTCCGTTTTGCTCTGGATACCCAATCTCCGGAAGATATCGACGTAATCTCGATGGAGCTTGTGGCGGATGATTTTCACTGTCGTTACGCCAAGCATAGCAAGACCTATGAGTTTATCGTGGATAGAGGACGTCCCAAAAATCCTATGCGCCGTCACTATGCCACTCACTTTCCTTATCCGCTCGATGTGGAACGGATGCAGACGGCAATCAAAAGGCTAGAAGGAACCCATGATTTCACTGGTTTTACAGCCTCTGGGACTAGTGTGGAGGATAAGGTTCGCACCATCACAGAAGCGAGTCTTAGGGTGGATGATACAGGCCAGTTTTTGACCTTTACCTTTTCTGGAAATGGTTTTCTTTACAAACAGATTCGCAATATGGTGGGGACTCTTCTCAAAATCGGCAACAACCGCATGCCAGTTGAGCAGATTGACCTCATCTTGGAGAAAAAGGACAGGCAACTTGCTGGTCCCACTGCAGCACCGAATGGCTTGTATTTGAAGGAGATTCGTTATGAAGAATAATCGTATTTTAGCACTTTCTGGAAATGATATTTTTAGTGGTGGTGGTTTGTCAGCTGATTTGGCGACCTATACCTTGAATGGTTTGCATGGTTTTGTAGCGGTGACTTGCTTGACAGCCTTGACAGAAAAGGGATTTGAAGTCTTTCCGACGGACGATACTATTTTTCAACATGAGTTGGATAGTTTGCGTGACGTGGACTTTGCAGGGATTAAGATTGGTCTTCTCCCTACTGTCAGTGTGGCTGAGAAGACACTGGACTTTATCAAGCAACGTCCGAGAGTGCCTGTGGTATTGGACCCCGTTTTGGTCTGCAAGGAGACGCATGATGTGGCAGTCAGCCAACTCTGTCAAGAGTTGATTCGCTTTTTCCCTCATGTCAGTGTGATCACGCCTAATCTCCCAGAAGCAGAATTGCTAGCAGATCAAGAGATTAAAACCTTGGAAGATATGAAGACAGCAGCGCAGAAATTGCATGACTTGGGAGCGCCAGCAGTCATTATCAAGGGAGGCAATCGTCTCAGTCAGGATAAGGCAGTAGATGTCTTTTATGATGGACAAAATTTTACGATCCTAGAAAATTCCGTTGTCCAGGAGCAAAATGCTGGTGCAGGTTGTACCTTTGCCTCAAGCATTGCCAGTCACTTGGTAAAAGGGGATGAACTATTAGCAGCAGTGGAAAGTTCTAAAGCTTTCGTTTACCGTGCTATTGCACAAGCAGATCAATATGGAGTAAGACAATATGAAGCAAACAAAAACAACTAAAATCGCCCTAGTATCTATCTTAACAGCCCTATCCGTAGCTTTAGGTTATGTGGTGAAAATCCCAACAGCTACTGGAATCCTCACTTTTTTGGATGCTGGAATTTTCTTTACCGCCTTTTATTTTGGGCGCCGTGAAGGAGCCATCGTTGGAGGTCTAGGAGGTTTTATCATTGACCTTATTTCAGGTTATCCTCACTGGATGATCTTCAGCTTGATTTTCCATGGTTCACAGGGCTATTTTGCAGGTTTTAAAGGCAAATGGCAATGGTTAGGCCTTGTCTTGGCTACTATCGTCATGGTAGCTGGTTATGCCTTCGCTACTGCTTGGATGAAGGGATGGGGTATAGCTCTGGCAGATGTTCCTCACAATTTATTGCAGAATTTTGTTGGAATGTTTGCAGGATTTCTTCTCTATCAAAGTATTAAAAAGATAAAATAAAAAAGTCAGCTCAAATAGCTGACTTTTTGATTGTCTATAAGTTTAATAAAAATAAAGCAAATCTTTGCTGGTGCTGGTAAAGAGGTCAAATCCATCTTTAGTGACAACACCGCAGTCTTCGATACGAACACCGACTTTACCAGGGATATAAATACCTGGTTCAACAGAGAAGCACATGCCTTCTTCGATGACCATGTCGTTCCCTTCCATGATAGAAGGGAATTCGTGAACATCCATACCGATACCGTGCCCGAGACGGTGGTTGAAGTACTCACCGTAGCCAGCTTTTTCGATGACTTCACGGGCGGCGCGGTCCACTTCGTGAGCAGTTACACCTGGCTTGATAAAGTCAAGAGCCGCTTGTTGGGCTTCAAGGGTCAAGTTGTAAATATCTTTCTTGAATTGGTCTGGTTTACCGACAGCGACTGTACGAGTCATGTCAGAAGCGTAGCCATTAACCATAACACCGAGGTCAAAGAGGAGAAGGGCATCCTTTTCGACTTTGTTTGCTCCAGGGATACCGTGTGGATTTGCAGCGTTATCACCAGTCAAGACCATGGTATCAAAGCTCATTTCATAGCCTTCACGCTTCATGGCAAAGTCGATTTGTGCGATGATATCTGTCTCAGTCTTATCAAGAGAAATATTGTCAAAACCAACATTAACAGCCTTGTCCGCATAGAGGCCTGCAACCATCATTTTTTGCACTTCATCAGCTGATTTGATGAGGCGCATGCGTTGGATGCGAGGAGTGAGGTTTTCAAACTCAGCGGCTTCAAAGACCGTTTTCAAACCATGGTATTTAGTCAAGATGAGATTGTCAAACTCAACTGCTACACGTTTGAAATCAAGTTGTGGAAGAGCATTCTGGATTTTCTTCCATGGATTTTCAGAGTCCACATAGCCTACAACCGGGAAGGAAACAGTGCTGCTTGCACGCTCAACCTCAAGGGCTGGAACGAAGAGGAGAGGTTCCTGGTCTGCTAGGACAAAAAGGAACATTTGGCGTTCATGGGGATCACTGTAAAAGCCAGTGAGGTAATTGATAGTGACGGGGTCAGATACGACAGCGACGTCTAGTTTTTCTGATTCAAGATATGTTAGGATTTGTTGTAATTTAGACATATGCTACCTTCTTTCTACCCCTCTATTTTGGCAAAAAATGAGAGAAAATGCAAGGGAGAAGGGTAAAAGAAAAGACAAAAAGAACTCCGACGAGATAGGGGAGTTCTTTGGTCTAGTTTTCTTTAGTTTAAGAAAAGTCAGCCTTGCTTTTGACGTCACTGTATTCTTCGGCAATTTCTTGGCTGAGAATGTCCTCATAGGCAGGGAGTTGAATATCCTGACCGTATTTTTTCTTGAGAGCAGTAGTGACTAGGCGATAAGCCAGATTGGCATTGCGAGAGAGGATAGGTCCGTGGAAATAAGAGCCGAAGACATTCTTGTAATGAACCCCTTCACCGACTTTTTCTTCGTTGTTTCCATTTCCATAGACAACCAGTCCCAGTGGTTTTTGGTCATCTGAGAGGAAGGTACGGCCCTGGTGATTCTCAAATCCATAGTAGGTTTCATCGAATTCGTCATTATGAATCTTAATATCACCGATAAAGCGGTTATTGGTCTGGTTGAGCGTGTAGTGGCCCATGACACCTAGACCTTCGATGCGCTTGCCTGAAGCTTCAACATAATATTGTCCCAATAGTTGAAAACCACCGCAGATGGCTAGAACAACACCATCGTTTTGGATGTAGTTGTCAATGCTCTCTTTTTTAGCAGGAAGATCGCCAGCGATAATACTTTGTTCAAAGTCTTGACCCCCACCGAAAAAGGCGATATCGTAGTGGTTTTCATCAAAGTCATCATGGAGAGAAACGATGTCAACTGTTACATGAGCTCCGAGTTTCTCAGCCACATACTTGAGCATAAGGATGTTTCCATTGTCTCCATAGGTATTCATGAGGTTTCCATAGAGGTGGGCGATGTTAAGCTGATAAGGGTAGTTGCCAGCTTTTGAGGAAAGTGAAGTATAAACCATTAGTTCATCTCCTTTCTAACAATCTGACGACTAGCCAGCAGTTCGCGGAATTCCAGCATAGCCGTATAGGTAGCTAGGATATAGGCATGCTTGCAGTCTTGGTTTTCAATGGTTTTGAGAACTTGCTCCAGATTGCTTGTCTCAGTGATTTTATCAGCTGGGTAGCCGGTCACCCGAAGACGACGTGCGATTTCAGAATGACGAACACCTCCCGCGTTGATTTCAGGAATATCCATGTCGGTGATTTGTTCAAAGTCCGCATCCCAGATCCAGCTAGTGTCAATTCCATCTGCATAGTTGGCATTGAGGAGGACAGATAGGCTAAATGGATAAGGGGCTAGTTTGATCATTTCGATAGCTTGGGTCGCACCGACTGGATTCTTAATCAAGACGAGAGTACATTCCTTATCACCGATATGGAAGGTTTCCTGGCGTCCAAAGACAGCACGGCTCTTATAAAATCCTTGCTTGATGAGTTGTGAATCAGCCCCGAGGAAACGGGCGATGGCAACCGCAGCTAGCGCATTGTAGATGTTGTAAAGTCCACCGATTTGGATGCCGTATTCTTGTCCGTCAATGACAAAGCGAGAGCGATTGTTGGTCAACTCAACCAAGTCTGTCAGACGGTAGTCCAATTCAGGACGTTTGCAACCACAATTTTCACAGATATAGGCACCCAAATTGGCATAGGTATTGTGCTCATATTTGAGGATACCTTGGCAGTCAGGACAGAGGATTCCTTCGGTATTGTAGTGAGCCAGTTGAGCTGGTCCTTTTTCCAAGTCAAAACCAAAATACTGGACAGGATTTGGAATGGCTGGCTTGTAGAAAAGCGGACTGTCCCCGTTAAGAAGTACAGTTGCAGTAGGTACCTTGCGGATGGCATCCAAAATCATGTTATAAGTTGTGTAAATCTCACCGTAGCGGTCCATCTGGTCACGGAAAATATTAGTGATGACAAAAAGGCTAGGATGGATGTAGTCACAGATACGAGAAAGACTGGCCTCATCAATTTCTAGAACAGCGATGTTCTTTCCAGTTTTAGAGGATTTGGCAGTCAAGAAGGTTGTCGTAATCCCTGTGATCATGTTGGCGCCACTAGGATTGGTCAGAACCTGACCATAGATCTCTTTTAAAATACCAACAGTGAGGGCAGTTGTCAGGGTTTTACCATTGGTTCCAGTGACCACGACAATCTCGTAGTTCTTAGCTAGATTTTGTAAAATATCTTTATCAAATTGAAGGGCCAGTTTTCCAGGGAGCGTACTTCCACGACCAAGACGGCTCAAGATGAAGTGAGATGAACGCCCAGCTAGGAGGCCCAAAGTAGTTTTTAATTTCATGTTTCTATTATATCATAAAAGAGGGAAAAGACAGATTTGAGATTTCGCAGAAACAAAAACAGCCCGATGAGGGCTGTTGGTTAACAAATCAGTCTCAACTTAGATAGCAAACAAGTCATTCAAGTTCTCAGCCAAGGTTGGGTGAGTGAAGATCTGTTTTGTGAAGTAAGTGTAAGGAATCTTGTTGTCCA
The DNA here is from genome assembly GCF_002096335.1 of Streptococcus oralis subsp. dentisani. Taxonomy (GTDB): domain Bacteria; phylum Bacillota; class Bacilli; order Lactobacillales; family Streptococcaceae; genus Streptococcus; species Streptococcus oralis_Z. The sequence continues at coordinate 98,351 of NZ_NCUW01000027.1, forward strand.
TAGCAACAGTGATGATGTTGATAATTTCTTGAGAACCTTCTGAGAAGATAGTTGCACCAAGAATTTCTTTGGTTTCAGTATTAACAACAGCTTTGAAAGCTCCGCGAAGGTCGCCATTTACATGACCACGAGGCATCGCAGCAACAGGGATTTCCTTCACAGCGTATGGAAGTTTCAAATCAGCTGCTTGACTTTCCGTCAAGCCAACTTGAGAAAGAGCTGGTGTGATGAACATGGTGTTTGGTACATTGAGCCGGTCTTCGAGTGTGTAGCTGCCATCTCCAGCAAGGTAACTATAGACAACACGGAAGTCATCAAGTGAGATGTAGGTAAATTGAGGTCCACCGTTGACATCCCCAACTGCAAAGACACCAGGAACGTTTGTTTGACAATGTTTGTCGACCTTGATAGCACCACGCTCTGTTAGTTCAATATCTGTGTTTTCAAGTTGAAGTGGTTCTACGTTTGGCTTACGTCCAGTTGCGTAGAGAAGGGCGTCGAAACGGTAGGTTTCGTTTTCGGTTACGACAAGGACTTGGTCACCGTCGTTTTTGATTTCAGTAGTATGGATATTTTGAAGTAATTCAATGCCGTCTTCTTCCATGTATTGTTTAGCAAGAGCTGCGATGGAAGGTTCTGCACGAGGTAGGAAAGTATCCAAGGCATCTAGGACGGTGACTTTGCTGCCGAGTTTGTTGTATAGGCCTGCAAATTCAAGACCGATATTTCCGCCACCAAGGACACCAAGTTTTTCAGGCAATTTGTCCAAGTTTTGGATACCTGTTGAGTCAAAGACGTTTTTGCTTGTAGCAAGTCCAGGGATTGGCAAAACATTTGAAACTGCCCCAGTGTTGATAACGATAGTTTCTGCAGTCAGTTCTTTCTTTTCATCACCAGCTTGGATTTCGATGACTTTATTTGAAAGGAAGTGAGCTTCCGCATCAAAGATATCCACGCCTGTACCAGCAACAGTCGCATAGTTTTTACCGTTGAGGCGACTAGTGATGGTATTTTTGGTAGCAATGACTTCTTCAAAAGACAAGTCTTTCTCAGCAGCAACCAGCAAAGTCTTAGTTGGGATACATCCGATGTTGATACAAGTTCCACCGTACATAGCTTTGCTACGTTCAACCAGGGCAACTTTTTTGCCAGCTGAAGCCAATTTACCAGCTAGTGTCTTCCCAGCTTTACCAAATCCAATAACGATTAAATCATATGTTAACATTTATAGTCCTCCTATTCGATTTTCATTCTAGCATAAGAAAACACTTTTTGCACAAATCTGCTACGGGAAAGACAGAAAAAGATAAAAACGCTTTCCAGACAAAAAACTAGTAATTTTTTGACAAGCTTGATAAACTAAAATCCTATCTATTTTTATATAAAATAGAATAAATGTTCGAAAATAGGAGGTTTTATGAAATCGAATCGTTATATTATTGCCTTTGCTGGGGTCATTTTACACTTAATGCTGGGTTCGACTTATGCTTGGAGTGTTTATCGCAACCCTATTATTGAAAAAACGGGATGGGATCAGGCTTCTGTTGCCTTTGCCTTTAGTCTAGCAATCTTTTGTTTGGGATTATCGGCTGCATTTATGGGGCGTTTGGTAGAAAAATTTGGTCCGAGAGTCATGGGGAGTATATCTGCTTTTCTATACGCAGGTGGAAATATCTTAACAGGATTTGCAATAGACCGTCAGGAGCTGTGGTTGTTGTATCTCGCTTATGGCATTTTAGGTGGGCTTGGTTTGGGAGCAGGCTATATTACCCCTGTGTCAACGATTATAAAATGGTTTCCTGATAAACGTGGTCTCGCAACAGGTTTAGCGATTATGGGATTTGGTTTTGCTTCTTTATTGACTAGTCCCATAGCGCAACATCTCATCGCAGGGGTAGGGCTTGTAGAAACTTTTTATATTTTAGGAGCAAGTTACTTTATTATCATGCTCCTAGCTTCACAATTCATTAGGCGTCCAAAGGAGCAAGAACTTGCAATCCTATCTGCTTCAGGGAAAGAAAAAACAGCCTCTCTGACGCAAGGAATGACTGCAAATCAGGCTTTAAAAAGCAATCGGTTTTATATACTTTGGATTATTTTCTTTATCAACATAGCTTGTGGATTAGGTTTAATTTCAGCGGCATCGCCAATGGCACAGGAGATGGCTGGCTTGTCTACAAGTCATGCAGCAGTAATGGTGGGCGTTTTAGGGATTTTCAATGGGTTTGGTCGTTTGCTCTGGGCGAGTTTATCTGACTATATCGGGCGTCCTCTAACCTTTAGTATATTACTGCTTGTCAATCTTTTCTTTTCTCTCTCACTTTGGCTCTTTACAGATTCCGTTTTATTTGTAGTCGCTATGTCTATTTTGATGACTTGCTATGGAGCTGGTTTTTCATTGATTCCGGCTTATCTCAGTGATATTTTTGGAACCAAGGAATTGGCTGCTCTGCATGGTTATATTTTAACAGCTTGGGCAATGGCAGGTTTAGCAGGACCTATTTTATTAGCAGAGACCTATAAAATGGCTCATTCTTACACACAAACCTTGTTCGTTTTTCTCATTTTATATAGTATAGCCTTGGCTTTGTCTTATTATTTAGGTCGTTCAATCAAAAAGGAAAGTCAAAAAGCGTTTACATGATTTTCTAGAGAAATTGGGCTATCTTTTGCCCTGGTCTTGTGTTATACTAGATAAGTTGCAAAGAAACTCGTACTTTTCTTTCGTGGAAAAGAAGCAACACGGTATCTCGTTTTTTAAGAAGATACGTCATGAAAAGAAAAGTATATACTAAGCCCTATAGGATGGCTTCGCACCATCTTTAGAAAGAAGAAAAACGTGAAATTTAATGAATTTAACTTGTCTGCTGATTTGCTAGCAGAGATTGAAAAAGCTGGATTTGTAGAAGCAAGTCCTATCCAAGAGCAAACTATTCCTTTGGCTCTTGAGGGAAAAGACGTTATCGGTCAAGCTCAGACTGGTACAGGGAAAACTGCAGCCTTTGGCTTGCCAACCCTTGAAAAAATCCGTACAGAAGAAGCGACCATCCAAGCCTTGGTCATCGCTCCAACTCGTGAACTCGCTGTTCAAAGTCAAGAAGAACTCTTCCGCTTTGGTCGTAGCAAGGGAGTGAAAGTTCGCTCAGTTTACGGTGGTTCAAGCATCGAGAAACAAATCAAGGCCCTTAAATCTGGTGCCCATATCGTGGTAGGAACACCAGGCCGTCTCTTAGACTTGATCAAACGCAAGGCTTTGAAATTGCACGATATTGAAACCCTCATCCTTGATGAAGCAGACGAAATGCTCAACATGGGCTTCCTTGAAGATATCGAAGCTATTATCTCGCGTGTCCCTGAAAGTCGTCAAACCTTGCTCTTTTCAGCAACCATGCCAGATGCTATCAAACGTATCGGTGTTCAGTTTATGAAAGAGCCTGAGCATGTGAAGATTGCTGCTAAGGAATTGACAACAGAACTGGTGGACCAGTACTATATCCGTGTCAAGGAACAAGAAAAATTTGATACGATGACCCGTCTCATGGATGTGGAACAACCAGAACTCGCTATCGTGTTTGGTCGTACCAAACGCCGTGTGGATGAATTGACTCGTGGACTTAAAATCCGTGGCTTCCGTGCCGAAGGTATTCATGGTGATTTGGACCAAAACAAACGTCTTCGTGTCCTCCGTGATTTTAAAAATGGAAATCTTGATGTTCTAGTTGCGACAGACGTAGCGGCGCGTGGTTTGGATATCTCAGGTGTGACCCATGTCTACAACTACGATATTCCACAAGATCCTGAAAGTTATGTTCACCGTATCGGTCGTACAGGTCGTGCTGGTAAGTCAGGTCAGTCCATTACCTTTGTTTCTCCAAATGAAATGGGTTATCTCCAAATCATCGAAAACTTGACCAAGAAACGTATGAAAGGCTTGAAACCAGCGACAGCAGAAGAAGCCTTCCAAGCTAAAAAGCAAGTGGCGCTCAAGAAAATTGAACGAGACTTCGCAGACGAAGCAATCCGTGGGAACTTTGAGAAGTTTGCTAAAGATGCTCGTAAGTTGGCTGCTGAATTTAGTCCTGAAGAATTGGCTATGTATATCTTGAGTCTGACTGTCCAAGATCCTGACAGTCTTCCGGAAGTTGAGATTGCACGTGAAAAACCACTACCATTTAAACCATCAGGTAATGGCTTCGGTGGAAAAGCTAAGGGAGGTCGTGGAGGCCGTCGTGGGGAGGATCGTCGAGACCGTGATCGCCGTGGCAATGGTCGTCGTGATGAGTTCAAGAAAGGTAGTCGTGGGAACGATCGTTTTGATAAAGACAGACGTTACCGAAATAAAGACAATAAAAAACCTCGCAACACTTCAAGCGAAAAGAAAACAGGCTTTGTTATTCGTAACAAGGGAGATAAATAGGAAAAAGCGATTCACAATGTGAATCGCTTTTATATATAAGGAGACCAAGGGGAAAAGAAGATGGATAATAGTAAAGGAAAGGTGAGATGGGAAGGGATCCTTAATTCATCTTCTTATAATGTTATAATATCAAAAAAATGAAGTCTTGTCAATGAAAAATAATGATTTTTTCTAAAATATTTTTGCTTTTAAAAATTGCAATTCAATAAGCAATTTTCAGATAATTATTGAAATTTTAGGTTCTTTATGTTATAATGGTAGCGATTAAATGCGAGGTGAAAAATGGCACATTTATTAGAAAAGACAAGAAAAATTACATCAATTTTAAAACGCTCTGAAGAGCAAATGCAGGATGAACTTCCATACAATGCCATTACACGTCAACTAGCAGACATTATTGATTGCAATGCCTGTATTGTCAATAGCAAGGGACGACTTTTGGGCTATTTTATGCGCTATAAAACCAATACCGATCGCGTAGAGCAGTTTTTCCAAACCAAGACGTTTCCAGATGACTATGTACAAGGGGCAAACATGATCTACGACACGGAAGCCAATCTTCCTGTTGAACATGATTTGACCATTTTCCCTGTTGAGAGCCGTGCGGACTTTCCAGATGGTTTGACAACCATTGCTCCCATTCATGTATCAGGGATTCGCCTAGGTTCCTTGATTATTTGGCGTAATGATAAGAAATTTGAAGATGAGGATTTGATTCTCGTTGAGATTGCGAGCACGGTGGTAGGGATTCAACTTCTGAACTTCCAACGTGAAGAAGATGAGAAAAATATTCGTCGTCGTACGGCTGTTACCATGGCGGTCAATACCCTCTCCTATTCAGAACTTCGTGCCGTATCAGCTATTTTAGCTGAGTTGGATGGAAATGAAGGACAATTGACTGCATCTGTCATTGCTGACCGCATCGGAATCACGCGCTCAGTAATCGTCAATGCTCTCCGTAAGCTAGAGTCAGCAGGAATTATTGAGAGCCGCTCGCTCGGAATGAAGGGGACTTATCTCAAAGTTCTAATTGGTGATATTTTTGAGGAAGTGAAAAAGAGGGACTACTAATGGCAAAGGCTTTAATCTCGATTGACTATACAGAGGATTTCGTAGCAGACAACGGAAAGCTAACTGCTGGAGCACCTGCTCAAGCAATATCAGAGGCAATCAATCAGGTGACCAGACTGGCTTTTGATCGTGGAGACTATGTTTTCTTCACCATTGATGCTCATGAGGAAGGGGATGATTTTCATCCTGAGAGTAAACTCTTTCCACCGCACAACATCATTGGGACTAGTGGCCGTAACCTCTATGGCCCCCTAGCTGATTTCTATGCGGAAAATAAGGACGATAGTCGCGTCTTTTGGATGGACAAGCGTCACTATTCAGCATTTTCAGGAACGGACCTCGATATTCGCTTGCGAGAACGTCGGGTCGATACCGTCATCTTAACTGGTGTTTTGACGGATATTTGCGTTCTTCATACTGCTATTGATGCCTATAATCTAGGTTATAAAATCGAGGTTGTCAAGCCTGCGGTTGCTTCTATCTGGCCAGAAAATCATCAGTTTGCTCTTGGGCATTTTAAGAACACTCTGGGAGCCAAATTATTGGATGAAAATCTTGATGAAATTAAAGAATGATTCCCTTGGAAAAATGAAAAAAATCTGAAAAAAGTGTTGACAAAGATTTTGAAAGTTGATATACTAGTAAAGTAATCGACGCGGGGATGGCGGAATTGGCAGACGCGCAGGACTAAGGATCCTGTGACCGCTTTAGGTCGTGAGGGTTCAAGTCCCTCTCTCCGCATAGGGTAAGAGTTAGCTTTGGCTAGCTCTTTTTGTTTTTCTAAAGAAGACTAGAGAAGGCATTTTGGATATCGAAAGCTATCGGCATCAAGAACTATCAATTATAGAATGGAGTCGATTTTTGATTGGTAAAACGTGTTCTAATATGAGGAAAGTTAGCTCTTGCTAGCTTTCTTCATTTTTTCAACAGATAAATCAAAAATTTTTTTCGATTTCATAAACATTTCATATTTGGATTTTATAATAGTCTTACAAATATGGAGGTGACAAATGAATCCAATCCAAAGAGCTTGGGCTTATGTCAGCAGAAAACGACTGAGAAGTTTTATTTTATTTCTGATTTTATTGGTCCTATTGGCCGGAATTTCAGCCTGTTTGACTCTGATGAAGTCCAACAAAACAGTAGAAACGAATCTTTACAAATCTCTCAATACCTCTTTTTCTATTAAGAAGATAGAGAACGGTCAGACCTTCAAGTTATCGGACCTAGCATCCGTTAGCAAGATTAAGGGACTGGAAAATGTCTCTCCTGAACTCGAGACGGTCGTAAAATTAAAAGACAAGGAAGCGGTGAGTGGTGAGCAGAGTGTAGAACGCGATGATTTGTCAGCTGAGGACAAGAATTTAGTGAGCTTAACAGCTCTTGAGGATTCATCTAGGGATGTTACCTTCACCAGCTCGGCTTTCAATCTGAAAGAAGGACGACACCTTCAAAAAGGGGATGCAAAGAAAATCCTCATCCACGAAGAGTTGGCTAAGAAGAACGGTCTTTCGCTTCATGACAAGATTGGCTTGGATGCTGGACAGTCCGAAGCTGGAAAAGGGCAAACAGTAGAGTTTGAGATTGTCGGTATCTTTTCTGGTAAAAAACAAGAGAAGTTCACAGGCTTGTCTTCTGACTTCAGTGAAAACCAAGTTTTTACAGACTATGAAAGTAGCCAAACCCTTTTGGGAAATAGTGAACCTCAAGTCAGTGCAGCGCGCTTCTATGTAGAAAATCCTAAGGAAATGGACGGACTCATGAAGCAGGTGGAAAACTTGGCCTTGGAAAGTCAAGGCTACCAAGTTGAGAAGGAAAACAAGGCCTTTGAACAAATCAAAGACTCAGTTGCCACCTTCCAAACCTTCCTAACCATCTTCCTTTATGGGATGTTGATAGCTGGAGCTGGAGCCTTAATTTTGGTCTTGTCTCTCTGGTTGAGAGAAAGGGTCTACGAAGTGGGGATTTTACTGGCACTTGGAAAAGGCAAGAGCTCGATCTTTCTACAGTTCTGTTTAGAGGTAATGTTGGTATCTCTTGGAGCTTTGCTTCCATCCTTTATCGCTGGAAATGCCATTACATCCTATCTACTCCAAACTGTACTAGCCAGTGGAGATCAGGCAAGCTTACAGGACACGCTGGCCAAAGCAAGCGGTCTATCAACCAGTCTCCTATCCTTTGCAGAATCCTATGTTTTTCTGCTCCTGATTGGTTGCTTATCAGTAGCCCTTTGTTTCGTATTCTTATTTAGAAAATCGCCTAAGGAAATTTTATCATCTATTAGTTAAGAAGGAGAAATTATGACTTTATTACAATTACAAGATGTTACCTACCGTTATAAGAACACTGCTGAAGCAGTTTTATATCAGATCAAGTATAATTTTGAACCCGGAAAATTTTATAGTATCATTGGTGAGTCAGGAGCAGGAAAATCCACTCTCTTGTCTCTCTTAGCTGGTCTAGATAGTCCTGTCGAAGGTTCGATTCTTTTCCAAGGAGAGGACATTCGGAATAAGGGATATTCTTATCATCGCATGCACCATATTTCTCTGGTCTTTCAAAATTATAACTTGATAGATTATCTTTCTCCACTGGAAAATATCCGCTTGGTCAACAAAAAGGCCAGCAAGGATACACTTCTTGAGCTTGGTTTGGATGAAAGTCAGATCAAGCGGAATGTTCTCCAGTTATCAGGTGGTCAACAACAGCGTGTTGCCATCGCTCGCAGTTTGGTCTCAGAAGCTCCAGTTATTCTAGCTGATGAGCCAACAGGAAATCTGGATCCTAAGACTGCTGGAGATATTATCGAACTGCTCAAATCACTTGCCGAGAAAACAGGTAAATGTGTAATCGTCGTTACGCACAGCAAAGAAGTGGCACAAGCGTCAGATATTACACTTGAGTTGAAGGACAAGAAACTGACTGAAACTCGCAATACTAGTAAATAATATAAGCTTGTTTTGATAGAATTATAAAATCAAATCTAGAAAGGGAACCTATGTTACACAACGCATTTGCCTATGTTACAAGGAAGTTTTTCAAATCGATTGTTATCTTCCTGATTATTCTCCTCATGGCGAGCTTGAGCTTGGTCGGCTTGTCGATCAAGGGAGCTACTGCCAAGGCTTCTCAGGAGACATTTAAAAATATCACCAACAGCTTCTCTATGCAAATCAATCGTCGCGTCAACCAAGGAACGCCTCGTGGTGCTGGAAATATCAAGGGTGAAGACATCAAAAAAATCACCGAAAACAAGGCCATCGAGTCTTATGTTAAACGCATCAACGCCATTGGAGATTTGACTGGATATGAACTCATCGAAACGCCAGAAACCAAGAAAAACCTCACTGCTGATCGTGCCAAACGTTTTGGAAGTAGTTTGATGATTACAGGCGTCAATGACTCCTCAAAAGAAGATAAGTTTGTCTCTGGTTCTTATAAACTGGTCGAAGGAGAGCACTTAACCAACGACGACAAGGATAAGATCCTCATGCACAAGGACTTGGCAGCCAAGCACGGCTGGAAGGTAGGGGACAAGGTTAAACTGGACTCCAACATCTACGATGCAGATAATGAAAAAGGTGCCAAGGAAACAGTCGAAGTGACAATCAAGGGTCTCTTTGATGGTCACAATAAGTCGGCAGTTACCTACTCACAAGAGCTTTACGAAAACACAGCTATCACAGACATCCATACTGCTGCAAAACTTTATGGATACACAGAAGACACAGCCATTTATGGGGACGCAACCTTCTTTGTAACAGCAGACAAGAACTTGGATGATGTTATGAAAGAGTTGAATGGAATCAGTGGTATCAACTGGAAGAGCTACACACTTGTGAAGAGCTCCTCTAACTACCCAGCTCTAGAGCAATCCATCTCTGGTATGTACAAGATGGCCAACCTCCTCTTCTGGGGTAGCTTGAGCTTCTCAGTTCTTCTCCTTACCCTCTTGCTCAGTCTTTGGATTAATGCCCGTCGCAAGGAAGTGGGAATTCTCCTCTCTATCGGCCTCAAGCAGGCAAGTATCTTGGGTCAATTTATCACAGAATCCATCTTAATTGCCATCCCTGCTCTCATTTCTGCTTACTTCCTAGCTAACTATACAGCTCGTGCAATCGGAAACACCGTCCTTGCCAATGTCACTTCAGGTGTTGCCAAGCAAGCCAGCAAGGCGGCTCAAGCCTCTAACCTTGGTGGTGGTGCAGAAGTAGATGGCTTTAGCAAGACCTTGTCGAGCCTAGACATTTCCATTCAGACATCAGACTTTATCATCGTCTTTGTTCTTGCTTTAGTTCTAGTGGTTCTCGTTATGGCGCTTGCTTCAAGCAATCTCCTTAGAAAACAACCAAAAGAGCTCTTGCTGGATAGCGAATAAAAAACTTGCTACCTATTCTCCCCTAAATGGGGTATAATATAGGTAGCATTTTTATCTGTTTTGTCTTGATAAGGCCTCTTCCTTTCAGGATGAAACTGAGATAATTTACAAGAAATTTAAAGGAATGTGAAAGATTTTTCTATGAAAATTTTAATAGTCGAAGATGAAGAGATGATCCGTGAGGGGATCAGTGACTATTTGACAGATTGTGGTTATGAAACCATTCAGGCTGCGGACGGCGAGGAAGCCCTAGAACAATTTTCCAACTATGAAGTAGCCTTAGTTTTACTGGATATCCAGATGCCCAAGCTCAATGGTTTAGAAGTCCTAGCTGAGATTCGCAAAACCAGCCAAGTCCCTGTCTTGATGCTGACTGCCTTTCAGGATGAGGAATACAAGATGAGTGCCTTTGCTTCGCTAGCTGATGGCTATCTGGAAAAACCCTTCTCCCTCTCCCTTTTAAAAGTAAGGGTGGACGCGATTTTCAAGCGCTACTACGATACAGGACGAATCTTCTCCTATAAGGATACCAAGGTGGACTTTGAGAGCTATAGTGCAAGCCTCGCAGGCCAAGAAGTGGCCATCAATGCCAAAGAGTTGGAAATTCTGGACTATCTGGTGAAAAATGAGGGACGGGCCCTGACTCGTTCTCAGATAATCGATGCTGTCTGGAAGGTGACAGATGAGGTGCCTTTTGACCGTGTCATTGATGTTTATATCAAGGAATTGCGGAAAAAGCTAGACTTGGATTGTATCCTCACTGTGCGCAATGTTGGTTATAAATTGGAGCGAAAATGAAACGAACAGGTTTATTTACAAAGATATTTATCTATACCTTCTCGATTTTTAGTGTTCTGGTTATTTGTCTTCATTTAGCTATTTATTTTCTCTTTCCCTCTACTTATCTGAGCCATCGTCAGGAAACCATTGGTCAGAAAGCGACAGCCATTGCTCAGTCCCTAGAGGGAAAGGATAAGCAGAGTATCGAGCAAGTGTTAGACTTGTATTCTCAGACTAGTGATATCAAAGGGGCCGTCAAGGGAGAGATGACCGAGGACAAGTTAGAAGTCAAGAACAACCTTCCTCTGGACACAGACCGCCAGACCACCTCTCTCTTTATCGAGGAGCGTGAGGTGAAAACGCAAGATGGTAGCACCATGACTCTTCAATTTCTAGCTTCCATGGACTTGCAAAAGGAAGCAGAGCAAATCAGCCTCCAGTTTCTTCCCTATACCTTGCTGGCATCCTTTCTGATTTCCCTCTTGGTAGCTTATATCTACGCTCGAACTATTGTTGCCCCGATTTTGGAAATCAAGCGGGTGACCCGTCGAATGATGGAACTAGATGCTCAAGTGCGTTTGCGCGTGGATTCTAAGGATGAGATTGGTGATCTAAAGGAACAAATCAATAGTCTCTACCAGCATCTTTTGACTGTTATTGCGGACTTGCATGAGAAGAATGAAGCCATTCTCCAGCTTGAGAAGATGAAGGTTGAGTTCTTACGAGGTGCCTCTCATGAATTGAAAACCCCTCTGGCTAGTCTCAAAATCCTAATCGAAAATATGAAGGAAAATATTGGTCGTTACAAGGATAGAGACCACTATCTGGGAGTAGCCTTGGGGATTGTGGACGACCTCAGTCACCACGTTCTTCAGATACTTTCTCTCTCTTCTGTTCAGGAATTGAGAGAGGAGAAGGAAGAAATTGACCTACTCCAGATGACACAAGACTTGGTTGACGATTATACTCTACTTGCTAAGGAAAGAGAGCTTCGGATAGAGAATAGCTTGACCCATCAGCAGGCTTACATAAATCCATCTGTGATGAAACTGATCCTATCTAATCTCATCAGTAATGCTATCAAGCACTCCATTTCAGGTGGCTTGGTTCGTATCGGAGAGAGAGAAGGGGAACTCTTTATCGAGAATAGCTGTAGTCCTGAAGAACAAGAAAAACTGGCCCAGTCTTTTTCTGGCAATGCTAGTCGCAAGGCTAAGGGTTCAGGAATGGGGCTCTTTGTGGTCAAAAGTTTATTAGAACATGAGAAATTACCTTATCATTTTGAGATGAAAGATGATCGTTTGACCTTCTTCATGTCTTATCCTAAAGTCACACAAGACTAAGGGAAAGAAAGGGTTTACATTGATTAAGTTGGAAGAAATTCAATCTAAAGTATGGGAAAAACTAGCTTTTTTTATCAAAAAGTGATAAAATGAACAATGTAAATGGGATGTCCCAAAAAATATATAGGAGGCCTGACAAATGGCAATCGTTTCAGCAGAAAAATTTGTCCAAGCAGCTCGTGACAACGGTTATGCAGTTGGTGGATTTAACACAAACAACCTTGAGTGGACTCAAGCTATCTTGCGTGCAGCAGAAGCTAAAAAAGCTCCAGTTTTGATCCAAACTTCAATGGGTGCTGCTAAATACATGGGTGGTTACAAAGTTGCTCGCAACTTGATCGCTAACCTTGTTGAGTCAATGGGTATCACTGTACCAGTAGCTATCCATCTTGACCACGGTCACTACGAAGATGCACTTGAGTGTATCGAAGTTGGTTACACTTCAATCATGTTTGACGGTTCACACCTTCCAGTTGAAGAAAACCTTAAATTGGCTAAAGACGTTGTTGAAAAAGCACACGCTAAAGGTATCTCAGTAGAAGCTGAAGTTGGTACTATCGGTGGTGAAGAAGACGGTATCATCGGTAAAGGTGAATTGGCTCCAATCGAAGACGCTAAAGCAATGGTTGCAACTGGTATTGACTTCTTGGCAGCTGGTATCGGTAACATCCACGGTCCTTACCCAGCAAACTGGGAAGGTCTTGACCTTGACCACTTGAAGAAATTGACAGAAGCTCTTCCAGGCTTCCCAATCGTATTGCACGGTGGTTCAGGTATTCCTGATGACCAAATCCAAGCAGCTATCAAACTTGGTGTTGCGAAAGTTAACGTTAACACTGAATGCCAAATCGCATTCGCTAACGCAACTCGTAAATTTGCTCGTGACTACGAAGCAAACGAAGCAGAATACGACAAGAAAAAACTCTTCGACCCACGTAAATTCTTGGCTGACGGTGTAAAAGCTATCCAAGCATCAGTTGAAGAACGTATCGACGTATTCGGTTCAGAAGGTAAAGCATAATCTAGCTGAACAATACAGATGAAACCTGCCCATTGGGTGGGTTTTTTGTGTTTTCTTTTATAGAGAATATACTTAAGACCACTATATCCAAAGTTGCTAAATTAATGTAATTATTCTAAGACTACCCTTGGCGAACGAATATAATAACTTTACGCCTGTTTTCAAAGGAAATCACTGTCTTTCCCAAAGTAAATTGGAACATCTAATTTTTTAGGAATGCTGAGTAGCTAAATGAATGATAGAACTTTCAAAAAAATTAATAGTTTAAAGCACTTAGCACCTGTTTATATTGATGAAACGGGAGTCGATACTTATTTTTATCGAGAATACGATCGCTCATTAAAAGATCAGTTAATAGGAGGTGAAGTGTATGGAAGAAGGTATCAGAGGATTTCTTTGGTTGTAGGTCTAACAAATAGTGAGTTAATCGCTCCAATGACTTACGATGAGACGATGACGAGCGACTTTTTGAAGCTTGGTTTCAGAAGTTTCTCCTACCAATATTAAATACACCATTAGTTATTATTATGGATAATGCAAGATTCCATAGAATGGTTAAGCTAGAGCTCTTATGTGAAGAGTTTGGGCATAAAATTTTACCTCTTCCTCCCTACTCACCTGAGTACAATCCTATTGAGAAAACATGGGCTTATATCGCAAAGCACCTCAAAAAGGTATTACCAAGTTGTAATACCTTTTTTCGAGGCTCTTTTGTCTTGTTCTTGTTTCAATTGACTATAGTATTCACCATCTAAAGAATTACTTGATTGGTTAGAACAGGCAATTAATAAAATTGGAGATAGAGACACTAAAAATAATGTGGCAAATTCTTACATTTGCTTACTTCATTTCTATTATATCAAAGCAATTTTACAAGTTTAAGACAGGTAGTGCTGACAATCATTTTACTTTTTCAGGGAATATCCCTTTCTATGAAATAAAAGCCTAATCTGTTCTTGGAAAATTCACAGACCTATTGCTTTACTATGCTATCTTTAATTACACGAGACTCATTATACCTATTTATTCTTTCTCCATTAATTAATTCTAATTTTTTACTCTTTTGAATTGCTGATAACAATTTTTCCTATGGTTCGACCGGTTTCTAGAAGCCTGTGAGCCTCTTTAATGTTTATTGAATTCATTGGAGATAATCTTTTTGTAACCGTCGTTTTTAGCTCTCCATTATCAATCATATCTGCAATTTGATTAAGAATATAATGTTGACTAATCAAATCTTCTGTTTGCCACATTGATTTTGCAAACATAAATTCCCATGAAAAACTAACTGCTTTAGACTGTAGTGCAGACAAATTGACTTTTTCTTTAGTTTCGTCAATAGAACAGATTTTTCCTTGAGGTTTAATAGCTTTTACCATAAAATCCCAATGCTTTTCAGTATTATTTAAACAGAAAATGTAATCAACTGTTGAGAATCCAATTTCATTAAGCTCTTTATCCATATCTTCAAAATGATTAATTACAAATTCAGCTCCATGCTCCAAAACCCACTTTTTACTTTCATCTCTGGAAGCAGTTCCAATAACAGTTAACCCTACATTATGAGCTAACTGACAAGCTATTGATCCTACTCCACCACTTGCTCCGATGGTTAATATACTCTTAGCATAATTTTTGCTTTTATCAAATGGGATTTTTAATTTTTCAAATAAACCCTCATATGCTGTTAAGGAAGTTAAGGGTAAGGCCGCAGAATCTTCAAAAGATAAAGTATTTGGTTTTTTCCCAACAATACGCTCATCTACAAGTTGATATTCAGCATAGGACCCCGATTTTGTTAAATCTCCCGCATAGAATACCTCATCGCCAACAGAAAACAACTCGCAATCTTCCCCTACCTCTGAGACAATTCCGGAAGCATCCCATCCTAAGATTCTCGGGGATTCTTCGACTTTACTTTTTGGAGATCTAACTTTATAATCTACTGGATTTACTGAAATCGCTTTAACCTCAACAAGTAAGTTCTTTCCTTTAGCAAAAGGTTTATCTAACTCAACGTCTTCAAAACTTCTCTTATCATCAATAGGTAAATATCTGTATAATCCGACCCCTTTCATAGTTGCCATAGTTCAATTTCCTTTCCTTATTTTATTTGGTATAATGTTAATTATAGACAAATACTGCAAAATAACAATATTGAAGTTTTTGTAACTAGTGATATTTTAGTAACTTAAGATAGAAAGATGGGTAGATTATGGTAAGAAAAATTTATGATTGTGCTAATGGATGTCCAGTAGAAACCACTCTCCAAGTAATTTCTGGCAAATGGAAATGCGTAATATTATTTCACTTATTAAATAATGAAATTTGTCGATTTGGCGAATTAGAAAAATTAATGCCCGGTTGTTCTAGAAGGATGTTAGCGTTGCAACTTAAAGAATTGGAGTTGGACAAAATTATTCGTAAAGATATTTACTCTATCATGCCTCCGATAACAGAGTATACACTAACTGAACTTGGAAGAACTTTAGAACCAATAGTAGTTGAAATGAATAGATGGGGAAATAAATATAATCAAATTTTATTTAAAAATGGTAACGAGCTTCCTGTTGATAAATAATCATATTAAATTATAAATAATTAAGTATGATATATCTTTTATCTATCCATAGATAAAGTATTATTAGATATCAAGCCAATAAACTTGTCAAAAGGAGTCTGAGTTAGTAAGAAAAAATAAGCACATCCTTCTGCAATTTTATGGTATTAGAGTGTTACTATATCCCATTTTAGAGAGGTCGAATTATGGCAATTGCTCCTTTTAAAAATTACGATTATGAATTAGTTTTATCTGATTTAATTGCAGATATATATTATTCAACTATCAGTATGGGAAGTAGGATAATATTACTCAGAAAATTGACAGAGTTATTAGCTCGCAAATTTTTGGATTTGGGAGCAGGAGAACCCATGAATCTGGGAGATATAACTACTCATGAAAAAAATGAAAAGTTTAAAGTAACAGAAAGGTATAAAAAGGTAGATAAACGACTAGTCAAGGATTTTGAAAAAACTATAGATAGGTTAAGAAAATTAGGCAATAAATACACTCATACAGCAAATATATCGGATGCTAATGTAGATGAATTGAGTATAGCCGAAGACTCCATTTGGGATTTATTTTCTTATTTATTTGTACAATATTTTTTGAAATATGGTCTGAATTTAAAAACAGACAAAAATATCTTGACATTGTTCTCTGTTTTACCTCCTGAAATTAGATATCGAACTTTGAAAAAAATAATTGATATCATAGGGTATGATAATATTCAACTTCTAGACAAGTTTCTTTTGTCTATCGTTAAGGCTAGAGGGATTGATGAAGCTAGATTTTGGCTATATAATAATAGTAAATTTCTTCAAAATGTAATTTATCCTTCAGAATCTGAAATTATCGAATATGAGGAGAATTTTTCTCAGAATGTTTTACCTCTTAAGCTAAGAAATCATTCTAATTGTTATAGTCTATTAGTATCTGTTCTGAATAACACTGATGTCCAATTGTCATCACATGGTTTTTATAGAGATTTCGAAGAAGCTGTAGTCGAATATAGAAAGCATGATTTAGATCTTTATTTATCTAGCACTGAAGAACAAAAGGTATTTAAAGATCTTATAAAATTCTGTTTTATAGGAAGAGTTCCAGTTTGTTAGTAGGATTCATATTCACTGCAGAAAAAGCTTATTCAATATTCTCCAAATTTCTGCTGTCTATACTAGGATTTATGGCAAATTCAACCTAAGATTTTGTCCCCCATTTTGCCACACTTTTTAAGAACTAAAGGGAAGGATGAAGTATCTTTCCTATATGGTGTGGGTGGATAAATGTCTAAATATAGCACTTCTCAGTGTAATATGAACCATGGTAACTAAATAGTTTATGTTCAGAAGGTAAAGCTTAATCTAGCTTAACCAAACAAAACAGAAACCTGCCCATTGGGTGGGTTTTTGTGTGTTTTAGGGAAACGATTAAACCAGATTTTTTGATTAAAAGTATTAATTTAAGAGAGAAATCTCTAATTTCATAATCGATAGGCAAACGCTTGCATTCTAGTTTTTATTGGACTATAATAGGTTGGTATAAAGTCTTCTGTAGTAATAATATGGAGAAGGTGTAGAAAGTAAGGATTTAGAATATTTGTAGTCAAAAATACAATGTTGCTATTCTTTGCGATAGGGAGAGATTTATGGCAATGATAGAAGTGGAACATCTTCAGAAAAATTTTGTGAAGACAGTGAAGGAACCTGGTTTGAAGGGGGCTTTGCGCTCCTTTATTCATCCCGAAAAGCAGACCTTTGAAGCGGTCAAGGATTTGACCTTTGAGGTACCAAAGGGACAGATTCTAGGCTTTATAGGGGCCAATGGTGCTGGGAAGTCGACAACCATCAAAATGCTGACAGGAATTTTGAAACCGACATCTGGTTTTTGTCGGATTAATGGCAAGATTCCGCAGGATAATCGCCAAGATTATGTCAAGGATATTGGAGTCGTTTTCGGACAACGTACCCAGCTATGGTGGGATTTGGCACTGCAAGAGACCTACACGGTTTTGAAGGAGATTTACGATGTGCCAGACTCGCTTTTCCATAAGCGTATGGACTTTTTGAATGAAGTTTTGGATTTGAAGGAATTTATCAAGGATCCTGTGCGGACTCTTTCATTGGGTCAACGGATGCGGGCGGATATTGCGGCTTCCTTGCTTCACAATCCCAAAGTTCTCTTTTTAGATGAGCCGACTATTGGTTTGGATGTGTCGGTCAAGGACAACATTCGTCGGGCCATTACCCAGATTAATCAGGAGGAAGAGACAACTATTCTCTTGACCACTCACGACTTGAGCGATATTGAGCAACTCTGTGATCGGATTTTTATGATTGACAAGGGGCAGGAGATTTTTGACGGGACGGTGAGCCAGCTCAAGGAGACCTTTGGCAAGATGAAGACTCTCTCCTTCGATCTGACGCCAGGTCAAAGTCATCTCGTCTCTCATTATGAAGGCTTACCTGATATATCCATTGATAGACAAGGAAATACTCTCAATATTGAATTCGATAGTTCCCGCTACCAGTCGGCCGATATTATCAAGCAAACCTTATCTGATTTTGAGGTCCGTGATTTGAAGATGGTAGATACGGATATTGAAGATATTATCCGTCGCTTCTATCGAAAGGAGCTCTAAGATGGTCAAATTGTGGAGACGTTATAAACCCTTTATCAATGCAGGGATTCAGGAGTTGATTAGCTATCGAGTCAACTTTATTCTTTATCGGATTGGCGATGTCATGGGTGCTTTTGTGGCTTTTTATCTATGGAAGGCTGTCTTTGATTCCTCCCAGGAGCCTTTGATTCAGGGCTTCAGTATGGCAGATATCACCCTCTACATCATCATGAGTTTTGTGACTAATCTTCTGACTAGGTCGGATTCTTCCTTTATGATTGGTGATGAGGTCAAGGATGGTTCCATTATCATGCGCTTGTTGCGACCAGTGCATTTTGCGGCTTCGTACCTCTTTACGGAGCTTGGTTCCAAGTGGTTGATTTTTATCTCTGTTGGACTGCCATTTTTAAGTGTCATTGTTTTGATGAAAATCTTATCTGGGCAAGGGATTGTAGAAGTACTGGGATTAACGATTCTATATCTTTTTAGCTTAACTCTGGCTTATCTGATTAACTTTTTCTTTAATATCTGCTTTGGATTTTCAGCCTTTGTATTTAAAAATCTTTGGGGTTCCAACCTACTTAAGACTTCCATAGTGGCCTTTATGTCTGGGAGTTTGATTCCTTTGGCTTTTTTTCCAAAGGTCATTTCAGATATTCTGTCCTTCTTACCTTTCTCGTCTTTGATTTACACTCCGGTCATGATTATCGTTGGGAAATACGATGCCAGCCAGATTCTTCAGGCGCTTTTGCTCCAGTTTTTCTGGCTCTTAGTGATGGTGGGCTTGTCTCAGTTGATTTGGAAACGAGTCCAGTCATTTATCACCATTCAGGGAGGTTAGTATGAAAAAATATCAACGCATGCATCTGATTTTTATCAGACAGTACATCAAGCAAATCATGGAATACAAGGTAGATTTTGTGGTTGGTGTGTTGGGAGTCTTTCTGACTCAAGGCCTGAACCTCTTGTTTCTCAATGTCATCTTTCAACACATCCCCTCGCTAGAAGGTTGGACCTTTCAAGAGATTGCCTTTATCTATGGATTTTCTTTAATTCCAAAGGGATTAGATCATCTCTTTTTTGACAATCTCTGGGCTTTAGGTCAACGACTAGTTCGAAAAGGGGAGTTTGACAAGTATCTGACTCGTCCTATCAATCCTCTCTTTCACATCCTCGTTGAGACCTTTCAGATTGATGCCTTGGGTGAACTTTTGGTCGGTGGAATTTTACTAGCGACAACGGCGACTAGCATTGCTTGGACTCTTCCAAAATTCCTGATTTTTCTAGTTTGTATTCCTTTTGCGACCTTGATTTACACTTCTTTAAAAATCGCGACAGCCAGCATCGCTTTTTGGACCAAGCAGTCAGGTGCCATGATTTACATTTTCTATATGTTTAATGACTTTGCTAAGTACCCGATTTCCATTTACAATTCCCTTCTTCGTTGGTTGATTAGCTTTATCGTACCTTTCGCCTTTACAGCCTACTATCCTGCCAGCTATTTCTTGCAGGACAAAGACGGGCTCTTTAACATTGGTGGTTTGATTCTGATTTCCCTTGCCTTCTTTGTCATTTCTTTGAAACTCTGGGATAGGGGATTAGATGCATACGAAAGTGCAGGTTCGTAAGAGCTAAAATAGAATGAGAGTTAAAAATTAAATATGTTAAAAACAACCGTTGAAAATTATAGCGGTTGTTTTTGCATGTTAATTGATGCATGAATTATATCCATTCCCCTTTTTGCGATTTTGGTAGTTATTCAAGTTGATTGATAATATTTTTGATGGCACGAATGAGTTTATACTGTACCCAGTTAACTATAAAATCTATTGACTAGATTTTTTGTTAACATGGATTAAAAAAAAAATTAACCAGTGTTAATTTTTCTTGACTTAAAATTTTTTAATTGATATACTATTTTTCAGAGAGCTAACAATTATATATAAATGTACTACTCTATCCCACTAGATAATACGTCATAAAACTTTTTATAACAAAGGCTAGCAAGGTTAAAGTATTCTATCTATTGGGTTTAAAATAAAAAATGAAGGAATTATAATGAAAAAAAGTACGGTATTGTCATTAACTACTGCTGCAGTTATTTTAGCAGCATATGCTCCCAATGAGGTAATTTTAGCAGATACACCTAGTTCTGAAGATGCTTTAAGAATTTCTGATAAAGAAAAAGTAGTAGCAGATAAAGAAACAAAAAACAATGAACAATCTGAAGATATTCATAATGTTATAGAAACTTCAAAGGATACTGAGGAGAAGAAGACAACAGTTATTGAGGAAAAAGAAGTTGTTAGTAGAAAGTCTGAGATAGACAAAAAAACTAGTAACGAAGGAGCAAGTATCAAAGAAGACTCCAATCAATCCAAAGGAAATGATACGGACTCATTTGTAAATAAAGATACAGAAAATCCGAAAAAAGAAGATAATAAAGTTGTCTATATTGCTGAATTTAAAGATAAGGAATCTGGAGAAAAAGTAATTAAGGAACTATCCAATCTGAAGGATACAAAAGTTTTATATACCTATAATACGATTTTTAATGGCACCGCCATTGAAACAACTCCAGATAATTTGGACAAAATTAAACAAATAGAAGGTGTTTCGTCGGTTGAAAGGTCACAAAAAGTCCAACCAATGATGAATCATGCCAGAAAGGAAATTGGAGTTGAGGAAGCTATTGATTACCTAAAGTCTATCAATGCTCCATTTGGGAAAAATTTTGATGGTAGAGGTATGGTTATTTCAAATATCGATACTGGAACAGATTATAGGCATAAGGCTATGAGAATCGATGATGATGCCAAAGACTCAATGAAATTTAAAAAAGATGACTTAAAAGGCACTGATAAAAATTATTGGTTGAGTGATAAAATCCCTCATGCGTTCAATTATTATAATGGTGGTAAAATCACTGTAGAAAAATATGATGATGGAAGGGATTATTTTGACCCACATGGGATGCATATTGCAGGTATTCTTGCTGGAAATGATACTGAAAAAGACATCAAGAACTTTAATGGCATAGATGGAATTGCGCCTAATGCACAAATTTTCTCTTATAAAATGTACTCTGACGCAGGATCTGGGTTTGCGGGTGATGAAACAATGTTTCATGCTATTGAAGATTCGATTAAGCACAATGTTGATGTTGTTTCGGTATCATCTGGCTTTACGGGAACAGGTCTTGTAGGCGAGAAATATTGGGAGGCTATTAGAGCATTAAGAAAAGCTGGAATCCCAATGGTTGTTGCTACAGGTAACTTTGCGACTTCTGCTTCAAGTTCTTCTTGGGATTTAGTAGCAAATAATAATCTGAAAATGACAGATACTGGAAATGTAACACGAACTGCCGCACATGAAGATGCAATAGCCGTTGCTTCTGCTAAAAATCAAACCATTGAGTTTGATAAGGTTAACATTGGAGGACAAAGTTTTAAATACAGAAATATAGGGGCTTTTTTCGATAAAAATAAAATCCTAACAAATGAGAATGGCTCAAAAACTCCAAATAAATTAAAATTTGTATATATAGGCAAAGGTCAAGATCAGGATTTGATAGGCTTGGATCTTAAGGGCAAAATTGCAGTAATGGATAGAATTTATACCAAGGATTTAAAAGATGCTTTTAAAAGAGCAACGGATAAAGGCGCACGTGCCATTATGGTTGTAAATACTGTAAATTACTACAATAGAGATAATTGGACAGACCTTCCAGCTATGGGATATGAAGCGGATGAAGGAACTACTAGTCAAGTATTTTCAATTTCAGGAGATGATGGTGTAAAATTATGGAACATGATTAACCCTGATAAAAAAACTGAAGTCAAAAGAAATAATAAGGAAGATTTTAAAGATAACTTAGAACAATACTATCCAATTGATATGGAAAGCTATAATTCTAATAAACCGAATGTAGGTGATGAAAAAGAAATTGACTTTAAATTTGCACCTGACACAGACAAAGAACTTTATAAAGAAGATATCATCGTTCCAGCAGGGTCTACATCTTGGGGGCCAAGAACAGATTTGCTTTTAAAACCGGATGTTTCAGCACCTGGTAAAAATATTAAATCCACTCTAAATGTTATTAATGGTAAATCCACTTATGGTTATATGTCAGGAACTAGCATGGCAACTCCAATCGTAGCAGCATCTACTGTTTTGATTAGGCCAAAATTAAAGGAATTGCTTGAAAGACCTGTCTTGAAAAATCTTAAGGGAGATGACAAAATAGACCTTACAAGTCTTACAAAAATAGCCCTACAAAATACTGCAAGACCGATGATGGATGCAACCTCTTGGAAAGAAAAGAGTCAATACTTTGCATCACCTAGACAGCAGGGAGCGGGGCTAATTAATGTTGCCAACGCTTTGAGAAATGAAGTTGTAGCAACTTTCAAAAATACAGATTCTAAAGGTTTGGTAAATTCATATGGTTCCATTTCTCTTAAAGAAATAAAAGGTGATAAAAAATACTTTACAATCAAGCTTCACAATACCTCAAATAGACCTTTAACATTTAAAGTTTCTGCATCAACTGTAACTACAGATGCTCTAACTGATAGGCTAAAACTCGATGAAACATATAAAGATGAAAAATCTCCGGACGGGAAGCAAATTGTTCCAGAAATTCACCCAGAAAAAGTCAAAGGAGCAAATATCACATTTGAGCATGACACTTTTACTATAGGTCCAAATTCCAGCTTTGATTTAAATGCAGTTATAAATGTTGGGGAAGCAAAAAATAAAAATAAATTTGTAGAATCATTTATTCATTTTGAATCAGTGGAAGAAATGGAAGCTCTAAACTCCAACGGGAAGAAAATAAACTTCCAACCTTCTTTATCGATGCCTCTAATGGGATTTGCTGGGAATTGGAACCACGAACCAATCCTTGATAAATGGGCTTGGGAAGAAGGATCAAAATCAAAAGCAATGGAAGCTTATGATGATGACGGTAAACCAAAAATTCCAGGTACCTTAAATAAGGGAATTGGTGGAGAACATGGCATCGATAAGTTTAATCCAGCTGGAGTTATACAAAATAGAAAAGATAAAAATACAACATCCCTAGATCAAAATCCAGAATTATTTGCTTTCAATAACGAAGGGATAAATGCACCATCAACGAGTGGATCAAAAATTGCGAAAGTCTATCCTTTAGATTCAAATGGGAATCCTCAAGATGCTCAACTTGAGAGAGGATTAACGCCTTCTCCACTTGTATTAAGAAGTGCAGAAGAAGGGGTGATTTCAATAGTAAATACGAATAAAGAGGGAGAAAATCAAAAAGACTTAAAAGTCATTTCGAGAGAACACTTTATTAAAGGAATTTTAAACTCTAAAAGAAATGATGCAAAGGGCATTAAATCATCTAAACTAAAAGTTTGGGGTGACTTGAAATGGGATGGACTCATTTATAACCCGAGAGGTAGAGAAGAAAATGCCCCAGAAAGTAATGACAAAAAAGATCCTGCTACTAAGATACGAGGACAATTTGAACCGATTGCGGAAGGCCAATATTTCTATAAATTTAAATATAGATTAACCAAGGATTACCCTTGGCAGGTTTCCTATATTCCTGTAAAAATTGATAACACCTCTCCACAGATTGTTTCAATTGATTTTTCAACCCCTGAAAAAATTAAGTTAATTACAAAGGATACTTATCACAAGGTCAAAGAGCAATATAAGAATGAAACGCTATTTGCGAGAGATCAAAAAGAACATCCTGAAAAATTTGACGAGATTGCCAATGAAGTTTGGTATGCTGGCGCCGCTCTTGTTAATGAAGATGGAGAGGTTGAGAAAAATCTTGAAGTAACTTATGCAGGTGAGGGTCAAGGAAGAAATAGGAAACTTGACAAAGACGGAAATACCATTTATGAAATTAAAGGTGCAGGAGATTTAAGAGGCAAAATCATTGAAGTGATTGCATTAGACGGTTCTAGCAATTTCACAAAGATTCATAGAATTAAATTTGCTGATCATGCAGATCAAAATGGAATGATTTCGTATTATTTAATAGATCCTGATCAAGATTCATCTAAATACCAAAAGCTTGGAGAAATTCCTGAATCTAAATTTAAGAATTTAAAAAACGTTAAAGATGATAGTCTTAAAAAAGATACAACCGAGGTAGAACATCATCATCAAGAAAATGAAGAGGCTACCGAAGAAAAATCCAGCTTGACTATTCATAAAACTATTTCAACAATTAGAGATTTTGAAAGTAAAGACTTAAAGAAACTCATTAAAAAGAAATATAGAGAAGTTGATGACTTTACAAGTGAAACTGGTAAGAGAATAGAGGAATACGATTATAAATACGATGATAAGGGAAATATCATTGCTTATGATGATGGTAGTGCCTTAGAATATGAAACTGAAAAACTTGATGAAATCAAATCAAAAATTTATGGCATTCTAAACCCATCTAAAGATGGACACTTTGAAATTCTTGGAAAGATAAGTAATGTTTCTAAAAATGCCAAGGTATATTATGGAAATAACTATAAATCGATAGAAATCAAAACGACCAAGTATGATTCCCACTCAAAAACGATGACATTTGATTTATACGCAAATATTAATGATATTGTGGATGGATTAGCTTTTGCAGGAGATATGAGATTCTTTGTTAAAGATGATGGTCGGATAAAAGCTGAAACTAAAATTAGAATGCCTGAAAAAATTAAAGAAACTAAATCAGAATATCCGTATGCATCAAGTTATGGGAATGTAATAGAATTAGGAGAAGGAGATCTTTCAAAAAACAAACCAAACAATTTAACGGACATAGAATCTGGTAAAATCTATTCTGATTCAGAAAAACAACAATATCTGTTAAAGGATAACATCATTCTAAGAAAAGGCTTTGCACTAAAAGTGACTACCTATAATCCTGGAAAAACGGATATGTTAGAAGGGAATGGAGTCTATAACAAGGAAGATATAGCAAAAATCAAAAAGGCCAATCCTAATCTAAGAGTCTTATCAGAAAAAATAATTTATGCTGATAGTAGAAATGTTGAAGATGGAAGAAGTACTCAATCAGTATTAATGTCGGCTTTGGACGGCTTTAACATTGTAAGATATCAAGTGTTTACATTTAAAATGAACGATAAAGGAGAAGCAATCGATAACGATGGCAATCTTGTAACAGATCCTTCTAAACTGGTATTATTTGGTAAGGATGGTAAAGAGTACACAGGAGAGGATAAGTCCAATGTAGAAGCTATAAAAGAAGATGGCTCTACGTTATTTATTGATGCAAAACCAGTAAATCTTTCAATGGACAAGAACTACTTTAATCCATCTAAAACTAATAAAATTTATGTACGAAATCCAGAATTCTATTTAAGGGGTAAGATTTCTGATAAGGGTGGTTTTAACTGGGAGTTGAGAGTTAATGAATCGGTTGTAGATAATTATTTAATCTACGGAGATTTACACATTGATAACACTAGAGATTTTAGCATTAAGCTTAATGTTAAAGACGGCGACATCATGGACTGGGGAATGAAAGACTATAAAGCAAACGGATTTCCAGATAAGGTAACAGATATGGATGGAAATGTTTATCTTCAAACTGGCTATAGCGATTTGAATGCTAAAGCGGTTGGAGTACACTATCAATTTTTATATGATAATGTTAAACCAGAAGTAAACATTGATCCTAAGGGAAATACTAGTATTGAATATGCTGATGGAAAATCTGTAGTCTTTAACATCAATGATAAAAGAAATAATGGATTCGATGGTGAGATTCAAAACAAACATATTTATGTAAATGGAAAAGAATACAAATCATTTGATGATATTAAACAACTAACAGATAAGACACTAAACATTAAGATTGTTGTAAAAGATTTTGCAAGAAATACAACTGTAAAAGAATTCATTTTAAACAAAGATACGGGAGAGGTGAGCGAACTAAAACCTCAGATGGTAACTGTGACCATTAAAAATGGAAAAGAAATGAGTTCTAAGATAGTATCGGAAGAAGATTTCATTTTACCTGTCTATAAGGGGGAATTAGAAAAAGGCTATCAATTTGATGGCTGGGAAATTTCTGGTGTCGAAGGGAAAAAAGACGTTGGCTATGTTCTTAATCTATCAAAAGATACCCTTATAAAACCTGTATTCAAGAAAATAGAGGAGAAAAAGGAGGAGGAAAATAAACCTACTTTTGATGTATCGAAAAAGAAAGAAAAAACACAATCTGATTCAACTAATGATGTCAACAGTATTGTTTCTGATGAAAATGATAAAAACTTTGAAATTAACAAGAAAGTTTATCTAAATGAAAAAGGGAACTTAACTAATAAAAATACCAACATCAATAGTAAATCAACTATTAACAATCCTAATGAGTTGCCAAAAACCGGAACAGCAAGCGGAGCCCAGACACTATTAGCTGCCGGAATAATGTTTATAGTAGGAGCTTTTCTTGGATTGAAGAAAAAAAATAAAGATTAAGACAAAAGCTATAGAAAAAATGGTTTATGTACTGAGATTAGATAGTGAGGTGATGACATAGTTTTGTGAAAATATTGATTTATAAATATATTATTTAGATTTCTATGAAAATGGGAGATTTTAAAGAGATATATATAAAAGCCTTGTCTCCGGACAGGCTTTTTCTAATAGTGATGAAAATCTCTTGACATCTATTTTCAGAGTGCTATACTAAAAGAGTAATCGCCGATTTAGCTCAGTTGGTAGAGCAACGCACTCGTAACGCGTAGGTCACAGGTTCGATCCCTGCAATCGGCAGAATGAAGAAGCCCTAATGGGTTTCTTTTTTGTAAACACAGAAAAGGTAAAATATTTGAGATGGCTTCTGTTTAAAAAACATATCCTCGGCTTATTTAAAATATAAATACAAACTGTGATTTATATTTTGTGGTATAATGTATTGTAATAAATACTTGTTTTGATACTAATCTAGAGATGTTTTTATAGTTAATTATTCTAGAAATTTTTGTTTAGATTTTCTAAAAATTATAAAAAATCATGGATAGTAACGAATGAAGTCTCGTAAGCTTGCCTGAATATAAATCAAAAAGGAGAAAATTATGAATAAGAAAGAACGGGAAAAACAATTTGAAGAGGTCAATGGACCTGAGCGGTCTGAATCAAAGTCGGCTCCAAATATAAAAATCTATATTGGCATAGCACTTGCTGCTTCAGTCACTCTCATTTTGATATGTATTTTTTCATATTCTCTGATCGGAAAGAAAGAGTCAAATCAAGCATCGTCTTCAGTTTCAACTACAGAGACAACAAGTCAAGCGTCTACAAGCCAAGGAAAAACGGATGAGACTGATAAGGATAAACAAGAGGAAATTCAAAAACTCAAGAATCAACTGGCTGATTTGGACACCAAGATTACTGAAGCAGAAGCACTTGTTAGCAAGCTAAAGAAAGAAACTGCCGTTCCAAAACTAGATATTGAAGCAATCAAAAACAATGATTTGTCTAGTTTAGAAGGCACTTGGCGTAGTCAATCTGGCAATGAATACATTATTACGAATTCTGGAGAAGTAGATGCGACTTGGTTTACAAATGATCAAAAGTACGAATCTGTAGTTGGATTAAAGGTATCAAAAGGTCAAGATAGTCGTAACCCTGAGACAGCGTCTATCAGTGCATGGGTAAAAGATTCTGTTGCTGGAGGATTTGTAGTAGTTGCTGTTCCAAGTGGAGTTGTTATGCAACCTGGTGATGATGGAAAGATTACGGATAAAAGTAATCATGCTGAGGAAAGACTTTTTTCTGGACAACAATATGAAGCGATGTTAATGAAACCAGAAGATGTTTACTATCGTGTGAAACCAGATACCAGTAAACTTGAGGAAGAAGAAAAGAATTTAGCTCAACTGCAAGCTGATCGTGAAGCAATCAAATCTTCTCTAGAATCTAAGAAAAAGAAAAACTAGTTTAGAATCAAACTTTAGATTCACTTAGTTCAGAAATGTTCTTGTACTTGGTAAAATCAAGAAGCTCAAATGAGCTTCTTTTCTTTTATCATCACTATTCAACCACTTAGACCGAGATATAGACCAGATAGGCAAAAGAGCTTGTTCTTGAAAAATTCCTCTGCTATAATGATTCATGTAAGGGATGTGAGGGGTCAGTATCAGACAACTCAAGTCAATAAAAAAAGAAAATGGAGACAAAAAATGAAAAAATTATTGGGACTTGTATTTTTAGTAGCAGCAGCGCTAGTATTGTATTTCGGATCTGTTGGATGGCCAAGTTTGGATGTCAACCTCTGGTCACTGATTCCAGTGGGATTGTTCCTCTATTTCACTCTAGAAAATCTGTTGAAAAAAGACTATAAGGCTAGTCTGATGTGCCTTATCATTGCCTTTATCATTGCAAATGCTATTTTGGATCTTTTGCCAATCTCAAGTGGTTTGGTAATTGGTGCCGGTGTGCTAGCTTGTGTAGGACTTGGCTACCTCTTTCCTGATAAAGATAAAAAAGAAAACAAATAGAAAAGTCTCGAGGTTTCTCGAGACTTTATTGTTATTTACCAGCGTAATATTTTTGGATACCTTTTACAATGCCTGCCACCAGTTTATCTTGGTAGTGGCTATCTCTGATTTGTTGGCTTTCGGTGAAATTATCCATATATCCAAGTTCCAGTAGGACGGCTGGTTTAGCTGTTTCGCGTAGTACGGCATAGCTACTCTCCAACAGGCCAGCATCCTTAGCTCCTGTTTCTGCTAGAAGAGAGGAGTGGATGGCCGCAGCGAGGCGTTTGCTTTCACTCATACGATCTGGGTGATTGTGCCAGTATTTATTAATCTTACTTGGATAATCAGGTTCATCGCTATAGGAGTAGGTTTGTATACCGCTCGCTTTTGAGTAGGTATTACCAGTAGCGTTGAAGTGAATACTGATAAAAATATCAGAGTTGGTCTTATTAACCATACGAGAACGCTCGGTAACAAAATCAACGTCAATATCACTATCACGAGAAGTGAGGACCTTGTAGCCTAGTTCTTCTAACTTAGTACGAAGTTTACGGTAAATCTGCATGTTGAGATCTTTTTCAGCTACATTGTAGTAGAAAGCTCCAGAATCTCTGCCACCATGTCCAGGATCTAGGAAGATGGTTTTGGTATATTGGCCTTTTACAAATCCACCTTCAGCTGAAACTTCAGAAATCCATTGACCGTATTTTTGGAACAAGTGTTCCTTGCCGTCTATCCTATAAGTTCCTGAAACATAATGTCCACTATCGTCCAGATAGTAACGAGCCTTGTAATAGTCGTCGTAAATCCACTCATTCTTGGCCATGTAACCACCAGACTTGAGATAGTAGGCACCGATCCATTCACGAGCCGCATAGGTTCCATCCGCTTTTAGATAGAACCAACTGTTGTAGGCCTTATCAAAGATCCACTCTTTTTCAGCCATGGCTCCACTAGATTTGAGGTAGTAGCTTCCTTTCCATTTATTGGAAAGCATGACACCATTTTGTTCAAAGGCGTACCAAGTTCCTTTTATTTTCTCCCATTTGTCTTGGCTGTATTTCCCATATTCATTAGCGTAATACCAATTTTCATTGATTCTCACCCAAGAGTTTTCCGCCATGGCCCCGCTACTGCCGAGCAGGTAAGCACCAACGGTCGTTTTGCTGAGCATCACGCCGTTTTTGTCAAAATAATACCATGAACCATTAATTTTCTCCCATTTGTCTTGCGAGATTCTGCCAGATGGTGTGACATAATACCAATTTTGGTCAATCTTTACCCAGCCATTCTCCGCCATAGCCCCGCTTTTAGTAAGGAGATAACCATCAACGATTGTCTGACTGAGCATGACACCATCTTTGTCAAAGTAGTACCAAATTCCTCCGATTTTTTTCCATGTTTGTTGGATGATTTTTCCAGACTCACTGGCGTAGTACCATTTACCCTCAAGAGCTACCCAGCCATTTTCTACCATGACTCCGTCTTTATTGAGAACATAGCCATCAAAGATGGTATCACTGAGTTGATTTCTCTCTTGGTCAAAATAGTACCACTTATCTTGAATTTTTTTCCATTTGAGGACAGGTTGATTGTTTTCATAGAAACGCCAGTGTTTGTTTTCCTCCTGCCATCCTTCTTTTTTAGGGGCTTCTTCTTTTGCCTTGTCTTTTGGAAGTGTTGTAGTCTCCTCTTCATTTTTAATTGAAAGATCTTTCTTATCTTCCTTATAGTTGCTTTGCTCGGTGGTAGCAGGAGGATTAGCATTGTTTTCTTCCGCATAGATAGGTGCCTGTGCCAATCCTGCCATTGAAAGGACAACAGCACTTGCCAATATAAACTTTTTCAACGATATTCTCCAATCATTATTTTCTAAGAAATATTATAAAATATGTCTGGCAGTTTATCAATTATCAAACTGAACTTCTTCTAGTAAGTATTCGATAAAGCGTTCGCCCATCTTAGACAGGCTGGTTTTTTCATGCTGGATGTAGACTAGCTCGATAGGATCGTCTATGTCCAGTGGAATGGAAACGATATTGTCTCCGTTGAGGTTGCTGTTCAAAATCCCTGTTGCAATCGTGTATCCGTCCAAACCAATTAAGAGATTAAAGAGGGTGGCACGGTCGCTGACCACGATAGATTTTTTGTGGTATTCCTGCGAGAGAATCTCTTCAGAGAAGTAGAAGGAGTTGTGAGTCCCTTGGTCATAGCTGAGGTAAGGGAAGTTCTCCAAGTCTTCTAGTTTAACCTTATCTTTCTTTGCTAGAGGGTTGGTTTTGCTGACGAAGATATGGGGCTGGGCTGTAAAGAGATGGTGGGCCAAGAGGTGGTTGTCATCCAGCATTTTTGTTAAAACATCACGGTTGTAGCTGTTTAAGAAGAGGACACCGACTTCACTACGGAAGTTCTTGACATCGTCGATAATCTCCCAAGTCCGAGTTTCACGAAGAAAAAGCTCGTATTTTTCCATATCACTTTTCTTGAGCAGGGATACAAAGGCATTGACTACAAAGGCATAGTGCTGAGAGGAAACACTAAAGAGTTCGCGGTGGGCGACAGGATTTTTATAGCGTTCCTCCAGAAGCTGGGTTTGCTCGACAACTTGACGGGCATAGGAAAGAAACTCCATCCCATCACGGGTTAAGGTAATGCCCTTGGGATTGCGGATAAAGATTTCAATGCCCATTTCATTTTCCAAGTCTCGAACGGCATTTGAAAGACTGGGTTGGGTGATAAAGAGTTGCTTGGCTGCTTCATTCATAGAGCCAGTTTCGACGATTTTGATAATATAGTGTAGTTGTTGAATTCTCATGTTTTTATTGTACCACACTTGCGGAAGAATGGACAATGAAGACGAAGAAAATAGGGGGGAAAGAGCCGGTCCAGTATTGAAAAAAAGTCTAAAATCTGTTAGAATGGGAGCTATGAAAACATTCTATGATGTGCAACAATTTCTCAAACAGTTTGGCATTATTGTTTACATGGGGAAGCGCTTGTATGATATTGAACTGATGAAGCTTGAACTCTCTCGAATCTATGATGCCGGTCTGATGGACAAGCTAGATTACCTAGAAGCGGAAGCTGTTCTCCGCAGGGAGCACAAGATAGAATTAGACTACATAGAGAAAAATGGAGATAAGAACTTATGACAATTTGGATTGTTTGGGGAATCGTATTGGCAATGGTGGCATGGATGGGTTATAACTACCTTCGTATTCGTCGTGCGGCTAAGATTGTGGATAATGCAGAATTTGAAGCCTTGATTCGGAAAGGGCAATTGATTGATGTCCGTGAACCAGCAGAATTTCACAGAAAACATATCCTCGGAGCTCGCAATATTCCTTCAAATCAGTTGAAGTCAAGCCTTGCAGCCCTTCGCAAGGATAAACCTGTCCTTCTCTACGAAAACCAACGTGGACAACGAGTGACCAATGCAGCACTTTATCTGAAAAAACAAGGTTTCTCTGAGATTTATATCCTTTCTTATGGATTGGATTCTTGGAACGGGAAGGTCAAGACTAGCTAAGATTCTTTAAAAAACTGTCGAATGATAGATAAAGCTAGTATCTTAAGGTATCATCATTTATAATAAATTTAAGGAGATTTTATAATATGAATTCACAACAAAAGAAAAAACCTTCACTTGTTTTAGGTATCTTATCTATCGTCCTTGGTTTGCTATTTCCAATAGTAGGTCTGATTTTGGGGATCATAGGATTGGTCTTGGCTTTTTCATACCAAAAAGAATCTGGACTAGACTATAAAACAGAAAAAATTCTCAATATCGTAGGACTTGTGGTTTCTGTACTTAACTGGATTGTAACTGTCGCAGTATTTTTTAGAATTGTAGCTGTCGCAGTATTTTTTAGATAAGCAATAAACAAAAAAGCTTTAAATTTAAAGCTTTTTTTCTTTTATCCACTTTTTTCTAAGTATTTTTTAATCATCTCTAATTCTTCTTGGTTTAAGAATCGGTATTGCCCTTCTGCAAGTTCTGAATCTAACGTAAAATCACCGAACTGAACTCGTTTGAGAGAGACCACCTTGACACCGACTGAGAGGAACATCTTTTTGACCTGATGAAATTTTCCTTCTGAGATGGTGATGGAGGCATGGCTCTCTGTTGGGCCTGCGGATAGAATATCTAGTTTTGCAGGTTTACAAGTGGTTCCGTCTAAAAAGACAATCCCCTCTTTGAATGACTGGATATGGTCTGGTGTGAGCAGACCGTTGACCACCACTTGATAGGATTTATCAACATGGTGCTGGGGATGGAGGAGTTGGAATCCTAAAGGTCCATTGTCTGTCAAAAAGAGCAGCCCCGTCGTATCGCGGTCTAATCTGCCGACAGCATAGAGCTGGTCAGACTGGATGTCAGGTGGCAGGAGCTCCATGACGGTTGGTAGGTCCTTATCCTTGCTAGCTGTAACGACTCCGTTTGGCTTATGAAGCATGAGGTAGGTGTGCTCGTATCCTTGAATCTGCCGTCCTTGAAAAACTAGTTTCTGCAATCCAGTGTCGACATTTTGAGCCAGGGAGCTGGCTGGACAATCGTCCACTATGATTTCTTTTTTCAAAAGTGCCTGTTTCATAGCCTTGCGACTGACCTTTTCTTGGGCTAATAATCTATCTAAACGCATACCAGCTTATCTTATCATAAGTCTCTGACTTTGAAAAGAGTTGCCTTGACTAGAAAAGCGAAGTGAAAACATTTACACTTAGCTGAACTGTGATTTTTGAATGAGACTGTGGTATAATTGTTCAGTTAGAAATAAAAATTTAAATATTATAGAGGAAATCATGACAAAATTAAGAGAAGATATCCGTAACGTAGCCATTATTGCCCACGTTGACCACGGGAAAACAACCCTCGTTGATGAATTATTGAAACAATCAGAAACGCTTGATGCACGTACTGAATTGGCAGAGCGCGCTATGGACTCAAACGATATTGAAAAAGAGCGTGGAATTACCATCCTTGCTAAAAATACAGCCGTTGCCTACAACGGAACTCGTATCAATATCATGGACACACCAGGACACGCGGACTTCGGTGGAGAAGTTGAGCGTATCATGAAAATGGTTGACGGTGTTGTCTTGGTCGTAGATGCCTACGAAGGAACCATGCCACAGACTCGTTTCGTATTGAAAAAAGCCTTGGAACAAGACCTTGTCCCAATCGTGGTTGTCAACAAAATCGATAAACCATCAGCTCGCCCAGCAGAAGTAGTGGACGAAGTCTTGGAACTCTTCATCGAGCTTGGCGCAGATGATGACCAGCTTGATTTCCCAGTTGTTTATGCTTCAGCTATCAACGGAACATCCTCCTTGTCAGATGATCCAGCTGATCAAGAAAAAACAATGGCGCCAATCTTTGACACCATCATTGACCATATCCCGGCTCCAGTGGATAACTCAGATGAGCCTTTGCAGTTCCAAGTGTCACTTTTGGACTACAATGACTTCGTAGGTCGTATCGGTATCGGTCGTGTTTTCCGTGGTAGTGTGAAAGTTGGGGACCAAGTTACCCTTTCTAAGCTAGATGGTACAACGAAGAACTTCCGTGTAACAAAACTCTTCGGTTTCTTTGGTTTGGAACGTCGTGAAATCCAAGAAGCCAAAGCAGGTGACTTGATTGCCGTATCCGGTATGGAAGATATCTTTGTTGGTGAAACTATTACTCCGACGGATGCCATTGAACCTCTTCCAATCCTACATATCGATGAACCAACCCTTCAAATGACTTTCTTGGTAAATAATTCACCATTTGCAGGTCGTGAAGGGAAATGGGTGACTTCTCGTAAGGTAGAAGAACGCTTGCAAGCAGAATTGCAAACAGACGTTTCCCTTCGTGTTGACCCAACGGATTCACCAGATAAATGGACGGTTTCAGGGCGTGGAGAATTGCACTTGTCAATCCTGATCGAAACCATGCGACGTGAGGGTTATGAACTTCAAGTATCTCGTCCAGAGGTTATCGTAAAAGAAATTGACGGTGTTAAATGTGAACCATTTGAACGTGTTCAAATCGATACTCCAGAAGAATACCAAGGATCTGTTATCCAAAGCCTTTCTGAACGTAAGGGTGAAATGTTGGATATGATTTCAACTGGTAATGGTCAAACTCGTTTGGTCTTCCTAGTTCCAGCGCGTGGTTTGATCGGATACTCAACTGAGTTCTTATCTATGACTCGTGGTTACGGTATCATGAACCATACCTTTGACCAATACTTGCCACTCATCCCAGGTGAAATTGGTGGACGTCACCGTGGTGCCCTTGTTTCTATCGATGCTGGTAAGGCTACAACTTACTCAATCATGTCTATCGAAGAACGTGGAACCATCTTTGTTAACCCAGGTACTGAGGTTTATGAAGGAATGATCATCGGTGAAAACTCTCGTGAAAACGACTTGACAGTTAACATCACTAAGGCCAAACAAATGACCAACGTTCGTTCAGCTACTAAGGACCAAACAGCGGTTATCAAGACACCTCGTATCTTGACCCTTGAAGAGTCTCTTGAGTTCTTGAATGACGATGAGTACATGGAAGTAACGCCTGAGTCTATCCGTTTGCGTAAGCAAATCCTCAACAAGGCAGAGCGTGAGAAAGCCAACAAAAAGAAAAAATCAGCTGAATAAGAGCTAGAAAGAGATAAAGATGGTCTATTTAATCATAGGGATACTCTTATTACTACTCTATGTTTTTGCGACACCTCAAAGTATCAAAGGAACAGTCAACATCGTTATCTTGGTTTTTGTAGTTGTTGCACTCTTGATTTTGCTGATGTTGTCCATCTTGCAAATCTTCCAATTACCGACAGAATTCTTTGTCACAATCGCTATGCTCTTCCTAGCCTACTTTAGCTTGAGAGACATTACGCTCATGCCTGTAAAAAAGAGCAGAAGAAGATAAATAGAAAGAGAGCTATGGCTCTCTTTTTCTATGCTAGAATGAGAACTAGAGCATTTTCGTTTAGTATTATTTCCATAAAAATGGTAAAATAGTAGGAGTAGAAATGGAGTTTGAGACATGAAAGTAATCGATCAATTTAAAAATAAGAAAGTACTTGTTTTAGGTTTGGCTAAGTCTGGTGAGTCTGCAGCCCGTTTGTTGGACAAGCTGGGTGCCATTGTGACAGTAAATGACGGCAAGCCTTTCGAGGAAAATCCTGCTGCGCAAAGTTTGCTAGAAGAGGGGATCAAGGTTGTTACTGGTGGCCATCCTTTGGAGCTCTTGGATGAAGATTTTGCTCTGATGGTGAAAAATCCAGGGATTCCTTACAGCAATCCTATGATTGAAAAGGCTTTGGCAAAGGGGATTCCGGTTTTGACCGAGGTGGAGTTGGCTTACTTGATCTCAGAAGCACCGATTATCGGCATCACTGGTTCAAATGGGAAAACAACCACAACGACGATGATTGGGGAAGTTTTAACTGCTGCCGGACAACATGGTCTATTGTCAGGGAACATCGGCTATCCTGCTAGTCAAGTGGCTCAAACTGCGACAGCCAAGGACACGCTTGTCATGGAACTTTCTTCTTTCCAACTGATGGGCGTTCAAGAATTCCATCCTGAGATTGCAGTCATTACCAACCTCATGCCAACTCATATCGACTACCATGGTTCTTTTGAGGAATATGTAGCGGCCAAGTGGAATATCCAGAACAAGATGACAGCAGATGATTTTCTTGTTTTGAACTTTAACCAAGACTTGGCAAAAGAATTGGCTACTAAAACACAAGCCACTGTTGTTCCATTTTCAACACTTGAAGAGGTTGATGGAGCTTATTTGGAAGATGGTCAACTCTATTTCCGTGGCGAAGTGGTCATGGCAGCTGATGAAATCGGAGTTCCAGGTAGCCACAATGTGGAGAATGCCCTTGCGACCATTTCTGTTGCCAAGCTTCGTGGTGTAGACAACCAAACCATCAAGGAAACTCTTTCAACCTTTGGTGGTGTCAAACACCGTCTCCAATTTGTGGATGAAATTAAGGGTGTCAAATTCTATAACGATAGCAAATCAACCAATATCTTGGCTACTCAAAAAGCCTTGTCAGGATTTGACAACAGTAAGGTTATCTTAATTGCAGGTGGTTTGGACCGCGGCAATGAGTTTGACGAATTGGTGCCAGATATTACTGGGCTCAAGAAGATGGTCATCCTCGGTCAGTCTGCAGAACGTGTCAAACGGGCAGCGGATAAGGCTGGTGTGGCTTATGTAGATGCGACAGATATTGCTGATGCGACCCGCAAGGCTTATGAGCTAGCGACTCAAGGAGATGTGGTTCTTCTCAGTCCTGCCAATGCTAGCTGGGATATGTATGCTAACTTTGAAGTACGTGGCGACCTCTTTATCGACACAGTAGCGGAGTTAAAGGAATAATATGAAAAAAATTGTCTTTACAGGTGGGGGGACGGTTGGACACGTCACCCTCAACCTTTTGTTAATGCCCAAGTTCATCGAAGACGGCTGGGAAGTTCACTATATTGGTGATAAACACGGAATCGAACACCAAGAAATTCTCAAGTCAGGCTTGAATGTGACCTTCCACTCCATTGCGACTGGGAAATTA
Source organism: Streptococcus oralis subsp. dentisani (assembly GCF_002096335.1). Taxonomy (GTDB): domain Bacteria; phylum Bacillota; class Bacilli; order Lactobacillales; family Streptococcaceae; genus Streptococcus; species Streptococcus oralis_Z. The sequence goes on from NZ_NCUW01000027.1 coordinate 135,622, forward strand.
CGTCGCTATTTCTCTTGGCAAAATATGCTGGATGTCTTCAAAGTTGGTTGGGGAATTGTTCAATCGCTCTTTATCATGTTACGACTGCGTCCACAGGCTCTTTTTTCAAAGGGGGGATTTGTCTCTGTGCCGCCAGTTATCGCTGCGCGTGTGTCTGGAGTACCTGTCTTTATCCACGAATCTGACCTATCCATGGGCTTGGCCAATAAAATTGCCTACAAATTTGCAACCAAGATGTACTCAACTTTTGAGCAGGCTGCTGGTCTTTCAAAAGTCGAGCATGTAGGAGCAGTGACCAAGGTTTCAGACCAAAAAACTTCAGAGCCAGATGAATTGGTGGATATCCAAACCCACTTTAATCCAAAATTGCCAACTGTATTGTTTGTTGGTGGTTCTGCAGGAGCTCGTGTCTTTAACCAATTGGTGACAGACCATAAAAAAGAGCTGACAGAGCGCTACAATATCATTAATCTCACTGGAGACTCTAGCCTCAATGAATTGAGCCAAAATCTCTTTCGTATTGACTATGTGACGGACCTCTATCAACCCTTGATGGAGATGGCAGATGTGGTGGTGACGCGTGGTGGTGCCAACACGATTTTTGAGCTCTTGGCTATGGCTAAACTCCATCTCATTGTACCATTGGGTCGTGAAGCAAGTCGAGGAGACCAGATTGAAAATGCAGCCTACTTTGTTAAGAAAGGTTATGCAGAAGAACTTCAAGAAAGTGACTTGACCTTGGAAAGCTTGGAAGAGAAAATCAGTCACCTGCTTAGTCACAAGGATCAATACCAAGCTAGTATGAGGGCTTCAACTGAGTTGAAATCTCTTGATGATTTTTATGCCCTACTAAGAAAAGACTTATCATAAGGAAAATCAATGTCAAAGGATAAGAAAAAAGAATCAAACCCCAAGAAAGAATTGTCTGAATGGCAGAAACGAAACCAAGAATACCTGAAGAAAAAGGCTGAGGAAGAAGTTGCCCTAGCTGCGGAGAAGGAAAAGGAAAAACAAGCTCGAAAGGAAGCCAACTCGAAGCTATTGGAGGAGGCCAAGAAATCCTCGAGTCAGTCGGACGAGGAAGCTACAAGTCCAAGTAAGGAACCATCAGAAAAAGAAGAAAAACCTCAAAAGGATGACCATAAAGTCAACGAGGAAAAAGAGAAGAAGAAAAAAGAAAAACCAGCCAAGCCTAAAATCGCTCCAGTTCACATTTGGCGAGCTGTGAGTATCTTGGTACCGAGTGTCCTGATTCTCCTTCTCTCAGTCTACCTGTTGACTCCGCTCTCGACCATCAAAAATATCGAAGTTAAGGGAAATAGTAACACCCAGGCGGACGACATTAAACAGGCTTCTGGGATTCAAGACAGCGACTATACCTTAGCCCTGTTGTTGGATAAGGAAAAATATGCTGAGCGAATCAAATCCAACCATTGGATAGAGTCAGCAAAGATTGATTATCAATTTCCAACTAACTTTACGATTGAGGTTAAGGAATTTGATATTGCTGGTTACTATGTGACAGGTGAAGACCACTATCCAATCCTGTCTAGTGGAACAATTGACTCAAGCCCTGTCAACCTTTTGAACCTGCCTGAGACTTATCTGACAGTTACCTTTAACGACGAGCAGCAGGTGAAAGAGCTGATCACGGGATTGTCTACTATCAGTGAGGATATCAAGAGCCAAATCCAGAAAATCGAATTAGCGCCAAGCAAGGCAACAGCAGACCTTTTAAAAATTACCATGCTGGACACAGATGAAATATTGGTTCCCTTGTCAGAGTTAAGTAAAAAATTGCCTTATTATAGCAAAATTAAGCCACAACTAGCAGAACCGAGCTTTATTGATATGGAAGCTGGAATCTATAGTACTAGCCTAGCGGATAAACTTTTGCAAGAAGCTGAGGAAAAAGCTAAAAAAGAGGCACAGGAAGCTGAGAAGAAAAAACAGGAAGAAAAAGAAGCAGAAGAAAAGAAACAACAGCAACAACAATAAAGCCCAGTTTTTACTTGACAAGTTCCTATATAAATAATAGAATAGTAAAAAACCTTTAAAGCAGTCCAGAGAGGCAGCTAAGGTTAGACGGTGAAAGGGAGGAGACTACCCATTTTTCGTGGAACCTTGCTGCTAGCAGGTTCCTTTTTCATAGTCATTTTAAGGAGTTTGGTGGACTGTAAGAAGAATCAAAAGGAGAAATATATGCGTGAGAGTCGTCCAGTCATTGCCCTAGATTTTCCAAGTTTTGAAGAAGCGAAGGAATTCTTAGCCCTTTTTCCAGCAGAAGAAAACCTTTATCTAAAGGTAGGGATGGAGCTCTATTATGCAACGGGTCCTGAGATCGTGTCTTACTTGAAAGGTCTGGGTCATAGTGTCTTTCTGGATCTCAAGCTTCATGACATTCCCAATACAGTCAAGTCAGCTATGAAGGTCTTGTCTCAGCTTGGTGTGGATATGACCAATGTTCATGCTGCTGGTGGTGTGGAGATGATGAAGGCTGCGCGTGAAGGTCTGGGGACACAAGCCAAATTGATCGCTGTGACCCAGCTTACCTCAACGTCGGAAAGTCAGATGCAGGATTTTCAAAATATCCAAACCACTCTGCAAGAGTCTGTGATTCACTATGCCAAGAAGACAGCTGAAGCGGGCTTGGATGGTGTCGTTTGCTCGGCTCAGGAAGTGCAACTCATCAAGCAGGCCACCAATTCAGATTTTATCTGTTTGACACCGGGAATTCGTCCAGCTGGAGCTGCGGTTGGAGACCAAAAACGCGTCATGACGCCAGCGGATGCTTATCAAATCGGTAGTGACTATATCGTAGTGGGACGTCCTATTACCCAAGCTGAGAATCCTGTTGCAGCTTATCATGCTATCAAGGATGAATGGAACCAAGACAGAAATTAAAGAAATAGATTATAAAAATAAAAGGAGAATACTATGACACTTGCTAAAGATATTGCTAGCCACCTCTTGAAAATTCAGGCAGTTTACCTTAAACCAGAAGAGCCTTTTACTTGGGCATCTGGTATCAAATCGCCGATTTATACTGACAACCGTGTGACGCTAGCCTATCCAGAAACTCGTACCTTAATTGAAAATGGCTTTGTGGATGCTATCAAAGAAGCCTTTCCAGAAGTTAAGGTGATTGCAGGAACAGCAACAGCGGGGATTCCTCACGGAGCTATCATTGCTGACAAGATGAACTTGCCTTTTGCCTACATTCGTAGCAAACCAAAAGACCACGGTGCAGGCAACCAAATCGAAGGGCGGGTAGCTCAAGGTCAAAAAATGGTGGTGGTTGAAGACCTTATTTCAACTGGCGGTTCTGTTCTTGAAGCTGTAGCAGCCGCTAAACGAGAAGGAGCAGATGTGCTTGGAGTTGTAGCGATTTTCAGCTACCAATTGCCAAAAGCAGATAAGAACTTTGCGGATGCTGGTGTCAAATTGGTGACACTATCTAACTACAGCGAACTGATCCACCTAGCCCAAGAAGAAGGTTATATCACACCAGAAGGACTCGCTCTCCTAAAACGCTTTAAAGAAGACCAAGAAAATTGGCAAGGATAATTTATAAAAAAGACCAGACAAGTTTGAGCGAGCTTATCTGCCCAACTTTTAAAATGAAGGTCAGACTAAAGAAAAGGTCTCGATTAGTGAATTGATTTCCTCTTTTCTTCATAGTCAATTACAGTAAAACTCCTAGAACGATTGGAATATCCATCTTTCTAGGAGTTTTTTATTATGTATTTAATTGAGGTTTATTTGGAATGATTTTCATTCAAATCAGCTTTTCTTTTTAATTGATAGCCGCAAGAAGGTCGTCAGCTTGTTTGGCAAGTGATGAGGCAGTTGCTTCTTCTAACACTAATTTTCCATCTGCCCAAGCAGAGTCATTGACACGAGCAGCAGTAAAGTCGCCAACGACTTGTGTACGGATAAATGGCAAGAGGTCTTTGTAGATAGCGAAGAGTTGATCGTGACCACCATTAGCAACTGATGATACGGTTACAATCTTATCTTGAAGAGCTGATGGTCCTGAAGGATCTGATAGGTCAAGGGCACGGCTCAGCCAGTCAAGCAAGTTCTTCACTGTTCCAGGGATAGAGAAGTTGTAGACTGGAGAGAAAATCCAAATGGCATCGGCATCAAGGACAGCTTCACGAATAGCGGTTACAGCTGGATGAGTTGGAACTTCAAGATCTTGGTTGAAGAGAGGTACAGCTGAGTAATCAAGATAGCCAACTTCCGCTTTCCCAGCAAGTGCTTTTTCAGCTTCAAGGGCCATTTGGTGGTTAAAAGAATCTTGGCGTAGTGATCCGACGATAAATAGTACTTTTTTAGACATGATGTGTCTCCTGTAGTTAAAATTTAAAGAGCGAACTCCTTTGTTACCATCTATGTTACAACAAATAATACTAATTAGCAATAATTTTGCTCACAAATCTTTAAATTTTTTTAAAATCCGAATCAAGTCTTCCTTTTCTCCATCTTCCAAGATACTAAAAGCATCTACAATAGAGTTAATATGGTCAGGAAGAACCTCTTCAATTTTTCTGCGTCCTGCAGGTGTTAATTTCAGGAAAAATGATCGGCGATCCTTGGGATCACAGGTTCTAGAAATCCACCCATCTCGAACCATATTTCGAATAACAACAGTCATGTTTCCAGAAGTGGCCAGCATTTTTTCAATCAAATCCTGAATGCGCAGTTCCCCTTTGCTATAGAGGGTTTCCAAAACTGAAAATTGAGTGGGTGTTAATCCGTGTTCTTTAGCAGCCTTGGCTTCATAGGGTTTAAAAGTTCGTATGGCCTTATTGAGGACGATAGCTGTTTTTAAGTCTAATTGATTATCGGAAATTTGCTCTTTTAAATATTGTTTCATAAGGATATTTTATCAATAATGAGAGAGAAAAATAAGAACTTATATTTTATAGGATAAGATTCTTAGAATGTTCCTGTCTTCACTTGTAATAAAGGAGGAGAGATGGTAAAATAGACGAGTGAAACTAAGACAGAAAAAAGCAAAAAACAAGCTACTTTTACAGTATGGAATCGGTATTTCTCTGGTATTGCTAGTCATGACCACCTCCTTTCTTTATCTGATATCTCTCAGCATGAAACCCTATCAAGATGCTAGAGTTGAGGGAGAAAAACTAGCCAAGCAGTATGCAGAATTGGAAAAGGCAGATCAGGTTGATTTTTTTAATGGTTCGGAAGCTTATTACAGCGTTCTGGGGCATAATAAAAAGCAAGAGGCCATTGCCGTATTGATTGAAAAGAATGACCACAAGATTTATGTTTATCAGCTAGATAAGGGGATTTCTCAAGACAAGGCAGCGACGATTTCGAGGGAAAAAGGAGTTAGCGACATTGACAAAATCACCTTTGGTCGATATCAAGACAAGCCAATTTGGGAAGTTAAGTCAGGAAATCACTACTATCTAGTCGATTTTGAAACAGGAGCAGTGATCCAATAAGGAGGGCATATGAAACTATCCAAGCGTGTACTAGAAATGGAAGAGAGTGTCACTCTAGCCAGTGATGCAAGAGCTAAAGCATTAAAAGCTCAAGGAAAGGATGTTCTTTTCTTAACCTTGGGACAGCCAGACTTTCATACTCCTGAAAATATTCAGGATGCGGCGGTGGAAGCGATTCGTGATGGTCGAGCTTCCTTCTACACAGTTGCTTCAGGTCTACCAGAGTTAAAAGCGGCGGTTAATACTTACTTTGAACGCTACTATGGCTATTCTGTGGCAGCTAACGAGGTCACATTTGCTACAGGTGCCAAGTTCTCTCTCTATACCTTTTTTATGGCCGTGGTCAATCCAGGTGACGAGGTCATTATCCCTACACCATACTGGGTCAGTTATGGAGACCAAGTCAAGATGGCAGAAGGTGTGCCGGTCTTTGTCCAAGCCAAGGAAGACAATCACTTTAAAGTAACAGTCAAGCAGCTAGAAGCAGCTCGAACAGATAAGACCAAGGTCTTGGTTCTCAATTCGCCATCGAATCCGACTGGTATGATCTACACTCGTGAGGAATTGCTGGCTATCGGAAATTGGGCTGTAGAACACGATGTTCTCATCTTAGCAGATGATATCTATGGTCGCCTAGTTTATAACGGAAATGAATTTGTTCCAATCTCTAGTCTGTCAGAAGCTATTCGCAAGCAAACCATCGTGATAAACGGTGTATCTAAGGCTTATGCCATGACTGGTTGGCGGGTAGGTTATGCGGTGGGAAATCCTGAGATTATCGCTGCTATGAGCAAACTAACAGGTCAAACAACCTCAAACCTGACTGCTGTATCACAATATGCTACCATTGAAGCCCTAACTGGACCACAAGACTCTGTCGAAACCATGCGCCAAGCATTTGAGGAACGATTGAATACCATTTATCCTCTCTTGTGCCAAGTGCCAGGATTTGAAGTTGTCAAGCCCCAAGGAGCTTTCTATCTTTTCCCAAATGTAAAAAAAGCCATGGAGATGAAGGGCTATACCGATGTGACGGACTTTACAACAGCTATTCTTGAGGAAGTCGGTCTTGCCTTGATTACAGGAGCAGGATTTGGGGCGCCAGAAAATGTCCGTCTCAGTTATGCAACAGACTTAGATACATTAAAAGAAGCTATTCGCCGTTTGCATCAATTTATGGAAAAATAAAACTTAGAATCTTCGCCTTTTTAGCGGAGATTTTTTGTATTGAAAATCTCGCGATTTTTCTCTAGTAGAACCTAGCTATCGCAGTCTATTTATGGTAAAATAGTGGGTAATGATGTCTTCGGACAAGTTAAACGAAAAAAGGAAGATAGATTATGACAAAACGTGTAACAATTATCGAAGTAAAAGACTACGTTGGTCAAGAAGTGACCATCGGGGCCTGGGTTGCCAACAAATCAGGAAAAGGAAAAATTGCCTTCTTGCAATTGCGTGATGGAACAGCTTTTTTCCAAGGAGTTGCCTTCAAACCAAACTTTATTGAAAAATTCGGCGAAGAAGTTGGTCTTGAAAAATTTGAAACGATTAAACGTCTGAGCCAAGAGACATCTGTTTATGTGACAGGGATTGTCAAAGAAGATGAGCGTTCTAAGTTTGGCTATGAACTCGATATCACAGACATCGAAGTCATCGGTGAATCTCAAGACTACCCAATCACACCAAAAGAACACGGAACAGACTTCTTGATGGACAACCGTCACTTATGGCTCCGCTCTCGTAAGCAAGTGGCTGTGATGCAAATCCGTAACGCTATCATTTATGCAACTTATGAGTTCTTTGATAAGAACGGCTTCATGAAGTTTGATAGCCCAATTCTTTCAGGAAATGCGGCAGAAGATTCAACAGAGCTCTTTGAAACTGACTACTTTGGGACGCCAGCCTACTTGAGTCAATCAGGTCAGCTTTACCTAGAGGCAGGTGCTATGGCTCTTGGTCGTGTCTTTGACTTTGGTCCAGTATTCCGTGCTGAAAAATCAAAAACGCGCCGTCACTTGACTGAGTTCTGGATGATGGATGCTGAGTACTCCTACTTGACACACGACGAGTCACTTGACTTGCAAGAAGCTTATGTAAAAGCTCTTCTTCAAGGTGTTCTAGATCGTGCGCCTCAAGCTTTGGAAACCTTGGAACGTGATACAGAACTCTTGAAACGCTACATTGCAGAGCCTTTCAAACGCATTACCTACGATCAAGCCATTGACCTCTTGCAAGAGCATGAAAACGATGAAGATGCTGACTACGAGCATTTGGAACATGGAGATGACTTTGGTTCACCACATGAAACATGGATTTCAAACCACTTTGGTGTACCAACCTTCGTTATCAACTACCCAGCAGCTATCAAAGCCTTCTACATGAAACCAGTCCCTGGAAATCCAGAGCGCGTGCTTTGTGCAGACTTGCTGGCACCAGAAGGGTATGGAGAAATCATCGGTGGTTCTATGCGTGAGGAAGACTATGATGCCCTTGTTTCTAAGATGGAAGAACTGAGTATGGATTGTACAGAATACGAATTCTATCTTGACCTTCGTAAATACGGTACTGTACCACACGGTGGATTTGGGATTGGTATCGAGCGTATGGTAACTTTCGCAGCAGGAACTAAACATATCCGCGAAGCTATTCCATTCCCACGTATGTTACATCGTATCAAACCATAAACTAGAAAAAAGAAGATGATTTCATCTTCTTTTTTCACTTTTATCTTGCTATCTATCGGTTTTTCTAGTATAATAGTTAATTGTGAGCAAACCTCACTTACCCCTTGCAAAGTCTTGGGGTCATTAGACCAAAAGGAGGAACATATCAATGGCTAAATACGAAATTCTTTATATCATTCGTCCAAACATTGAAGAAGAAGCGAAAAACGCTTTGGTAGCACGTTTTGACTCTATCTTGACTGACAACGGTGCAACTGTTGTTGAATCAAAAACTTGGGAAAAACGTCGTCTTGCATACGAAATCCAAGATTTCCGTGAAGGACTTTACCACATCGTTAACGTTGAAGCAAACGACGACGCAGCTCTTAAAGAGTTTGACCGTCTTTCAAAAATCAACGCTGACATTCTTCGTCACATGATCGTCAAACTTGACGCGTAAGAAGGTAAATTATGATTAACAATGTTGTACTTGTAGGGCGTATGACACGTGACGCTGAGTTGCGTTATACCCCATCAAATGTAGCAGTTGCGACTTTTACTCTTGCAGTAAACCGTACATTCAAGAGTCAAAATGGCGAACGTGAGGCTGATTTCATCAATGTCGTCATGTGGCGCCAACAGGCTGAAAATCTTGCTAACTGGGCTAAAAAAGGCTCTCTTATCGGGATAACCGGTCGTATCCAAACTCGTAGTTACGATAACCAGCAAGGACAACGTGTCTACGTAACAGAAGTCGTGGCTGATAATTTCCAAATGTTGGAAAGCCGTAGTGTGCGTGAAGGACATACAGGTGGAGCTTATTCTGCACCAACTACTAGTTATACAGCACCTACACAATCAGTACCAGACTTTTCACGTGATGAAAATCCATTTGGAGCAACCAATCCTTTGGATATTTCAGATGATGATTTACCATTCTAATGGACAATTAATACTATAAAGGAGAAAAAACATGGCTCAACAACGTCGTGGCGGATTCAAACGCCGTAAAAAAGTTGATTACATCGCAGCAAACAAAATTGAATATGTTGATTACAAAGATACTGAGCTTCTTAGCCGTTTCGTTTCAGAACGTGGGAAAATTCTTCCTCGTCGTGTAACAGGAACTTCAGCTAAAAACCAACGTAAAGTAACAACAGCTATCAAACGCGCTCGCGTAATGGCTTTGATGCCTTTCGTAAACGAAGATTAAAGAAAAAAAAGACCCCAACGGGTCTTTTTTTCACGAGCTTTGAAATGAGAAGGCGAGTCAGGTCCGAGGGACCTCTTTTTCTGATCCACCCGGGTCTTTTTTCAGATTCGATTGAACCTCTTTTTCAGACTTTTACGGGGTTCTGTTGGACAGAGCTACTTTTGACCTAGTAAGATGCTTTTTTCTTACTAGGTTATTTCTTTTTATTTTTATTATCGTGCTATAATGGTGGGAGAAAGTTTTAAAGGAGCAGCTTATGAAGACGACGTGTTCAATTAGAAAAATGCAAGAATCTGACATTAAAGATCTCTCTCGAGGATTTACTAGCCAAGGTTGGCCAAGTAGAGAGGAGATTTTAACTCGATACTTTAAGGAGCAGGAAAGTGGAGAGAGGGAAGTGTTAATTGCTGACCTTACCAGTGCTGTAGTGGGCTACATTACTATTTTACCTGATGCTAAGCAGGGACCCTTTGCTGGAATGGCTCCAGAACTGTCAGATTTCAATGTCTTTGAAGCCTTTCAAAACCAAGGTATTGGCAATCTCTTGATAGAAGAAGCAGAAAAACGAGTAAAGCTTTTTTCGGACAAAGTGACGTTAGGTGTAGGTTTGCACTCAGGCTATGGAGCTGCCCAGAGATTGTACATCAAGAAAGGCTATATTCCAGATGGTTCAGGCGTTTGGTATCGAAACCAACCTTTGGAAATGAATGCCACTATTCAAAATAATGATGATTTAGTTCTGTATCTATCCAAGAAATTCGAATAAGAGATAGTGAACTTCTTTGAAGATAGGGGATTTCTCTACTTTATGGTATAATGGAAAGAGTGATAAAAAAGAGGTAGAGAGATGGATGCAAAATTAAAATACAAGGCAAAGAAGATTAAAATCGTCTTTTTTGATATTGATGATACCTTGCGTACGTCAAAGACAGGTTTTATTCCAGATACAATTCCCACTGTCTTTAAACAGTTGCGTGAAAAAGGAATTTTAACAGGAATTGCCTCTGGTCGTGGTATTTTCGGTGTTGTTCCAGAGATTCGTGAGCTCAAACCGGACTTTTTTGTAACCCTAAATGGGGCCTATATAGAAGATAAAAAAGGTAAGGTCATTTATCAACATCAGATTGACAAGTCAGATGTTGAGGAGTATATCTCTTGGACTAAGCGAGAGGGAATTGAGTATGGCTTGGTTGGCAGTCATGACGCCAAACTCTCCACGCGAACAGAACTGATCAGTGAGGCGATTGATCCGATTTATCCGAACTTGGGTGTGGATCCTGACTTTCATGAAAAAGCAGATATTTACCAGATGTGGACCTTTGAGGATAAAGGGGCTGATTTGCACCTACCAGATAGTCTCTCAGGTAAACTTCGAATGGTGCGTTGGCATGAACATTCATCAGATATCGTGCCTATTTCAGGTTCAAAAGCAAGTGGTGTAGCCAAGGTGGTGGAACATCTAGGCTTGAAACCAGAGAATGTCATGGTCTTTGGAGATGGGCTCAATGACTTGGAGCTCTTTGATTATGCTGGAATCAGTATTGCCATGGGAGTTTCCCATGATAAAATCAAAGAAAAAGCAGATTATATTACAAAAACAGTAGAAGAAGATGGTGTTTTTGATGCCTTAACTAAGTTTGGTTTAGTAGAAAAAGAATTGCATTTTCCACAAGTAGACATTGAAACAGTAGAAGGTCCGCTAGCGACCATTAAGACAAATCACGGGGACTTACGTATCAAGCTCTTCCCTGAGCAAGCTCCCAAAACAGTAGCTAACTTTATCGCTCTTTCAAAAGATGGTTACTATGATGGCGTCATTTTCCACCGCATCATCAAGGACTTTATGATCCAAGGTGGAGACCCAACTGGTACTGGTATGGGAGGAGAATCTATCTATGGAGATGCTTTTGAAGATGAATTCTCTGAAGAACTTTATAATGTTCGTGGGGCTCTGTCTATGGCCAATGCTGGGCCAAATACCAATGGCAGTCAGTTCTTTATCGTGCAAAACCAACACTTGCCATACTCTAAGAAAGAGATTGCGCGTGGTGGTTGGCCAGAATCAATCGCTGAGATTTATGCAGAGCAAGGCGGAACTCCTCACCTTGACCGTCGTCACACTGTTTTTGGGCAATTGGTCGATGCAGAATCTTTTGCAGTCTTGGATGCCATTGCAGCTGTTGAAACTGGTGCTATGGACAAGCCAGTTGAAGATGTAGTAATTGAAACGATTGAAATTGAGGACTAATATGAAAATTGGTGATAAGCTAAAGGGGCGTATTACAGGAATTCAGCCTTATGGTGCCTTTGTCGAATTAGAGACAGGGGTGATTGGGCTGATCCATATTTCAGAGATTCGGACAGGATTTATCGAAAATATCTATGAAGTTTTGAAAATTGGTGAAGAAGTGCAAGTTCAGGTTGTTGATTTGGACGAATTTTCAGGTAAAGCCAGTCTGTCTATTCGCACGCTGGAGGAAGAAAAACACCAACTGCCAAGACGAAGACGTTTTTCAAATGACCGTATCAAGCACGGTTTTGCTCCACTTAGCAGAATGATGCCTGTCTGGACAAGGGAAGCCCTCAACAATCTGAAAGAGAAAAACTAGTCTATTAGATTTCGTATTTTAAAATCAATATATGGAAGAACAATTATTAAAATCAGGAGAGCGCATCAACCAGCTCTTTTCGACAGATATCAAGATCATTCAAAATAGAGAAGTATTTAGCTATTCGGTGGATAGTGTTCTCTTGTCACGCTTTCCTCGCTTTCCTAAAAATGGCTTAATTGTGGACTTTTGTGCTGGAAATGGTGCAGTTGGACTTTTTGCAAGTAGTCGTACCAAGGCCAAAATTCTCTCTGTGGAGATTCAGGAGCGCTTGGCGGATATGGCTGAGCGTTCAGTTCAATTGAATGGTTTGGAAGAGCAGATGCAGGTTATCTGCGATGATTTGAAAAATATGCCTGCACACATTAAGGGAAGTAAGGTGGATATGATCTTGTGCAATCCGCCTTATTTCAAGGTGGACCCGCATTCCAATCTGAACGAGAGTGAACACTACCTCTTAGCTAGACATGAAATTACAACTAATCTAGAGGAAATCTGTCGAAGTGCTCAGAGTATTCTCAAGTCTAATGGCCGTTTGGCTATGGTTCATCGTCCAGATCGACTTTTGGATATTCTAGACATGCTTCAACGTCACAATTTGGCACCTAAGCGCCTGCAATTTGTCTATCCAAAACGTGAGAAGGAGGCCAATATGCTCTTAATCGAAGCTATCAAGGATGGCTCGACGAGTGGCTTTAAGGTCTTGCCACCTCTCATCGTTCACAATGATGATGGTTCCTATACACCAGAAATTCAAGAGATTTACTATGGATCATAAAGCCTATATGTATGTGGTGGAGTGTCGCGACGGTTCTTACTATACGGGCTATACAACAGATGTGAAGAGGCGCCTTGCCGTTCATAATAGTGGTAAGGGAGCCAAGTATACCCGAGCTCGCTTGCCAGTCAAGCTTATCTATGTAGAGGGTTTTGCCAGTAAGGAAGAAGCCATGTCTGCAGAGGCTCTCCTAAAACGAAAGAAACGTCCACAGAAAGAACGATTTTTATCTGAAAATCAAGAGAAAAATCTAGTTAACGATATTGATGTCTAACGAGGAGTCCTTTGACTCCTCTTACTTTTGTCAAAAGAGGAAAAAAGTGCTAAAATAAGATGAATAAATTTAAAGAGGTATTATCATGTCTAAGATTCTAGTATTTGGTCACCAAAATCCAGACTCAGATGCCATCGGGTCATCTGTAGCCTTTGCCTATCTTGCAAAAGAGGCTTATGGATTGGATACAGAAGCAGTAGCTCTCGGTACTCCAAATGAAGAAACAGCCTTTGTTTTGAACTATTTTGGTGTAGAAGCACCACGCGTCATCACATCTGCTAAAGCAGAAGGTGCAGAACAAGTCATCTTGACTGACCACAATGAATTCCAACAATCAGTGTCAGATATCGCTGAAGTAGAAGTTTACGGAGTTGTGGACCACCACCGTGTGGCTAATTTTGAAACTGCAAGCCCACTTTACATGCGCTTGGAACCAGTTGGATCAGCTTCATCTATCGTTTACCGTATGTTCAAAGAACATGGTGTAGCAGTTCCTAAAGAAATCGCAGGTTTGATGCTTTCAGGTTTGATTTCAGATACCCTTCTTTTGAAATCACCAACAACACACCCATCTGACAAAGTCATTGCTCCTGAATTGGCTGAATTGGCTGGTGTGAACTTGGAAGAGTACGGTCTTGCTATGCTCAAAGCTGGTACTAACTTGGCTAGCAAATCTGCTGAAGAATTGATTGACATTGATGCTAAGACTTTTGAACTCAACGGAAATAAGGTTCGTGTTGCCCAAGTCAATACTGTTGATATTGCTGAAGTCTTGGAACGCCAAGCAGAAATCGAAGCAGCAATGCAAGCGGCTAATACAGCAAACGGCTACTCTGACTTTGTCTTGATGATTACAGACATCGTCAATTCAAACTCAGAAATCCTTGCTCTTGGATCAAACATGGACAAGGTGGAAGCAGCTTTCAACTTCAAACTTGAAAACAACCACGCTTTCCTTCCAGGTGCTGTTTCACGTAAGAAACAAGTGGTGCCTCAGTTGACTGAAAGCTTTAATGGCTAATAACCTGAGTGATAATCGAAACGTGGAAACACTTGTTTTCCATATAGCTAAAGGGGTTTCGGCTCCTTTTTTTCTAGGAGAGAAAGATGTTAGAAAATGGTGATTTGATTTTTGTGAAGGATCTTTCAGATATGGGGCAGGCTATCCAGGCTTCTACTGGGAACTATAGTCATGTAGCCATCTTTTTGGACGGTTTCATCTACCATGCTAGTGGGAAAGCTGGTGTCATTTGTCAAGAACCGGCTGAATTTTTTGAACCAACTCATCTTTACGATCTTTATGTCTATCCAGAGCTGGAAGCTGACTTGGTAAAGGAGAGAGCTAGCAAACATTTGGGTGCACCCTATAATGCCTCTTTTTATCCAGATGGTTCTGGCTTTTATTGCTCCCAGTATATCGCTGAAATCCTCCCGATTTTTAAAACTATTCCCATGAAATTTGGGGACGGGGAGCAGGAGATCAGTGATTTTTGGAGGGAATACTACAGGAAACTCGAACTTCCAGTGCCTCTGAATCAACCAGGGACCAATCCTAGTCAACTAGCAGCATCCCCCCTTTTAGAATGTAAAGAAAGGAATCTTCATGATTCAGATTTTTAATCCATCTCGTTTGACTCGGCAGCCATTTTTTATAGATTTGGTGGACTATCTGGACCAGCATGACGATGTGATTCTACGAGAAATCAAGGCCCAGTTTCCAGATGTGGCAGTTGATAAACTCATGGAAGAGTATATAAAGGCAGGATTGATCCGAAGGGAAAATAAACGCTATTCCCTCAATCTCCCTTTTCTAGAATCAATAGATAGTCTGGTCCTTGACCAAGAAATTTTTGTCAGAGAGGATAGTCCAGTTTATCAAGCCTTGCTGGAGAAAACTTTTGAGACGGAATTGTGCAATCAAACCAATGCTGCCATTTTAGTCGAATCTACAGATTTTGCTAGAGAAAAGATGACCCTGTCTAACTATTTCTACAAGGTCAAGAATCAATATCCTTTGACAGAAAAACAGCAGGAACTCTATGCTATTTTAGGAGATGTTAATCCTGAGTACGCCCTCAAGTATATGACGACTTTTTTACTGAAATTTCTCAAAAAGGACCAGCTCATGCAGAAACGCCGTGATATCTTTGTGGAAAGTTTAGTCGTTTTAGGCTATGTTGTGCAAAACGAAGAAGGGAAGTATGAGTTGATTGTTGATTTCGACAAGGAACGGTTGACTTTCTATTTTCCTTAATTGCTACATTTTGAGCAGATTGTTTGACTTTGCTAAAGAATAAGCATAAACTGAATGTAAGCGATAACGTTTATCGTATTAAAAGCAAAGGAGACAGAGCTATGTCACTTGAAAATAAATTGGATCAAGCAACTGGTGCTATCAAAGAAGGATTTGGTAAAGTTACTGGCGATAGCAAGACAGAAGCAGAAGGCGCTGTAGAAAAAACAGTTGCGAAAGCAAAAGAAGTAGTTGAAGATGCTAAAGGTGCTGTAGAAGGTGCCGTTGAAGGTCTTAAAAATTCATTTAAGAAAGAAGACTAAAAAAATCAAGGGAATGCTTCCCTTGATTTTTTTATAGATAACGTTCTGCGATAGCCGCATCTCCAGGATAATCTTCTTTCTTTCCTTGGACGATCTGGTAGCAATCAGCTCCCTTACCAGCAATAATCACGGCATCGAGTTCTTGATTTGTGATGGCCATAGCTGCCTTGATGGCTTGTTCACGATCGGCAATCTTTTCAACAGGATGACTGATATAGCTACTGATTTCTTCAGCAATGGTCATTGGATCTTCATAGTTGGGGTCATCCGCAGTTAGAAAGACTTGAATTTCAGGATGTTGATCGAGAAGGAGTCCAAAGTCTTTGCGACGACTTTCACCCTTGTTTCCAGTCGAACCGAGAACCAGAGCGATCTTTCCAGTTTGATGGGTTTCAACAACAGAAATCAGTTTTTTCAGACTGTCACCATTGTGAGCATAGTCTATGAAGACCTTGGCTCCATTTTTCTGAGTGAGAACTTCCATACGTCCAGGGACGCGGGTTGCAGCGATCCCTTTTTTGATATCTTCAAGACTGGCACCTAGACGAAGACAGGCAAGTCCTGCAGCAACGGCATTTTCTTGATTGAAGTGACCGATGAGTTGGATATCATAATCACCAGCGAGTTTACCTGTAGCGGAAAAGCTAAAGGCTTTGGAGTTCTCGATTTGGTTACTTGACTGGCTACCATAGAAGTCATGTTCTTGATCTTCCACTTGTTCTTTCAATACAGAAAAGTGGTCCATGTCGCTGTTAATGACAACTGCTCGGCTATTTTTCATCAAGAGACGTTTGTGGTAGAAGTAATCTTCAAAGCTAGGATGCTCAATCGGACCGATATGGTCAGGAGTGATGTTAAGAAAGACACCTACATCAAAGGTCAGACCATAGACTCGATGAACAAGATAGGCTTGGCTAGAGACTTCCATTACAAGATGGGTTCTTCCATTCTTAACAGCCTGAGCCATCATGTCAAAAAGATCGATATTTTCAGGCGTTGAGAAGGAAGATTTAAAGAAGGTCTCGCCATCCAGAGTTGTGTTCATAGTTGACAAGAGGGCTGTTGGGTAGCGTTGAGATAGGATGTGGTAAGCAAAGTAAGCTGCTGTTGTCTTTCCTTTGGTCCCTGTGAAAGCGAGAATTTTGAGTTTTTTTTGTGGATTGCCATAGAATTCCATCGCAATTAAACTCATGGCTTTTTTGATATCGTTCACAACGATGACGGGGATACCGACTTCGTAGTCCTTTTCTGCGACATACCAAGCTAAGCCCTGACTTATAGCGGATAGGAGGTATTCTTTTTTAAAGGCAGCACCTTTTGCAAAAAAAAGAGTGCCTTCTTTTACTTTTCTGCTGTCGTAACTGATGCTATCAAAAACAACCTCACTGTAGTTGTAGTGGTAATGTCCTTGATCAATAATCTCGCGAAAAAGGCCATCTTTCTTGAAAATATCTAATACGGTTTCAATCTTAATCATACTTTCTATTATAAACTTCAAGCCCGAATTTTACAAGTAACAAGGAAAAGTTTATAATGGAAGATAAGGAACTTTTCCTAGTTATCAAAATTGAATGAGGAAGCTATGTCTAACGAAAACAATCACCAGCAAGCCCAGATGTTGCGAGGGACTGCTTGGCTAACAGCTAGTAACTTTATTAGTCGCCTCCTTGGTGCTATCTACATTATTCCCTGGTATATCTGGATGGGGACCTATGCAGCTAAGGCAAACGGACTCTTTACCATGGGGTATAACATTTACGCCTGGTTCTTGCTGATTTCGACAGCGGGTATCCCCGTTGCGGTCGCCAAACAAGTGGCTAAGTACAATACCATGCGAGAAGAAGAGCATAGCTTTGCCTTGATTCGGAGTTTCTTAAGCTTTATGACGGGCTTGGGCTTAGTCTTTGCCTTGGTCTTGTATCTCTTTTCTCCCTGGTTAGCAGATTTGTCAGGTGTGGGGAAAGACCTGATTCCCATCATGCAGAGCTTGGCTTGGGCGGTCTTGATTTTCCCATCTATGAGTGTCATCCGGGGCTTCTTCCAAGGGATGAACAACCTGAAACCTTATGCCATGAGTCAAATCGCTGAGCAGGTGATCCGTGTTATCTGGATGTTGATGGCAACCTTCTTCATTATGAAGATGGGTTCTGGTGACTACTTATCAGCCGTTACCCAATCGACCTTTGCGGCCTTTGTGGGGATGGTGGCAAGTTTTGCAGTTTTGATCTACTTCCTTGCCCAAGAAGGTTTGCTTAAAAGAGTCTTTGAAACACGGGATAAAATCAATAGTAAGCGACTCTTAGTCGATACCATAAAGGAAGCCATTCCCTTTATCCTGACAGGATCAGCCATCCAGCTCTTCCAGATTTTAGACCAGATGACCTTTATCAATAGTATGAAGTGGTTTACCAACTACAGCAATGAAGACTTGGTTGTTATGTTTTCTTATTTCTCTGCCAATCCTAATAAAATTACCATGATTTTAATCTCTGTGGGGGTTTCCATTGGGAGTGTCGGTTTGCCGCTGTTGACGGAAAACTATGTAAAAGGCGACTTACCGGCAGCGGCTCGCCTAGTCCAAGATAGTCTCACCATGCTCTTCTTATTTTTACTGCCGGCAACGGTTGGAGTGGTCATGGTAGGGGAGCCTCTTTACACGGTCTTTTACGGTAAGCCAGATAGTTTGGCCATGGGTTTATTTGTCTTTGCAGTTTTGCAGTCTACTATCCTAGGCTTGTATATGGTCTTGTCTCCTATGCTTCAGGCCATGTTCCGAAACCGCAAGGCAGTTCTTTACTTCATCTATGGTTCCATTGCTAAGATCGTCTTGCAATTGCCAACCATTGCTATTTTCCATAGTTACGGTCCCTTGATTTCAACGACTATCGGTTTGATTATTCCGAATGTCCTGATGTACCGAGACATTTGCCAGGTAACGGGTGCTCGTCGAAAGATAATCTTGAAGCGAACCATTTTGATTACCATCTTGACCCTTGTCATGTTTATCCTAGTTGGCTTCTTGCAGTGGCTACTCGGTTTTGTCTTCCAACCAAGTGGACGTTTCTGGAGTTTCCTTTATGTGGCTCTCATCGGAGGGCTTGGAGGAGGTCTTTATGGTTTGATGAGCCTACGGACACGACTCTTGGACAAGATAATCGGCAAAGCTCAAGCAGACCGACTACGTACACGATTGAAAATATCGTAAAAAGATTTATAAATAAAAGTAATAAATTTAACCTTTCTTTAACAGAAAGGTTTTTATACTACATTTTTCTTAAAAAAAGAGAACTTTTTCTAAAATTAAGAGCAAAAAATATGCTTTTTTAAGTTTTTCTTCAGAAATCACTTGACTAAATAAAACCAAAGCTGTATAATAAGACAAAACTTTTAAACAGGAGGTTCTGGAAATGAAAAAGTCTAAGGCCAAGTATCTGACACTTGCAAGTGTCGTGTTAAGCGCAGGTATCTTACTGAGCGCATGTGGAAATTCAAGTAGCGCTACTAAAACATATAACTATGTTTATTCGAGCGATCCATCTAGTTTGAACTATCTTGCAGAAAACCGTGCAACAACCAATGACATCGTAACCAATTTGGTGGATGGGTTGATGGAAAATGACCAATACGGTAACTATGTTCCATCATTGGCAGAGGATTGGACTGTTTCTCAGGACGGTTTGACCTATACTTACAAATTGCGTAAGGATGCAAAATGGTATACTTATGAGGGTGAAGAATACGCCCCTGTAACGGCCCAAGACTTTGTCACAGGTTTGAAATATGCTGCTGATAAAAAATCTGAAGCCTTGTACCTTGTTCAAGACTCTGTAGCAGGTTTGGATGACTATATCAACGGGAAAACAACAGACTTTTCAACTGTCGGTGTTAAGGCGATTGACGACCAAACAGTTCAGTATACTTTGACACGTCCAGAACCTTATTGGAATTCTAAAACAACTTCAACCATTCTCTTCCCTGTCAATGCAGATTTCTTAAAATCAAAAGGGGATGACTTTGGTAAGGTAGACCCTTCTAGTATTTTGTACAGTGGACCTTTCTTGATGAAATCCTTTGTTTCAAAATCTGTTATCGAATACAAGAAAAATCCGAATTACTGGGATGCTAAAAATGTCTTTGTGGACGATGTGAAATTGACCTACTATGATGGAAGTGACCAAGATGCCCTAGCACGTAACTTTACAGAAGGAGTATACAGCTACGCACGTCTCTATCCAAATAGCTCAAGTTTTGAAGGGATTAAAGAGAAGAATAAAGACAATATCATCTACAGCATGCAAGATGCCACTTCTTTCTACTTGAACTTTAACCTGGATAGAAAATCTTATAATTTCACTTCTAAAACGACTGACATCGAAAAGAAATCTACCCAAGAAGCAGTTCTGAATAAAAACTTCCGCCAAGCTATCAATTTTGCCTATAACCGTACGGCCTATGGGGCACAATCTCAAGGGGAAGACGGAGCAACGAAGATTATTCGTAACCTGGTTGTACCTCCTACATTTGTAAGCATCAACGGAAAAGACTTTGGTGATGTTGTTTCAGAAAAGATGGTTAACTATGGCCAAGAATGGCAAGGAATCAACTTTGCGGATGCGCAAGACCCATACTACAATCCTGACAAGGCTAAAGCTAAGTTTGCGGAAGCTAAGAAAGAACTAGAAGCCAAAGGTGTTCAGTTCCCGATTCACTTGGATAAGACTGTAGAAATGACCAATAAGACAGAAATTCAAGAAATTAGCTCAATGAAGCAATCCATCGAATCTGTTCTTGGAACTGAGAACGTGGTTATCGATATCCAACAGTTGGCAACAGAGGATTATGATAGCTCTGGTTATTTAGCTCAGACAGCAGCCCAGAAGGATTTTGACCTTTACAATGGTGGTTGGAGTGCGGACTACTTGGATCCATCAAGCTATCTTGATATCTTAAATGTCAATAACGGTGGTATGTTGCAAAACCTTGGTCTAGAACCAGGTGAAGTCAATGACAAGGCCAAGGCAGTTGGACTTGATACCTACACTCAAATGTTGGAAGAAGCGAACAAGGAGCAAGATCCAGCAAAACGTTATGAAAAATATGCTGAAGTTCAAGCTTGGCTCGTTGATAGCGCCCTTGCAATTCCAAACGTTTCTAAGGGTGGAACACCTAGCTTGAGAAAGATAGTTCCATTCTCAGCACCATTCTCACAAGCCGGAAATAAGGGTGTCGAATCATACAAGTACCTCAAGTTGCAAGATAAGACTGTAACGACTGATGAGTATGAAAAAGCTAAAGAAAAATGGCTGAAAGAAAAAGAAGAATCCAATAAAAAAGTTCAAGAAGAACTGGCAAAACACGTTAAATAACCGGTCTATTCAACAGGAAAAGCGATAGTTTCTCAAGAAACTATCGCTTTTATATAGTTTGAAACTATAACTAGCTCTTGAAAAGAAGAAAATGAGTTAGTGAAAATAAGTGGTACAATAGTTACTATAGATTTGGAGGTATTGTATGAGTAAAGAACTATACATCAACACAATTTTGGCCCAGGCGGGAATCAAGTCAGATAAGGCAACAGGTGCCTTGGTAACTCCGCTTCATTTTTCAACAACTTATCAGCATCCAGAGTTTGGCCAGTCTACTGGATTTGACTATACCCGTACTAAAAACCCAACTCGGAGTAAGGCGGAGGAAGTCTTGGCTGCGATCGAATCGGCAGACTATGCCCTAGCGACGAGTTCAGGTATGGCTGCGATTGTACTGGCCTTTAGTGTCTTTCCAGTAGGAAGCAAGGTCCTAGCAGTGCGTGACCTTTATGGTGGTTCTTTCCGTTGGTTCAACCAAGTTGAGCAGGAAGGTCGGTTCCATTTTACCTATGCCAATACTGAAGCAGAGTTGATTGCTCAGCTGGAAAATGATGTGGATGTTCTCTATATCGAAACGCCAACCAATCCCTTGATGTTAGAATTTGATATTGCAAAACTTGTAAAAATAGCTCATGCCAAGGGTGCCAAGGTAGTGGTGGACAATACCTTCTACAGCCCAATTTATCAACGACCGATCGAAGATGGTGCAGATATTGTCCTTCATTCGGCTACCAAGTATCTAGCAGGGCATAATGATGTCTTGGCTGGGGTAGTTGTGACTAATAGTTTAGAACTATATGAACAACTGTTCTATAATTTGAATACGACAGGTGCTGTATTGTCGCCGTTTGATAGTTATCAGTTGATTCGTGGTCTTAAGACCTTGTCACTGCGCATGGAGCGTTCGACAGCTAACGCGCGAGAAATAGTAGCTTTTCTAGAAACTTCGCCCGCAGTCAAGAAAGTTCTCTATACTGGACGTGGGGGTATGATTTCCTTTAAAGTAGTGGATGAAACACGCATTCCTCATATTTTAAACAGCCTCAAGGTCTTCTCTTTTGCTGAGAGTTTGGGTGGGGTAGAGAGTCTGATCACCTATCCGACGACGCAGACCCATGCGGATATTCCAGCAGAAGTGCGCCATTCTTATGGATTGACAGATGATCTTTTGCGTTTGTCTATTGGGATTGAGGATGCCAGAGATTTGATTGCGGACTTGCGCCAAGCCTTGGAAGGATAAGACAGATATGGGAAAATATGATTTTACAAGCCTGCCCAATCGTTTTGGGCATCATACCTATAAATGGAAAGAGGCGGAAGCTGATCGAGAAGTTCTACCAGCCTGGATAGCGGATATGGACTTTGTGGTCTTACCTGAGATTCGACAAGCCGTACAAACCTACGCGGATCAGTTGGTCTATGGTTATACTTATGCAAGCGACGCTTTGATTCAGTCGGTTCGGGACTGGGAAGCCAGTCAACACGAGTATCACTTTGACAAGGATGCTCTTGTCTTTATCGAGGGAGTAGTGCCAGCTATTTCAACGGCTATTCAAGCCTTTACAAAAGAAGGTGAGGCTGTTCTGATTAACACACCGGTCTATCCACCTTTTGCTCGCAGTGTCAAACTCAACAATCGCCGATTGATTAGCAACTCTTTGGTGGAAAAGGATGGGCTGTTTGAGATTGACTTTGACCAGCTGGAGAAGGAATTGGTGGAGGAAGATGTGAAACTTTATATCCTCTGCAATCCTCATAATCCTGGTGGTCGTGTTTGGGAAAAGGAAGTGTTAGAAAAGATAGGCCATCTCTGCCAAAAACATGATGTATTGCTGGTTTCGGATGAGATTCACCAAGATTTGGCTCTCTTTGGTCACAAACACCAGTCTTTCAATACCATTGATACAGACTTTAAAGACTTTGCCCTTATCTTGAGCAGTGCGACTAAGACCTTTAATATCGCTGGGACAAAAAATTCCTATGCTGTCATTGAAAATCCTAAACTTCGAGTGGCTTTTCAGAAACGCCAGTTGGCCAATAACCAGCATGAAATCTCAGGCTTGGGTTATTTGGCGACAGAAGCTGCCTACCGTTATGGTAAGGACTGGTTAGGAGAGTTAAAGGAAGTCATCGAGGATCACATTAACTATATAGTGGATGTTTTGGGCAACGAAACCAAGATTAAGGTCATGAAACCGCAAGGTACCTACTTGATCTGGCTTGATTTTTCAGCCTATGACCTAACGGATGACCGCTTGCAAGAGCTTTTGAAGAATGAAGCCAAGGTTATCTTGAACCGAGGTTTGGACTTTGGAGAGGAGGGAACTCTTCATGCCCGCCTCAATGTTGCTATGCCTAAAACACTTTTGGAAGAAGTTTGCCAACGCATCGTGACCACTTTTGATACACTTTAAAATCGAGCCTTCTAGGAGAAAAGTCTTCCTAGAAGGCTATTTTCATAGGGGAAAATGTGGTATAATGAAAAGATAAGATAAAGGGGTAACTATGGCTAAATTGATTCCAGGAAAGTTGCGCATGGAGGGTGTTACTCTCTATGAGACAGGCAACATTGAGATTATCAAGGAAAAAGGAAATCGCCTCTATACTCGTGTGGCGGGAGAAGACTTGCGCTACAGTTTAGAGGATGATCTTGTTTTTTGTGCTTGTGATTTTTTCCAAAAAAGAGGTTACTGTCTTCACCTCGCAGCGCTTGAGCATTATCTGAAGAACGATGAAGAAGGCCAGGTGATTTTACAAGCCTTAGAAAAAGGACATGAAGAGCAAGAAGAGGTCGAAACCAAGGTTAGTTTTGGTGGTAGTTTTTTGGAGCGTATTCAACCTCAGAAGAGAGAGAAAATCTACACTTTGTCGGCTCAAGGCCAGGTAGAAGCTGGAACCAATCGTCTCCTTTGGACTCTCCGAATCGGTTTAGTTGATAGTCAAAAATATTATGTCATTCGTGACATCCCTCTCTTTTTGAAGGTCTTAGTCCTTCGAAAATCATATATGATTGGGAAACACTATGAAAATGACTTGTCTTGGGATGCTTTTGATACAGCTAGTCAAGAAGTTCTTACTTTTTTATGTGGCTTGATTGAGGAGGGACTGAGTCAAGACCTCTTTTTCCCCAATCAAGGTCGTCACCTCTTTTTCCCTCTGACCTTTTTTGAACAGGGAGTGGAGTTGCTGATGAATTTGGAGGATTTTCATTTCGAACATCAGATTACTAGTTATGAAAATCTTCTCTTTCATGATTTAGATCCAGATGCAGAACTGTTCTCTTTTTCCGTGCAGGAGTATCCTGATTATTTTGAGATGGAGATTTCTGAAAGTGAGCGAGTCAACGTATTTTATGGGGGAGCGGTTCTCTTTCATAAGGGGAATCTTTATCTATTAAACCCTAAACAAATCAGCCTACTAAAGGAACTCAAGGAGCTCCCTCAGGAGGAAAGAGGGAGGAAATGCCTCCAATTTGATAACAGTGATCGTGACCGCTTGGCAGCCTGTTTGCCTTTGTTTGGACAGCTGGGCACAGTTTCTGCTCCTGAGCGCTTGCAAATCAGATCCTTTTCACCAATCTTTTACTTTGATAGGGAGGATGACGGTCGCATTCGTTTGGATATCGAGTTTGATTATGGAGATCTTAAGGTGACTAGTCAGCAACAGCTGGAACAATTACCATTTTCAAGCGATGCCGTCTTGGAAAACCAGCTATTTCAAGTCTGTTTAGGAGCTGGTTTTGAGGCTGATTTTCAGTCTTGGAGACAGGCTTTGAAGCCAGAGGCAGTTTATTCTTTCTTTCACCATACGATTCCAGCTTTTGAGAAATTGGGTCAGGTTTTCTTGTCTGATGAAATGAATCAGCTATACAGTGTCCAAGCTCCTCAGGTTCAGATTGAGTCCAAGGGAGGACTGTTGGAGATTCAGTTTGATTTCCAAGGGATTGCCCAAGAAGAGATTGATCAAGCTCTTAAAGCCCTGACCAGCAATCAGGATTTCTATATCAGTTGTTCTGACCAAGTGTACTTTTTTGATGAGGAAACCAAGCAGATTCGTCAAAATTTGCAGGAACTGGGAGTTGAGCTAAAAGATGGTTCTTTTCAAGCTCGAAAATCTCTAGCTTATAGCCTTTCTCAGCTTTTTGAAGGTCGAGACAGGATTTCCTTCTCAGAGGAATTTCAGCACTTAGCTCATGATTTGACTCATCCAGAGGATTTTCCTTTGGGAGATATACAGGTTCAGGCGAGTTTGAGAGACTATCAGGAAAAGGGTGTCCGTTGGCTCCAGATGCTTCATCACTATGGCTTTGGTGGCATCCTAGCCGATGATATGGGACTGGGAAAAACACTGCAAACTATTGCTTTTTTGACCAGTCAGGTGACCGAAGAAAGTCGGGTCTTGATTTTAGCGCCGTCAGGTTTAATCTACAACTGGGCAGATGAATTTAGAAAATTTGCCCCACAGTTGGATTTGGCTGTAGTTCATGGTTTGAAAGCGAATCGAGAAGTGATTCTTTCCGAAAATCATCAAATCTATGTGACCAGCTATGCTAGCTTTCGTCAAGACAGCGAGTTCTATCAAGAGATGTCCTTTGATTTTCTCTTTTTAGATGAGGCCCAGGTCATGAAAAATGCTCAAACAAAGATTGCCCAGACTTTGCGTCAGTTTGTGGTACCAGCAGTCTTTGCCTTGTCAGGTACGCCCATAGAAAACCACCTAGGAGAGTTGTGGTCTATCTTTCAAATTGTACTACCAGGGCTCTTGCCGAATAAGAAAGAGTTTATGAAATTACCAGCTGAACGGGTGGCACAGTTTATCAAGCCCTTCGTCATGAGGCGTAAAAAAGAAGAAGTCCTTACCGAACTGCCTGATTTGATTGAAGTCGTCTATAAAAACGAACTGGAAGACCAGCAGAAGGCCATCTATCTGGCCCAGTTGCAACAGATGCGAGACCGACTAGCCCAAGTGACCGATCAAGAATTCCAGAAAAGTCGCGTAGAAATCTTATCTGGTCTCATGCGATTGCGCCAGATCTGCGATACGCCAGCTCTCTTCATGGACGATTACCAAGGATCCAGTGGTAAATTGGATAGTCTCCGAGATTTATTGCTACAAGTGGCTGCTGGTGGGCATAGGGTCTTGATTTTCTCCCAGTTCAAAGGAATGTTGGAAAAAATCGAGCAAGAACTCCCAGACTTGGGCTTGACTTCTTTCAAAATCACAGGCTCAACTCCTGCTCAAGCCAGACAAGAGATGACTAAGGCCTTTAATCAAGGAGAAAGAGATGCCTTTCTTATCTCTCTGAAAGCAGGTGGTGTCGGTCTTAATCTAACGGGAGCTGATACCGTCATCCTAGTGGATCTCTGGTGGAATCCTGCGGTTGAAGCTCAGGCTATCGGACGTGCCCATCGTATGGGGCAGGAGCAGAAGGTCGAGGTCTATCGCTTGATTACGAAAGGAACCATTGAAGAAAAAATTCAAGAACTTCAAGAACAGAAAAAACATTTGGTTTCCCAAGTTTTAGATGGTACAGAGTCGCGTGCGAGCCTCAGTCTGGCAGAAATTCGTGAAATTTTGGGAATTTCTGAAGCCAGCACTTGAAAAATCAAGACAATACGCTATAATGAAGTGTTGAAAGGAAATACAAAATGAAACAAGATCGATTTCCATTGGTGTCAGATGACGAGATCATGCTGACCGAAATGCCAGTCATGGACTTGTACGATGAGTCAGACTTTATTAGCAATATCAAGGGCGACTACCGCGATAAGAACTATTTGGAATGGTCTCCTATCAATGAGGAAGAAACCGTAGTTTCTCCAGTTGTTAGCACAGAGTCAAAGCCAAGCCCAAAACCTAAAAAAGTTGAAAAAACGTATGCTGAGTTGGCTCGAGAAGAGGCGCGTGCGGATCTAAAAAAGAAACGCTCAGCCAAGTATTTGACTCAGGATGTTAGTCATACCAGACGACACAATGGTTCAACCCTTGTTCGTCAGGGAAATCAACCAACAGCACCATTTCAAAAGGAAAATCCAGGTGAGTTTGCCAAATTTAGCAAAAACTTGAGCCAGTCCCACTATATTTTAGCTGAAGAAGTTGGCCAAGTAACGAATCCAACTCCGAAAACCCAAACGGGAAAAGCTAAAAAGAACAACTATGATTTTCTAAAGAAGAGTCAAATCTATAATAAAAAGAACAAGAAAACAGATCAGGAACGTCAGGTTGCCCAAGAGTTGAATCTGACAAGAATCACTGAATAAGGGAGAAAAGCATGTCAAAGACATATCATTTTATTGGAATTAAAGGATCAGGGATGAGTGCCTTGGCCTTGATGTTGCACCAAATGGGGCATAAGGTTCAAGGGTCAGATGTTGAAAAGTACTACTTTACACAACGTGGTTTAGAGCAGGCAGGGATTGCGATTCTTCCTTTCGATGAAAAGAACCTTCAAGGTGATGTAGAGATTATCGCTGGAAATGCCTTCCGTCCAGATAACAACGTTGAAATCGCCTATGCGGACCAAAATGGTATTAGCTACAAACGTTACCATGAATTCCTAGGTAGCTTTATGCGTGACTTTGTCAGCATGGGGGTGGCAGGAGCACATGGGAAAACTTCAACAACAGGTATGTTGTCACACGTCTTGTCTCACATTACAGACACGAGCTTTTTGATTGGGGATGGAACAGGCCGTGGTTCAGAAAATGCTAAATATTTTGTCTTTGAATCTGACGAATATGAGCGTCATTTCATGCCTTACCACCCAGAATACTCTATCATCACTAACATTGACTTTGACCATCCAGACTACTTTACTAGTCTAGAGGATGTTTTCAACGCCTTTAATGACTATGCTAAACAAATTACCAAAGGTTTATTCGTCTACGGTGAAGATGCTGAGCTGCGTAAGATTACAGCCAATGCTCCGATTTATTATTATGGATTTGAAGCAGAAGGCAATGACTTTGTAGCTAGTGATCTCCTTCGTTCAACAACTGGTTCGACCTTTACAGTTCACTTCCGTGGACAAGAATTGGGTCAATTCCACATTCCAACCTTTGGTCGCCACAATATCATGAATGCGACAGCCGTTATTGGCCTTCTTTACACGGCAGGTTTTGATTTGAACTTGGTGCGTGAACACCTGAAAACATTTGCCGGTGTTAAGCGTCGTTTCACTGAGAAAATCGTTAATGATACGGTAATCATCGATGACTTTGCCCACCATCCAACAGAAATTATCGCGACCTTGGATGCAGCTCGTCAGAAATACCCAAGCAAGGAAATTGTAGCAATCTTCCAACCTCATACCTTTACTAGAACGATTGCTTTGTTGGACGAATTTGCCCATGCTTTGAACCAAGCGGATGCTGTTTACCTAGCGCAAATCTATGGATCAGCTCGTGAAGTGGACCATGGCGATGTTAAGGTAGAAGACCTAGCTAATAAAATCAACAAGAAACACCAGGTTATCACAGTTGAGAATGTATCGCCACTCCTTGACCATGACAATGCTGTTT
The DNA here is from genome assembly GCF_002096335.1 of Streptococcus oralis subsp. dentisani. Lineage (GTDB taxonomy): Bacteria > Bacillota > Bacilli > Lactobacillales > Streptococcaceae > Streptococcus > Streptococcus oralis_Z. Next base: position 164,078 of record NZ_NCUW01000027.1, read on the forward strand.
ACGTCTTCATGGGAGCGGGAGACATCCAAACCTATGAGTACTCATTTGAACGTCTCTTGTCTAACTTGACAAGCAACGTCCAATAGGAAAATCAAATGGAAATTCCAATCACTATAAGGCAAGTGACCCTATCAGATTTAGATGAGATTTTGGATATTGAAAAAGCCAAACCTTCATCAGAAGAGGCATTTAGCCGTCAATCCTTAGAAGAGTGTATCCGCAAGTTTGCGGGTACCTTTCTTGTAGCTGGGGATGAAAACCAGCTCGTTGGCTATATTTTAGGAGAGGCTCAGTCTCTTCATCCCAAATGGATAGCAATAAAATCATTGACAATTCATCCTGACCATTGTGGACAAGGGCTAGGAACTCTTCTTATTGCAGCCTTGAAGCAGGTGACAGTCGAACTAGATTACCAAGGTATTTTTTTGCAAAGTCCTGATGAGCTACTATCTTATTTTGGAATGAATGGCTTTGTTGAAGAAGTGACAGAGAGTCATTATGGCAGTGGTTCTGAACGACATCTGATTTGGGCAAATCCTTTTTATCAGGAGGAAATATGAAAATCAGACAAGCAAGATTTTCAGATTTGGACCGAATTTTAGAGATAGAGCTAGAGAACTTCTCCCTTGAAGAAGCCATCCCTCGTTCTGTCTTTGAGGCGCATTTACAAGAAATTCAAACCAGCTTTCTCGTAGCTGAAAAAGAGGGACGTATACTTGGTTACATAGAAGGCCCAGTCGTCCCACACCGCCATCTACAAGATCAGTCCTTTACTGAAGAAGTAGAAGACCATAGTCATCGGTCTGGCGGTTATATCTCCGTTACCTGTCTATCTATTGCCAAGGAAGCGCAAGCTTTGGGTGTGGGTAAGAGATTGCTGACTGCCCTAAAAGAAGTTGCTGTAGAGCAGGAAAGAGAAGGTATCAATTTGACATGCCATGACTATCTGATTCCCTATTATGAGAAACACGGCTTTGTTAATGAAGGGATATCTCAGTCAAATTTTGCAGGTGAGACCTGGTACGATATGGTTTGGGAAAATAAGAAATAAGCATAAGAAAGCCATCTATGGTTGCTTTTCTTTACTTTTTAAGATATAATATTATGGATTATCAACAAGGAGGTTGAACCTTTGAGCGAAAATTCGAGAGAAGAAGAAAAATTAAGTTTTAAAGAACAGATTCTACGTGATTTAGAAAGGGCACGGGAAAGAGAACGGTTAGCTGGAGAAGGAGATGCTACGCCTTTCATTCCCCCTATCGAGAATGATACTCTTTCTACTTTTTCTGATTTGGAAATAGAGGATTCTGCTGAAAATGCGGATGGTGATTCTTTAGCTTCTATAGAGGATGTTCTAAAAAAAGCTCCAACTGTATTGCCACGTAAAGATTCTGAACCAAGTGAAATAGTGGAACCGAAACAGGAAGATTCAGAGCCGGAAGAAGTTGCTCCGACTAGGGTTGAAGCTGTAGAACCTAAAAAAGACGAAAGAGCTTTTAACGAAGTAACGACAAGAATAGCCGTTTCGTATAAGACTGCGGATAAGGTGGAAGCAGTTTCTTCTCTTACGGGAAATGAAGAAACATTCTCATCTGAAGCTACTGATCGACAAACTGATCTTCCAAGCCGTAGTCGTCGTGAAGGAGTAAAGCCAGCTAAGAAAAAGAAGAAATCAAAAGCTAAAGGTTGCTTGCTAACTTTCCTAGTTTTCCTAGTTCTTGTAGCTGTTGGAGGCTACTTTGGTTATGGTTATGTTCAAGAATCCTTGAAACCAGTTGATGCAAGTTCTAAGGACTATGTAACGGTTCAAATCCCAGAAGGTTCAAATGTTCAAGAAATTGGGAGCACTTTGGAAAAATCTGGTTTGGTAAAACATGGACTCATCTTTAGTTTGTACGCCAAGTATAAGAACTATTCTGATTTGAAATCAGGTTATTACAACTTGAAGAAGAGTATGAGTACGGATGAGTTGATTCAAGAATTGCAAAAAGGTGGAACACCTGAACCACAAGAGCCTGTCCTTGCAAGTTTGACTATTCCAGAAGGATATACTTTGGAGCAAATCGCTCAAACAGTAGGGCAACTTCAAGGTGAATTTAAAGAGCCACTTACATCGGAAGCTTTCTTGGCTAAGGTACAAGATGAGACCTTTATCTCACAATTAGTAGCCAAGTATCCTAACTTACTTGGAAGTCTTCCAACAAAAGATAGTGGTGTTCGCTATCGCTTAGAAGGTTACCTTTTCCCAGCAACTTATACCATTAAAAACAGCACAACAGTTGAAAGTTTGATTGATGAAATGGTTGCAGCTATGGATAAGGCGCTATCGCCACATTATACGACTATAAAAGATAAAGGCCTCACAGTAAACGAATTGCTCAGCATTGCTTCTCTTGTAGAAAAAGAGGGGGCTAAAACGGAAGATCGCAAGACCATTGCAGGTGTCTTCTATAACCGATTGAATCTCGGTATGCCACTTCAAAGCAATATTGCTATCCTGTATGCTGAAGGCAAGCTTGGGCAAAAAATTAGCCTAGCTGATGACGCTGCAATTGATACAAATATCGATTCACCATACAATGTCTATACGCACCTTGGCCTCATGCCTGGACCAGTTGATAGTCCAAGTTTGGATGCTATTGAAGCAAGTGTAAACCAGACAAAGAGTGACTACTTGTACTTTGTAGCCAACGTAGAAGATGGTAAAGTATACTTTGCAGCGACCAAAGAAGAACATGATCAAAACGTTGCAGAACACATCAATAGCAAATTAACACAATCAAGTAGTTCAAACTAAAATTATGTGGTTTTCCACATAATTTTGTTTTAAAAACAAATTAAGAAAAGAAAGTTGAGAAAAATGGCAGAAAAAACTTACCCAATGACCCTTGAAGAAAAGGAAAAACTTGAAAAAGAATTAGAAGAATTGAAACTCGTTCGTCGTCCCGAAGTAGTAGAACGTATTAAAATCGCTCGTTCATACGGAGACCTTTCAGAAAATAGTGAGTACGAAGCAGCGAAAGATGAACAAGCTTTTGTTGAAGGACAAATTTCTAGTCTGGAAACAAAGATCCGCTATGCCGAAATCGTCAATAGCGATGCAGTAGCACTGGACGAAGTTGCGATTGGTAAGACTGTAACTATCCAAGAAATCGGGGAAGATGACGAAGAAGTTTACATCATCGTTGGTTCTGCGGGTGCGGATGCTTTCGCTGGTAAGGTTTCAAATGAGAGCCCGATTGGACAAGCCTTGATCGGTAAAAAGACTGGTGATACAGCGACCATTGAGACACCAGTTGGTAGCTATGATGTAAAAATCTTGAAGGTTGAAAAAACAGCTTAATGAGAATAAAAAGGAGTAGGGGAGGCTTTTCACCTCGTTCAACTCCTTTTTGGTTTTTTAGATGAAATGGGGGACTATATGAGTGAATACAAGAAGAAAAATAAGATGGAACGAGGTCTGACCAATCGGCATGTTCAGGTGATGGCCATTGCGGGTACAATCGGTACAGGACTTTTCCTAGGTGCCGGTCGCTCTATCAGCCTTACTGGGCCTTCTATCATCCTGATTTATATGATTACAGGAATCTTTATGTTTTTGATGATGAGGGCTGTTGGAGAGATGCTCTATCAGGATCCAGAACAACATACCTTTATCAACTTTATCACCCGTCATTTGGGGAAAGGCTGGGGTTATTTCTCAGTTTGGTCTTATTGGTTGTCTGTCGTCTTTATCGGTATGGCAGAAATCACTGCGATTTCGCATTATGTTCAGTTTTGGTTTCCTAGCTGGCCTAGTTGGTTGATTCAGATTGTCTTTTTAACGATTTTGGCCTTGGTCAATCTGATTGCGGTTAAGCTCTTTGGAGAAGTCGAGTTTTGGTTTGCAATGGTTAAGATTGTGGCTATTTTGGCTATGATTGCAACGGGAGCCTTTATGGTTTTAACTGGATTTGAGACGCCGCATGGGGCTGCAAGTTTGGCAAATATCAGCGATCAGTTCTCTCTTTTTCCAAACGGAGTCATGAACTTTGTCATGGCCTTTCAAATGGTATTTTTTGCCTATCTGATGATTGAATTTATCGGTGTGACAACTTCTGAAACGAAAAACCCTCGGGAGGTTCTTCCCAAGGCAGTTAAGGAGATTCCTCTCCGAATTGTCTTCTTCTATGGTGGAGCTCTATTAGCCATTATGTCTATCATTCCCTGGAGAGAACTTGCTTCTTCAGATTCTCCATTTGTAACGGTCTTTGAACTGGCAGGTATCAAGTGGGCAGCGGCTCTGATTAACTTTGTCGTTTTGACGTCGGCAGCGTCTGCCCTTAACTCAACTCTCTACTCAACAGGGAGACACTTGTATCAGATAGCCCATGATTCGCCCAATCGCTTCTTAAAGGCCATTAAGGCAGATACTCTTTCTCGTCACAATGTTCCGCAAAATGCCATCATCGCCTCAGCAATTTTAATTGCTCTGGCTGCCTTTATCAATGTGTTGCCGGGTGTTTCGGATGCTTTTGCTTTAATTACGGCATCTTCATCAGGTGTCTATATTGCAATTTATATCTTGATTATGGTGGCTCACCTCAAATACCGCAAGTCACAAGACTTCATGGCTGATGGCTATCTCATGCCTCAGTATCGTTTGTTCAATCCCCTAACGATTCTCTTTTTTGTCTTTGTTTTTGTGACTCTCTTTTTGCAAGAGTCTACTTTCATGGGGGCAGTTGGTTCAGCCATCTGGATTCTTGTTTTTGGGATTTATAGCCAGTGGAAATTTAGGAAATAAAGGTTTTTTATCAACTGAAGTCGGTTAACGAAAGGTCAGATTCAGGAGAGAACCATGGTGGTTCTCTCCTTTTTATATTCAAGGAAATAAGGATTCTAGTAGTTTGTAAGGTTGAAGGTATAGGTTCGTATTTCTTAATAATGTTACAGGGATTTTTCCCAGCAGGATAAATACTAACGACCTGTTATTTGAAGTTACCAGTATGATGATAATGTAATTTTCTAGGGACAGCATTCTCCTCTTACCTTACTATGACCTAGCATAGATATAAGCTACTTTTAGCATAGTCTGCATAGATGTTAGCTTTTTTTGAGGATATGAAAACTCCCCTATCGTTTCTAGTGAGTCGTAGCCTCTTCACTATCCGCTATAAGGGGAGTATATCACTTGGTTTTTCTACGGAAGACATGGGATTCGAACCCACGCACGCTGTTACACGCCTACCGCGTTTCCAACACGGCCTCTTAAGCCTCTTGAGTAATCTTCCAATACTTACTCAAATAGTCTACCATAAAGAATCTTATCTTGCAATAAAAATATTGGAATTGGTAAAAATGATAGTTTTTGAAAGAAAATGATAAAAAATGCTTGACTTTGGTAGAAATTGTGCTAGAATGAATAGTGTAAACGATAACAGGAGGTGATTTGGTGTTAAAAGCAGAGAGAAAACAACTGATTTTAGAGGAGCTAAATCAACATCATGTAGTTTCTCTTGAAAAATTGGTTAGTCTATTAGAAACATCAGAATCAACGGTACGAAGAGATTTGGATGAGTTGGAAGCAGAGAACAAGCTTCGCCGTGTGCATGGTGGAGCAGAATTACCTCACTCCTTGCAGGAAGAAGAAACTATTCAAGAAAAATCTGTCAAAAACCTTCAAGAGAAGAAGCTACTGGCTCAGAAAGCAGCCTCTCTTATTAAGGAACAAGATGTTATCTTTATTGATGCTGGAACGACAACTGCTTTTTTAATCAAGGAATTGGTTAATAAGAATATCACTGTTGTGACCAACTCCATTCACCATGCGGTTCAGCTAGTTGAAAAACAGATTCCAACTGTCATGGTTGGAGGTAGTGTCAAGATGGCGACAGATGCATGTATCGGTGGTGTTGCTCTTAACCAGATTAACCAATTGCACTTTGACCGTGCCTTTATTGGGATGAATGGTGTGGACGATGGTTATTATACGACTCCTGATATGGAGGAGGGAGCCGTTAAGCGTGCTATTTTAGAGAATGCCAAACAAACCTATGTCTTGGTCGATTCGTCAAAAATTGGGCAAACCTGCTTTACCAAGGTAGCACCACTTAAACGCGCTATTGTCCTCACAAGTCAAGGGCATGAGCTCTTGCAGGCTATTAAGAAGAAAACGGAGGTAATAGAAGTATGATTTATACAGTCACACTCAATCCTTCCATTGACTACATCGTTCGTTTAGATAAAGTAGAGATCGGTAGTGTCAATCGAATGGACAGTGATGATAAGTTTGCTGGTGGGAAAGGAATCAATGTCAGTCGTGTTTTGAAGCGCTTGGATATTCCTAATACTGCGACTGGATTTATCGGAGGCTTTACTGGTAAATTTATCACAGATACCCTGGCAAAAGAAGAGATCGAGACACGCTTTGTCCAAGTAGCAGAAGATACGCGCATCAATGTCAAGATTAAAGCAGACCAAGAAACGGAAATCAACGGAACAGGTCCAAATGTCGAACCAGCTCAGTTAGAAGAATTGAAAGCTATCTTATCTAGTCTGACTGCAGATGATACGGTCGTGTTTGCGGGTTCAAGTGCTAAGAATCTAGGCAATGTTATCTATAAGGATTTGATTGCTTTGACACGCCAGACTGGTGCGCAAGTTGTTTGTGACTTTGAAGGTCAGACCTTGATTGATAGTTTGGACTATCAGCCACTTTTGGTTAAACCAAATAATCACGAACTTGGAGCTATCTTTGGAGTGAAACTCGAAAGTTTAGATGAAATCGAGAACTATGCTCGTCAGTTACTGGCCAAGGGAGCTCAAAACGTCATTATCTCCATGGCTGGGGACGGTGCACTTCTTGTCACATCTGAGGGAGCTTACTTCGCTAAACCTATCAAGGGAACAGTCAAAAATTCAGTGGGAGCTGGCGACTCAATGGTTGCTGGATTTACAGGTGAATTTGTCAAATCTAAAGATGCAGTAGAAGCCTTCAAATGGGGAGTAGCTTGTGGAACAGCAACGACCTTCTCGGATGACTTGGCAACAGCGGAATTTATTAAAGAAACATATGAAAAAGTTGAGGTAGAAAAACGATGAAAATTCAAGACTTATTGAGAAAAGATGTCATGTTACTGGATTTGCAGGCAACTGAAAAACCAGCGGCTATCGAAGAAATGATTCATAGCTTGGTAAATCACGGTTATGTGACAGATTTTGAAACCTTTAAAGAAGGAATTTTAGCGCGTGAAGCTCTCACTTCCACTGGTTTGGGTGACGGAATTGCTATGCCTCACAGCAAGAACTCTGCTGTCAAAGAAGCGACCGTTCTTTTTGCTAAGTCAAACAAGGGTGTTGACTATGAGAGTTTGGATGGGCAACCTACCGACCTCTTCTTCATGATTGCGGCTCCAGAAGGTGCCAATGACACCCATTTGGCTGCCTTGGCAGAATTGTCTCAATACTTGATGAGAGACGGTTTTGCTGACAAACTTCGTCAAGCAACGTCAGCTGACCAAGTTATTGAACTTTTTGACCAAGCTTCAGAAAAAACTGAAGAGTCTGTTCAAGCGCCTGCCAATGAAACTGGTGACTTTATCGTAGCTGTTACAGCTTGTACAACAGGTATCGCCCACACTTACATGGCCCAAGAAGCTCTTCAAAAAGTGGCTGCTGAAATGGGTGTTGGGATTAAGGTTGAAACCAACGGTGCTAGCGGTGTTGGGAACCAATTGACAGCAGAAAATATCCGCAAGGCTAAAGCTGTTATCATCGCAGCAGACAAGGCCGTTGAAATGGATCGTTTCGATGGCAAACCATTGATCAATCGTCCAGTTGCTGACGGTATCCGTAAGACAGAAGAATTGATCAACTTGGCTCTTTCAGGAGATGCTGAAGTTTACCGTGCTGCAGACGGAGCGAAAACTGCAACAGCAAGCAATGAAAAACAAAGCCTTGGTGGTGCCTTCTACAAACACTTAATGAGTGGTGTATCTCAAATGTTGCCATTCGTTATCGGTGGTGGTATCATGATTGCCCTTGCCTTCTTGATTGACGGTGCTTTGGGTGTGCCAAATGAAAACCTTGGAAATCTTGGTTCTTACCATGAGCTAGCTTCTATGTTCATGAAAATTGGTGGAGCAGCCTTTGGCTTGATGCTCCCAGTCTTTGCAGGTTATGTTGCCTACTCTATTGCTGAAAAACCAGGTTTGGTTGCAGGTTTCGTGGCTGGTGCTATTGCCAAAGAAGGTTTTGCCTTTGGTAAGATCCCTTATGCCGCAGGTGGTGAAGCAACGTCAACTCTTGCAGGTGTCTCATCTGGTTTCCTAGGTGCCCTTGTTGGTGGATTTATCGCAGGTGCCTTGGTCCTTGCCATCAAGAAATACGTTAAAGTTCCTCGTTCACTTGAAGGTGCTAAATCAATCCTTCTCTTGCCACTTCTTGGAACAATATTGACTGGATTTGTCATGCTAGCTGTTAACATCCCAATGGCAGCAATCAACACTGCTATGAATGATTTCCTTGGCGGTCTTGGAGGCGGGTTCAGCTGTCCTTCTCGGTATCGTCCTTGGTGGAATGATGGCTGTCGACATGGGTGGACCAGTCAATAAAGCGGCTTATGTCTTTGGTACAGGTACGCTTGCAGCGACTGTTTCTTCAGGTGGTTCTGTAGCCATGGCAGCAGTTATGGCTGGAGGAATGGTACCACCGCTTGCAATCTTTGTCGCAACTCTTCTTTTCAAAGATAAATTTACCAAAGAAGAACGCAACTCTGGTTTGACAAACATCATCATGGGCTTGTCATTTATCACTGAGGGAGCAATTCCATTTGGTGCAGCAGATCCAGCTCGTGCGATCCCAAGCTTCATCCTTGGATCAGCAGTAGCAGGCGGACTCGTTGGTCTTGCTGGAATCAAGCTCATGGCGCCACACGGAGGAATCTTCGTCATCGCCCTTACTTCAAATGCTCTTCTTTACCTCGTTTCTGTCTTGGTAGGAGCAATTGTAAGTGGTGTGGTCTATGGTTACCTACGCAAACCACAAGCATAAAACTTAGATAGAAAATGAAAAGATTGGACCGTTTGGTGCAGTCTTTTTCTCTTTCCGAAATGCCTGTGAAATATGGTATAATAGAAGAATGGCAAACAAGAATACAAGTAAAACAAGACGGAGACCGTCTAAAGCAGAACTCGAAAGAAAACAGGCTATTCAGAGGATGTTGATTTCCTTAGGGATTGCCTTATTGTTGATCATTGCAGCCCTCAAGCTCGGTGCGGCGGGTATCACCCTTTATAATCTCATTCGACTGGTGGTCGGAAGTTTGGCCTATGTGGCCATTGGTGCCCTCCTCATTTATCTCTTTCTATTTAAATGGATACGTAAGCAAGAAGGACTTCTGTCAGGATTTCTTTGTATCTTCGCTGGCTTACTCTTAATTTTTGAGGCTTATCTTGTCTGGAAATTTGGCTTGGAGCAGACAGTTCTAAAGGGGACCTTGTCTCAAGTTATGACGGATCTTACTGGTATGCGGGTGACTAGCTTCGCTGGTGGAGGTCTGCTTGGTGTCGGAATTTATATCCCCATAGCCTTTCTTTTTTCAAATATCGGCTCTTACTTTATTGGAGTTCTCTTGATTCTAGTTGGGATTCTCCTAGTTAGTCCTTGGTCTATTTATGATGTTGCAGCCTTTATTGGAGCGCAGTTCAGATCCTTCATGGAAAAACAGGAACAGAGAAAACAGGAACGCTTCATCAAGAGAGAAGAAGAGAAGGCTCGCCAAGAAGCTGAAGAAGCAGCAAGAATTCAGAGAGAACTAGAAGAGCAGGATGCGCTGTCGCTTCCTCCTGTAGATCCTGAAACGGGAGAAATCTTATCAGAGGTGCCAGACTACGATCTTCCACTAATTCCTGAAAAAGAATGGAGTGAACCGGAGATTATCCTCCCTCAAACTGATTTTGACGTTCCAGATGTGGAAGAAGACTTTGAGGATGAAGAGGTGCAGGTTGATTTTTCTGCTAAGGAAGCCCTCGAATACAAGCTACCAAGCTTGCAACTCTTTGCGCCAGATAAACCCAAAGACCAATCCAAGGAAAAGAAGATTGTTCGAGAAAATATCAAAGTCCTAGAAGAAACCTTTGCTAGCTTCGGTATCAAGGTAACGGTTGAACGAGCTGAAATTGGACCATCAGTTACCAAGTATGAAGTCAAGCCAGCAGTCGGTGTACGGGTCAACCGCATTTCCAATCTGGCAGACGACTTAGCGCTGGCTCTGGCGGCCAAGGACGTTCGGATTGAAGCTCCGATCCCTGGAAAATCCCTAGTTGGAATTGAAGTGCCCAACTCTGAGATTGCGACCGTTTCCTTCCGTGAACTCTGGGAACAGTCTCAAACAAAACCAGAAAATCTCCTTGAAATACCTCTAGGTAAGGCTGTCAATGGAACTGCTCGCACCTTTGACCTTTCCAAAATGCCCCACTTACTTGTTGCAGGTTCAACGGGATCAGGGAAGTCAGTCGCAGTTAACGGGATTATCGCTAGCATTCTGATGAAAGCAAGACCAGACCAGGTCAAGTTTATGATGGTGGATCCAAAGATGGTTGAGCTATCGGTTTACAACGACATTCCTCACCTCTTGATCCCAGTTGTGACCAATCCACGCAAGGCTAGCAAGGCTTTGCAAAAGGTTGTAGATGAGATGGAAAATCGTTACGAACTCTTCGCTAAGGTTGGTGTGCGAAATATCGCTGGTTACAATGCCAAGGTCGAAGAATTCAATGCTCAGTCTGAGTACAAACAAGTACCCCTGCCTTTGATTGTCGTCATTGTGGACGAGTTGGCTGATCTTATGATGGTGGCCAGCAAGGAAGTGGAAGATGCCATCATCCGTCTCGGACAGAAGGCACGTGCTGCAGGGATTCACATGATTCTCGCAACGCAGCGCCCATCGGTTGATGTCATCTCTGGTCTTATCAAGGCCAATGTCCCTTCTCGAGTAGCTTTTGCAGTTTCATCGGGAACAGATTCACGAACCATCTTGGATGAAAATGGGGCTGAAAAACTGCTTGGTCGAGGGGACATGCTCTTTAAACCAATCGATGAAAATCACCCAGTCCGTCTGCAAGGGTCCTTTATCTCGGATGATGATGTTGAACGTATCGTAAACTTCATCAAGGCTCAGGCAGATGCGGACTACGATGATAGCTTTGACCCAGGAGAAGTCTCTGAAAATGAAGGAGAATTTTCTGACGGCGAAACTGATGGCGATCCGCTTTTTGAAGAAGCCAAGGCTCTGGTTATCGAAACGCAGAAAGCCAGTGCTTCTATGATTCAGCGTCGTTTGTCGGTTGGATTTAACCGCGCGACTCGTCTCATGGAGGAACTAGAGATGGCAGGTGTCATCGGTCCAGCTGAAGGAACCAAACCACGAAAAGTATTGCAACAATAGAATAAACATGTGTGAAACTTTCTCTTAAAAAGGAACTATTCTAGCTCCATTTTTGAGAGTTAGTTTCATTTTTTATTGCTTTCCCAAACTCTTATTCAGCAGGGGTTGAAACTGGATTTAGAGTTGTCTAATATTTTGATTATACTTTTACTAATTTTACCTATTAAGCTATTGATTTTTTAAGCTGTTTTTGATATATTGAATTGGAATAGAAAATATTTGTTTAGAAAGTAGTGTTTAAAAATGGAGGAGGTTATTTTTTTAGAGAAATATGCAAACGCTTACTTTTTAAACTAGGAGGAACAAAAATTTATGAATAAAGGATCATTTGAAAAACGTTGTAAATATAGTATTCGGAAATTTTCATTAGGTGTTGCTTCTGTTATGATTGGGGCTGCATTCTTTGGGACAAGTACAGTTCTTGCAGATAGCGTGCAGTCTGGCTCTACGGCGAATTTACCAGCGGATTTAGCTACTGCTCTTGCAACAGCAAAAGAGAATGACGGGCGTGATTTTGAAGCGCCTAAGGTGGGAGAAGACCAAGGGTCTCCAGAAGTTACGGATGGACCTAAGACAGAAGAAGAACTATTAGCACTTGAAAAAGAAAAATCAGCTAGTTCAGATAAGTTACCAGAAGGCTTAGAGGGCAAATTAGATAAGGCTGAAGATAAAGGGAAAGAAGTTGACAAGGATCAATTAGCTAAAGATACTGAGAATCTCGTTCCAGAGGATGTAGCTAAAACCAAGAATGGTGAATTAAACTACGGAGCAACTGTCAAAATCAAGACACCATCAGGTGAAGGTAGTGGGATTGTCATTGGCGAAAATCTGGTTTTAACTGTTTCACATAACTTTATAAAAGATGTTCCAGATGGCAATAATCGTAAGGTCGTTGACAATGATAAGGGGGATGGGGATATATATAGCATTTCCTATCCAGGACTACCAGATGTTAAATTTAGTAAAAAAGACATTATTCACTGGGATCGTGAAGGTTTCCTAAAAGGCTACAAGAATGATTTGGCTCTTGTTCGATTGCGAACAGTTCTGGAAAATGCTCCAGCAGAAGTGACTGAAAAACCTGCAGTGAAAAAGGTTGGAGATAAATTGCATGTCTTTGGTTATCCAACTGGAAAATTATCACCAGTGCTCAATACAACTGTTGAATTAGTTGAATCCTACGGTGAGGGCGTAAAAGGGATCGGTTATCAAGGTAGTCATCCAGGCGCTAGTGGTGGTGGTATCTTTGATACAGAAGGCAAACTAGTCGGTGTTCACCAAAATGGTGTAGTTGGAAAACGGAGCGGAGGCATTCTCTTCTCACCAGCTCAACTAAAATGGATCCAAGACCACATACAGGGAATTTCAAGTGTGAAACCAGCCGACTTGGAAGAGAAAGAGAAACCGGCTGAAGAAAAACCAAAAGAGGATAAACCTGCAGCTGCTAAACCTGAAACACCTAAGACAGTGACTCCTGAATGGCAAACGGTAGCGAATAAAGAGCAACAAGGAACAGTCACTATTCGTGAAGAAAAGGGTGTTCGCTACAATCAATTGTCTTCAACGGCCCAAAATGACAATGATGGCAAACCAGCCTTGTTTGAAAAACAAGGATTGACAGTTGACGCTAATGGAAATGCGACGGTTGATTTAACCTTCAAAGATGATTCTGAAAAGGGCAAATCACGCTTTGGTGTCTTCTTGAAATTTAAAGATACCAAGAACAATGTTTTTGTTGGATATGACCAAGGTGGCTGGTTCTGGGAATACAAAACTCCAGGTAATAGCACATGGTATAAAGGCAACCGTGTAGCAGCACCAGAACCGGGTTCTGTAAACCGCCTTTCTATCACTCTCAAGTCAGATGGACAACTCAATGCCAGCAACAATGATGTAAATCTCTTTGACACAGTGACACTACCTGGGGCGGTCAATGAGAATCTTAAAAATGAGAAGAAAATCCTTCTCAAGGCAGGAACTTATAGCAATGACCGAACGGTTGTTAGCGTTAAAACAGACAATCAAGAAGGTGTAAAAGCGGATGATACTCCTGCCCAGAAAGAAACAGGTCCTGCCGTTGACGATAGCAAGGTGACTTATGATACGATCCAGTCTAAGGTTCTCAAGGCAGTGATTGACCAAGCCTTTCCTCGTGTCAAAGAATACACTTTGAATGGCCATACTTTACCAGGACAGGTGCAACAGTTCAACCAAGTCTTTATCAATAACCATCGAATCACCCCTGAAGTCACTTATAAGAAAATCAATGAAACAACAGCAGAGTACGTGATGAAGCTTCGTGATGATGCTCACTTAATCAATGCGGAAATGACAGTACGCTTGCAAGTTGTGGATAATCAATTGCACTTTGATGTGACCAAGATTGTCAACCACAATCAAGTCACTCCAGGTCAAAAGATTGATGACGAAAGAAAATTGCTTTCAACTATTAGTTTCCTTGGTAATGCTTTGGTCTCTGTTTCGAGTGATCAAGCTGGTGCTAAGTTTGATGGGGCAACCATGTCAAACAATACCCATGTCAGCGGGGATGATCATATCGATGTAACCAATCCAATGAAAGATTTGGCTAAGGGTTACATGTATGGATTTGTTTCTACAGATAAGCTTGCTGCAGGTGTTTGGAGTAACTCTCAAAACAGCTACGGTGGTGGTTCGAATGACTGGACTCGTTTGACAGCCTATAAAGAAACAGTTGGAAATGCCAACTATGTCGGAATTCATAGCTCTGAATGGCAATGGGAAAAAGCTTATAAGGGCATTGTCTTCCCAGAATACACCAAGGAACTTCCAAGTGCCAAGGTTGTTATCACCGAAGATGCCAATGCTGACAACAAAGTCGACTGGCAAGATGGTGCCATTGCTTATCGTAGCATCATGAACAACCCTCAAGGTTGGGAAAAAGTTAAGGATATCACAGCTTATCGTATCGCGATGAACTTTGGTTCACAAGCACAAAACCCATTCCTTATGACCTTGGATGGTATCAAGAAAATCAATCTCCATACAGATGGTCTTGGGCAAGGTGTTCTCCTTAAAGGATATGGTAGTGAAGGTCACGACTCTGGTCACTTGAACTATGCTGATATTGGTAAACGTATTGGTGGTGTCGAAGACTTCAAGACCTTGATCGAAAAAGCGAAGAAATATGGAGCTCATCTTGGTATCCACGTTAACGCTTCTGAGACTTATCCTGAGTCTAAATACTTTAATGAAAATATTCTTCGTAAGAATCCAGATGGAAGCTACAGCTACGGATGGAACTGGCTAGACCAAGGTATCAACATTGATGCTGCTTATGACTTGGCGCATGGACGTTTGGCTCGCTGGGAAGACTTGAAGAAAAAACTTGGTGAAGGTCTCGACTTTATCTATGTGGACGTATGGGGCAATGGTCAATCAGGTGATAACGGTGCCTGGGCTACCCACGTTCTTGCTAAAGAAATCAACAAACAAGGCTGGCGTTTTGCGATTGAGTGGGGCCATGGTGGTGAATACGACTCTACCTTCCAACACTGGGCAGCTGACTTGACCTATGGTGGCTACACTAATAAAGGTATCAACAGTGCTATCACCCGCTTTATCCGCAACCACCAAAAAGATTCTTGGGTTGGGGACTACAGAAGTTACGGTGGTGCAGCCAACTACCCACTTCTAGGTGGCTACAGCATGAAAGACTTTGAAGGCTGGCAAGGAAGAAGCGACTACAATGGCTATGTAACCAACTTGTTTGCCCATGATGTCATGACCAAGTACTTCCAACACTTCACTGTAAGTAAATGGGAAAATGGTACACCAGTTACCATGACTGATAACGGTAGTACCTATAAATGGACTCCAGAAATGAAGGTTGAGCTAGTCGATGCAGCAGGTAACAAGGTTGTTGTGACTCGTAAGTCAAACGATGTCAATAGCCCGCAATACCGCGAACGTACAGTAACGCTCAACGGACGTGTCATCCAAGATGGCTCAGCTTACTTGACTCCTTGGAACTGGGATGCAAATGGTAAGAAACTTCCTACTGATAAGGAAAAAATGTACTACTTCAATACGCAGGCCGGTGCAACAACTTGGACCCTTCCAAGCGATTGGGCAAATAGCAAGGTTTACCTTTACAAGCTAACTGACCAAGGTAAGACAGAAGAGCAAGAACTAACCGTAAAAGATGGCAAGATTACCCTAGACCTTCTAGCAAATCAACCATACGTTCTCTACCGTTCAAAACAAACCAATCCTGAAATGTCATGGAGCGAAGGCATGCACATCTACGACCAAGGATTTAACAGTGGAACCTTGAAACACTGGACCATTTCTGGTGATGCTTCTAAGGCAAAAATTGTCAAATCACAAGGCGCAAATGAAATGCTTCGTATCCAAGGTAATAAGAGCAAGGTCAGTCTTACTCAGAAACTGACTGGCTTGAAACCAAATACCAAGTATGCGGTTTATGTTGGTGTCGATAACCGTAGTAATGCTAAGGCAAGTATCACAGTGAATACTGGCGAGAAAGAAGTGACTACTTATACCAATAAGTCACTCGCTCTCAACTATATCAAAGCTTATGCTCATAACAATCGTCGTGAAAATGCTACAGTTGACGATACAAGTTACTTCCAAAATATGTACGCCTTCTTTACAACTGGATCTGATGTATCAAATGTCACTCTGACATTGAGTCGTGAAGCTGGTGATGAAGCAACTTACTTTGATGAAATTCGTACCTTTGAAAACAATTCAAGCATGTACGGAGACAAGCATGATACAGGTAAAGGCACCTTCAAACAAGACTTTGAAAATGTTGCTCAAGGTATCTTCCCATTCGTAGTGGGCGGTGTCGAAGGTGTTGAAGACAACCGCACTCACTTGTCTGAAAAGCATGATCCATATACACAACGTGGTTGGAACGGTAAGAAAGTTGATGATGTTATTGATGGAAATTGGTCACTCAAGACCAATGGACTGGTTAGCCGTCGTAACTTGGTTTACCAAACCATCCCACAAAACTTCCGCTTTGAAGCTGGTAAGACCTACCGTGTAACCTTTGAATACGAAGCAGGTTCTGACAATACCTACGCCTTTGTAGTTGGTAAGGGAGAATTCCAATCTGGTAACCGTGGTACGAAAGCAAGCAACTTGGAAATGCATGAGTTGCCAAATACTTGGACAGATTCTAAGAAAGCCAAGAAGGCAACCTTCCTCGTGACTGGTGCAGAAACAGGCGATACTTGGGTAGGTATCTACTCAACTGGAAATGCAAGCAATACTCGTGGTGATTCTGGTGGAAATGCCAACTTCCGTGGTTATAACGACTTCATGATGGATAATCTTCAAATCGAAGAAATTACCCTAACAGGTAAGATGTTAACAGAAAATGCTCTGAAGAACTACTTGCCAACTGTAGCCATGACCAACTACACCAAAGAGTCTATGGATGCTTTGAAGGAGGCGGTCTTTAACCTTAGTCAGGCCGATGATGATATCAGTGTTGAAGAAGCGCGTGCAGAGATTGCCAAGATTGAAGCCTTGAAGAATGCTTTGGTTCAAAAGAAAACAACCTTGGTAGCAGAAGACTTTGAAAGTCTCAATGCCCCTGCACAAGCTGGTGAAGGCTTAGAAAATGCCTTTGATGGAAATCTATCAAGCTTATGGCATACATCTTGGAGCGGTGGGGATGTTGGAAAACCTGCCACCATGGTCTTGAAAGAACCTACTGAAATCACAGGACTTCGCTATGTTCCACGTGGTTCAGGATCGAATGGTAACTTGCGTGATGTAAAACTGGTTGTCACAGATGAGTCTGGCAAGGAGCATACTTTCACCGTTACGGACTGGCCTGATAACAATAAGCCAAAAGATATTAACTTTGGTAAGACAATCAAGGCTAAGAAAATTGTCCTTACAGGTACCAAGACTTACGGAGATGGTGGCGATAAATACCAATCTGCAGCGGAACTCATCTTTACCCGTCCACAAGTAGCAGAAACACCGCTTGACATGTCTGAATATGAAGCAGCTTTGGCTAAGGCGCAGAAATTAACAGACAAAGACAATCAAGAGGAAGTAGCTAGCGTTAAGGCAAGCATGAAATATGCGATGGATAACCATCTCTTGACGGAAAGAATGGTGAAATACTTTGCAGATTATCTCAATCAATTGAAAGATTCCGCTCCGAAACCAGACGATCCTACAAGTAGCAAGGGTGAAGAGCAACCACCAGTTCTTGAAGTACCTGAATATACAGGCCCACTAGGCACGGCAGGAACAGAAGCACCACCTACAGTGGAACTTCCAGAGTACACAGGTCCACTAGGCACGGCAGGAACAGAAGCGGCTCCTACAGTGGAACTTCCAGAGT
>NZ_NCUW01000027.1:181928-233099 GCF_002096335.1 Streptococcus oralis subsp. dentisani
GTGGAACTTCCAGAGTACACAGGCCCACTAGGCACAGCAGGAACAGAAGCGACTCCTACAGTGGAACTTCCAGAGTATACAGGCCCACTAGGCACGGCAGGAACAGAAGCACCACCTACAGTGGAACTTCCAGAGTATACAGGCCCACTAGGCACAGCAGGAACAGAAGCGACTCCTACAGTGGAACTTCCAGAGTATACAGGCCCACTAGGCACGGCAGGAACAGAAGCGGCTCCTACAGTGGATCCGTTGAAAGCAGTAGTAGATAAGACCGGAAATATTGAAATTATCGGAAAAAGTCAGGAACTAGCGGATGTTGATCAAGTAGAAAGTAATTCAGAGACTAACAAGAATTTGTCCGGTAAGAAGTATGATGTATATAACCTTCAACTTAAGAACCAAAAAGGACAAGTGGTTAAATCAAACGGTAATCTTCTTGTTAGATTGCCAGTTTCAGGGGAAGTGGAGGCACTTTATGCTATTACTCCAAGCAAGAACTTGCAAGAACTCGCTTACACTATCCAAGATGATAAACTTGAATTTACAACAGCAGACTTGACCGCTTACGCTATCGTCTATAAGGCAGCAAGCAATGATACTCCTACAGCTGTTGATGAGAATGTAAATCCTTCTGCTTCTAATAACCAAGAAGAAGAGCAAAAACCTCAAACGGTTGCTGTTGAAGAGAAGGGACAACTTCCAGCTACAGGGGAACAAAACCCAACTGCTCTAGCTTTGTTAGGTGGTCTAGCTTTAATTTTCTCAGCTGCTTTCATCAGAAACAGAAAGAGAAACTAAACGATAAAATTCCTTTGGACAGATGATTTTTGTAAAATCATTTATCCTAAATAACTACAAAAAAATCAGGAACGTCTGTTCCTGATTTTTTCTATGATACGAAAAAACCAGCTCTAAGTGCTGGTAAATGTTTGAGTTTAGGAGCCACCATTACTTGCAGTTGTCCCAGTCTCACTTGTTGGGCCATTTGATGAGGAAGTGTCTTTTTGTTCAATTTTGCTTGTACCGTCCTCTTTTGTTTTCTCCTCTTTACTACTAGAAGGTTGGGTTTCTTCTTTTTGAGGTGCATCTTGGTTTGGAGTTTGTTTTTGCGTAGGGCTATTTGTATCTGTAGGAGCCTCTTTTTGAATTTCTCTAATGACTGTCGTTTGTTGAGGAGTGGTTGGCTCCTCTTTTTTATTTTTATCCATTGCGTTCATGATGGTGATAGTTGCGGTGATCAGACCAAGGATACTACCGATGGTAGCAATCGTTTTTTGAAAGACCGTAAATCCCTTTTTGATGTGTTCAGTTTTTGGTTTTGAAGTTCGACGATAGTTAGACATGATACTCTCCTTTGATTATGATTTATTATACCTCATTTCTTTAAAAAAATCTTAAAAAAAAGAGGAATTGCCCTTTCTTGTCGCAGGTCTCTTTTCGTGATACAATAGAGGGAGTGATTTTAGAAAGCGTGAGAAAACATGATCTACTTTGATAATTCGGCGACAACCAAGCCTTATCCTGAAGCACTAGAAACTTATACTCAGGTCGCTTCGAAAATTCTAGGAAACCCATCCAGCCTCCATCGTTTGGGAGACCAGGCAACACGAGTTTTAGATGCTTCCCGGCAGCAAATTGCAGATTTGATTGGAAAGAAGAGTGATGAAATTTTCTTTACCTCTGGTGGAACAGAAGGGGATAACTGGGTCATCAAGGGTGTAGCCTTTGAAAAAGCCCATTTTGGCAAGCACATCATCGTATCAGCTATTGAGCATCCAGCAGTCAAAGAGTCAGCCCTCTGGCTGAAAAGTCAAGGTTTTGAGGTGGATATTGCCCCAGTTGATGAGAAGGGATTTGTAGATGTCAAGGCTCTAGCAAGTTTGATTCGATCAGATACGACCCTCGTTTCGATTATGGCAGTTAACAATGAAATCGGCTCTATCCAGCCTATTCAAGCTATTTCAGAACTTTTAGCTGATAAACCAACCATTTCCTTTCACGTTGATGCAGTTCAAGCACTTGCTAAAATTCCAACTGAAAAGTATCTGACGGATCGTGTGGATTTTGCGACCTTCTCGAGTCATAAGTTCCACGGTCTCAGAGGTGTTGGTTTTGTCTATATCAAGTCTGGTAAGAAGATTACGCCTCTTTTAACTGGTGGTGGTCAAGAGGGAGACTATCGTTCGACAACCGAAAATGTTGCAGGGATTGCCGCAACTGCCAAGGCTCTCCGTTTGTCTATGGAAAAGCTGGATCTCTTTACCAGCAAGACAGGACAGATGAAATCAGTCATTCGTCAAGCCCTTCTGAACTATCCAGATATTTTTGTCTTTTCAGATGAGAAAGGCTTTGCTCCTCATATCCTGACTTTTGGGATTAAGGGTGTTCGTGGAGAAGTTATCGTTCACGCCTTTGAAGACTATGATATTTTCATCTCAACGACCTCTGCTTGTTCGTCCAAAGCAGGAAAACCTGCGGGTACCTTGATTGCTATGGGAGTGGACAAGGATAAGGCCCAGTCAGCTGTACGCCTCAGTCTAGACCTGGAAAATGATATGAGTCAGGTTGAGCAGTTTTTGACCAAGCTAAAATTAATTTACAATCAAACTAGAAAAGTAAGATGATAGGAGCATTCATGCAGTATTCAGAAATTATGATTCGCTACGGAGAGCTTTCAACCAAGGGAAAAAATCGTATGCGTTTCATCAATAAACTTCGCAATAACATTTCGGACGTTTTGTCCATCTATCCCCAAGTTAAGGTAACCGCTGATCGCGACCGTGCCCATGCTTATCTTAACGGAGCGGATTATACAGCAGTAGCAACATCACTTAAACAAGTCTTTGGGATTCAAAACTTTTCTCCAGTATATAAGGTTGAAAAGTCTGTTGAAACTCTCAAAGCTACCGTCCAAGAGATTATGAAAGACATCTACAAGGAAGGCATGACCTTTAAGATTTCTAGTAAGCGTAGCGACCACAACTTTGAACTCGACAGTCGTGAACTCAACCAAATCCTTGGTGGAGCTGTTTTTGAAGCTATTCCTACTATTCAAGCCCAAATGAAAAACCCTGATATCACTCTTCAAGTGGAGATCCGTGAGGAAGCAGCCTATCTTTCCTATGAAACCATTCGTGGAGCAGGTGGTTTGCCAGTGGGAACTTCTGGTAAGGGGATGCTCATGTTGTCAGGTGGGATTGACTCACCTGTAGCAGGTTATCTTGCCCTTAAACGTGGGGTAGATATTGAGGTGGTTCACTTTGCTAGTCCACCATATACTAGTCCTGGTGCCCTCAAGAAAGCCCAGGACTTGACCCGCAAATTGACCAAGTTTGGTGGCAATATCCAATTTATCGAAGTGCCTTTCACTGAAATTCAAGAGGAAATCAAGGCCAAGGCGCCAGAAGCCTATCTCATGACCTTGACGCGTCGTTTTATGATGCGGATTACCGACCGTATCCGTGAAGTGAGAAAGGGTCTGGTCATTATCAATGGGGAAAGTCTTGGTCAGGTGGCAAGCCAGACTTTGGAAAGCATGCAGGCTATCAACGCTGTGACCAACACTCCTATCATTCGCCCTGTGGTTACTATGGACAAGTTGGAAATCATTGACATCGCTCAGGAAATTGATACCTTTGAAATTTCTATCCAGCCTTTTGAGGACTGCTGTACTATTTTTGCGCCTGACCGTCCTAAGACCAATCCTAAGATAGAAAATGCTGAGCAGTATGAAAAACGGATGGATGTTGAAGGTTTGGTTGAGCGGGCAGTGGCAGGGATTATGATTACTAAGATCACACCTCAAGCTGAAAAAGATGAAGTCGATAACTTGATTGATAATCTCCTCTAATCAGAAAAACCAGAAGAATTCAGAAAGTATATATGAAAAAGTTAGTTATTTATCCTTAAAATGGACATTTACTGACTTTTTTTCTATTTTTATGGTATAATGAGATAAAATTTTGAATATAGAGAGTTTTCTGACAATGAATCATTCCTACTTTTACTTAAAAATGAAAGAACACAAACTCAAGGTTCCTTATACAGGAAAAGAGCGTCGTGTGCGTGTTCTTCTGCCTAAGGATTACGAGAAAGACACAGACCGTTTTTACCCTGTTGTCTATTTTCATGACGGGCAAAATGTCTTTTACAGCAAGGAATCCTATATTGGACACTCTTGGAAGATAATCCCAGCTATTAAGCGAAACCCAGACATCAGTCGCATGATTGTTGTTGCTATTGACAATGATGGAATGGGACGGATGAATGAGTATGCGGCTTGGAAGTTCCAAGAATCTCCTATCCCAGGCCAGCAGTTTGGCGGTAAGGGCGTGGAGTATGCTGAGTTTGTCATGGAAGTGGTCAAGCCTTTTATCGATGAGACCTACCGAACCAAAGCTGATCGGCAGCATACGGCTATGATTGGTTCGTCACTAGGAGGCAATATTACCCAGTTTATCGGATTAGAGTACCAAGACCGAATTGGTTGTCTAGGTGTCTTCTCATCTGCTAACTGGCTCCACCAAGAA
This sequence comes from Streptococcus oralis subsp. dentisani, assembly GCF_002096335.1. Taxonomy (GTDB): domain Bacteria; phylum Bacillota; class Bacilli; order Lactobacillales; family Streptococcaceae; genus Streptococcus; species Streptococcus oralis_Z. The sequence continues at coordinate 186,458 of NZ_NCUW01000027.1, forward strand.
GCCTTTAACCGCTATATCGAGCGCAAGAAACTGTCGCCTGATCAGCGTATTTTCATCTATGTTGGAACGGAAGAAGCAGATGATACAGACAAGACCTTGATGGCTGGCAATATCAAGCAAGCCTATATCGACTCATCACTTCGCTATTACCATGATTTGATTGCAGGAGGAGTACACTTGGATAATCTTGTTTTGAAAGTTCAGTCTGGTGCTATCCATAGTGAGATCCCTTGGTCGGAAAATTTACCAGACTGTCTTCGTTTTTTTGCAGAGAAATGGTAACTTAGGAAAGGAGAAAGCCAATGCATATTGAACATCTTAGCCACTGGAGTGGCCACCTCAACCGTGAAATGTATCTCAACCGTTATGGACACGCTGGGATTCCAGTCGTGGTTTTTGCTTCATCTGGTGGCAGTCACAATGAATACTATGATTTTGGCATGATTGATGCCTGTGCTTCCTTTATCGAAGAAGGTCGTGTTCAGTTCTTTACCCTATCCAGTGTTGACAGTGAGAGCTGGTTAGCCACTTGGAAAAATGGTCATGACCAAGCAGAGATGCACCGTGCCTACGAACGCTATGTGATTGAGGAGGCCATTCCTTTTATCAAGCATAAGACAGGTTGGTTTGACGGTATGATGACGACAGGTTGCTCCATGGGGGCCTACCATGCACTCAATTTCTTCCTCCAGCATCCGGATGTCTTTACCAAGGTGATTGCTCTCAGTGGTGTTTACGACGCACGTTTCTTTGTCGGTGATTACTACAATGATGATGCTATTTACCAGAACTCGCCAGTAGATTATATTTGGAATCAGAATGACGGCTGGTTTATCGATCGTTACCGTCAGGCGGAGATTGTCGTCTGTACGGGTCTTGGTGCTTGGGAACAAGATGGTCTGCCATCCTTCTACAAGCTCAAAGAAGCCTTTGACCAGAAACAAATTCCAGCCTGGTTTGCGGAATGGGGACACGATGTCGCCCATGACTGGGAATGGTGGCGTAAACAAATGCCCTATTTTCTTGGACACCTGTATCTATAAAAGGAGTTGCCTATGAATTACCTTGTTATTTCTCCCTACTATCCACAAAACTTTCAACAGTTTACTATTGAACTAGCCAATAAAGGTATCACAGTTTTGGGGATTGGTCAAGAACCTTACGAGCAACTGGATGAGCCTTTGCGTAATAGCCTGACCGAGTATTTCCGTGTAGACAATCTTGAGAATATAGATGAAGTCAAGCGTGCAGTAGCTTTTCTTTTCTACAAGCATGGTCCTATCGACCGCATTGAGTCCCACAATGAATACTGGCTTGAGTTGGACGCAACACTTAGAGAACAATTCAATGTCTTTGGTGCCAAACCAGAGGATCTCAAAAAAACCAAGTTTAAGTCTGAGATGAAGAAACTTTTCAAAAAAGCAGGTGTCCCTGTGGTACCTGGAGCTGTTATCCAGACAGAAGCAGATGTCGACCAAGCAGTTGAGACGATTGGCCTACCAATGATTGCTAAACCTGATAATGGAGTGGGAGCAGCAGCCACCTTTAAGCTTGAGACAGAAGACGATATCAATCACTTCAAGCAAGAATGGGACCGTTCAACCGTTTATTTCTTTGAGAAATTTGTCACTTCCAGCGAAATCTGTACCTTTGATGGACTAGTGGATAAGGATGGTCAGATTGTCTTCTCAACAACTTTTGACTATGCCTATACACCACTTGATCTGATGATTTATAAGATGGACAATTCCTACTATGTCCTCAAGGATATGGACCCCAAACTGCGCAAGTATGGTGAGGCCATTGTCAAGGAATTTGGTATGAAAGAACGTTTTTTCCATATTGAGTTCTTCCGTGAAGGGGACGACTATATCGTCATTGAGTACAATAACCGTCCTGCGGGTGGCTTTACCATTGATGTTTATAACTTTGCTCACTCCTTGGACCTCTATCGTGGTTATGCGGCTATTGTAGCAGGAGAAGAGTTTCCAAGATCAGAGTTTGAGCCCCAGTATTGCTTGGCAACTTCACGTCGTGCCAATGTCAACTATGTGTATTCAGAAGAAGACTTGCTTACTAAGTATAGCCAACAATTCAAGGTCAAAAAAATTATGCCAGCAGCTTTTGCAGAGCTACAAGGGGATTACCTTTATATGCTAACAACTCCAAGCCGTCAAGAGATGGAGCAGATGATTGCAGACTTTGGTCAACGTCAAGATTAATGAAAAGGATGAAAGGAGTTTGACTTCTTTTGTCCTTTTCTTAAACATAGGTTAAATAAAGCGTTTTCCATAGATTCTTTTAGAAAAGATATTGCTAAAAGGCCTAAAAATTGATAGAATAAGGATTGTCTAAAAAAATTTAAGGAGAATCTATCAAATGGATTTTACATGGGCTATTAAATATGCCACAGAATTCTTGGGAACTGCTATTTTGATCATTCTTGGTAATGGTGCAGTTGCTAACGTTGAACTTAAAGGTACGAAAGGTCACCAAAGTGGCTGGCTCGTTATCGCTGTTGGTTATGGTATGGGGGTTATGATCCCAGCCTTGATGTTCGGTAACGTTTCTGGTAACCACATCAACCCAGCTTTCACTCTTGGACTTGCTGTTAGCGGACTTTTCTCTTGGGATCAAGTACCATTTTACATTCTAGCGCAAGTTTTGGGAGCAATCTTCGGTCAAGCTTTGGTTGTAGCGACTCACCGTCCTTACTACTTGAAAACAGAAAACCCAAACAATATCTTGGGTACCTTCTCAACAATTTCAAGCATCGACCACGGTACAAAAGAATCACGTTTTGCAGCTACTGTTAACGGCTTCCTCAATGAGTTTGTAGGTTCATTTGTTCTTTTCTTTGCAGCACTTGGTTTGACTAAAAACTTCTTCGGTGCTGAGGTTCTTCAATACATGAAACAAATGGCTACTCAAGCTGGACAAACTGTTGATTTAAGTGAATTGGCAGTGAAAGCTCAAGTAGCTCCACATACAGCTGCTGGGATCTCAGTTGCACACTTGGCACTTGGTTTCCTAGTGATGGCCTTGGTAACTTCACTTGGTGGACCTACTGGACCTGGTTTGAACCCAGCTCGTGACTTTGGACCACGTCTTCTTCACGAACTCCTTCCAAAATCAGTTCTTGGTCAACACAAGGGTGATTCAAAATGGTGGTATGCATGGGTTCCAGTTGTAGCTCCAATTGCAGCAGGTATTGCAGCAGTAGCACTATTCAAACTACTTTACCTATAAGAAATGAAACTGGGGAACCCCAGTTTTTTTACCGGAAATTTTTGTAAAAAATTCTGGAATTTAAGTGGAATAGCTTGTAAAAAATCTTAAAATCCTTTAAAATAAAGAGAGTTGGAGGAAGTTATGAATGGAAATCAAATGATACAAATTATTCCGACTTTGAAGGTCAATAACCGAAAATTAAATGAACGATTTTATATTGAAACCTTAGGGATGAAGCCCTTATTAGAAGAATCAGCCTTCCTCTCACTTGGTGACCAAACAGGTGTTGAAAAGTTGATACTGGAAGAGGCTCCAAGTATGCGTACTCGGAAAGTTGAAGGGCTAAAAAAACTAGCCAGACTAGTCGTCAAGGTGAAGGATCCATCTGAAATCGAGGGTCTTCTTTCACAGATGAAGTCTCTTCCTCGCCTATTTAAAGGAAGTCGTGGTTATGCTTTTGAGATTGTTTCTCCTGAACAGGATGTGATTCTTGTTCATGCGGAAAATCATATTAAAGATTTGGTTCCACTGGAAACTGTTCCTGAATTTTCTTCAAATACAAGTATAAGATATTTGAGTCAATTTGAGATTTCTATGGAGTTGCGCTTACCTGAGGGGACGGAGAGTATACTTGCTCCTGAAAAAGTGGGTACAGTTATCACATTTACTCAAGGGGAAGGGCCAGATTTGGCTGTTGAAAACAATGTTACTTGGGACTTGTCTATGCTGAAATTTTTGGTAAAGAATCTAGATTTAACTAGTCTTCGTCAGAAATTTGAAGGCACAGACTATTTTATTCCAAAGTCTGAAAAATTCTTCCTTGGTAAAGATACGAATAACATCGAATTGTGGTTTGAAGAAGCATGAAGTGGACAAAAATTCTAAGAAAAATAGAAGAACAAATCGAGGCAGGGATCTATCCCGGGGCCTCTTTTGCGTATTTTAAGGACGGAGAATGGAGAGAATCCTACCTAGGCTTGAGTGATCCTGAGAAAGGATTAAAAACAGAGTCAGGGTTAGTTTATGACCTAGCCAGTGTTAGTAAGGTTGTGGGAGTAGGGACAGCCTTGACCTTCTTGTGGCAACAGGGGAAATTAGATATTGATCGACCAGTGACGGATTTTTTTCCTGAATGTGATTACCCAGATATTTCTATTCGTCAACTCTTGACCCACGCAACAGACTTGGACCCTTTTATTCCCAATAGGGACCAGTTAGGTGCTGAGGCATTAAGAGAGGCCATGTTTCATCTGAATAGACGTAGTCAGCCTGCTTTTCTATACTCGGATGTTCATTTTTTACTCTTGGGCTTTCTTTTGGAGAAAATCTTTGAACAAGACTTGGATCAGATTATAAAAGAACAAGTTTTGAACCCATGGGGGATGAAGGGAACCATGTTTGGCCCTGTTGAGCTTGCTGTACCGACAGTGAGGGGAGTAGAGGCAGGCAGTATTCACGATCCCAAAGCTCGTCTTTTGGGAAAACATGCTGGAAGTGCAGGTTTATTTTCAACTATTAAGGATTTGCAAATCTTTCTGGAACATTACTTGAAAGACGATTTTGCTGAAAACTTAAGCCGAAATTTTTCTCCCTTAGATGATAAGGAGCGTTCGCTAGCCTGGAATCTAGAAGGAGCCTGGCTTGACCATACGGGCTATACGGGTACCTTCATCATGTGGAATCGAAAGAAACAGGAAGCTGCTATCTTTTTATCCAATCGAACGTATGAGAAGGATGAACGCGCTCAGTGGATAGTTGATCGAAACCAAGTCATGGATATGATTCGTAGTGAAAGGTAGAGGGAAAGTATGTCAAAAACCGTAAAAGGAACTCTCTTTACAGTAGTTGCAGGCATTGCTTGGGGCTTGTCTGGAACTAGTGGCCAATACCTGATGGCACACGGAATTTCCGCTCTAGTCTTGACCAATCTGCGGCTCATTATTGCAGGATTGGTCCTGGTATTTTTAACTTATGCGACCGCAAAGGATAAACTCCTTGCTTTTTTAAAAGACAGAAAAAACCTTTTCTCTCTCTTGTTATTTGCCTTGTTTGGACTTTTCTTAAACCAGTTTGCCTATCTTTCTGCCATTCAGGAGACCAATGCTGGAACGGCGACGGTTCTCCAGTATGTATGTCCTGTTGGGATCTTGATTTATACCTGTATCAAGGACAAGGTAGCACCGACTCTGGCAGAGATTATTTCAATTGGTTTAGCAATTGGAGGAACTTTTCTTATTGCAACGCATGGGGAACTTGACCAGTTGTCGGTCACACCTGCTGGTCTTTTCTGGGGACTCTTTTCTGCCTTGACCTATGCCCTCTATATTATCCTTCCTATCGCTTTGATTAAGAAATGGGGAAGTATCTTGGTGATTGGTGTGGGCATGGTTATTTCTGGTGTGGTGGCTCTTCCTTTCACAGGAGTTTTGAGGGCCAGTATACCGACCAGTTTGGATTTTCTCTTTGCATTTGCTGGCATTATCATCATCGGAACGGTCTTTGCCTACACAGCTTTCTTAAAAGGAGCCAGTCTAATAGGACCTGTTAAGTCTAGTTTATTGGCTTCTATAGAGCCAATCTCAGCTGTTTTCTTTGCCTTTCTGATTATGAAGGAGCAATTCTATGCGATTGATTTTGTTGGTATGGCCATGATTTTGCTTGCAGTCACTATCATTTCTTTGAAAGATTTGTTGCTAGAAAATAAACGGAAGGTTGAATGAGAAACGAGTTACTCGTAAAAAGTGGCTGGTTTGAATATCCTATCGAAATACTGATTGCGGATAAGGAATGGGAGTGGAATTTTATAAAATTTTAAGTTTCTTTTCTTACAATAAACCAATCTTTAACTGCTAGAAGGAGGAGATATGAAAATTTTACAAAGCATTCACCCAACTAAGCCCCTGCGCTACTTGAGATGGTTTGATATTCTGATTATTACAGTTCTAATGTTTGGCCAGTTTATCATTCGGTCAACGGAGCTCTTTTTAGCAAGTATGTTTCCGACAGGTCTGTCAACTACAATGGATACGGTAAGTAATACTGTCGGCGAGGGAGTAGGCTATTCGAGCAACTTCACCTTGCAAGTGATACTTCTGACCTTGACCTTTCTTTACCTTTTGATTCGAAATTATGACTTCAAACAACTTCCCATTCGTTGGACCTGGTCCCTTCTCTTTTGGGTTCCTTTTATATTTGCCATTGTGGGATTGTTTGGAGACCTGGTGACGACACTAACTGGTGAATACAATTACTTAAATCCAGCTCTTTTTGCCCACATAGATCCCATGGAAATTATACGGAAATTCCTAGCGCTTAGTCCGATGGCAATTGCCTATGCCTTGCTAAATGGCTTCTATGAAGAGTTTTTCTTTCTAGGATTATTGACTTCAGTGAAAGAAAAGCACAAGTGGTGGGTTTTGCTTTATTCTACCATCATTCGGATTTCTTTTCACACTTATCAAGGACTGGTGTGGGCACTGGTTATTGGTGTCGTTTATGGCTTATTCTATTACTTCTTATACAAGTATAAATTCAAAAATCTCTTGCCATTTTTCCTCATGCATGCTCTAGCAGATATGTTTGGTTCTAGCCTCATGTATCTCTTGATTGCGTGGGGAGCATGAGAAAAAAACTCCGTTCAATGTACCGCACCACAAAAGTAAGATTCTTCTGTCTAACTTTTTGGGGGCAGTACATTGCAACGGGATTTTCTTTATTCCAGAATTAGTAAACCATCTTTAACAGCAAACGGATCTTTCTCATTGATACGATCGTAAAACATGATTCCGTTTAGATGATCAATTTCATGTTGGACAACGATGGAGTTGTAGCCTTTGAGCTTGATACGATGTTTTTCGCCGTCCTTATCAAAGTAGTCAACTGTAACGCGAGCATGGCGGACTACGTAGCCTGGAACTACACGGTCGACAGATAGGCACCCTTCTCCTTCACCGAGGGCGGCGTCCTGAACAGAGTGAGAGACGATTTTTGGATTGTACATAATAGCTTGTAAATCGTAGGCTTCCTGTGGAGTTTCACCTTCTTCCACAATATTTGGCACTAAAACAGCGATAACGCGTTTTGAGATATCTAACTGAGGAGCGGCAAGTCCAACACCACCACGGAGTCCCATTTTCTCAGCCATAACAGGATCCTGAGAATGTTTGAGGAATTGCATCATTTTTTCACCTAGGATGATTTCCTGATCAGATAGTGGGAAAGTGACCTCCTCAGCAACTGCGCGAAGAGTCGGATTCCCCTCGCGGATAATATCTTTCATATCAATCAAATGAGCAGCTTTTGTAATACGTTCTATAGCAGACATTTTCTCTCCTTTCATTACCTCTACATGATAACACAAAATAGGTTAGAAAGAAAGTCGTAGAAGTTCCTAAAAAATAATATAATAAACGCTATTCCCCTTTTGTCTGTGGTATAATAAAAGAAAAGACTTGCAGTAAAAGCAAGGGGGGAATAAAGATGGAAAAGCGACAAAATAGACGGCCTCATGGTCCTCTTTATGGATTGTTGAAGGCTAGTATTAGTTTCTTTAGGAGATATAAATCTTGGACCAATGCCCAGTTTATTACAGTGTTGTTGCTGGCAGTTGCCTTGTCCATGGGGCTGAACTTGTTAGTTCGAGCAGTACAAGGCAACAAGGGAACGAATCCAGTTGATTCTGCAAGTACTTCTAGTCAATTCAAGGAAAATGATTCTGATGAAAAGACAGCCCGTATCATGGCAAATGGTGACCTTCTCTATCATATCCCTATCTACCGAACAGCTCTAAAAGAAGGTGGGACCTATGATTTTCATGAAAATTTTGAGTATGTGAAGCCCTGGCTCAAGCAAGCGGATTTGGTGATTGGTGATTTTGAAGGAACTGTGAACAAGGATCACTATTTGGCAGGTTATCCTCTTTTTAATGCACCTGGTGAGGTAATGGATGCGATTAAGGAGGCAGGCTATCAGGTTTTAGACTTGGCCCACAATCATATCCTCGATTCTCAGATAGAGGGAGTTGTTTCAACGGCAGAGGCTATTGAAAAGGCAGGGATGACGCCTATCGGAGTTTACACAAAGAAACCACGGGACGAGTCTCCCCTTGTTATCAAGGAAGTCAACGGTATCAAGGTAGCTCTCTTGGCCTATTCCTATGGCTTTAATGGCATTGAGCAGTATATTTCTCAAGAGGACTATAATCGCTATCTTTCTGACTTAGACGAAGAAAAGATGAAGGCGGAAATCGAGCGTGCAGAGAAAGAAGCGGATATCACTGTTGTTATGCCTCAGATGGGAATTGAGTACCAGCTAGAACCGACGGAAGAACAAAAAACACTTTATCATAAGATGGTGGACTGGGGAGCTGATATTATCTTTGGAGGGCATCCTCATGTCGTTGAACCTGCCGAAACGGTTGAAAAAGATGGTGACAAAAAACTGATTATCTATTCCATGGGAAATTTCCTCTCAAACCAGCGCATTGAAACCATGCAAGATGAGGAAAATGCCAAGTGGACAGAGCGCGGTGTTCTCATGGATGTGACCATTAAGAAAAAAGATGGAAAAACAAGGATTGAAACTGCCAAAGCGCATCCGACTTGGGTCAATCGAACTCCAAAAGGAACTTATTCACCAGAAGGCTATCCGCTCTTCCTCTATCAGACCTATATCCTAGAGGACTTCATTGAGGGGGGGGGTCACCGTGACAAGTTGGATGAGGCGACCAAGGAACGAATTGACACAGCTTATAAAGAAATGAATGAACATGTAGGGTTGAAGTGGTAGAAACTCGCCCTAAAGGAGACGAGATGACGATTAAATTGATTGCAACAGATATGGATGGGACCTTGCTGGATCCAAGAGGCCAGCTGGACTTACCACGTTTAGAAAAGATTTTAGACCAATTAGATGAACGAGGTATCCGTTTTGTCATTGCGACAGGAAATGAAGTCCATCGGATGAGACAATTGCTTAAACATTTGGCGAGTCGAGTAGTCCTGATTGTTGCTAACGGTGCTCGGATATTTGAGTACGATACCTTACTTCAGGCTCAGACCTGGGATGATGCTATGGTTGACAAGGCTCTCCTTCATTTTAAAGGAAGAGAGTGTCGAGATCAGTTCGTCGTCACCAGTATGAATGGGAGTTTTGTCAAGGAAGGAACTGTTTTTACAGACCTAGAAAAATTTATGACTCCAGAGATGATTGAAAAACTTTACCAAAGGACCAATTTTGTGGATGAGCTAAACTCAGACCTCTTTGGAGGAGTACTAAAGATGAGTATGGTCGTTGGAGAGAAACGTTCTAGTTCTGTTTTGCAGGAAATCAATGACATCTTTGATGGTCGTGTAAGGGCTGTTTCTAGCGGTTATGGCTGTATTGATATCCTGCAAGCTGGTGTTCACAAGGCTTGGGGATTGGAAGAATTACTCAAGCGCTGGAATTTGACATCGGAACAGATCATGGCTTTTGGTGATAGCGAAAATGATGTCGAGATGTTGGAGATGGCTGGTATTGCCTATGCGATGGAAAATGCAGATGATGAGGCCAAGGCAGTTGCGACTGCTCTAGCACCAGCTAACAGCCAGGCTGGTGTTTATCAGGTTCTAGAAAATTGGTTAGAGAAAGAGGGATAAGGTGGCAGTACAGTTATTAGAAAATTGGCTCCTAAAAGAGCAGGAGAAGATTCAAACCAAGTATCGTGAATTGAATCAAATCTCTGTCCTAGAGCCAGATATCATCTTTATTGGTGATTCGATAGTTGAGTATTACCCTCTTCAAGAGTTACTTGGGACTGCAAAAACGATCGTCAATCGTGGCATCCGAGGCTACCAGACAGGACTGTTACTAGATAACCTTGATGCCCATCTTTATGGTGATGCTGTCGATCAAATTGTTCTCTTAATTGGGACAAACGATATCGGAAAAGATATTCCTATGAATGATGCTTTGGATAATCTTGAAGGTGTGATTCAATCGCTTAACCGAGATTATCCACTGTCACAAATAAAGCTCCTTTCGGTTCTGCCGGTCAATGAAGGAGAAGAATACAAGCAGACAGTATATATTCGTACCAATGAAAAGATTAGAAAATGGAATCAGGCCTATGAGGCTCTAGCCTCCGCCTATATGCAAGTAGACTTTGTACCGATTTATGATAGTTTGACAGATACAGAGGGACAACTTAAATCAGCCTATACAACGGATGGTCTCCATCTAAGTGTAGCAGGTTATCAAGCCCTATCAGATGCTTTGAAAATGTATCTTTTCTAAAGAATAGGCTTGATTTTGCATTTTTTATGAAGATAGGTTATAATAGTTCTATAATCTTGGGGTCGTTACGGATTCGACAGGCATTATGAGGCATATTTTGCAACCCGTGTGGCGACGTAAACGCTCAGTTAAATATAACTGCAAAAAATAACACTTCTTACGCTCTAGCTGCCTAAAAACCAGCAGGCGTGACCTGATTTGGATTGCTCGTGTTCAATGACAGGTCTTATGATTAGCGAGATACGATTAAGCCTTGTCTAGTGGTTTGATAAGAGATTGATAGACTCGCAGTTCCTAGGCTTGAGTTATGTGTCGAGGAGCTGTTAAAACAATACATAACCTATGGTTGTAGACAAATATGTTGGCAGATGTTTGGACGTGGGTTCGACTCCCACCGGCTCCATTTTGAACAGGAATACAGTGTAATTTTTTAAAATTGTATCCTTTGTTGTATCCTATTTATTTTAGTGTGTTTTTGGAGAATTACTCAAGAGGCTGAAGAGGACGGTTTGCTAAATCGTTAGGTCGGGTAACCGGCGCGGGGGTTCGAATCCCCCATTCTCCGTTAGATGAACCCGGTGTTTTTCTAAGTAACTCTACCTGGAGGTGGTCTCCAAGAGTAAGTTTTCATAAAGAGGTGAAACTGAAAAAGATTAAGTTACTAAGTATCTTAGCACTTTCAACAGTTGTCTTGGGTGCATGTTCTGCATTGTCTAAACAGTCATCTGAAGCTTCTTCTGATAACAAGGAGAATACGGAACAAGTTGAGAAGAAGGATGAAGCAGCAGAAGTTAAAGAGAAAGTTACAAAAGATGCTGAGATTCTCTTAGACTCAGTTCTTACTAGTGACTCTGCCCGATTCAAGAAGATTTATGGTGAAACCTATGAAAAATGGACTGAGGCCATATTTGCAGTTCAAACAAGTGAAAAAATCAAAGAAGAAGGTCTTTCGCCTGCATCTACCTACTCAGTACAATGGCACAAAGATTTTCCTGTAGAAACACCAGAAGAAACAATTTCAGGTTTCTTGAAAATGAGACGTAGATTATACCAAGATATTGGTTCTTATTCAGTTAAAGATGTGAAGGTAGATGAATCCGGTAATACAGCAACTGTTACTTTTAACTCTAAAAAGTTGCACTCTAAGGGATTGGCTTCATCTACAAGGGAAGTTCTTACGACTCTAATTGGAGGCATTGACAACTTAGGTAAGTACAACCAATCCGGTTCAGATGTTGACATCAAGCGTTATCAAACATTAATCTCTTACTGGATTTTCGAAAACCTCTTCAAGAATGATTTCACTATCTATAGCGACGTAGATCCAAATCTAGCTCATACACCTTTTACTACTGGGGATTTTGATACAGAAATCAAATTAACCAAGGACAAGGATGGCAACTGGCTCATTTCTCAAGAAGATTATCGTACTCTAGCAACTGAATTGATTGACTATACAGAAGGATATGACAAAATTGTCCGCAATAATTCTCCAAAGTCTAAAGATAAAACTACGGACAAATCTTCAGATAAAAAAGATAAAAGTAATATCTAACCTTTGATTTAAAAGTAAAGCAAGTAGTTCTATGACAGACTACTTGTTTTTAGATTTCAATGACAGTGGAAGTGAGTGATTCATAACTAAACTCGAGGGAGAATCACCTTGCTTCTCTTTTTCTTGGCATTGAAAACGATGACCATATTAGATTTAAATTTTTGAAGTTTTAATATCTAAAAACTCACTTCTTTCACATTTGTAATGTTTGCTGATTACTTTTAATGTAACTCAGGACAGGGAATTCAAGAGTATTAGTGACGTAAGCTTTATTTTAAATATTCGATTTAGAGCAAGCAAATTCTCTTCTATACAAACCAAAGAAATCTGTCTTCTCTCTTTTCTTGGAAGTAGAAAAATGCATGGTAATTGATTTGAAATCATCAGGTGAATAAAATATTGATGTTTGTCTCTTCTCAACTGATTAAATATGTGGTATTCTTAAGATATCTCATAGAAGCCTTACGAGTGAGTTGATTGAATAACTATCATCATAAGGAGGGTGGAATTTGTTTGATAGACAGAAAAATCTATGATATTTTTAGTATTTTTACTCATTAGAGATATTATTGAGGCATTTTAGCCTAAAATCAAAGGAGACAGGGATGTACATTAGATTGGACAATAAGGAGCCCGAGAAAGCGCAAGAAATTGGGAATCAAATTCGTGCTTATAATCGTTCAAAAAGAGAAAAGGCTGAAAGTGAGTCGCTTAATCTTTATGTCGAAGACGAAAAGGGCGATCTCTTGGCGGGCTTGGTAGCAGAGACTTTTGGAAATTGGTTGGAAATCGAATATTTGTTTGTGGAAGAGGAGCTACGAGGACAAGGAATTGGTTCTAAACTACTGCAACAAGCAGAAAATGAAGCCAAGAATCGAAATTGTTGTTTTGCATTTGTGAATACCTACCAGTTTCAAGCGCCAGATTTTTATCTAAGCCATGGCTACAAGGAAGTTTTTACCTTGCAAGACTATCCCTACACAGGGAAAAGATACTATTACCAAAAGGATTTGTGATCTAGACTTATTTCCTTTGAAGAGGAGCTTAGCTAAGTATCAAAAAAGAACGAATACTCTCTATCATGTAAGAGGATAGAGAGTTTTTTTGTTAACAAAACATTACAAAATGACATTTATATATTGCATTGAGTTGGATATATGGTATAATATATTTAAAAAGAAGCGCAACTTTTTAAAAATGTGAAGGAGGACGCTAGTGGCTAAAAATTTAAAATTAAAATTAGCTCGGGTAGAGCGTGATTTAACACAAGGGGATTTGGCAGAAGCTGTAGGTGTTACTAGGCAGACTATAGGCTTGATTGAAGCTGGGAAATACAATCCTAGTCTCTCCCTCTGCCAGTCCATTTGCAGATGCTTAGGCAAAACTTTAGATCAATTATTTTGGGAGGAAGAAGATGAAAAATAGATTTTTTTATTATCAATTATTAGACGAAAGGGAAGAACAACTGATTAACAAAGCTGGGACAGAGTCTTTTAATGTGTTTATCGGGCTCATTCTGCTAAGCTATCTGGTGGCTGTATTATCACCTGCTCTTTTTAATCCTAATATTCTTCTGGTTACCCTTCTTTTAGGAATTTTCTTCTTTTTCAATCGTGCACGACAACTTGGAGTGAACTACTATAGTCGTTTTCATTTTACGATTGTAGGGTGTTTGCTGGTGACTCTCGCTATTACGACTCTCTTGATGTTGGAGAATTATCAATTCAATATCGAAATTTATCAGCACAATCCTTTGAACGTTAAATATTTGTCTGCTTGGGCCATCACTTATCTGATCTACCTTCCTTGGGTTTTTATCGGCAATCTTGGCCTTAAAAGTTATGGCGAATGGGCTCAAAAAAAGTTTGAGCAAGATATGGATGAACTGGAGAATGGAGAATAGCTTGTTAGCTTTTTATCAATCTCAGTAAAATGTGTTATAATAGTACTAATTTATCGGATGGTGTGAAAGTGGTAGAATACATTCATACCTTTGTAAAGTAGGAAGAAGGAAAACAGATGTATCCAGATGATAGTTTGACATTGCACACGGACTTGTACCAGATTAACATGATGCAAGTTTACTTTGACCAAGGAATTCACAATAAGAAGGCGGTTTTTGAGGTTTACTTCCGCCAGCAACCGTTTAATAACGGCTATGCTGTTTTTGCTGGTTTGGAAAGAATTGTACATTATCTTAAAGACTTACGCTTTTCAGATAGCGATATTGCCTACTTGGAAACGCTTGGGTATCATGGAGAATTCTTGGATTACCTCCGCAATTTCAAGTTGGAGTTGACGGTTCGTTCTGCCCAAGAAGGAGATTTGGTTTTTGCCAATGAACCGATTGTGCAGGTGGAAGGCCCTCTAGCCCAATGTCAATTGGTCGAAACGGCTCTTTTAAACATCGTTAACTTTCAAACCTTGATAGCGACCAAGGCGGCTCGTATTCGTTCGGTTATTGAGGATGAACCCTTGATGGAGTTCGGGACACGTCGTGCGCAAGAAATGGATGCGGCTATTTGGGGAACACGCGCAGCTGTGATTGGTGGCGCCAATGGTACTAGTAATGTACGGGCAGGGAAACTCTTTGGTATTCCAGTATTGGGGACTCATGCCCATGCCTTGGTACAGGTTTATGGAAACGACTATGAAGCCTTCAAGGCTTATGCTTCAACCCATCGTGACTGTGTCTTTCTAGTAGATACTTATGACACGTTGCGAATCGGTGTGCCAGCTGCTATTCAGGTAGCTCGTGAATTGGGAGACAAGATTAATTTTAAAGGCGTTCGTATCGACTCTGGGGATATTGCCTACATTTCCAAGAAAGTCCGTCAGCAACTGGACGAGGCTGGATTTACAGAGGCTAAGATTTATGCTTCTAATGATTTGGATGAAAATACTATTCTCAACCTCAAGATGCAACATGCTAAGATTGACGTTTGGGGGGTGGGTACCAAGCTGATTACGGCCTATGACCAGCCAGCCCTTGGAGCGGTTTATAAGATTGTAGCTATCGAAGATGAAACTGGTAAGATGCGCAATACCATCAAGCTTTCAAGCAATGCTGAAAAAGTATCGACCCCAGGTAAGAAGCAGGTATGGCGCATTACTAGTCGTGAAAAAGGCAAGTCAGAAGGTGACTACATCACCTATGACGGTGTGGATGTTGCCAGTATGACAGAAATCAAAATGTTCCATCCGACATATACTTACATCAAGAAGACCGTTCGAAATTTTGATGCCGTTCCTCTCTTGGTGGACATCTTCAAAGCAGGAACATTAGTTTACGATTTGCCTAGTTTGACTGAGATTCAGGCCTATGCTCGTAAGGAATTCGACAAGCTATGGGATGAATACAAGCGCGTGCTTAATCCGCAACACTATCCAGTGGACTTGGCGCGTGATATTTGGCAAGATAAGATGGACTTGATTGATAAGATGCGCAAGGAAGCCCTTGGTGAAGGAGAAGAAGAATGAGTTTGCAAGAGACCATTATCCAGCAACTGGGTGTCAAGCCAGTGATTGACGCCCAGGAAGAAATTCGTCGTTCGATTGACTTCTTAAAAAGATACTTGAAAAAACATCCCTTCCTTAAAACCTTTGTACTAGGGATTTCTGGGGGTCAGGATTCAACCTTGGCAGGGCGTTTGGCGCAATTAGCTATGGAAGAAATGCGAGCAGAGACAGGAGATGACAGCTACCAATTTATCGCTGTCCGCCTGCCCTATGGAGTACAAGCTGATGAAGCAGATGCTCAAAAAGCTCTTGCTTTCATCCAGCCAGATGTCAGCTTGGTTGTGAATATCAAGGAATCAACTGATGCCATGACAGCTGCAGTTGAAGCGACAGGAAGTCCTGTTTCAGACTTTAACAAGGGCAATATTAAAGCTCGTAGTCGTATGATTGCCCAATATGCCCTTGCAGGTGCCCATAGCGGAGCGGTCATTGGAACAGACCATGCCGCGGAAAATATCACAGGCTTTTTTACTAAGTTTGGTGACGGTGGTGCAGACATTCTACCTCTTTACCGCCTCAATAAACGCCAAGGAAAACAACTCTTGAAGGAACTTGGTGCAGACCCAGCCCTTTATGAAAAAATCCCAACAGCAGACCTTGAAGAAGATAAGCCGGGCTTGGCTGACGAAGTCGCTCTTGGAGTCACTTATGCAGAAATTGATGACTACCTTGAAGGCAAAACCATCAGCCCAGAAGCCCAAGCGACTATCGAAAACTGGTGGTACAAAGGTCAACACAAACGCCACCTACCAATCACCGTATTTGATGACTTTTGGGAGTAAAAAGGTCCGGGGGACCTTTTTAGCTTCTTGCCTTGAAACTAGAGAGCAAGAATGACCTCCAGTGGAGGTTTTTACCCTGAGCCTGGAAATGAGAAAGCGAGGAAGGTCCGGGGGACCTTTTTAGCTTGAGCCTTAAGCTTAGAAAGCGAGGTAACATTATGAAAGCAATCGGTACGCAAATGTTAGAGACGGAACGTTTAATCTTGAGAAGATTTGTGGAGAGTGATGCGGAAGCCATGTTTCAAAATTGGGCTTCGTCTGCTGAGAATCTAATCTATGTCTCTTGGGATCCTCATCCTGATGTTGAGGTGACTCGGAACTCGATTCGAAATTGGGTTGCCTCCTATGCCAATCCCAACTACTATAAATGGGCCATTTGTCTCAAAGAGAACCCAGAGCATGTGATAGGAGATATCAGCATCATTGAAATGCACGAGGAAGATTTAAGTTGTGAAATTGGCTATGTTTTAGGAAAAATCTATTGGGGCCGAGGTATGATGACGGAGGCCCTGAAAGCTGTGTTAGACTTTTGTTTTACTCAATCAGGCTTTCAAAAGGTCAGAGCTCGTTATGCTAGTCTCAACCCAGCTTCAGGCCGTGTGATGGAAAAAGCGGGAATGTCTTATCTAAAAACTATTGCCAATGGTGTGGAGAGAAAAGACTACGTTGCGGACCTTATTTATTACCAGATAAGCAGGGAAGACAGGTGATTCTCTTTTCTGTTTCTATCAAAGTCAGACCTTGTCTGGCTTTTTTTGTGCCAGATTTCTAAATAAACTGATTAAATTCCTATTTTTGCCTATCATTGTCCCTGTTTTTTCTGGAGTTTTGGGGATATAATAGACCTATCAAATCAAAGAATGGAGGAAGGCAATGGACAATGCAATCTTTTTTATCAGTGTTTTTCTTGCTGGAATTCTCTCCTTCTTTTCTCCTTGTATTTTACCCTTGTTGCCAGTCTATGCGGGGGTCTTGTTGGATGATAAGAATGATGCTCAGGCTTCTAGTGGAAAATTTTCAATCTCACTTGTTAGTTTATTGCGAACTTTGGCCTTTATAGCGGGGATTTCCTTTGTTTTTATCTTACTGGGTTATGGAGCTGGTTTTTTAGGCAATTTGCTGTATGCTTCTTGGTTTCAGTATGTGACGGGTGCGATTATCATTCTCTTGGGCTTGCACCAGATGGAAGTCTTACATTTGCAGGGACTCTACAAGGAAAGAAGGCTACAATTAAAGAGACAAGGGCAAAAGGGTAACGGCTATAGTCAGGCATTTTTACTGGGGTTAACCTTTAGTTTTGCTTGGACGCCATGTGTGGGGCCGGTTCTGGGGTCTGTTTTGGCCTTGGCGGCTTCAGGTGGTTCAGGAGCTTGGCAGGGTGCTGGTCTCATGTTAGTCTATACGCTAGGTTTGGCGCTACCATTTTTGGTTCTAGCTCTTGCTTCCAGCTATGTTTTGAAACATTTCCGAAAACTCCATCCTTATCTCGGAACCTTCAAAAAAGTGGGTGGTTTTCTCATTATCGTGATGGGAATCTTGGTGCTTTTGGGAAATGCTTCCATTTTGACTACATTATTTGAATAGAGAGGAAAAAGAAATGAAAAAATGGCAAACATGTCTCCTTGGAGTAGGCTCAATTTGTTGCTTGGCAGCCTGTTCGGCTAAAAACATGTCAGACGAGTCTACTATGAAGGAGCAAACCAAAACAGAACAAGTTAGTTCACAAACTGCGACTAAAGGTCAGGAAGTCGCTGATTTTGAACTAACAGGTGTAGATGGCAAGACCTATCGTTTGTCTGATTACAAAGGCAAGAAAGTCTATCTCAAATTCTGGGCTTCTTGGTGTTCCATCTGTTTAGCCAGCCTTCCAGATACGGATGAAATTGCTAAAGAAGCTGGTGATGACTATGTGGTCTTGACAGTGGTCTCTCCTGGTCACAAGGGGGAGCAATCTGAAGCGGACTTTAAGAATTGGTACAAGGGCTTGGATTATAAAAATTTCCCAGTTCTAATTGATCAATCAGGCAAACTTTTGGAAAGTTATGGTGTCCGTTCTTACCCGACTCAAGCCTTTATAGACAAGGAAGGCAAGCTGGTCAAAACGCAACCAGGTTTTATGGATAAGGATATGATTTTAAAAGAATTGAAAGAAATGGGGTAGAGAAAGGCTATGAATGATAAAGTAAAACTATTTGTCTTGGCAGTGGTCATTCTCCTAGCCATAACCGGTCTTTATTTTCTATTGATGCGAAATGCAGGGCAGACAGATAGCTCGCAAATTGAGAAAGCGTCAGTTAGCCAAGGAGGAAAAACAGTGAAAAAAACAGAAATGAGTAAAGACGCAGACTTGCACGAAATTTATCTAGCTGGGGGATGTTTCTGGGGAGTTGAGGAATACTTCTCACGCGTGCCCGGAGTGACAGATGCCGTTTCAGGCTATGCAAATGGTAGAGGGGAAACAACCAAGTACGAATTGATCAACCAAACAGGACATGCAGAGACTGTCCATGTCACCTATGATGCTAATCAAATTTCCCTCAAGGAAATCCTGCTTCATTACTTCCGCATCATTAATCCAACCAGCAAAAATAAACAAGGAAATGATGTGGGGACTCAGTATCGTACCGGCGTTTATTACACAGATGACAAGGATTTGGAGGTAATCAACCAAGTCTTTGATGAGGTGGCTAAGAAATACGACCAACCTCTAGCAGTTGAAAAGGAGCCCTTGAAGAATTTTGTAGTGGCTGAGGATTACCACCAAGACTATCTCAAGAAAAATCCAAATGGCTACTGCCATATCAATGTCAATCAGGCGGCCTATCCCGTCATTGATGCCAGCAAATATCCCAAGCCAAGTGATGAGGAATTGAAAAAGACCTTGTCAGCTGAGGAGTATGCAGTTACTCAGAAAAATCAAACAGAACGAGCTTTTTCAAACCGCTACTGGGATAAATTTGAATCTGGTATCTATGTGGATGTGGCAACTGGCGAACCCCTCTTTTCATCGAAGGACAAGTTCGAGTCTGGTTGTGGCTGGCCTAGTTTTACCCAGCCAATCAGTCCAGATGTTGCCACCTACAAAGAAGATAAGTCTTACAACATGACGCGCATGGAAGTGAGAAGTCGAGTTGGAGATTCTCATCTTGGTCATGTCTTTACAGACGGTCCACAGGACAAGGGGGGCTTGCGCTACTGTATCAATAGTCTTTCTATCCGCTTTATTCCCAAAGACCAAATGGCAGAAAAAGGCTATGCTTATTTACTAGATTATGTCGATTAAGAAGTCTTTCCTAAGCAGTTAGAGGAGAATTTTGCTATACTGATACTAGTAAGTGGTAAAGGAGCAGAGCATGACCTACACAATCTTAATCGTAGAAGACGAGTATCTGGTAAGACAAGGCTTGAGCAAGCTGGTCAATGTAGCAGCCTACGATATGGAAATCATCGGTCAGGCTGAAAATGGAAGACAAGCTTGGGAATTGATTCAACAACAAGTGCCGGATATCATTTTAACCGATATCAACATGCCTCAGCTAAATGGCATCCAATTGGCCAGTCTGGTCCGAGAAACCTATCCTCAGGTTCATCTGGTTTTTTTGACAGGTTACGATGATTTTGATTATGCCTTGTCTGCTGTCAAACTCGGTGTGGATGACTACCTGCTCAAACCCTTTTCTCGTCAGGATATTGAGGAAATGTTGGAAAAAATCAAGCAAAAACTAGACAAGGAAGAAAAGGAAGAGCAGTTACAAGATCTACTGACCGATAAGTTCGAAGGAAACATAGCCCAGAAGATCCAGTCTCATCTAGCTGATAGCCAATTCAGTTTAAAGACCTTGGCCAGTGAATTGGGCTTTAGTTCAACTTATCTGAGTTCTTTGATTAAGAAAGAGTTGGGTTTGCCTTTTCAGGATTATCTGGTGAGAGAACGTGTCAAACAAGCCAAGCTCTTGCTCCTGACAACGGATTTAAAGATTTATGAAATCGCAGAGAAGGTTGGCTTTGAAGATATGAACTACTTTACCCAACGCTTTAAACAGATTGCAGGTGTGACGCCTCGTCAGTTTAAGAAGGGAGAAGGTCGATGAAGCGTTCTTCTCTCCTAGTCAAAATGGTTATTTCCATTTTTCTGGTCTTTCTCATTCTCCTAGCTTTGGTTGGGACTTTCTACTATCACTCTAGTTCTTCAGCCATTGAGGCTACCATTGAAGGCAATAGCCAAACGACTATCAGTCAGGCTAGTCACTTTATCCAGTCTTATATCAAAAAATTAGAAACAACCTCCACCAGTTTGACCCATCAGACAGATGTCCTAGCCTATGCTGAGAATCCCAGTCAAGAAAAGGTCAAGGAAATCCGAGATTTGTTTTTGACCATCTTAAAGGCAGACCAGGACTTGAAAACTGTTGTGCTAGTGACTAAATCCGGTCAGGTCATTTCTACAGATGAGAGTGTGCAGATGAAAACATCCTCAGATATGATGGCTGAGGATTGGTACCAAAAGGCCATTCATCAGGGGGCCAAGCCCATTTTGACACCAGCTCGTAAATCAGACAGCCAGTGGGTCATTTCTGTCACTCAAGAACTTGTTGATGCAAAGGGAGCCAATCTGGGAGTGATTCGTTTGGACATTTCCTACGAAACTCTGGAAGCCTATCTCAACCAACTCCAGTTGGGTCAGCAAGGCTTTGCCTTTATCATCAATGAAAACCATGAATTTGTCTACCATCCTCAACACACAGTTTATAGCTCATCTAGCGAAATGGAGGCCATGAAACCCTATATTGAGACAGGGAAGGGTTATACTCCAGACCACCAATCCTATGTCAGTCAGGAAAAGATTGCAGGAACAGATTGGACGGTGCTGGGCGTGTCTTCACTGGAGAAGTTAGACCAGGTTCGGAGTCAACTCATGTGGACCTTGTTTGGAGCTAGTGTCACATCTCTTCTTGCCTGTCTCTGTTTGGTATGGTTCAGTCTTAAACGATGGATTGCCCCCTTGAAGGACCTGAGAGATACCATGCTGGAAATTGCTTCTGGTAATCAGAATCTTCGTGCCAAGGAAGTTGGTGCCTATGAACTGAGAGAAGTGACTCGCCAATTTAATGCCATGTTGGATCAAGTTGAGCAGCTGATGGCAGATGTTCGTAGACAGGAAGAAACAACCCGTCAGTATGAACTTCGAGCCCTATCAAGTCAGATTAATCCGCATTTCCTCTATAACACCTTGGACACCATCATCTGGATGGCTGAATTTCAGGATAGTCAGCGAGTGGTTCAGGTAACCAAGTCCTTGGCGACCTATTTCCGCTTGGCTCTCAATCAAGGGAAGGACTTGATTTGCCTGTCTGATGAAATCAATCATGTCCGCCAGTATCTCTTTATCCAGAAACAACGCTATGGAGATAAGTTGGAATATGAAATTGATGAGAATCCTGCCTTTGATAACCTAGTCTTACCCAAGCTGGTGCTACAGCCCCTAGTAGAAAATGCTCTTTACCATGGTATCAAGGAAAAGGAAGGTCAGGGTCATATTCGAGTTTCTGTCCAGAAAACGGATATAGGACTAGTCATCCGTGTTGAGGATGATGGAGTTGGTTTCCAAGATGCTAGCGATAGTAGTCAAAGTCAACTCAAACGTGGAGGAGTTGGTCTTCAAAATGTCGACCAACGACTCAGACTTCATTTTGGAGAAAACTATCAGATGGAGATCAATTCTGCACCCGAAAAAGGGACGACGGTTGAAATATACATAAATAGAATAGAAACTAGTTAACTCCCAGTCAATTCTGGGAGTTTTACTTTTAAAAATCAGAATGATCAGTCCGTCTTGATAAAATCAGTAAAAAAAGATATGATAGATAGTGATAAAAGAGGTATCAAGTATGAAGGAAAAAGACATTCAAAGAGCAACAAGCCAGATTGTTGAAGATGTAATAGACAAGGCTAACTTGAAGCAAGGAGCTATCTTTGTTTTGGGCCTTTCTTCTAGTGAGGTGATAGGTGGTCAGATTGGCAAGGAATCCAGCCAAGAAATTGGGGAAATCATTGTGAAGACGATTTTAGATATACTGGGAGGGGAAGGAATTCATCTAGCTGTTCAAGGTTGTGAACACGTCAATCGTGCCCTCGTCGTCGAACGTCAGGTGGCGGAGCAGTTTGGTCTGGAAATCGTCAGTGTCCTTCCTACTCTTCATGCAGGAGGTTCAGGTCAGTTGGCAGCCTTCAAGTTTATGCAGGATCCAGTTGAGGTTGAATTTATCAAGGCTCAGGCTGGATTGGATATCGGAGATACCGCAATTGGTATGCATGTCAAGCATGTGCAGGTTCCGATTCGACCAGTTTTGCGTGAGATTGGGCACGCCCATGTAACGGCTCTCGCAAGTCGTCCAAAATTAATTGGAGGTGCGCGTGCGCAGTATCCAGAAGACTTCATAAGAAAGTCATAAGTGGGCGGAGAATGATCATAAGTTAGAGATCTATTTCAAGTATATAGAGGTTAAAGTGGAAAATTGTGTTTATATTATTTCGGGTCCCCCGGGTGTTGGAAAGAGCACTGTCAGCAAAGAGTTGGCCTATTCTTTTAACAAAAGTGCAGTTATAGAGGGGGATATGATTTACTTAATGATAAAAAGTGGTCTCGTAGCTCCTTGGAAAGATGATGGATTTTACATGGATTTGTTCTGGGATAATATCATCAGTTTGACCAATAATTTCTTGGATCGTGGTATTACTGTCGTGATAGAGTATGTCATATTTGAAGATCAACTGAAGAAAATTGCAGCCTTCTTAAAGGCAAAACAAATTAAGCTAAAATATTGTGTCCTAATGGCAGAAGAAGAAACCTTGAAAGATAGGGATTCTTCTCGGAAAGAAATTGAGAGAACAGGCGATTTATCAATCCAAGCAAGAAATGAATTCTTAGCTAAAAATAGTGAGAAACTTCATTTTCTGTATACGGATGATTTAGATGTCAAAGAAACGGTAGGCATCATTAAAACCTCAAATCAATTTTTAATTTCTGAACAGTAAAAGACAGAGAGAGTAAGGGTATAGAAACCATTACTTCCTCTGTTCTTTTTTGTTGAATTTTTGTGCAAAGTGTTCCAAATAAGGCCTTCTTTAACTAGAAAAACTAGTGCCATCTGATAGAGAATTGCCAAAAGTAGAAAAAAGTAACTTAGAGAAGATATTTCGTTATAGGAATCAGTAAACAAAGCTTGATTTAGCTGTTCTAGGTCGGCTTTTTTATGCTATACTAAAGGTATGCATAGAAAAACAGTGATTGATTTTAGGGATTTGGGTGAGAGATACACCTTTACCCAGCCGATTAAAGAGTTAAAAACGAGAGATTTAGCAGAAGTGGCAGATTTGTTGGCGCAAGTGGAAAGCTACCAAGAACAGGGCTATTATGTCGTGGGTTATGTCAGCTATGAGGCTGCACCTGCATTTGAGGAGAAATTAGCAGTTCGTAAGGCTCCCCTACTGGCAGAGTATTTGCTATATTTTACAGTTCATGATAGGGTGGAAACATCCCCTATTCCTCTGACTTATGAGGAAGTAGATCTACCTTCAAATTGGCAGGAAGTAACGTCAGCAGAGGACTATGAAAAGGCTATTGCCCAGATTCACCATCATTTGCGTCAGGGGGACACCTATCAGGTCAATTACACTGTCCAACTCAAGCAAGATTTAAGTGCCAATCCTTTTTCTATCTACAATCGTATGGTGGTAGAGCAGGAGGCGGGCTACAATGCCTATGTTGAACACGATGAGATGGCAGTGATTTCCATGAGCCCAGAGCTCTTTTTTGAGCAAAATGACCGGGAATTAACGACTCGCCCGATGAAGGGAACAACCCAGCGGGGAGTGACTGACGATGAAGATTTGAAAGAGGCAGCTTGGTTGGAGCAAGATCCTAAAAATCGCTCTGAAAATATGATGATTGTGGATCTCTTGCGCAATGACATGAACCGTATTTCTGAAGTGGGCAGTGAACATGTAGAACGTCTCTGTCAAGTGGAGCAGTATTCGACGGTTTGGCAGATGACTTCAACCATCAAGAGTCAGTTACGAGAGGATGTGGACTTGGTTGTCATTTTTCGCTCTCTCTTTCCTTGTGGTTCCATAACAGGAGCGCCCAAAATTGCGACCATGGAAATCATCAAGGACTTGGAGCCACAACCCAGAGGAGTTTACTGCGGAACTATTGGTATCTTGCTTCCAAATGGGCGACGAATTTTCAATGTCGCTATTCGGACTATCCAACTGCATCAAGGGAAAGCCATCTATGGAGTTGGCGGAGGGATTACTTGGGATAGTACTTGGGAATCTGAATACCGAGAGGTTCATCAAAAGGCGGCTGTACTCTATCGTAAACAAGCTCGTTTCCAACTGATTTCAACTGGTAAAATCAGCCAAAAACAACTGCTGTTTGAAGATCAACATCTGGAAAGACTGACAAAGGCGAGTAGGTATTTTGCCTATCCTTTTGATCCGGAAGACCTGAGACAAAGGATAGAGGAAGAGTGCCAAGCTTGCGATTCCCACCAAGACTATCGTTTGCGAATTACTCTTAACAAGTCTGGAGAGCTGGAACTCAGTCGCCAAATCTTAACACCCCTTAGTCCGACCTTCTGCCAAGCCAAACTTTGCCTTCAGGAAGCTGATTTGCAACAAGTATTTAACTACTTCAAAACCACTCACCGACCACATTTGAACCTAGGGGAACAAGAGAAGATTTACCATAATGAAAGAGGAGAATTGCTTGAAACCTCTATCGGGAATCTAGTTCTGAAAATTGCTGGGAAACTCTACACACCGCCTACCAGTCTAGGAATTTTGCCAGGAATTTACCGTCAGCATTTGCTGGAAAGAGGACAGGTAGAGGAAAAAGTGCTGACTTTGGCAGACTTGAACCAGGCGGAGGCTATCTACGGCTGCAATGCGGTTAGAGGTTTGTATGAGTTGTTATTGAAGGAGAAATAAATGAAATTGATATTTTTACATGGCTTAGGTCAGACAGCCGCAAGCTGGAAGGAAGTTCAGGATCTACTTGTCGACCATCCTTCTGAGGCCCTTGAATTGTTTCCTTCGGGAGTTGGTTCTTATCAGGAAGCCAAAAAACGGATAGCTAAATACCTATCAGAGGAGAAGAAACCTTTTGTTTTAATCGGTTTATCCCTTGGTGCTACTCTTGCACTAGAGCTTTCAAGTTACGATGTGCCAAATCTTCAAGGTTTGGTTTTGTCAGGCTGTCCAGTGAAACTAGCAGGCAATATCTTGTTTAAAATCCAGTTGATGATTTTTAAACTACTTCCAAAAGGTTTTTTTGAAAAGCAGGGAGCAGACAAAGCTCTCATGGTTGGTGTTTCTGAGGAATTGAAAACACTTGATTTAACCCAAATAGCACAGAATTGTTACTATCCAACCTTGTTAATTTGTGGTAGCCAAGACAAGCCTAACCTCAGTTATATGAGAGATCTTCATCAATTGATGTCAGATTCTAAGTTGCAGATTATTCCTGACGGTCCTCATACACTGAATACTGACAAACCGAAGGAGTTTGCAGAAAAGACTAGAAGTTTTCTTGAATTGCTGGGATAAGTCTGGTAAAATAAAAGTGAAAGCGATATCAAAAAAGGAGAAAATAAGGAAAAAACAGTTTTGCTAAAAGTGGCTTTTGCTGCCCTTTTAGTTTGGGGTCTATTTGCCCAACCAGTTACTGCAGAGGAAAATATTCATTTTTCTAGTTGTAGGGAAGCATGGGAAAATGGTTACTCTGATATTCATAGAGGAGAACCAGGTTACTCTTCAAAACTAGACCGTGATGGTGATGGGATAGCTTGTGAACGTGCCAATGCACCTCGGGGAGTCTTTAAACCACGCCAGTCGGGTTCGCAATCCAGTATCACAGTTAGCGGATGGGTCAAACAGGACGGCTATTGGTATTATTTTGCTGAAAATGGGCATGCAGTTAGGAATGCTTGGCAAGGTAGCTATTACCTTAAGTCAGATGGCAAGATGGCTACGAATGAGTGGGTTGATGGTGGTCGCTACTATGTAGATGCTTCTGGTTTGTGGAAACCATAAAGCAAACAAATTCTAGGGAAATCACGCAAACCTTTGCACAAATCTAACGATTTTGTTATACTATATCTGTAAGCATTTTCAATTAAAAAGGAGAAGACGATGAGTCAAAAGATTATTGGGATTGACCTTGGTGGAACATCTATCAAGTTTGCAATTTTAACTCAAGAGGGAGAAATCCAAGAAAAATGGTCTATTAAGACCAATATTTTGGACGAAGGAAGCCATATCGTAGATGATATGATTGAGTCTATTCAGCATCGTTTGGACTTGCTTGGATTGTCAGCTACGGATTTCCGAGGCATTGGAATGGGTTCACCTGGTGTGGTTGACCGTGAAAAAGGAACTGTTATCGGTGCCTACAACCTAAACTGGAAAACCCTTCAACCAATTAAAGAAAAGATTGAAAAAGCCTTAGGTATCCCATTCTTCATCGATAATGATGCCAACGTAGCTGCTCTTGGTGAGCGCTGGATGGGGGCTGGTGACAACCAACCAGACGTTGTCTTTATGACACTTGGTACTGGTGTTGGTGGCGGTATCGTCGCAGAAGGGAAACTTCTCCACGGTGTTGCTGGTGCGGCAGGAGAGCTTGGTCACATCACTGTTGACTTTGATCAACCAATCGCTTGTACTTGTGGTAAGAAGGGCTGTCTTGAGACAGTTGCTTCGGCAACAGGGATTGTCAACTTGACTCGTCGCTATGCGGATGAATACGAAGGCGATGCAACCTTGAAACGCTTGATCGACGATGGAGAAGAAGTAACTGCTAAAACTGTTTTTGACTTGGCAAAAGAGGGAGACGACCTTGCTCTAATCGTTTACCGTAATTTCTCACGTTACTTGGGGATCGCTTGTGCCAACATCGGTTCCATCCTCAACCCTTCAACAATCGTTATCGGTGGTGGGGTGTCAGCTGCGGGAGAATTCCTTCTTCAAGGCGTTCAAAAGGTTTATGACGAAAACACCTTCCCACAAGTACGCACAACAACTAAGCTAGCTCTTGCAACTCTAGGAAACGACGCTGGAGTTATCGGAGCAGCATCACTTGTATTGCAATAAGATAATAAAAGGGGAAAAACACTACTTCAAAGCTAGTGATTTTCCTCCTTTCTTTTTTATGCTATACTAGTTAGGACAATAAATGAGGTGAGAGAGAATGACAAAAGCAGATACGATTTTTAAAGAGAATATTGAACGAATCCTTAAAGACGGTGTCTTTTCTGAACAAGCACGTCCCAAATACAAGGATGGGACTGTTGCCAACTCCAAGTACGTAACGGGTGCCTTTGCAGAGTATGATTTGTCAAAGGGTGAATTTCCCATTACAACCCTACGTCCAATTGCCATCAAATCAGCTATCAAAGAAGTTCTCTGGATTTACCAAGACCAGTCAAATAGCCTAGAAGTGCTAAATAGCAAGTACAATGTTCACTACTGGAATGACTGGGAAGTGGGAGATACGGGAACTATTGGTGAGCGCTATGGGGCGGTCGTTAAGAAACACGACATCATTAATAAGATTCTCAAGCAGTTGGAGGCTAACCCTTGGAATCGCCGTAATATCATCTCTCTTTGGGATTATCAGGCATTTGAGGAGACAGATGGCCTTCTTCCATGCGCCTTTCAGACCATGTTTGATGTCCGTCGAGTAGATGGGGAAATCTATCTGGATGCAACCTTGACCCAGCGTTCTAATGACATGCTAGTTGCTCACCACATCAACGCTATGCAGTATGTGGCACTTCAGATGATGATTGCCAAGCATTTTGGTTGGAAGGTTGGAAAGTTCTTTTACTTCATCAACAACCTCCATATCTATGATAATCAGTTTGAACAAGCTCAGGAATTGCTTGGTCGTGAGCCGTCAAACTGTCAACCACGTTTGGTCTTGAATGTGCCAGATGGGACTAATTTCTTTGATATCAAAGCAGAAGACTTTGAGTTGGTGGACTATGATCCAGTCAAGCCGCAATTGAAGTTTGATTTGGCTATTTAATAACAACAAAAGAAGTTGAGATTTCTCAACTTCTTTTGTTGCTTAATGTGATACGCGACGGCGAGCTGCTTTTTTGCGGTTTTCTTCGATGAAAGCTGCTTTTTGCTCTTCTGGCTCAATCACTTTCTTTTTAATTGCGTATACTGCACCTGCAACGGCAGCGACAGTTCCTGCGACACCTGTTACAAGACCTTTAGCGAATCCTTTAGCCATGAGTCTTCCTCCTTTATCTTCCCGATCAGCCAGGCTCCTTAAGTGGTAGCATTTTTCTGACTGACCTTTTTGTGATATAATAATAGTAACGAAAAAATGGGAATTTTTCAAGGAAAAAAGATGAAAATAAAAATAATTGTAATTATTGGACCGACTGCTGTTGGGAAGACAGCCCTTGCTATTGAAGTAGCCAAGCGCTTTGGTGGAGAGGTAGTCAGCGGTGACAGTCAGCAAGTATACAGAGGGCTGGATATTGGGACGGCCAAGGCTAGCCCAGAGGAGCAAGCTGCTGTTCCTCATCATTTGATTGATGTCAGAGAGGTGACCGAGTCTTACTCGGCTTTTGATTTTGTTTCAGAAGCTAAAAAGGCTATAGAGGACATTCAAAGTCGAGGAAAACTGGCTATTATTGCTGGTGGAACAGGGCTTTATATCCAGAGCTTGCTGGAAGGCTACCATCTGGGTGGAGAGACGCCCCATGAGGAGATTTTAGCCTATCGAGCTAGTTTAGAGCCTTATTCAGATGAAGAATTAGCCCATCTTGTGGAGCAAGCAGGTCTTGAAATTCCTCAGTTTAATCGTCGTCGTGCTATGCGTGCCTTGGAGATTGCCCATTTTGATCAGGATTTGGAAAATCAGGAAAGTCCTTATGAACCATTGATTATCTGCCTGGATGATGAACGAAGTCAACTTTATGAGCGTATCAACCATCGAGTGGACCTGATGTTTGAGGTTGGGCTTTTGGATGAGGCAAAGTGGCTTTTTGACCACTACCCTGATGTGCAGGCAGCCAAAGGCATTGGCTACAAGGAACTCTTTCCATATTTCCGTGGGGAGCAGACTTTTGAGGAAGCTAGTGAGAGTCTTAAACAGGCGACCCGTCGTTTTGCCAAGCGGCAGCTGACCTGGTTCCGTAATCGCATGCAGGTGACCTTTTATCAGATAGGAGAGCCTGGTGTGCAGGAGCGTATTTTTAACCAGATTGAGGAGTTTTTAGATGATTGAAACAGAGAAAAAAGAGGAACGTGTCCTGCTCATCGGTGTAGAATTGCAGGGCATGGACAATTTTGATCTCTCCATGGAAGAATTGGCCAGTCTAGCCAAGACAGCTGGGGCAGTTGTTGTAGATAGCTACAGACAAAAACGTGAAAAATATGATTCCAAGACCTTTGTCGGCTCTGGTAAGTTGGAAGAAATTGCACTGATGGTAGATGCGGAAGAAATTACTACTGTCATTGTCAACAACCGTCTGACACCACGGCAAAATGTCAATCTAGAGGAAGTTCTCGGGGTCAAGGTTATTGACCGTATGCAGCTGATTTTGGATATCTTTGCCATGCGGGCTCGAAGCCATGAAGGCAAACTTCAAGTTCATCTTGCCCAGCTCAAGTACCTCCTACCTCGTCTAGTCGGCCAAGGTATTATGCTCAGCCGTCAGGCAGGGGGAATTGGTTCCCGTGGACCAGGTGAGAGCCAACTTGAGCTGAACCGTCGTAGCGTTCGCAATCAAATCACGGATATCGAGCGTCAGCTCAAGGTAGTGGAGAAAAACCGAGCTACGGTCAGAGAAAAACGTCTGGAGTCGGGTACTTTTAAGATTGGCTTGATTGGTTACACTAATGCCGGAAAATCGACTATTATGAATACTTTAACCAGCAAGACCCAGTATGAAGCAGATGAATTATTTGCGACTCTAGATGCGACGACTAAGAGTATTCATCTAGGGGGTAATCTTCAGGTGACCTTGACAGATACTGTTGGCTTTATCCAAGATTTGCCGACAGAGTTGGTGTCCAGTTTTAAGTCGACCTTGGAAGAAAGTAAGCATGTGGACCTTCTGGTTCATGTCATTGATGCCAGCAATCCTTACCACGAAGAGCATGAAAAAACAGTTCTTTCCATCATGAAAGACTTGGACATGAAAGATATTCCTCGCTTGACCCTTTATAATAAAGCGGATTTGTTGGAGGATTTCACGCCTACCCAAACACCTTATGCCCTCATTTCTGCCAAGTCGGAGGATAGTCGTGAGCAGCTGCAAGCTTTATTTTTAGAGAAAATCAAAGATATTTTCGAACCCTTTACCCTACGTGTGCCTTTTTCTAAGTCCTACAAGATTCATGATTTGGAAAGTGTAGCGATTCTTGAAGATCGTGACTATCAAGAGGACGGAGAACTCATCACAGGCTACATTTCGGAGAAAAACAAATGGAGGTTAGAAGAATTTTATGACTGATATCAAAACCTTGGCTCTAAAATATGGGGGCTATACAAGTCTGGACAAGATTTATCTGGATTCCCTTTTGACCGGTAGAACGGATCAGGAGCAGTTAGCCCTCATCACCCCTCCGCCTAGCGTGGTCAATGCTTATTTTGCAGAGCTCTACCAGAAAAAGAGTCCCGAGGCTGCGACAGCTTACTTTGCTGAACTGAGTCAGGAACTGAATCTCTACAATGCTGAGCCAAGTTTTACTCTAGAAAACAAGCCCTTTATTCGCCTCAACCTATCAGGAAAATCCTTTGGCTTTTGCTATGAGAGTGAGGGGCTTGGTCGAATTTTTTCTGAAAATAAGGAAGCAATCTCGGATGACTTGCTTTTTGAGATTGCGCAAATTTTCCCCCATCAGCTAGTCTTTGAGGAGTCTGGCAAGATTTACATGAAGGCTACCGGAGATGAGGAAGTTGTTAGCGTGAAAAGTCTCACAGCTTTGACAGACTTGGAAAGCTTGGCTGATGGCCGCAAGCGTCTCAAAGGCTATAGTCAAGAGGATCTACTGCAAGAAGCTAGTGCTTTTTCTGGCAAGCGCTATTTCCGATCGGAAAACCGCACAGCCATGTTATATATTGATTAATTAGAAAGTATCGAATGGATATTCAATTTTTAGGAACGGGGGCTGGTCAGCCCTCCAAAGCCCGCAACGTTTCAAGTCTCGCCCTGAAACTCTTGGACGAGATTAACGAAGTCTGGCTTTTTGACTGTGGCGAAGGGACGCAAAATCGCATTCTGGAAACTACGATTCGACCACGGAAGGTTAGCAAAATTTTTATTACTCACTTGCATGGAGACCACATTTTTGGTTTACCGGGTTTCCTTTCTAGTCGTGCTTTTCAGGCCAATGAAGAGCAGACAGATTTGGAAATCTATGGACCTCAAGGAATCAAGTCATTTGTCTTAACCAGTCTTCGTGTATCCGGTTCGCGCTTGCCTTACCGCATTCATTTTCATGAATTTGACCAAGATTCTCTAGGGAAAATCCTTGAGACTGATAAATTCACTGTGTATGCAGAGGAGCTGGATCACACTATTTTCTGTGTTGGTTATCGTGTCATGCAAAAGGATCTTGAAGGAACCTTGGATGCTGAAAAACTTAAGGCTGCTGGTGTGCCGTTTGGACCGCTCTTTGGAAAAATCAAAAACGGGCAGGACATTGTTCTCGAAGATGGGACTGAAATCAAGGCTGCTGACTATATCTCAGCTCCTCGTCCTGGTAAGATTATTACTATTCTGGGTGATACTCGAAAAGCCAATGCCAGTGTGCGTCTTGCTGTCAATGCCGATGTCCTGATCCATGAGTCCACTTATGGCAAGGGCGATGAAAAAATTGCCCGCAACCACGGTCACTCTACTAACATGCAGGCTGCACAAGTAGCGGCAGAAGCAGGAGCCAAACGCCTCTTGCTCAACCATATCAGTGCCCGCTTTCTCTCAAAAGATGTCAGCCAGCTCAAGAAAGATGCTGCCAGCATTTTTGAAAATGTCCATGTGGTCAAAGACTTGGAAGAAGTGGAAGTCTAAAAGATTGAAAAAGGATAAGTATGCGTACGATTCTCATTACAGGTGCTAGTGGTGGTCTAGCCCAAGAAATGGTCAAGCTTTTGCCGAATGACCAACTGATTTTGTTAGGTAGAAACAAGGAAAAACTAGGACAACTCTACGGAAATTATTCTCACACAGAATTAGTTGAGATTGATATTACTGATGACCAAGCCCTAGAAACTTTAGTAGCTGAACTCTATCAACGATATGGCAAGATTGATGTCTTGATTAACAATGCTGGTTACGGAATATTTGAAGAATTTGACAAGATTTCTGACAAAGACATTCACCAGATGTTTGAGATCAATACCTTTGCTCTGATGAACCTGTCTCGTCACATTGGGTGTCGAATGAAGGAGAGAGGAAAAGGGCATATCATCAATATCGTCAGTATGGCAGGTTTGATAGCGACTAGCAAGTCCAGTCTCTACTCAGCGACCAAGTTTGCGGCTATTGGTTTTTCCAACGCTCTACGCCTCGAGCTTATGCCCTATAGTATCTATGTAACGACGGTTAATCCAGGACCGATTCGCACTGCCTTTTTTGACCAGGCAGACCCGGATGGTAGCTATCTCAAGTCGGTTGACCGATTTCTCTTAGAACCAGATGCAGTCGCTAAAAAGATTGTTAAAACCATAGGAAAAAATAAACGGGAACTCAATCTTCCCCTTTTGTTGAACCTAGCCCACAAATTTTATACTCTCTTCCCCAAGCTAGCTGATAAGTTGGCAGGGGAGACCTTTAATTATAAGTAAAAGAAGTTCCTTACAAAAGGAACTTCTTTATAATATTTAACGGAGTGTCAAAAAAATGTTTGTTTTTGTCCTAAATCTACATTCACATTTTTTGAATCTTCTCCAAATTTTAGAAAAAACAATCAAAATTATGATTTTTTAGTTTTAAGGATTGAAGTTATCTATATTATTTTATAGAATAGATATAAAAGACAAAAGGAGAGATATCCGCTATCACATAAAAATGGAAGCGGTTACTAAAGGAGGTTTTTATGGATAAAAGCTATTGGAATCGTAAAAGTGTCTACAGTATTCGGAAGTTTTCTGTTGGGACATGCTCAGTACTGATTGGAACTTGCGCTGTTCTATTTGGTGCAAATCTTGCTGGAACAAGCCCTGTTTTTGCGGACGAAACGCCGATTACTGTGAATGCAGAGAAGGGTCTTGAAGAAGCAGTTCTGGAACAAGTCGCTGATACAAGTCAGACAAGTACAGTAGAGGAGACTGTAGCAAAAGAAAAGGAAGAACAAGGCCAAGTTATTAAGGAGGCGAAAGAGATTTCTAAATCTGTTGAAAAGGACACAAAAGTAGAGTTAGAAGCTTCTAGTCAAGAAAAACCTATCAAGGAAGAAGTTAAAGCTGCGACAAATGAAGAAGTAAATCAAATGATTGAAGACAGAAAAGTGAATTTTAATCAAAATTGGCACTTCAAACTCAATGCGAACTCTAAAGAAGCTGTGAAACCAGATGCAGATGTGTCAACATGGCAAAAATTGGACCTTCCACACGACTGGAGTATCTTTAACGATTTTGACCATCAATCACCTGCCCAAAACGAAGGTGGGCAGCTAAATGGTGGTGAAGCTTGGTATCGTAAGACCTTTAAACTTGATGAAAAAGACCTCAAGAAGAATGTTCGTGTGACCTTTGATGGTGTCTACATGGACTCTCAAGTCTATGTCAATGGTCAGTTAGTGGGGCATTATCCAAATGGTTATAACCAGTTCTCATACGATATTACCAAATACCTTCACAAAGATGGTCGTGAGAATGTGATTGCTGTCCATACTGTCAACAAACAACCAAGTAGCCGTTGGTACTCAGGAAGCGGTATCTACCGTGATGTGACCTTGCAAGTGACAGATAAGGTTCATGTTGAGAAAAATGGAACAACCATCTTAACGCCAAAACTAGAACAACAGCAACACGGCAAGGTTGAAACTCATGTGACCAGCAAAATCGTCAATACAGACGATAAAGACCATGAACTTGTGGCAGAGTATCAAATCGTTGAACGTGGTGGTCAGGCTGTAACAGGCGTGGTTCGGACAGCAAGTCGTACCTTGAAAGCACATGAGTCAACAAGCCTAGATGCTATTTTAGAAGTTGAAAAACCAAAACTCTGGACAGTTTTAAATGACAAACCTGCCTTGTATGAATTGATTACGCGTGTATATCGTGATGGTCAATTGGTGGATGCTAAGAAGGATTTGTTTGGTTACCGTTACTATCACTGGACTCCAAATGATGGTTTCTCTTTAAATGGTGAACGCATTAAATTCCATGGGGTTTCCTTGCACCATGACCACGGAGCGCTCGGAGCAGAAGAAAACTATAAGGCAGAATATCGCCGTCTCAAACAAATGAAGGAGATGGGGGTTAACTCTATTCGTACAACCCATAACCCTGCTAGTGAGCAAACCTTGCAAATCGCTGCAGAACTTGGTTTGCTCGTTCAGGAAGAGGCCTTTGATACGTGGTATAATGGCAAGAAACCTTATGACTATGGTCGTTTCTTTGAAAAAGATGCCACTCACCCAGAAGCTAGAAAAGGTGAAAAATGGTCAGACTACGATCTTCGTACTATGGTCGAAAGAGATAAAAATAACCCAGCTGTCTTCATGTGGTCAATCGGAAATGAAATCGGTGAAGCCAACGGTGATGCTCATTCTCTAGCAACTGTAAAACGTTTGGTCAAAGTTATCAAGGATGTTGATAAAACTCGTTACGTTACCATGGGAGCAGATAAGTTCCGTTTTGGTAATGGTAGCGGAGGTCATGAGAAGATTGCCGAAGAACTGGATGCAGTTGGTTTTAACTACTCAGAAGATAACTACAAGAAACTTCGTGCGAAACATCCAAACTGGTTGATTTACGGCTCTGAGACATCTTCAGCTACCCGCACACGTGGAAGTTACTATCGCCCTGAACAGGAATTGAAACATAGTAACGGACCTGAGCGTCATTACGAACAGTCTGACTATGGAAATGACAGAGTTGGTTGGGGTAAAACGGCAACAGATTCATGGACTTTTGACCGCGACAATGCTGGCTATGCTGGACAATTTATCTGGACAGGTACAGACTATATCGGGGAGCCTACGCCATGGCATAACCAAAACCAAACTCCTGTTAAGAGCTCTTATTTTGGTATTGTAGATACAGCAGGTATTCCAAAACATGACTTCTATCTTTACCAAAGCCAATGGGTTTCTGTTAAGAAGAAGCCGATGGTTCACCTCCTTCCTCACTGGAATTGGGAAGATCCTACTCTAAAAGCGAATGTAGCTGATACAGAAGGTAAGATTCCAGTTCGCGCCTATTCAAACGCTGCAAGCGTAGAATTGTTCTTGAACGGTCAATCTCTCGGAGTCAAAACCTTCAACAAAAAACAAACCAGCGATGGACGCACTTACCAAGAAGGTGCCAATGCCAAGGAACTCTACCTTGAGTGGAAGGTTGCTTATCAACCAGGTACTTTAGAAGCAGTAGCTCGTGATGAAGCTGGTAAAGAAATTGCACGTGACAAGATTACCACTGCAGGCCGACCAGCCGGTGTTCGTCTCATCAAGGAAGACCACGCAATCGCCGCAGATGGAAAAGACTTGACCTACATCTACTATGAAATCGTTGACAGCCAAGGAAATGTAGTCCCAACTGCAAATAATCTGGTTCGCTTCCAATTGCACGGACAAGGTCAACTTGTCGGTGTCGATAATGGGGAACAAGCCAGCCGTGAACGTTATAAGGCCCAACCAGATGGTTCTTGGATTCGTAGAGCCTTTAATGGTAAAGGGGTTGCCATTGTGAAATCAACTGAGCAAGCAGGGAAATTCACCCTTACTGCCCACTCTGATCTTTTGAAATCTGGTCAAGTAACTGTCTTTACTGGTAAAAAAGAAGACCAAGAAAAGACTGTTCTCGGAACAGAAGTACCAAAAGTACGTACTGTTATTGAAAAAGAGCCAAAAATGCCGAAGACAGTCGGTTTTATCTACAGTGATGGCAGTCGTGAAAAACGTCCAGTAACCTGGTCTTCAGTTGATGTGAGCCAAGCAGGAGTTGTGACTGTTAAAGGTATGGCAGACGGACGTGAAGTTGAGGCTCGTGTAGAAGTTCTAGCAATTGCGAAAGAACTACCAACTGTTAAACGTGTTGCCCCAGGAACAGACTTGAGTGCTGTTGACAAATATGTTTCTATTGCCGTTACGGATGGAAGCGTACAAGAATACGAAGTTGATAAGTGGGAGATTGCAGAAACTGATAAAGCTAAACTGTCAGTTGCAGGATCACGTATTCAAATGACTGGTCAACTGGGCGGTGAGACTATTCATGCTACGCTTGTAGTAGAAGAAGGCAATCCTGCAACACCTGTAGTACCGACTGTAAGTGTTGGTGGTGAAGCTGTCACAGGCCTTACTAATCAACATCCAATGCAATACCGCACTCTTGCTTATGGTGCATCCTTGCCAGAAGTCGCAGCAAGTACTGAAAATGCGGATGTTACTGTAGTCCAAGCAAGTGCAGAAAACGGCATGCGTGCAAGCATCTATGTTCAACCAAAAGATGGTGGACCTCTTCAAACCTATGCAATTCAATTCCTTGAAGAAGCACCAAAAATTGACCACTTGAGCTTACAAGTAGAGCAAGCTAACGGTCTTAAAGAAGACCAAACAGTGAAATTGTCCGTACTCGCTCACTATCAAGACGGAACACAGGCAGTTCTACCAGCGGATAAAGTAAACTTCTCTACAAGCGGTGAAGGGGAAGTTGCAGTTCGTAAAGGAATGCTTGAGTTGCATAAACCAGGAGCAGTCACTCTGAAAGCGGAATATGAGGGGGCTACAGGTCAAATCTCCCTCACCATCCAAGCCAATACTGAGACGAAGGTTGCGCAATCCATCCGTCCAGTAAATGTAGTGACAGACTTGCATCAAGAACCAAGTCTTCCAGCAACAGTAACTGTTGAGTATGACAAAGGTTTCCCTAAAGCTCACAAAGTCACATGGCAAGCTATTCCAAAAGAAAAACTAGACCACTATCAAACCTTTGAAGTGCTAGGTAAAGTTGAAGGAATTGACCTTGAGGCGCGTGCTAAAGTCTCTGTAGAGGGTATCGTTTCGGTTGAAGAAGTCAGTGTGACAACACCAATCGCAGAAGCGCCACAATTACCAGAAAGTGTTCGCACCTACGATTCAAATGGTCACGTTTCATCTGCCAAGGTTGCTTGGGATGAGATTCAATCAGACCAATACGCTAAGGAAGGCGTCTTTACAGTCACTGGTCGCCTAGAAGGTACCCAATTAACTACCAAACTTCATGTTCGCGTTTCTGCTAAAACAGAGCAAGGAGCGAATATCTCTGACCAATGGACAGGTTCAGAATTGCCACTTGCCTTTGCTTCAGACTCAAATCCAAGTGACCCTGTTTCAAATGTCAACGATAAATTGATTTCCTTTAATGACCGACCAGCCAACCGTTGGACGAACTGGAATCGTAGTAATCCAGAAGCTTCAGTTGGTGTTCTGTTTGGAGATTCAGGTATCTTGAGCAAACGTTCAATTGATAATCTTAGTGTCGGATTCCACGAAGACCATGGAGTCGGTGCACCGAAGTCTTATGTGATTGAGTATTATGTTGGTAAGGCTGTTCCAACAGCTCCTAAAAACCCTAGCTTTGTAGGCAATGAAGAACATGTCTTTAACGACCCTGCTAACTGGAAACCTGTTACAAATCTAAAAGCTCCTGCTCAACTCAAGGCTGGAGAAATGAATCACTTTAGCTTTGATAAAGTTGAAACCTATGCTGTTCGCATTCGCATGGTTAAAGCAGATAATAAGCGGGGAACTTCTATCACAGAAGTACAAATCTTTGCGAAACAAGTTGCAGCAGCTAAACAAGGACAAACAAGAATCCAAGTTGACGGTAAAGACTTGGCAAACTTCAACCCTGATTTGACAGACTACTACCTTGAGTCTGTAAATGGAAAAGTTCCAGCAGTAACAGCAAGTGTTAGCAACAATGGTCTTGCGACGGTTGTTCCAAGCGTTCGTGAAGGTGAGCCGGTTCGTGTCATTGCGAAAGCTGAAAATGGTGACATCTTAGGTGAATACCGTCTACACTTCACTAAGGACAAAGACTTACTTTCTCGTAAACCAGTTGCTGCGGTTAAACAAGCTCGTTTGGTACAAGTAGGTCAACCGCTTGAATTGCCAACGAAGGTTCCGGTTTACTTCACAGGTAAAGACGGCTATGAAACCAAAGATTTGGCAGTAGAATGGGAAGAAGTTCCAGCAGAAAATCTAACAAAAGCAGGTCAATTTACTGTAAGAGGCCGTGTTCTTGGTAGTGACCTCATTGCGGAGTTCACTGTACGAGTGACAGACAAACTTGGTGAAGCTCTCTCAGATAACCCTGACTATGATGAAAACAGTAACCAAGCCTTTGCCTCAGCAACTAATGATATTGACGACAGTTCTCATGACCGTGTAGACTATATCAATGACAGAGATCATTCTGAAAATCGTCGTTGGACAAACTGGTCTCCAACACCATCTTCTAACCCAGAAGTATCGGCAGGTGTGATCTTCCGTGAGAATGGTAAGATTGTCGAACGGACTGTTGCGCAAGCCAAACTTCACTTCTTTGCAGATAGTGGTACAGATGCACCATCTAAACTTGTTCTAGAACGCTATATCGGTCCAGAGTTTGACGTGCCAACCTACTATTCAAACTACCAAGCCTATGAATCAGGCCATCCATTCAACAATCCAGATAACTGGGAAGCTGTTCCTTATCGTGCGGACAAAGACATTGAAGCCGGTGATGAAATTAACGTTACCTTTAAAGCTGTGAAAGCCAAAGCTATGAGATGGCGTATGGAGCGCAAGGCCGATAAGAGTGGTGTTGCGATGATTGAGATGACCTTCCTTGCGCCAAGCGAATTGCCTCAAGAAAGCACTCAATCGAAGATTCTTGTAGATGGAAAAGAACTTGCTGATTTCGCTGAAAATCGTCAAGACTATCAAATCACCTATAATGGACAACGTCCAAAAGTGACCGTTCAAGAAAGCAATCAAGTAGCTTCAACAGTTGTAGATAGTGGAGACGATAGCCTTCCAGTACTTGTTCGCCTTGTTTCAGAAAGTGGAAAACAAGTCAAGGAATATCGTATCCAACTAGTCAAGGAAAAACCAGTTTCTGAGAAAACAGCCCCTGCTATTCAAGAAGAAAATCCAAGTCTTGAGGTTGTCGAAAAAGAACTTGCCTTCCAGACTGTTGAAAAGGAAGATTCAAGTCTATATGTAGGAGAAAGCCGTGTAGAACGAGAAGGACAAGTTGGCAAGGAACGCATTCTTACATCTGTAAGCCCAGATGGAACTCGTGAAGAGAAACTTCGTGAAGTACTTCAGACTCCTGTTAACCGGGTTCTTCTCGTTGGAACTAAGCGAGGTACAGCCCAACCACTTGATGGAGCTGCAGGTTTAGTTCATGAAAAACCAGAACTTCTAGTAGAAGAAGAGAACATTGATTTCCAAGTGCAAGAACGTAAAAACGATAAACTCCCACTAGGTCAAACCCGTGTTCTTCAAGAAGGTCAAAAAGGTATTCGTGTCCATCTAGTAGAAGTCGAAAATGGTAAGCGTACACTGAAAGAAACCTTTGATAAGATAGTTGCGCAAGATCGTATCGTGGAAGTTGGAACTGCAGTAGCACAAGAGAAACCAGAACCGCAAGCACCTGTTAAGCCAGATGAGCGTGAACAGGGACAGGCGGAACCAAAACCGCAAAAAGAAAAAGCTAGTCAGACTGGAAAAGACCATCTTCCAAATACAGGAAGCGAGTCCTCTATGTCAATATTAGCAGCAGGATTGGCTCTCTTGGGCTTAGGTACAGGACTTGTAGCATCTATGCGTAAAAAAGAAGACTAAGTTTGGTTAGAAACTAAACAGGATAGTAGAAGGCCAGAGTGATGCTCTGGTCTTTCTATCTGTTGTTCTAATAAAGTTGTCCAGATTTCTTGTGATTCTGTTTGATGACTTAAAATAAGAAGATGAACTGCGAATGATTCTTCTAACTCTGCAATCGGCGTAGCTTTAAAGAGCCAAGTGATGTTTGAAGAAAATCGCTAAATATGCTATACTAAAGGGAATTAGTGGATTTTTATAGAACGATTCATTCAGGGAAAATAAGAAATAAATCTAACAAAAATAGGTCGTCTTTCAGAGACTTTTATGTCATTTCTTAGATGAAAATGCTTGACAACCAAGGGATTTATCTTGAGAATTAGAACTGACTACAATGAAAAATTGAATGCTAAGGAGATAGAGGGAAATGTTTTACTTTGTACCATCTTGGTATTGTCAAGGTAGGAAATGGTATTCCACTGCTTTGCCTTTTTATTGTTCATCAAACCAGATAATGTTTGATGATACTATGAATTTATTACAGATGTTTCAACCTGCTGGAAAAGATAGTAGCATTCTGGTGTTGAACTATTCGCCCCATATTCGAAGCCACTGTTATCAGGAGAAAATCGAGCCGGCTGGAATGTGGAATCTATTTGATAATCTACAAGGTTTGACAGATGTTTTGCCTCGAAAGCTCGGCTTGGATGATTTGAAATGGCCACAGGGAGCGGAATTCTTTTATACTCCCTTTCTTGTGGATGTTTATTTAAATCAGAACCACTATGCCCAGATTAATTTTTTTCAGACTGGCAATATTTTCGATATTATCTATTTTAAAAATAATCAGATGGATCACCGTTTGGTCTTTGATGATCGAGGCATAGTTTCTAGTGTGATTTATTTTGAAAATAATCAGCCAGACCATCAAGATTATCTGAATCCACAAGGCCAGTGGCAGTTTAGGGAATTCTTGACAAGAGATAATCATCAAGTGTTTGTCAATCCTGAAGTCCAAGAAGCATTCGCAAAGGATGTTTATAGTGACATTGAGGAGCTAATCAAGGAAAAACTGGACCAGTATTTATCTTCTGCCCTAACAAGAGATGATATGCTTATTGTTTCAGCAAATCCTCA
Organism: Streptococcus oralis subsp. dentisani; assembly: GCF_002096335.1. Lineage (GTDB taxonomy): Bacteria > Bacillota > Bacilli > Lactobacillales > Streptococcaceae > Streptococcus > Streptococcus oralis_Z. Next base: position 227,999 of record NZ_NCUW01000027.1, read on the forward strand.
ACATAACCATCTTTTCCACAATGCTAAGAGGCATTACAATCTTGCCTTCTCTTTCTTTGGTGAACGCTACCCAATTGAGGATAAAGAAAAAATCCTAGGGGATTTGCAGGGTACACCATTCTTTATTGTTGATAGCTTTAGTAAGGTTCAAAAGATGGATGAACTGATTGGCAAAGCCCAGCTTCCCCCTTATTATGAGGTGGCTCCTTATGACATTCGTCTGCAGGCAGAAGAAAGCCAGCAGGAAAAGCCAGCAACTGTCTATGTCAATGTTGATACTTTACCTCAAGAACATCTTCAAACTGTCTTTAGAACCATATTTGATATGATGCTAGAGAAGGAATGGATGAAGTTACTGATTGGAACCCAGAGTTTGGAGTCTGAAAGAGCGGTATTTATCAGACAATTTCTCAAAGAATATTTATCGTATCAGCTAGGTTCAGAAGAAAAAGCACAGATCCATGAAGATATAAAGCCTAAGGAGAGTAAGGCTCTTTTGGAACGAGGAAAAATTCTCAGAGAGAGAATGGAGATTAAGACACATCGCAGTTCTACTGAATTAGCAAAAATTTTGAAGGAGGTTCGTGTCCTTCTTGATTTGGGAAATCCAGCAGATATGCTTCTACAAATTGCAGGGCTAAGTGGGGGTATTCCTCAGATTAATTTATATAGTTCCTCTTATGTCAAGCATGCAGAAAATGGTTCGATTATAACTGACATTTCTATCCTAAAAAATGTAATATTGTATTATTTGACGGATATAGAGTCAGCATATAAATGCAAGGCTCATTCTTTGAGTAGGATGGAGCAGTACAAAAGGGGAGAAATTGTCGAAATGTGGAAAAACTCAATAAAGGAATTAAGGGAAAATGAGAGAGATTAGTGTTCTACAAATTGCTGATGAGAACTGGCAAGAGCAATATGATATTCCTAGTAATATAAGGTGGAGATTTGTTAAGCCAGAGGATATGGCATCACTTGTACCTACTGATATTGAGATGTTGAGTGGGGGCATAGATGATAGGGCAAGGCTTGCAAAGATTTATGACCTTATATTGGTGGATACGCTAGAACATTTCGAATACATCACTGTTCTGGATAGCCTGATTCAGCCTTATCGTTTGTTTTACCATGAACGTTGCCAGATTACTACGAAAGATTTGGAAACATTCTTGTTTCGTAAGAAAGCAGTCAAATCTCAATTTGAAAGTCCTGAGCAGATTTTGTATCGTTTTTCTCGTGCTTTCTTTCCTCAGCAAAGTGGTTCCAAGCTCAAAGTAAATCATTTAGCAGTTCATTCTCTCTTTAGTGGACAGATTAACTATGAAGGAAGCAATTATCTCAGTTTGGTAGGGGAATTTGGAGAGGACTATCAAACCCTAGCGAACTATCAGTATAATATCTATCTGGATGCAGATACTCCTTTGGATTTATGGCCAGAATTTAGAATTTCTGGTGACTGCTCAGTCCGCTATGTCATCAAAGGGTATCCTGTCGCGCCTTCACCAATGCAAGAATGGGTTTATGATGAAACGGTCTATGACAAACCTCTAATTTTAGACACGCAGGATTCCTACTATCTAAGCATTAGTATTCAAGCTAAGGGACAAGGAATCGTGAAAATAGGTCCCCTTCATCATCGAGATTCTCATTTAGGCTATGGTGACTTGTTAGTTGGTGGAAATCGCATTATTGATAAAAATAGAGAGGAACTGATTTATTTCTTTCATCCAGGTGATTTGAGACCACCTCTTAATGTATATTTTTCAGGTTATCGTCAAGCAGAAGGCTTTGAAGGATTCGATATGATGGCTGGTATGGGAGCTCCCTTTTTACTGATTGGAGATCCGCGTTCAGAGGGCGGTGGCTTTTATCTTGGATCGGATGAGTTAGAACAAAAGCTCATTCAAGTGATTCGCCACTGTTTGGATGAGTTAGAATTTACAGCCGATCAGTTAGTTTTGTCTGGCTTATCAATGGGGACATTTGGCGCCCTGTACTATGCTTCTAAACTAGAACCTCACGCCGTTATTGTCGGTAAACCCTTGGTAAATTTAGGTGATATTGCTGTAAATGAGTCTTCCCTTCGTCCTGGCGGATTCCCAACGTCTTTGGATATCCTTTATCGTACGATGGGTAAGCTATCTGATGAGACAGCAACAAAACTAAATGAGTATTTTTGGAAAGCCTTTAGAGCTGCTGATTTTTCGAGAACAAAATTTATCATGGCTTATATGTGTCAGGATGATTATGATGACCGTGCCTATGCTACCTTGGAGGAAGAGCTCGAAAATCGTAATTATAAGATTAGCCTGATTAGCAAGGGCTTTGAGGGACGACATAATGATGATACACAAGGTGTTGTCGAATGGTTCTTTAATCAATACATAGCACTGCTAATGAATAGTTTTGAAAGGAAGTTTAATTCGTGAGATATAAGGAGGAAGTCTATTTTGCTTATTGGGATATGCAAAGTGTATCTCAGTATTTATATGGTTCATCTGTCAGGGTCTTAGAGGATGGTCGAGTTTTATATGAGAATCAATTTATGCCGTCTGGGACAGTTATTCACGAATGGTACTCGAAAGCCAATTATCAGGATCTGAGAAATACAAGTCAACTTCCTGATTTGAAGCGGGGAGAGAAGTATGTCATTGGAAGCTATCTAGAAACTCTTCCTGAGAATTCAACTTACTTAAAAGTTATCTTTATGGATTCGGCTGATGAGGAAATTTTTTCTCATAGTGTGAAACCAGAGGAGACAGCAAGTGTTTATGTACCAACTGACACCCATCATTATAAAATTCAATTGGTCAGTGGAGGCTGTCAGCGCTTCTTGTTTGAGGGGATTTATATTGCCCAAGAAGGTGTGGCAGACTATACAGTTAATCGCTATTGGATTTCAGATTTGCTTCATAAGAACAATGAGAAGAATACCATTTACGTTTGCTTTACAGAACCTGAGTTCAATCGGACAGGTTTTGTTCCAGAAATAGTGCAGGAACATTTTCCAAATTTGGTAATGGTGAACTCTTCCTACAAAAGTTCACTTTTATACATGGAAAAAGAGTTTTTTGGAAACTTACTCGAAAAAATTGAAAGCCTATCAAGACAGTATTCTTTTGAAAAAGTAGCTTTTATTGGCTATGGACCCATTTCAAATATTGCGGCCCTGTTTTACTCAAAACAATTTTTAACTTCCTATGCTTTAGTGACAGATAGTTTTCTAGCTGAATTAGACTATCATCGCTTACTGGAACGTCATCGAAAACGAGTGAATTATCCGATTTTTAGGGATTTATTGCTATATCGCTTTGATTCAACAAGAGTTAAAGAATATGGAAGTTCGAAGATGGAATCTCAGGACTTATCCAATTTTGTCTATCTGTTAGATCAGTCGGCTTTGTTGAAAAATATAAATCTAGAGACAACTGAAGAGTGGATGAGGGAAAATGTAACCTAAGAATGCCTTTCTATGAATCACTTGTCCTGAAAACCAGTAGGAAAGTCTAATCTGTGTATGACAGATTTTAGCAAAATGTAGTCAATATAAAAATTAGAGTTCAGATTGTCACGACAGTTTACACCTTTTGATGTTGAAAGGCTTTGATGAATTTTGTGAATGAAAAAACAGAAACAGAATGCTATTCACTGTGTAAAATGAGAGTCAATTCTATATTGATATGGATAACAAAAGAAAATTAGCGGTCTTTTCTGGGTAATGCTTTGACAGATTGAACTTCAACCCTTATAATAGTAGTGATAAATAGTTTTTGGGAGAAATAATAATATAATGAGCAAAAAAGAAGAGTTATCAGGATTTCAACGCCTGTTATCGAAGATTAAGCAATTGGTCAATGAGGAAGATAACGATTATGATGATCATCATTCTGATGCAGTCGAACTGAAACCTGTTAGCAAAAAGATGAAGGAACAGAAAGAAATGGTGAGGAAGGCCAGTGAGGACTTTGAATTACCACTAGAGTCTGTTTCGGTTATGGAAGTTTTAGAAGCTTTTCAGGAGAAAAATAGTTTAAACATGGCCGAGTTGATAAAAAATGTTAGCCAGAGTTTATCAACTAGTGCGCTCGCTTCTCTTAGCGACTTCATCGCGATTTCCTACAGTGAATCTTATAGTCAAAGTATTTCTGAAAAAGGCTATTCTCTGCGTAATTCAATGTCTGAGGCTAACTCACTCAGTGATTCTGTTTCGGTGTCAGAATCGCTTACGGCTACGTCTATTCAAGAATCTGTGAGTCATAGTTTATATGTTTCTGATTCGGTGAGTACGAGCATGCTATCAAGCAGTGAAAGTATTGCTAGTCATACTGATTCTAGTGAAGTTTCGAATCAGAGTGAACCTGATTCAGAGAATCTTTCGTCTAGCCAAAGCTCTAGTGTATCTGAGTCAAAATCGCCTAGTCTTTCGCAGTCCTTGTCAGTCATTGACTCTGTTTCAGAGAGTGAAGACCCAAGTGATTTAGGCTCAGAATCAATTTCAGAAAGTGTTTCAGACTTTGTCCCAGCAAGCGAGAGTCACAGTGACTCCGAATTTGAGCAAGACATCGCCTCTGCTTCATTTATCACATCAAACTTTCTCTCAGATAGTGAAGAGCCAAGCGTTTTAGAACCAGAATCAATCTCTGAAAGTGTTTCAGACTTTGTCTCAGCAAGCGAGAGCCACAGTGACTCCGAATTGGAGCAGGACATCAACTCTATTTCCACCAGCACATCAGACTATGTCTCAGAGAGTGAAGACCCAAGCGATTTAGCATCAGAATCAATCTCTGAAAGTGTTTCAGACTTTATCTCAGCAAGCGAGAGCCACAGTGACTCCGAATTGGAGCAAAACATCGCCTCTGCTTCATTTAGCACATCAGACTTTATCTCAGAAAGTGAAGAGCCAAGCGTTTTAGAACCAGAATCAATCTCTGAAAGTGTTTCAGACTTTATCTCAGCAAGTGAAAGTCACAGTGACTCCGAATTGGAGCAGGACATCAACTCTGTTTCCACCAGCACATCAGACTATGTCTCAGAGAGTGAAGACCCAAGCGATTTAGCATCAGAATCAATCTCTGAAAGTGTTTCAGACTTTATCTCA
>NZ_NCUW01000012.1 GCF_002096335.1 Streptococcus oralis subsp. dentisani
GTTGCCCCCTGTGAGATATGGAAGTCGCTTAGCTTTTGGGAGTTTAGCTCAGCTGGGAGAGCATCTGCCTTACAAGCAGAGGGTCAGCGGTTCGATCCCGTTAACTCCCATTTTAGCGGGTGTAGTTTAGTGGTAAAACTACAGCCTTCCAAGCTGTTGTCGCGAGTTCGATTCTCGTCACCCGCTTTGAACTTTGTTCAATACCAAGTTTTTTAACTTGGGCGCGTAGCTCAGGTGGTTAGAGCGCACGCCTGATAAGCGTGAGGTCGGTGGTTCGAGTCCACTCGTGCCCATTTATAAATATGGTCCGTTGGTCAAGGGGTTAAGACACCGCCTTTTCACGGCGGTAACACGGGTTCGAATCCCGTACGGACTATTTATTGGAGGATTACCCAAGTCCGGCTGAAGGGAACGGTCTTGAAAACCGTCAGGCGTGTAAAAGCGTGCGTGGGTTCGAATCCCACATCCTCCTTTCA
>NZ_NCUW01000013.1 GCF_002096335.1 Streptococcus oralis subsp. dentisani
GATTCCGTCTCGCGCCATTTCATAATAGTTATGCGGGTGTAGTTTAGTGGTAAAACTACAGCCTTCCAAGCTGTTGTCGCGAGTTCGATTCTCGTCACCCGCTTTGAACTTTGTTCAAATTACCAAGTTTTTGACTTGGGCGCGTAGCTCAGGTGGTTAGAGCGCACGCCTGATAAGCGTGAGGTCGGTGGTTCGAGTCCACTCGTGCCCATTAAAGTAGGAGAATTACTCAAGAGGCTGAAGAGGACGGTTTGCTAAATCGTTAGGTCGGGTAACTGGCGCGGGGGTTCGAATCCCCCATTCTCCGTAAACTAAGAGTGTTAGCTCTTTTTTTATTGTCTTTGTGTGATGAGTTCGGCTCTTTGTCAACTGTAGCGGGTTGAAGAAAAGCTAAGTTCGGGAAAGGACAAAATTCGTCCTTTCTTTTTTGATGTTCAGAGCGATAAAAATC
>NZ_NCUW01000028.1:0-131245 GCF_002096335.1 Streptococcus oralis subsp. dentisani
GACGTACTGGCACTTACTGAGGCACTCGTTGAGGCGGATACGCTCGCTGACGTACTTGCTGAAACTGAAGCACTTGTTGAAGCGGATGCACTTGCAGATGTGCTTGCACTTACTGAAGCACTCGTTGAAGCAGATACGCTCGCTGACGTGCTAGCACTTACTGAGGCACTGGTTGAGGCAGATGCGCTCGCTGATGTACTTGCACTTACTGAGGCACTCGTTGAAGCAGACGCACTCGCTGACGTGCTAGCACTTACTGAGGCACTGGTTGAGGCAGATGCGCTCGCTGATGTACTTGCTGATACTGAAGCACTCGTTGAAGCAGATACGCTCGCTGATGTACTTGCTGATGCTGAAGCACTGGTTGAGGCAGACGCACTCGCTGATGTACTTGCTGATGCTGAGGCACTGGTCGAAGCAGATACGCTCGCTGACGTACTTGCTGAAACTGAAGCACTCGTTGAAGCAGATACGCTCGCTGATGTGCTTGCACTTGCTGAAGCACTTGTCGAAGCGGATACGCTCGCCGATGTACTTGCGCTTGCTGAGGCACTTGTTGAGGCAGATGCGCTCGCTGACGTGCTAGCTGAAACTGAAGCACTTGTTGAAGCGGACTCACTTGCCGATGTACTTGCTGAAACTGAAGCACTTGTTGAAGCAGATGCACTCGCCGATGTACTTGCACTTGCTGAGGCACTTGTTGAGGCTGACTTGGACGCGCTTGTTGAAGCACTTACTGAGGCACTCGTTGAAGCAGATACGCTCGCTGACGTACTTGCTGAAACTGAAGCACTTGTTGATTGTCTTTGACTTAGACTAGTTGAAGTACTACTACTCTTATATTCACTATCAGAAAGTTTTACAGTGAACGTATCCGTAGTCTTATCTTTATAGATAATGGTAACTGTTCCATTGTTACTAATAGTAAAGGAATCAATACGTTTTTCCTGCTTATTGTTTAGTTTCTCAACAGCCGTCAATATACGAGTTTTTTCTTGAGGTTTTAATTCAGAAACATTCTCTACTTGGAAGGTTTCAGTCGGTGCTACCCCTTCCATAATATCTGTCAGCCTACCTTGCACAATACGGACATTACCTGGCGAAGCATTTCCTGCACTATTTTTATTCCCAGCCTTATCCGTTGCTACTGCATTACGTTGCCAACTATTTCTACCATTTTTATCGTACTCTAGATTATCATTCAAATGAGCTCTTACTGTAATGCGAGCTGGACTAGCAGTAGTCGCTGTGATATTCCCCGTTAAATGCTCTACAGTTCCCGTCCCATATTTATTATCTTCAAAGAAATTATTTTTAAGGGCTGAACCATTTGCATCTTCATTTGAAACAATCTTAAATTCTGATAATTGCCCGCTATTATCTGTAGCAGTGAAATTAATTTGAATATCATCTCCTGCGTACACAACATAGTTGCCGTTTACAGGTGTTAGAGTTTGACCGTTACGAGTTACCGTTGCACTCGGAACTGGAACAGCATCCACATTAGCTGGGATAACAGTTGTAGTATTATCACGGTAGGTAATGGTAATATTCCCATTTTCAGCTACCGAAATCGTTCCGGTTACGCCATCTTTCGTAAAATCACTACCAGATAAAAGCGACTGGTTTTTTTCCTTAAATTTTTCAAGTACTTGATCGCGTTCACTTTTAGTCAAAGAAGAGGGATTCTTAACAATAACAGTATCCCCACTAACTGGGTTGTGGCGTTCGTTGAAGCCTTTGATATGGACATTCGTACGTGCTGTCGCAGTCAGGCCATGAATATCTGTTACTGTGTACTCCAGAACATAGGTACCAGGTTTATAGGGTTTCCAAGTACCGTTTTCACGACCCACCGTCCCCATTATGTTAATAGTGTATGTCCTTTGGGCCCCTGTTTGATTTCCCCACCTATCATAGGTATATAGATCCCCATATCCCCTTTTCTTAGTAGCTGGATAGTTCGGTGCATTTAAGCCTGTAATAATAGCATTGGATGGGGAAGCCGTGATTTTATCCATCCCTTTATCATCATTCAGCCTTATCTGGTAATTAACTGATTCATCATTATAAATTGTGATAGTGGATGGCATAGAAATCGTAGGTGGTTTAGAGGCTGCACGTGAGTGTGCCCCTCTAGCAATTTCTGCCCCATTTCGTGCATCACGCACACCAGAATTAGCCGCCAACACAGCATTGACAATCGAATTACGCGCTGAAGTAGCTTTTTGCACTACTGTTGTTAAATCACTAGTTGGATCAGCGAGGGCTTTTTCAATTTCTGTTACTGCAGCATTGGCCTTAGCAAGAGCTGAATCCGTATTTGGTAAATCAACCGCTTTTGCTAGATAGTCACCTATTTCAGCTGAAAGATTGGTCAACTTCCTACGGTTTTCTTCTTGTTGTTTAGCAGTGACTTCTGAAGATGCTAGTGCAACCGCAGCAGCTTCAATTAAGCTAGTTGTGACAGAAGTTGATTGAACTCCACTAACACTATTCTTACCAGTAATTTCAGTTATTTTTAATTCAGCTGAGTCAATTTCAAGGTTCTTTGCTTCTTTTGAAGTAGAAGGTTGCTGGTCAATTGCTGTTGTCGATCCACTCTGTTCAACAGACAGACTTGACACTACAGAAACATTCGATCCACTTATTGATTGACTGGCACTAGCAGAAGTACTGACAGACTCGCTGAATGACGTACTATTGGAAATGCTGACCGAAAGACTAGTAGAAGTGCTAACCGAGGCACTGGCTGACGAACTATTAGACACAGATTCTGACAGCGAAGTGCTTTCACTTACAGAAGTTGACAAGCTAGCAGAAGTTTCTGAGTCACTAGTTGATGTCTCACCTAGAACCACTGTATTTCTTGTAGCCAAGATATCCTTTGATTCCACCGTCTTTTCAACTGCAACAGTATCATTAGCGTAGACTCTTGTCTGAGTGGCCGCAAAACCTCCCAAAATGGTTCCAGTTGCTGCTACACCTTTCAACAAATCTAAGGCAGTCAATTTTTGACTTGCCTGATCTTCTACTAATTCTGTTTTTACCTGCGTAGCATCAACACCCCCACGCATAACTTTAAACAGACCAAATAGGGAAGTTGAGGCCCGCAACCAATGTTTCCCTGACTTGATTAATTTATACCTTGTGATGCGGTCGGTCTCTCTATATTCACCTCGTTGGCGTCTAAAAAACATGCTCACTCTCCTAAACTAAAAAAGAAATTCTTCTTACTATAAATTTTTATCTCTATATTATATCCTAAATACACCGACAATTCAATATCTCTGATTGGGACAAATAGAAAAATTAAGAAGCAAGTAACTTTCCCTCTGACAACATAACCTAAACGACATTTTCTAGAAGATAGGAAATTCCAACTCCAAACTGAGGAGAAATATCATTTTGGAACAATAGAACAACGAAATCATCCCAGAAGAAGTGACTGCAAAGCCTATTGAATTAAATTGTTTTCACTAATTTATCTTCGTTACAACAAAAAATCCCACGAATGGCCTGGATCCGTAGGGTTTTCTTGCTAGAACGATTATGATACTACAACACGGAGTTTGGCAAATTGATTTCATTTACCAAACGTAGTTAGTAAGGCAGGTTGCTAGGCCTCTCACTACCCGTTACCGATTGTTAGATTACGACACTGAGTTTTACAAATCGATTTCATTTGTAAAACTCAGTTAGTGAGGCAGTTAGGCAAGTCTAATAGGACTTGCCGTAGTCTACTTAGATTGCTATGCAATCAAGTAGATTTACTGAATCACATCTTCTCCTCCAACTCCACGTCTGGGTACTTGTCCGCAAACCAGCGGAGGGCAAAGTCATTTTCGAAGAGGAAAACAGGTTGGTCGAAGCGGTCTTTGGCCAAGATATTGCGGCTAGATGACATGCGTTCGTCTAGATCCTCTGGCTTAATCCAGCGAACCGTCTTTTTACCCATCGGGATCATGACCACTTCCGCATTGTATTCATTTTCCATACGGTGCTTGAAGACTTCAAACTGAAGTTGACCTACAGCGCCTAGCATGTATTCGCCTGTTTGGTAGTTAGTATAAAGCTGAATGGCTCCCTCTTGTACCAACTGCTCAATTCCCTTGTGGAAGGATTTTTGCTTCATGACGTTCTTAGCAGAAACTTTCATGAAAATCTCAGGGGTAAAGGTTGGTAGTGGTTCAAATTCAAACTTGTTTTTTCCAACTGTCAAGGTATCACCAACTTGATAAGTACCTGTATCGTAAACTCCGATAATATCACCTGCCACAGCATTGGTTACATTTTCACGACTTTCCGCCATAAACTGAGTCACATTAGACAGTTTGGCACTCTTCCCAGTACGAGGCAGGTTAACACTCATCCCACGCTCAAATTCACCCGAAACGATACGGACAAAGGCGATGCGGTCACGGTGTCGAGGGTCCATGTTGGCTTGGATTTTAAAGACAAATCCTGAGAAGTCCTTGTCATAAGGATCAACAATTTCTCCGTCTGTTTTCTTGTGTCCATGAGGTTCTGGCGCAAACTTGAGGAAGGTCTCAAGGAAGGTCTGCACACCAAAGTTAGTAAGAGCTGATCCAAAGAAGACAGGTGTCAATTCTCCAGCCAGAATAGCTTCCTCTGAAAACTCATTTCCTGCTTCATTTAGAAGTTCAATATCATCTTTGACTTGCTCGTAGAATGGGTTGCTAGCAAAGAGTTTTTCACCATCTTCTAGACTGGCAAAACGCTCATCTCCTTTATAGAGTTCCAAGCGTTGGTTATAGAGGTCATAGAGCCCTTCAAAGGCTTTCCCCATCCCGATTGGCCAATTCATAGGGTAACTAGCAATGCCCAAGACTTCTTCCAATTCTTGCAAGAGGTCCAGTGGCTCACGACCGTCACGGTCCAACTTATTCATAAAGGTAAAGACGGGAATGCCACGGTGCTTGACAACTTCAAACAATTTCTTGGTTTGGGCCTCAATACCCTTGGCAGAGTCAACTACCATGACCGCAGCATCCACCGCCATCAAGGTACGATAGGTATCTTCTGAAAAGTCCTCGTGCCCTGGTGTGTCGAGGATGTTGACGCGTTTACCGTCGTAGTCAAATTGCATAACAGATGAAGTGACCGAAATCCCACGTTGTTTCTCGATATCCATCCAGTCAGACTTGGCAAAAGTCCCTGTTTTCTTCCCTTTTACAGTACCAGCCTCACGAATCTCGCCCCCAAAGTAGAGCAACTGCTCAGTGATGGTTGTTTTCCCCGCGTCCGGGTGGGAGATGATGGCAAAGGTACGGCGTTTCTTAATTTCTTCTTGAATAGTCATATCTTCTCTTTCTTTTATTTTAGGATAATAGTGATTGCTATATTTTATATTTTTACATCGGAACATTCCAATCCTTTCAACTTACCTATTATAGCGGATTTTAGGGAGTTTTTCAATTGCTCATTCGATGAAAAGGCAAGCTAGAGCACAGATTGCGCTTGATTTCTCTTTTTCCACCGTTTCTTAAATACTTCATCAAAGAGAAGCAAGGCAAGAGAAAGAATAACCGACACAAGGAGGTACTTTATCCATAGAGGAGCATTCGAGATGAATGGTGTGTCTCTTAAGAGGCCATAATTTCCACCCGTCACCTGATTAACCCCAACTAGAAAGAGATTGAGGATAAAGGTATAGGCTACAATCATATATTTCTTGAGCAAGTTCTTGTCATAGTGATTCATCAAGTAGACCAAGGAGTTGACCAAAAGAGCATAGTGCCCAATCAAAAACGAAAAACTGGTGATATGGGGGAAGTCATAGGGGTCAAAAACAGGGTAAACCAGGGCAAAGACCGCTCCACTAGCTCCTAAGAGGGCAAAATATTGCTTGCTCCGCCATTTATCTGGCAAGAAAACCACCGCAAACATCGCCAAACGGCAATGATAAAAAGGAAGGCTATTAGAAAAGGGAATGCCAAAACCAACATACCAACTATAAAGTACTAATAACTGGAGGATCTGAATCCCCTTAAACAAGTAGACAAAGCGTGGATTCTTGTGATAAGCAAACGCCCCATAAATACAAAGCACTAAAAGAAGCATCATAACCCCATACCAAAAAAGCGGAATGGGAGGAGGGACCGTCTGAGTTCTGGTGATAAATTGATGGAACATGTTTCTATCCTAACTCTTATTTTTTTATTCTCTAGTTTTACCATTATAGCGAATTAAAAGCGATTTTTCAATTTCCATTTCTTTTCAGTTTGGCTCCCTTATTTATAGGAAAATATGGTAAAATAGAACAGACTAAAAATCATCATTTCACGAAAGGATGCAAGATGAAAATTACGCAAGAAGAGGTAACGCACGTTGCCAATCTTTCAAAATTAACATTCTCTGAAGAAGAAACTGCTGCCTTTGCGACCACCCTGTCTAAGATTGTAGATATGGTTGAGTTGCTAGGCGAAGTCGACACAACTGGTGTCGCACCTACTACGACCATGGCTGACCGCAAGACTGTACTCCGCCCTGATGTGGCCGAAGAAGGAACAGACCGTGATCGCTTGTTTAAAAACGTACCTGAAAAAGAAAACTACTATATCAAGGTACCAGCTATCCTAGACGATGGAGGAGATGCCTAATGACTTTTAATCATAAAACTATTGAAGAGTTGCACAATCTCCTTGTCTCTAAGGAGATTTCAGCAACTGAATTGACCCAAGCTACACTTGAAGATATTAAGTCTCGCGAGACAGCTATCAACGCTTTTGTCACCATCGCTGAGGAGCAAGCTCTTGCTCAAGCTAAGGCCATTGATGAAGCAGGAATTGACGCGGACAATGTCCTTTCAGGAATTCCGCTGGCTGTTAAGGATAACATCTCTACTGACGGTATTCTCACAACTGCAGCCTCTAAAATGCTCTACAACTACGAGCCTATCTTTGATGCGACAGCTGTCACCAATGCAAAATCTAAGGGTATGATTGTTGTCGGAAAAACCAACATGGACGAATTTGCCATGGGGGGATCAGGTGAAACTTCCCACTACGGAGCGACTAAAAATGCTTGGGACCAGACCAAGGTTCCTGGTGGTTCATCAAGTGGTTCTGCTGCAGCTGTAGCTTCAGGCCAAGTCCGCTTGTCACTTGGTTCTGATACTGGTGGTTCCATCCGCCAACCTGCTGCCTTCAACGGGATCGTTGGTCTCAAACCTACCTACGGAACAGTTTCACGTTTCGGTCTCATTGCCTTTGGTAGCTCGCTAGACCAGATTGGACCTTTCGCACCAACTGTTAAGGAAAATGCCCTCTTGCTCAACGCGATTGCCAGCGAAGATGCTAAAGACTCTACTTCTGCTCCTGTCCGCATTGCCGACTTTACTTCAAAAATTGGTCAAGACATCAAGGGCATGAAAATCGCTTTGCCTAAGGAATACCTCGGTGAAGGAATTGACCCAGAAGTTAAAGAAACCATTCTGAACGCAGCCAAACACTTTGAAAAACTTGGTGCTATCATTGAAGAAGTCAGCCTTCCCCACTCAAAATACGGTGTCGCAGTTTACTACATTATCGCTTCATCAGAAGCTTCATCAAACTTGCAACGCTTTGACGGTATCCGTTACGGCTACCGCGCAGAAGATGCAAGCAACCTTGATGAAATCTATGTAAACAGCCGTAGCCAAGGTTTCGGTGAAGAGGTGAAACGCCGTATCATGCTGGGTACTTTCAGCCTTTCATCAGGTTACTACGACGCCTACTACAAGAAGGCTGGACAAGTCCGTACCCTCATCATTCAAGATTTCGAAAAAGTCTTTGCGGATTACGACTTGATTTTGGGACCAACTGCTCCTAGTGTTGCCTATGACTTGGACTCGCTCAACCACGACCCAGTTGCCATGTACTTAGCTGACCTTTTGACCATTCCTGTCAACTTAGCGGGTCTCCCAGGAATTTCGATTCCTGCTGGATTTGCTCAAGGACTACCAGTCGGTCTACAATTGATTGGTCCTAAATACTCAGAAGAAACCATTTACCAAGCTGCTGCTGCCTTTGAAGCAACAACAGACTACCACAAACAACAACCCGTGATTTTTGGAGGTGACAACTAATGAACTTTGAAACAGTCATTGGACTTGAAGTCCACGTAGAGCTCAACACCAATTCAAAAATCTTCTCACCTACTTCTGCCCACTTTGGAAATGACCAAAACGCCAACACCAACGTGATTGACTGGTCTTTCCCAGGAGTACTGCCAGTTCTCAATAAAGGTGTTGTTGATGCCGGTATCAAGGCAGCTCTTGCTCTTAACATGGACATCCACAAAAAGATGCACTTTGACCGCAAGAACTACTTCTATCCCGACAATCCCAAAGCCTACCAAATCTCTCAATTTGATGAGCCAATCGGTTATAACGGCTGGATTGAAGTCGAGCTAGAAGACGGTACAACTAAGAAAATCGGTATCGAGCGTGCTCACCTAGAAGAAGACGCTGGTAAAAACACCCACGGTACAGATGGCTACTCTTATGTTGACCTCAACCGCCAAGGGGTTCCTTTGATTGAGATTGTATCTGAAGCGGACATGCGTTCTCCAGAGGAAGCCTACGCTTATCTGACAGCCCTCAAGGAAGTCATCCAGTACGCTGGCATTTCTGACGTTAAGATGGAAGAAGGTTCTATGCGCGTGGATGCCAACATCTCGCTTCGTCCTTATGGTCAAGAGAAATTCGGTACCAAAACTGAGTTGAAAAACCTCAACTCCTTCTCAAACGTCCGCAAGGGTCTTGAATACGAAGTCCAACGTCAGGCTGAAATCCTTCGCTCAGGTGGTCAAATTCGCCAAGAAACACGCCGTTATGATGAAGCGAACAAAGCAACCATCCTCATGCGTGTTAAGGAAGGTGCTGCAGACTACCGCTACTTCCCAGAACCAGACCTACCACTTTTTGAAATCTCAGACGAGTGGATTGAGGAGATGCGTACAGAGTTACCAGAGTTTCCAAAAGAAAGACGTGCGCGCTATGTTGCCGACCTTGGCTTGTCAGACTACGACGCCAGCCAGTTGACGACAAACAAAATCACTTCTGACTTCTTTGAGAAAGCTGTGGCCCTCGGTGGCGATGCCAAGCAAGTCTCAAACTGGCTCCAAGGTGAAGTCGCTCAATTCTTGAACGCCGAAGGCAAAACACTGGAACAAATCGAGTTAACACCAGAAAACTTGGTAGAAATGATTGCCATCATCGAGGACGGCACGATCTCTTCTAAGATTGCCAAGAAAGTCTTTGTCCACCTGGCTAAAAATGGCGGTGGCGCGCGTGAATACGTGGAAAAAGCAGGCTTGGTGCAAATCTCAGATCCAGCTATCTTGATTCCAATCATCCACCAAGTTTTTGCCGATAACGAAGCTGCTGTTGCAGACTTCAAGTCAGGCAAACGAAACGCAGACAAGGCCTTCACAGGATTCCTTATGAAAGCAACCAAAGGACAAGCCAACCCACAAGTTGCCCTTAAACTACTTGCACAGGAATTGGCCAAGTTGAAAGAAGACTAGACAGAACAAAACCAGCCCTAAGGTTGGTTTTTTCTTCTCTACCAGCTCCCAATAACTATTTTGGCTTTATTTCCAGAGTATTTTATGGTAAAATGAAGAGTAATAATATTTATTAAAGAGGTAAAAACATGATTGAAGCAAGTAAATTAAAAGCTGGTATGACCTTTGAAACAGCTGACGGTAAATTGATCCGCGTTTTGGAAGCTAGTCACCACAAACCAGGTAAAGGAAACACGATCATGCGTATGAAATTGCGTGATGTCCGTACTGGTTCTACATTTGACACAAGCTACCGTCCAGAGGAAAAATTTGAACAAGCTATCATCGAGACTGTCCCAGCTCAATACTTGTACAAAATGGATGACACAGCTTACTTCATGAATACAGAAACTTACGACCAATACGAAATCCCTGTAGTCAACGTTGAAAACGAATTGCTTTACATCCTTGAAAACTCAGAAGTGAAGATCCAATTCTACGGAACTGAAGTGATCGGTGTTACCGTTCCTACTACTGTCGAATTGACAGTTGCAGAAACTCAACCATCTATCAAAGGTGCTACTGTTACAGGTTCTGGTAAACCAGCAACGATGGAAACTGGACTTGTCGTAAACGTGCCAGACTTCATCGAAGCAGGACAAAAACTCGTCATCAACACCGCAGAAGGAACTTACGTTTCTCGTGCCTAATCTCTAGAAAGAGGTCATTCTATGGGAATTAAAGAACAACTTGGCGAAATCGTTATCGCCCCACGTGTACTTGAAAAAATCATTGCTATTGCTACAGCAAAAGTAGAGGGTGTTCACTCTTTTTCAAACAAATCAGTATCTGATACCCTTTCAAAACTTTCGCTCGGCCGCGGCGTTTATCTTAAAAACGTGGACGAAGAACTCACAGCAGATATCTACCTCTACCTTGAGTACGGAGTAAAAGTTCCTAAGGTAGCTGTTGCTATCCAAAAAGCTGTCAAAGATGCAGTCCGCAATATGGCTGATGTAGAACTCGCTGCTATCAATATCCACGTTGCAGGTATCGTTCCAGATAAAACACCAAAACCAGACTTGAAAGACTTGTTTGATGAGGACTTCCTCAATGACTAGTCCACTATTAGAATCTAGACGTGAGCTCCGTAAGTGTGCCTTTCAAGCTCTTATGAGTCTTGAGTTTGATACAGACGTCGAAACTGCTTGTCGTTTCGCCTACACACACGATCGTGAAGATACGGATGTGCAACTTCCAGCCTTTTTGACAGAGCTCGTTTCTGGTGTTCAAACTAAAAAGGAAGAACTAGACAAGCAAATCACACAGCATTTAAAAGCAGGTTGGACCATCGAGCGTTTAACACTCGTGGAGAGAAACCTCCTTCGCTTGGGAGTCTTTGAAATCACTTCATTTGACACCCCACAGTTGGTTGCTGTTAATGAAGCTATCGAGCTTGCAAAGGACTTCTCAGATCAAAAATCTGCCCGTTTTATCAATGGACTGCTCAGCCAGTTTGTAACAGAAGAACAGTAATTAGAAAAAGTGTTTGACAAATATCAAACACTTTTTTCTTTGCTACCCACTATCTAAAAAAGTGGTAATAGATATAATTATAAACAAAAATCCAGATAGGTTTTGCATGGTTGAGAAAGTTGAAAAAACTATGGCAGAGAATGGTCAATCGAAGATTGTCTGTAGAACGATAGACAAGAGCGAAAAAGAGACCAATCAAACTATAATATAATAAACTAATTGGGTCTCGGTGAGATAGTATCAAATGGCTGAGCCCAAAAATAAGACCTGATAAGATGACATCTAAATAATACTTTGACTTAGGAAAGAAGGTGTTCATAAAATACCCACGATCAAACGTCTCTTACAAAATAGGACCAATAACGACTGTTAAGATAAAACTAAGAACTGTAGATAAAAAAGTTGGTTGTCCATTTGAAAGAATCACCGCAAAATAGACATCATGAATATTCCTAGCATTAATCAAATGAGCAAAGCGTGCCCAAAAATTACCTAGAATCTGATGAACCACATAACATGCAAACAAGTAAAAGATAGTTGACCAGTTCCAGCTCTTTTTCTCAAAGATAAAGAGCATCTTTTGCTTTTTTAACCACCAAATTAATAAAAGGAAACTTCCTACTAATCCTATTGTCAAAATAAGAGAATAGACATCAGCGCCTAACCCTAAAATGATTGCCGCATACAATCCAATTGTTTGTGGTAAATAGGTAGATAGTAAAATAATAAGCAAAAATATTCCAAATTGTCTTAGTTTCTTTGTGTTTCTCATCGTACTTTTTTTGAAAGATTCTCCTGTTCGAAAGCCATACTTCCAAGCTTCCCCATAAGAATTAAGTGCCCCTTGCCCCATATAGGGTGCAAATTCTCTATAATATAACCGCCTACCATAACCATCTTCCCAAACAGCAAGACCATCTGAAACTTGGTCTAAGTCTTCTGACGAAAGAACTGTAAATGTTTCTGTACCTGTCATATTAAGTACCTTCTTAAAATATTGTTGTAGGCTCACATCTGCAGTATACATCTTTTTTATCTATTTTATAGTCCATCTCCTCAACTATCAATTTTTCGTCCTGAATTGCATTTTTCCATAAAAAATGAGACCTTTCTAGTCTCATTTAGTCATTCTTAGTATTTTCTAAAGCGTTGGTAACGTTCTTCAATAAGTTGGTCAAGTGGTAGTTCTTGCAACCTATCTAGTTCTGCACGCAATTCATTTTTAACACGAGCTTGCAGTTCTTTACTGGAGAGGCCTACCTCTGAGATTACCTTATCTACGATTCCCATTTCTAGGAGTTCATGTGAAGTGATTTTCATTAACTCTGCTGCTTCCATGGCACGGCTCCCATCCTTCCAAAGGATAGAGGCAAAGCCTTCAGGGCTAAGTACGGCATAGATTGAGTTCTCTAACATCCAGACACGGTCAGCTACGGCTAGTGCCAATGCACCTCCAGACCCTCCTTCACCGATAATAATCGCGATGATTGGAACCTTGAGGTCACTCATTTCCATCAGGTTTCGAGCGATTGCTTCCCCTTGCCCACGTTCCTCGGCTCCTACACCAGGGTAAGCACCCGCCGTATTGATAAAGGTCACAACTGGACGACCAAACTTTTCTGCCTGTTTCATCAGGCGAAGAGCCTTACGATAGCCTTCTGGATGTGGTTGGCCGAAATTCCGTTTGAGGTTGTCATGAAGACTCTTCCCCTTTTGGATACCGACGACAGTTACTGCTTGGTCACCTAACCAGCCAATTCCACCAATAACCGCACCATCATCGCGGAAAGAGCGATCTCCATGCAATTCGATAAACTCATCGAAGATTCCATTGGCGAAATCAAGTGCAGTCAAGCGACTCTGCTCACGTGCCTCTCTGACTATTTTTGCAATATTCATCCGCGACTTCCTCCATGCAATCTCACTAATTTAGCAATTGTTTCAGGTAATTCTCTCCGTTTGACAATTGCATCAACAAATCCATGTTCAAGCAAAAATTCTGCCTTTTGGAAGTCATCTGGCAAGGTCTCACGAACTGTATTTTCGATAACACGACGCCCAGCAAAACCAACTAAACTCTGGGGCTCTGCTAGGATAATGTCACCTTCCATAGCAAAAGAAGCTGTCACTCCGCCTGTTGTCGGATCCGTCAAAATAGTCAGGTAAAAAAGTCCTGCCTTGGAATGACGTTGAACTGCTGCAGAAATCTTAGCCATCTGCATCAAGCTCATGATTCCTTCTTGCATGCGGGCTCCACCAGAAGCTGTGAAGAGTACGACTGGCAAGTTTTCTACCGTTGCATACTCAAACAAGCGCGTGATTTTTTCACCCACAACGGTTCCCATAGAAGCCATGATAAAGTTAGAATCCATGATTCCAAGGGCAACTTTTTGTCCCTTGATGCTAGCTGTACCAGTTAGTACTGCTTCATCCAAACCTGTCTTTTCACGCATTGTTGCAAGTTTTTTCTGGTAGCCAGGAAAGTTTAATGGATCTTGAGTTTCAATACCCGTAAACATCTCCACAAAGCTGTCAGAATCAATTGTCAAATCCAAGCGTTCCTGAGCTGAAATACGGAAAGTATAGCTACAATGGGGACAAATTCGTTCACTCCCAAGATCCTTTTGGTAGATGATATGTTTACATCCAGGACACTTGGAAAAGAGTTCATCAGGAACCTCAGGCTTGGCTTGTGGTTTCTGCCTTACGGAACGGTTAGGATTGATCCGAATATACTTATCCTTTTTACTAAATAGAGCCATAACTCCCCCTTTTAGTTCTCATACTGTTTGAAAGTCTATTCTTTTTCTTGGTATTTTGGCAAGAAAGTTTCCATCAAGAAAGAAGTATCGTAGTCACCAGCGATAACTCGGCGGTCTGAAATCAGATCCAACTGGAAGTCTGCATTGGTTTGCACTCCTTCAATATCAAGTTCATAAAGTGCCCGTTGCATCTTCATTAAGGCATCAAAACGATTCTCCCCATGAACAATGATTTTAGCAATCATACTATCATAGTAAGGGGGAATGGTATAACCTGGATAAACTGCTGAGTCCACGCGCAAGCCAACTCCACCACTTGGTAGATAGAGATTGGTAATTTTACCTGGGCTTGGAGCAAAGTTAAATGCTGGATTTTCCGCATTGATCCGGCACTCGATAGCATGACCTCGTAGGACGATATCTTCTTGTTTGAAAGGTAAAGGTTGCCCGGCAGCAATGCGAATCTGTTCCTTGACGATATCAACACCTGAAACAAACTCAGTCACTGGGTGTTCAACTTGCACACGAGTATTCATTTCCATGAAGTAGAAATTGCCACTCGCTTCATCGAGAAGAAATTCAATTGTCCCAGCATTTTCATAGCCTACAGACTCTGCTGCACGAACGGCTGCAGCACCAATTTCATTACGAAGGGTTTTGCCAATCGCAATGGATGGGCTTTCTTCTAAGACCTTTTGGTTATTCCGTTGGAGTGAACAATCCCGTTCACCAAGGTGGACAACATGACCCTCTTGGTCCGCAAGGATCTGAACTTCGATATGGCGAGCTGGATAAATCACACGCTCTAGATACATAGCGCCATTTCCAAAATTGGCCTTGGCTTCACTGGATGCTGTCTCAAAGGCTGCGACCAAGTCTTCTGCCTTTTCAACCTTACGAATCCCTTTTCCACCACCACCAGCTGATGCCTTAAGCATGACTGGATAGCCAATCTTTTCTGCAACTGCAAGGGCCTCTTCAGCCGTGTGAACTTCACCATCAGATCCTGGGATAACTGGAACCCCAGCCTTGATCATTTGCTCACGCGCATTGATCTTATCTCCCATGGTATCCATTACAGCCCCAGAAGGACCGATGAACTTAATCCCCACTTCATCACACATCGTGGCAAACTTGGAGTTTTCGCTAAGAAAACCAAAACCTGGGTGGATGGCTTCTGCTTCTGTCAAGACTGCGGCAGATAAAATCGCATTGATATTGAGATAAGACTCTGTCGCCTTACCAGGTCCGATACAGATAGCTTCATCCGCTAGGAGTGTGTGAAGAGCTTCCTTATCAGCAGTTGAATACACTGCTACGGTCGCAATGCCCAATTCACGCGCAGCTCGAATAATGCGAACCGCAATCTCACCACGGTTGGCAATCAAAATTTTACGAAACATGGAGAACCTCCTTAGTTTCCAATTGCAAAGGTAAGAGTACCACTCGCTGCAAGCTTGCCATCCACTTCAGCCTTTGCTTCAACCACAGCAATCGTACCACGACGTTTCACAAAGGTAGCCGTCATGACTAATTGATCACCTGGTACAACTTGCTTCTTAAACTTGACCTTGTCCATGCCAGCGTAGAAGACTAGTTTCCCTTTGTTTTCAGGCTTGGACAATTCCAAGACACCCGCAGTCTGTGCCAAGGCTTCCATAATAAGGACACCTGGCATAACTGGGTATTGAGGAAAATGACCATTAAAGAAAGGTTCGTTGATAGTGACATTTTTAATGGCAACAATAGTATCTTCGCTCACTTCCAAGACTCGATCCACTAGGAGCATGGGGTAGCGATGGGGTAGCGCCTCTTTGATTCCTTGAATATCGATCATTTGATACGTACCAATCCTTTACCAAACTCAACCATTTCTTCGTTAGAAACAAGAATTTCAGTTATCACACCATCCTTAGGTGCCGGAATTTCATTCATGACTTTCATGGCTTCGATGATCACCAAAGTCTGACCTTTTTTTACACTGTCACCAACCGTTACAAAGGCAGGTTTGTCTGGTCCAGCAGCCAAGTATGCTACCCCTACAAGTGGGCTTTCAACGATATCACCCTCTGGAGCAACCGTCGGTTCAGCAGGCGCTGGAGCTTCTTCCAATACACTTTCTACTGGAGTTGAAGGGGCAGAAACTACTGGACTTGTAGCTACCGCAGTTGGTGCTGGAGCAACTTGAGCAGGCGCTTCAGAAGCCATTCTAGCTTCATTCTTGCTAAATTGCAATTCATCCGTTCCGTTTTTATAAGAAAATTCTCTCAAACTTGATTGGTCAAATTGAGCCATCAAGTCCTTGATCTCATTTAAATTCATAATTATTTATTCTCCCAACGTTTGAAAGCAAGAACCGCATTGTGTCCACCAAATCCAAAAGTATTTGAAATGGCATAAGGAATTTCTTGCTCCAAGCCTTGTCCATAAACGACATTCGCTTCGATATAGTCTGACAACTCGCTTGTCCCAGCTGTCATTGGTACAAAATTATGACGCATGGCTTCGATGGTAGCAATCGCCTCTACCGCTCCTGCAGCACCAAGCAAGTGTCCTGTAAAGGACTTGGTTGAAGATACAGGTACTTCTTTACCAAGAACAGCTACGATCGCACCACTTTCTCCTTTTTCATTAGCAGGAGTTGAAGTTCCGTGGGCATTGACATATGCTACTTGATCAGGAGAAATTTCTGCCTCTTCCAAAGCCAGTTTAATCGCCTTAATCGCGCCTTGACCTTCTGGATGAGGTGAAGTCATATGGTAAGCATCACAGGTATTCCCATAACCAACTACTTCAGCCAAGATGGTTGCTCCACGTTTTTCAGCGTGTTCAAGACTCTCGAGAACCAACATCCCAGAACCTTCTCCCATGACAAAACCGTTACGATCTTTGTCAAATGGAATAGAAGCACGAGTTGGATCTTCTGTAGTTGATAGGGCAGTCAAAGCTTGGAAACCGGCGATGGCAAAAGGAGTGATTGATGATTCTGATCCACCAACTAGCATGACATCTTGGAAACCAAACTTAATAGAGCGGAAGGCATCTCCAATGGCATCATTTGATGAGGCACAGGCTGTATTGATTGATTTACAGATACCGTTTGCTCCAAAGCGCATAGCAACATTTCCTGAAGCCATATTTGGCAAGGCTTTTGGAAGGGTCATTGGTTTAACGCGTTTTGGACCTTTTTCATGAAGACGGATAACCTGATCTTCGATTTCTTTGATACCTCCAATACCTGAAGCAACGATGACACCAAAACGATCTTTATCGATTGCTTCTACATCAAGATTTGCATTAGTAACCGCTTCTTGAGCTGCATACAAGGCATACAAAGAATAGTTATCAAAACGGTTGGTATCTTTTTTGACAAAGTATTTATCAAATGGGAAATCTTGAATTTCTGCTGCATTGTGTACAGCAAATTCGCTGTGGTCAAATTTAGTAATTTCTCCAATTCCAATTTTTCCAGTTTGCAAACTGTTCCAAAATTCTTCTGGAGTATTTCCGATAGGAGAGGTCAATCCGTAACCTGTTACTACAACTCGATTTAGTTTCATCTGTCTTACCTATATCTTTCCTTATTTTTTTACATGCTAAGTCCGCCATCAACAGCGAGAACTTGTCCAGTCAAATAATCTTGTTGGGCTAAAAAGACCGTGGCGTCCGCGATATGGTCCGCCTGGCCAAACTGTTTCATAGGGATTTGCGCAAGTGTTGCTTCCTTGACCTTATCAGACAAAACGGCAGTCATATCTGACTCGATCATTCCTGGCGCAAGAGCATTTACACGTACATTGCGATTGGCTACTTCACGTGCAACTGACTTAGTGAAACCAATCAAACCAGCCTTGGAAGCCGCATAGTTGGCTTGTCCGATATTTCCCATCAGACCAACCACACTGGACATATTGATAATCGCACCTTCACGCGCCTTAATCATCTGTTTCAAGACTGCTTGAGTCATGTTAAAGGCCCCTGTCAAGTTGATCTTAATCACTTTTTCAAAGTCTTCCTCGGTCATCTTAAGCATGAGCGTATCTTGAGTGATCCCAGCATTGTTGACCAAGACATCGACGGAACCGAGTTCTGCAATCGCTTGATCTACCATACGTTTGGCATCTGAAAAGTCTGAAACATCACCCAAGATCGGTACCACTTTGACACCGTAGTTTGAAAACTCAGCCAGCAATTCTTCTGAGATTGCTCCGCGACTATTCAAGACTACATTGGCACCCAGTTGAGCAAATTTGTGAGCAATGGCAAGCCCAATACCCCGACTTGAACCTGTAACAAAGATATTTTTATTTTTTAGTTGCATTCTGTTCTCCTGTTTCCTGTTGTATTTTGTGGGAGAAGGGATCACTAGTTTCCTAGTAGAGCATCCAAACTTGCCAAATCTTCGACATTGGCTAGTTGAGCTGTTTTATCAATCTTTTTGACAAAGCCTGACAGGACTTTCCCCGGACCGATTTCAATGAAGTTGGTCACACCAGCATCTTGCATCACTGCGATACTCTCATAGAAACGAACAGGTTCTTTCACCTGACGCGTCAAGAGCTCTTGGATTCGGTCTTTTTCCATGATTGCAGCTTCAGTATTACCTACTAGAGGACAGTTAAAGTCTGAGAATCTAATCCCCTCAAGAGCCCCAGCTAGTTGCTGACTGGCTTGCTCAAGAAGAGCTGTATGGAAAGGACCAGATACATTTAAAGGAATCAATCGTTTGACTCCTGCTTCCTGCAAGAGTTGGACTGCACGGTCAACCGCAGCCACCTCTCCACCAATGACGATTTGGCTTGGGGTGTTGTAGTTGGCTGGAGTCACTACTCCAACTTCAGAAGCAGTTTTGCAAGCTTCCTCTATCACATCTACTGGAGTATTGAGAACGGCTACCATTTTACCAGAACCAGCTGGCGCCGCCTCTTCCATATAAGCTCCGCGCTTAGCAACCAAGGCCACTGCCTCTTCAAAGTCCAAGGCACCACTTGCTACAAGAGCAGAATATTCCCCAAGAGACAATCCTGCTACCATATCTGGCTGATAGCCCTTTTCTTTCAATAGACGGTAGATGGCAACCGAGGTCGCTAAAATTGCTGGTTGCGTATAGCGAGTCTGGTTTAACTTGGTTTCTTCCTTATCAATCAAGTCACGAAGGTCATAACCCAAAACCTGACTGGCTTGGTCAATGGTTTCCTTGACGATAGGATAGTGATCATAGAGATCACGCCCCATCCCTAGATATTGAGCACCTTGACCTGCAAATAGAAAGGCTGTTTTAGTCATTTCTTACAACTCCTGCCCAACGAGAGGCTTCTTCTTGAATTTTCTTGGCTGCACCATAGTATAGATCTTTTAGGATTTCTTCGACAGTTTCTTCTTTAGAGACCAAACCAGCAATCTGACCTGCCATTACAGATCCACCTTCTACATCTCCATGAACAACGGCTTTAGCAAGAGCACCAGCTCCCATTTGCTCAAATATTTCTAAATCTGGATTTTCTTGTTTAAAGGCATCCTTTTCAGCCTGTTCAAAGTCACGTGTCAACTGATTTTTAATGGCACGAACAGCATGTCCAAAGTGTTGAGCTGAAATAGTCGTATCGATATCACGTGCTTTTAAGATTTTTTCCTTGTATTTTGGATGGGCGTTAGATTCCTTAGCTACTACGAAACGCGTACCGACTTGAACAGCCTCAGCACCAAGCATAAAGCCTGCAGCGACACCCTCACCGTCTGCAATTCCTCCAGCTGCGATAACTGGAATTGAGACAGCCGCAGCAACTTGGCGGACCAAGGTCATCGTTGTTAATTTCCCAATATGCCCACCGGCTTCCATTCCTTCTGCAATAACTGCATCTGCACCAATTTTTTCCATGCGTTTTGCCAAAGCAACACTTGGAACAACAGGAATAACTGTAATTCCTGCATCATGGAAACGAGTCATGTATTTACTTGGATTTCCAGCACCAGTTGTAACCACCTTAACCCCTTCTTCAATCACGAGATCAACGATGTCTTCTACAAAAGGTGACAAGAGCATGATGTTGACACCAAAAGGTTTATCCGTAAGTGATTTGATTTTATCGATATTAGCCTTTACGACCTCTTTAGGTGCATTTCCACCACCGATAATCCCTAGACCACCAGCTTTTGATACTGCACCAGCCAAGTCACCATCAGCAACCCAGGCCATTCCTCCTTGAAAAATAGGATAATCAATGTTCAATAATTCTGTAATACGTGTTTTCATAGTGCCTCCATCATTCCTTGCTTACGTAATAGTTCGATGAGCTTATCGTTTGAGTTTCAAACTATTACCTAAACAAGAGGGAGTGGGTTTCCCCTACTCCTTCTAGTAATATGTTAATTATTTTGTTTGCTCTTCAACGTAGGCAACCAAGTCACCAACTGTTTTCAAGTTATCTTCTGCTTCAATTTGAATATCAAAGGCATCTTCGATTTCAGAGATTACTTGGAACAAGTCCAATGAATCTGCATCCAAATCATCAAAAGTAGATTCAAGTGTTACTTCTGATGCATCTTTCCCAAGTTCTTCAACGATAATTTCTTGTACTTTTTCAAATACTGCCATGATAGGACTCCTTTAAAATATAAAAAATTTATAACTATGTGTTTACCACATGATTACCTAGATTGTAAGAATGAGTGTGCCCCATGTCAAACCTCCACCGAAGCCTGATAGGAGAATCGTCTGGCTACCATCTAAACGAATCATGCCATTCTCCACACACTCTGAGAGCAAAATCGGAATACTTGCTGCACTGGTATTTCCATACTCCATCATATTAGCGGGAAGCTTGTCTCGGTCTACACCGATTTTCTTAGCCATCTTATCCAAAATGCGGATATTTGCCTGATGAAGCAAGAGATAATCCAATTCCGATGCTGCGATTGGACCATTTTCAATGGTCTCTTTGATTGATTTAGCAACATCTCGATTTGCAAAATCAAAAACTGCTCGTCCATCCATCTTCAGAAAAGCAGGGACTGCTTCTTGATCCGAGAAGGGCGAAGTCAAAGCCGTTTGACCATAGGTCAAACACTCGCTCCGAGAACCATCCGTATAGAGACTTTCCACGAGGAAGTGCCGTGTTTCACTCGCTTCCAAGAGAACCCCACCTGAACCATCTCCAAAGAGAACAGCTGTCGAACGATCCGACCAGTCAACCGCCTTGGATAAGGTCTCAGCCCCGATTACAATCCCTTTCTTGAACTGTCCAGAGCTTAAAAACTTTTCAGCAGTTGAGAGAGCGAATACAAAGCCACTGCAAGCTGCTGTCAAATCAAAGGCGAAAGCTCTATTAGCTCCGATATTGGCCTGAACCCGAGCTGCCGTAGAAGGCATCATCGAATCTGGAGTAATCGTCGCTACAATGATAAAATCAATCTGCTCAGCCTCTATGCTCCCTTTAGCCAGCAAGTTCTTGGCAACTTCTGTCGCCAAGTCACTTGTGGACTCCGTTTTTGAGATATGTCTCTGTTTAATTCCTGTACGACTTGAAATCCACTCATCGCTTGTATCCATTATTTGGGCTAAGTCATGATTAGTGACCACTTGCTCTGGAACATAATGAGCAACCTGGCTTATTTTTGCAAAAGCCATTATTTCAAATCCTCCAAAAATTGATAAAGGTTCCTTAAGCCTCTGTCCATGACTTCTTTTTCCTCGGGACTCATGCCATCAATAATTTTTTCGACCATGGCCTTGTGGAAACGTTTATGAAGGCGGTGAACTAGACGACCTTTCTTTGTCAAATGCAGATAAACCACACGACGATCTTGGTCTGAACGAACACGCTCAATATAACCCTTTCTTTCTAGGTTATTCAAGCTCGTCGTAACTGTCCCTAAGGTTACCATCAGTTCTTTGGAAACTTTGCTAGGTGTTGCCTCAGGAAACTTACCAATCACATCAATCGTGTGCATTTCTTTGATGGAGATGTCTTTGAAGCGACTACCTCTCAAGCTAACCTCCTCGATCACAAGGACATTATTAAAAATGGATGTTAAATAATCATTGACTTGTTGGTAATCCAATTCTCATCCCTCCTCTTTAGAAAAAACTTTCATTATCAAAACATTTGATAAAAGAAGTATAACAAACTTCAAAAAATTGTGCAAGTCTTTTTTTATTTTCCTGAAAATTTTGGTCGTCTTCTTTCAGAATGAGCTCGAACTCCTTCTTTAAAATCTTCCGTTAAAGATAAAGATTCTTGTAGTTTCAATTCCAAATCGGCATAATTCTGCCAATCCTTAAATTGACTTTCCCAAACTAGCTTCTTAATAGCTGCATAGGAGTTAGCTGAGCCTCGTCTTAATTTCTTCAGAACTTGTTCTCTTGTTTTTTCTAATTTATCAGCTTCACAAACACGGTATACCACGCCCCATTCTAGCGCTTTTTCCGCAGTCAAGGCTTCTCCTGTCATGGCAAGTTGTGCTGCTCGTGTTACCCCGATACTACGACTCAAGAGATGAATTCCACCAGCGTCTGGCGCCAATCCAACTCCAACAAAGGCTTGAATGAATTTTGCCTTGTCAGTCGCCAAACAAAAATCAACTGCTACTGCCATATTTGCTGCAGCACCAGCGACCGCTCCATCTACCTCCATCAAAACAGGTTTAGGAATTTGCTTGATTTTAAAAGAAATTGTATTGACTAATTCTGCAATCTTATTCAAAGAAGGGATATCATCCTCGTCCACTGCTCGTTTCATCTCAACCAAGTCTCCCCCAACTGAAAAGACCTTCCCATTAGCATTAATCAAGATAAACTGAACAGCTTGATCCTGCTCTGCTAGGGTCAAAGCTTCTAAAATCTCCTCACACATTGGGATATGGAAACCATTTGCCACTTCGGGACGATTCAAAGTAATGATAGCAAGATCATCTACAATCTGATATAAGATATGATTCATAGCTTCTCCTTTTCTTTTGTAAGGCAATGAAATTATTTTATTTTCAAAGTATATCTTTTTTTGGATAAAGAGGCAAGAAAAAACTAAAGGAAAGTGTCTCAGCTGATTATTTCCCCATCGTTTATGAATGTGAGTGAAAGTTGACCACTTATTTTTAAACTGTTGTATCTTTTCAGAACAAATTAACATTTACTTCTATTGTAATAGGAAGATATTTTCTTCATTGAAAAATGCCCCTCTTTCTGCTATAATCGTATAAAATACTTACTTGAGGAGTCCTTATGAAGGTTGTAAAATTTGGTGGAAGCTCGCTTGCCTCTGCTGGTCAGTTAGAAAAAGTTTTAAACATCGTTAAAAGCGATAAAGAGCGCCGTTTTGTCGTCGTTTCTGCACCCGGCAAACGCAATGCTGAAGATACTAAGGTAACTGATGCCTTGATTAAATACTATCGCGACTATGTGGCTGGTAATGACATCAGTGCTAGTCAAAGCTGGATCATTGATCGTTATGCCGCTATGGTCAGTGAACTAGGGTTAAAACCTGCTGTTTTAGAAAAAATCTCTAAAAGTATTCGGGCCTTGGCAACTCTTCCTATAGAGGACAATGAATTTCTCTATGATACCTTCCTAGCTGCTGGAGAAAATAACAATGCCAAATTGATTGCAGCCTACTTTAACCAAAACGGCATCGATGCACGCTATGTTCACCCAAGAGAAGCTGGGATTGTTGTCACAAGTGAACCAGGAAATGCACGTATCATTCCATCTAGTTATGACAAGATTGAAGGCTTGGCTGATAGCACCGAAGTTCTTGTCATCCCTGGTTTCTTTGGTGTGACTAAGGAAAATCAAATCTGTACTTTTTCACGTGGTGGTTCAGATATCACAGGTTCTATCATTGCAGCAGGTGTTAAGGCTGATCTCTATGAGAACTTTACAGACGTAGATGGTATCTTTGCTGCCCATCCTGGTATTATCCACCAACCTCACTCCATTCCTGAATTAACCTACCGTGAAATGCGTGAGTTGGCTTACGCTGGATTTTCAGTCCTTCATGACGAGGCCCTTCTTCCTGCTTACCGCGGAAAAATTCCTCTTGTCATCAAGAATACCAACAACCCTGACCACCCAGGAACACGCATTGTTTTAGAACACAGTAGTGATAAATTCCCAGTAGTCGGGATTGCGGGTGACTCAGGATTCGTCAGCATCAACATGTCAAAATACCTCATGAACCGTGAAGTAGGGTTTGGTCGCAAGGTTCTTCAAATCCTTGAGGACCTCAATATCGGTTGGGAACACATGCCTACAGGTATCGACGATCTTTCAATCATCCTCCGCTCCCGTGAATTGACTCCTATCAAAGAAGAAGAAATTCTACGTCAACTCGTTCAAAAGGCTGAAGTGGACCATGCTGAAATCGAACATGACCTTTCCATCATTATGATTGTCGGAGAAAAGATGAAGAGCCATATCGGGGTAACTGCTACTGCAACACGTGCTTTGTCTGAGAATAAAATCAACATCCAGATGATGTCCCAAGGTTCAAGTGAAGTTTCCATCATGTTTGTTGTCAATAAAGAGCAAGAAAAAGCAGCTATCAAGGCTCTCTATCATGCCTTTTTCGGTGAAAGTAAGGAAGATTAATCATGGCCCAATCACTCAATCAAGCCATTGACCTCCAAACCACTGGAACATCTTATCTCTCTATCTCTGGAAAGGTTGGGAAATTTCTAGTTGGGGATCAAGCCTTAGAGTTTTATCCTGATGTCAATGTCGAACAATATATCCAGATTCCTTGGTCTAGCATTCAGCAAATCGGAGCCAACGTAAGTGGTCGCAAGATTAGCCGTCACTTTGAAGTCTTCACTGATCAAGGAAAATTCCTCTTTGCTTCAAAAGACTCTGGAGCTATCCTCAAAATCGCTCGGGAAAAACTTGGCAATGACAAAGTTGTGAAACTTCCGACTCTACTCCAGACCATTGGACAAAAACTTAAAAATCTATTTGCAAAAAAGTAGAAACTTTAGTATAATCATAGCAACGGATAAGTAAGTTATCTCCTTCTTTCAGAAAGTCTGCGGGTGCTGCGAGCAGATAGAGGGGATAGGTGAAATTCTACCGTTAGTAACAATTACATACACAATCAAGTGCACACCTGTGAAGTTGGATGGAACCGTGGCCCTGCCACTCCAACGCTTTGTCAGGTGTGCTTTTTTCATAAAGGAGTTCTTATGTTAGATATTAAACGTATTCGCACAGATTTTGATGCTGTCGCTGAAAAATTAGCTACACGTGGTGTAGATGCTGCTGTTTTGAATGAGATGAAAGAAATCGACGCTAAACGTCGTGATATCTTGGTCAAGGTTGAAACGCTCAAGGCAGAACGTAACACTGTTTCTGCTGAGATTGCCCAAGCCAAACGCAACAAGGAAAATGCAGATGACAAGATTGCTGCTATGCAAACCCTATCTGCTGAGGTCAAAGCCTTGGATGCTGAATTGGCGGAAATCGATGCTAAGTTGACAGAATTTACGACTACTCTTCCAAACATCCCAGCTGACAGCGTTCCTGTCGGAGCTGATGAAGACGATAATGTGGAAGTTCGTCGTTGGGGTACTCCGCGCGAATTTGACTTTGAGCCAAAAGCTCACTGGGATCTGGGTGAAGACCTCGGTATCCTTGACTGGGAACGCGGTGGTAAGGTAACAGGCGCTCGTTTCCTCTTCTATAAAGGTCTTGGAGCTCGCCTGGAACGTGCTATCTACAACTTTATGCTAGATGAGCATGGTAAAGAAGGCTACACAGAAGTCATCACACCTTACATAGTTAACCATGATTCTATGTTTGGTACTGGTCAATATCCAAAATTCAAGGAAGACACTTTTGAATTGAAAGACACTAATTATGTCCTTATTCCTACTGCTGAAGTTCCTCTAACTAACTATTACCGTGATGAAATCCTTGACGGAAAAGACCTGCCAATCTACTTCACTGCTATGAGTCCATCATTCCGTTCTGAGGCTGGTTCTGCTGGTCGTGATACTCGTGGCTTGATCCGTTTGCACCAATTCCACAAGGTTGAAATGGTCAAATTTGCCAAACCAGAAGAATCTTACGAAGAATTGGAAAAAATGACAGCCAACGCTGAAAACATCCTTCAAAAACTCAACCTTCCATACCGTGTCGTTGCCCTCTCTACTGGAGACATGGGCTTCTCAGCTGCCAAGACTTACGACTTGGAAGTTTGGATTCCAGCCCAAAATACCTATCGTGAAATCTCAAGCTGTTCAAATACCGAAGATTTCCAAGCGCGTCGTGCCCAAATCCGTTACCGCGATGAAGCCGATGGTAAAGTTAAACTTCTTCATACCTTGAACGGTTCTGGACTTGCAGTTGGACGTACAGTGGCTGCAATTCTTGAAAACTACCAAAATGAAGATGGTTCTGTGACCATTCCAGAAGTACTTCGTCCTTACATGGGTGGAGCTGAAGTTATCAAACCATAAAAAACAAGGCCTAGCTAAATAATAGCTAGACCTTTTTTCGTAACCAAATCAGATAAGCACCCAATACGAAGAATAAAATAGTGAGGCAAATAACAGTTTCAGCCAACACCAGATAATCCAGAAATGGAAGTTTCAAAATTCCCTGAGCCATCTTGAGAGAGGTAGCTGTGATAATGGTTGGAAAGGTGAGGGCTGAGAAAGCTGGTTGAAATCCTTGTTTTAAAATATTGGGCAGGCGAGTTAAAACAAAGAAAAAGAAGGATTGAGAAGCCAAAATCATGACGATTAAGAGCCAAGTCGGTAGGCCTGCTCCTCCAACTCGAATCAGAGAAGCCAAAAGTAGAGAGAAAGGGGCGCAGTAGATCCCTTCTTGTCCAAGTAAGGCTAGTGGGAGTGGCTGTTTCTTTAAATCGCTATAAATAAGCGGATAGAGATAGAAGGTTAGGAGAAAACCAAAAATCAAGGTCGCATAGGCGATTTCGATGATACCTACAAGAGGATAGGTCAAGGCAGCCACTGCTATCCCCACATAAAGCACCGTCCAGCTTGGAGTCGCATGAACCCTCCGACCCGGACAAGCAAACTTGATGGTAAAACCAGCAATCAAGACCAAATCCAAGAGAAATGAAAACCACCATAGCCCTTGCGCTACTAAGGGAAGATGAGGGAACAAGCGAAAGACATAAGTTGATAAAATCATTCCAGCCATGGGAAAGGTCGCCATTCCTGATAAAAGAGGGGGCTTGGTCAATTCTTGCCTGGTTTCCTTCCGATTAAACAGATGAAGAATCAGAAAGTAAATCCACAAAATCAACCCTATCAGACTAAACAGATGTGACAGAGCAGGCCAAGTATCTGCAACCAGATTTCCTGCACCTGCCAAACCTAACAAACAACCAGAAAATACCAAGGGGAGTTTTTTCATGGCAACCTCCATTAATCATATTATTAGTATAGCATAAAAGCGCTTAAAATAGCATAGAAAAATGAAGACTGGGTTTCTCAGCCTTCATTTTTTTCTTTATGATTCGAACTAGGCATAGGGTTGCAATTCTGGGTTAATAGGCGTATTGGCTAAGTTATTAGCATAGTTGCAAAGGCTGGCTAGGCTGACACCGAGAACCACATCCAGGGCATTTTGCTGCGTATAGCCGGCTTCTAAAAATTCACTAAGCGCTTCATCCCCTACACGTCCTTTGGTATTGATGACTGCCAAGGTAAACTTGGCCAGAGTATCTAGCTTAGGATCTGATTCGATTGGAGTGCGATTGCGAAGGGCTTGAAGAAGATCATCATTCATTTGGATTTGTTTGATTGAAAAGGCAGTATGGCCTGCCACGCAGAAAGCACAACCATTGGTTACTGCAGCTGTGATTTGCACCACTTCTCTCTCAACTGGGGTTAGGCTATTGCGACGGTTGATGGCTCCGACAGTTCGGTAGGCTTTTAGAGCAGTAGGAGCATTGGCCAAGAGACCGATTAGATTGGGAATATAGCCATTGTTATCTTTTTGTACTGTTTCCAGAACTTCTTTCACTTCTGCTGGAGCTGATTCTACTGTATGGATGGTAAATGTTGTCATAAGAAACCTCTTTTCATTTTATTGTCATTTAGTCTATCATAGAATTTCTTCTTTGGATAATATATATTTTCAATTGCCATGATAGGAAATGTTTATGAAAGAAAAAAATCACACTAAGAGTGTGATTGGGTTAGTGTTTAAAATACTTTTTGGTTTCAGCAATAACGACTGGTGACAAGACCAAAAGGGCAATCAAGTTTGGTAGAGCCATCAAGGCATTGACGATATCTGCAATAATCCAGACCATATCCAACTCGATAAAACCTCCCAACAAGACCATGAGCACAAAGATCACTCGATAGAGCCAGATAAAGCGAACCCCAAAGAGAAACTCGAAACAGCGTTCTCCATAGTAATTCCAACCGAGAATTGTCGTAAAGGCAAAGAGAACAAGGAAAATAGTCAAAAGAGCAGGGCCAAAATGTGAAAAAACTGTTGAAAAGGCTGACTGGGTCAAAGCAACACCATTCAAATCACCGCTCCAAACCCCTGTCACTAAGATTGTCAGACCTGTCAGAGTACAGATAATCAACGTATCAATAAAGGTTCCTGTCATGGAAATCAAGCCTTGCTCGACAGGCTCATTAGTCTTAGCTGCAGCCGCTGCAATCGGAGCTGAACCAAGGCCAGATTCGTTAGAAAAGACTCCTCGCGCCACACCATTTTGAATCGCAGTACGGATAGTCGCCCCTGCAAAACCACCTACCGCAGCTACTGGGTTAAAGGCTGAAGTAAAGATGAGGGCAAGTGTGGCTGGGATTTTCTCGATATTAAAGAGAATAACTGTAAGAGTTCCCAAAATATAGACGATGGCCATAAAAGGAACAACTGCTGTTGAAACCTTGGAAATGGATTTGAGTCCACCAAAAACGGCAATTCCTACAAAAATGGATAAAATAAGAACTGTGATAGCTGGATCAATTTGAGCTGTATTTTGGATAGATTCTGTAATTGAATTGACTTGGGTAAAGGTACCAATCCCTAGAAGAGCCACCAACACACCCGCTAGGGCAAAGAAGATTGCAAGGGGACGCCACTTTTCTCCCATACCCAAAAGAATGTAGTGCATGGGCCCTCCAGCTACAGCCCCATTTGCATCCTTGCTACGGTATTTGATAGCCAGTAAGCCTTCAGCATACTTGGTTGCCATCCCAAAGAAGGCTGCCATCCACATCCAAAAGAGAGCACCTGGCCCACCAACCTTAATGGCTGTTGCAACTCCGATGATATTTCCCGTTCCAACAGTAGCTGCAAGGGCTGTACATAGAGCGGCGAAACTGGACACATCTCCATGTCCCTTGTCCTTGGTAAAGATTAACTGAAAGGCCTTGGAGAGACGAGTTACCTGTAAAATCCCTAGTCGGATGGTTAGATAGATACCCGTTCCGACCAATAACAGTAAGAGGGGAGGTCCCCAAGCGAAAGCATCAAGCGCTTTTAGCAATTCTAACATGTCCTACTCCTATCTTTCAACCCCAAAAGAAAGAGCACATGCAAGATACATGTACTCTGGAATGCTTAGATAAATGCCAAAAAGCGGTCTATCTTAGCTCTGTCCTTTTACCTGAGAGTTTGAGCAGTTGCCTGCCTTGCCCCTTCGGTGCCTTTACGGTCTCTCCAGAGTTCCGTCCATTTACAGTCATGGAAAACAAACTTTTCTCCACTTCTATTAAACTTCATTCGGTGTTGGTATTTTATTTTTTATTATTCTACAAGAAAAGTGGGGATTTGTCAATGTGTTTGTGAATAAAATAGAAATTAGTTCACCAGTTTTTATTGTATGAATGACCTTATTACCCCAAAAGTAGAGCCATAATTCAATAGAAATCACAACTTTCTGATAAATTTTAAAACGCTACTTAAACTCATTTCCCACTCTGTGCTTCTCCTAAAAATTTTCGAATCGCTTCTACCATTTTCTCTGGTTCAGTTGACGAAAAAATACGACTATCTCCTCTCAATTCATGACTTGTATTGTCAAAAGCAAAAATTGGTTTATGTTTATTACCAATTTCTTCTACAATCGTTTCTATAACTCCACCATGATTGATATCCAAATAAAAATCCATATTATCCAAAGCTTCTTTCATATTAAAAGGATTAAAATTTGGATAAATTGACAGATTTAAAAATCGTTGCATGTCAACTACACTATCAGCAAAATTTGTTGGCGCTAATATTGTAAAATGAACTTCCGATAGTTCTGACAAAAGATACTCTATTGATTCTAAAACAGCACTATTTGTAAAAATACAAGTATGATATAACGGCGCTCTCACTAGCTCATCAAAAGAACGTCTAATGATATCTGTTCCCAATAATACATCATTCCAATTCAAGCCATAATAAAACCACCACAATTTACGAAAACGAGTCAAAGTTAAATGAGTCCATGGTTTAAACTCTGAGGTATAGTGAATAATCTTAGGTTCAGAATTTCCATAATAGTCAGATTCGTACCATTTACTGTTGCCTGTTAAATGTAAAAATTGATCCAAACCAACCATAAAGTTATACTCTTTATTCAAATGTAGCCACTGGTCACCAAAATACATGTTGAGAACACCTTGATCTCCATAAACATGCTTATGATGTTGGACAGTTAACTCTAGTAAACTTTTTGTCGAATGGTTTTCCCGCCATTTCTTCGCATCAATCAACAACATACCCGCATTAAAGGTTGTCAACCAACCATCTTGTCCAAAATCTTGAACAGCTGCAATGGCATAGCCTTGTAAGTCTAAGGAGAACAATTCATCCAATCTTGCATTTACGATCATATCTGAGTCTAAGTAGAGAACTCTGTCTTCTTGTACTTCATCTGCTATGAAATACCTAAAGAAAGTAGCATAGGATAGAATTGCATTTGGCAAGCGAAAATCACGAAGGTTGTGAGCCGTTTTTTTAACATTGACGATCTCAGAACCAATGACCTTAAGGCGATTTCTCATTAAAAGAAACCATTCACTAGGTAAATCGTCATTAAACACATAAAATTTCACTTCATGATTATGAACCGAAACGGATTTTATTACGGTTTCTACCTTATCAAGGTAATGAATATCCGCTCCAAGAGCAATCACTTTATGATACATTCTCATCACTTCTCTCCAATATCAATTTTCCCTAGTTGATGACGAATATACATCACCAAGTTCTCTTTATCCTCTAAGCTAAATATCTGATTTTCCTATCACTGAAATGCTACCAATAATATCGCCAACCCCATTTCAGTGGTTAATATCCAATTCAGTTTTAAGCACATAATCGTTATTAGATTAATAATAAAATCAAAAACTCCCATTCCATTCTCAAATATTGAATCCTGACCAATGGTGATTTCTTACATATAACAGATTGAACAAAAATCATTAAAAATACTCTACTAGCAACTCAGCATCTAAAACTTCAATGTGACGATAATCTCCAACTGACTGTACTAGATTTTTAAAATCTATCCTGCATTTCTCGACTCTTTTAAAAGTGAAATTTGCAAAAACAGTACTTCTATATTCTCAAAAATCACTCCTCATTGTCATCTCTTTACAATGTATTTACCACTGACTTCGTCAATCTTATCTTCAACCTCGAATTTGTATTTTTAACTGACTGGAACTTTCGTTATAATTTATTGTTTGATTTAACCTTACTTTATAAATTACGGAATCCTTCTACCCTTTAAAAGTCACAATGGTTGCGCCACTGCCTCCAGCATTTTGTGGGGCATAGCCAAAACTCTTGACATGCTTGTTTCTTTGTAGGTATTTGGTAACACCCTCGCGGATGACTCCTGTTCCGATACCATGAATGATGTCTACTTGTGCCATGTTATTGAGCAGGGCTTGATCAATAAAGGCGTCCAGCTCATTCATGGCTTCCTCGTACCGTTTGCCACGAAGATCTAGTCTCGCCTGTGGACCACGACCAGATGCACGTTTGACAACATTGACTTGTTTTTTCTTGACTAGGGCCTCTTGCTGAGCCTGAACAAGATCAAATTCTTTCTCTTCCAAGGTCATCTTGATCAAACCAACTTGGGCTTCCCAACGGCCATCCTTGAGCTGATTGGTCAAGGTTCCTCTTTGACCATAACTGAGAACCACAATATCATCTCCCACCTTCGGAGCTCGTTTTTTCTTGGCTTTTTGCAGAACCTTGTTTTTAGACAAGTCGACTTTTTCAGGAGCCAATTTTTTCAGCTCAGCCTTGGCCTCAATGATTTCGTGGGGTTTGAGTTGAGACTTACTGTGAAGATTCTTGAGAATCTGGTCACTCTCACTTAGAGCGAGTTCCACAATCTCAGCAGCCTGTTCACGCGCCTTATTGAGCTCAGTTTCCTTTTCACGATTGAGCTCATTGTAGAGTTTTTTGAGCGCTCGATTCATCTTGAGGTTTTCTTGCTCGACCTCACGGATATTATCCAAGCGTTTACGGCTTTCAAGCGTTTGTTCTTCCAATTGTTCAATGATGCGGTTGACATCATTATCTTGGTTGACCTGCTGGCTAGCATCCCCCACGATGACATCTGACAAGCCCAGGCGTTTGGCAATTTCAAAGGCATTACTTCTGCCAGGAACTCCCTGCATAAAGCGATAGGTCGGACGCAGACTAGCTGTATCAAACTCCATGCTGGCATTTTGCACAAAGGCTGTCTCAATACCATAAGCCTTGAGTTCTGGATAATGGGTCGTCGCCATGGTCTTGACCTGACGCAG
Source organism: Streptococcus oralis subsp. dentisani (assembly GCF_002096335.1). GTDB lineage: Bacteria > Bacillota > Bacilli > Lactobacillales > Streptococcaceae > Streptococcus > Streptococcus oralis_Z. The sequence continues at coordinate 32,553 of NZ_NCUW01000028.1, forward strand.
ACGAAGATCCTCCAGAATAGCCATGGCAAGAGCTGCACCTTCCTGTGGATCGGTACCAGCCCCGAGCTCATCTAGCAATAAGAGCGAATGTTGGTTGACCTTGCCAAGAATATCTACGATATTGGTCATGTGGCTGGAGAAAGTAGATAAGCTTTGTTCGATAGACTGCTCATCCCCAATATCCGCGAAGATTTCCTCGAAAATACCGACACGGCTCCCCCTATCAGCTAGAATGGGCAAGCCTGACTGGGCCATAAGTTGAGTCAAGCCCAGAGTTTTGAGCATGATGGTCTTCCCACCCGTATTGGGACCTGTAATGACAATAGCCGTTAATTCCTTACCAAAGTGTACATCGTTTGCCACTGCATTTTTGACCAAAGGATGGCGAACATGAAGGAGTTGAATCTCTTGCTTATCTGAAAGTTGAGGAACAACTGCTTGTCTTTCTTGAATGAAACGCACTTTGGCACGAATCAAATCTAGGTGCCCGATAATCCAAGCGTCATTAGCAATCTCTGCAGCATGAGGACGGACCCGTTCCGATAACTCCTGCAGGATACGAATCATCTCATAGCGCTCATCAGCTCGCAGACTCGCGATTTCTTCGCTTAGTTTCACGACCTCACGTGGCTCGATATAGACCGTATTTCCACTGGCAGAGATGTCGTGGACAACACCTGCAATCTTGTTGCGATAGGTATTCTTGACAGGTAAGACTTGACGGCCATTTCTGCTAGCGATAATCCCTTCCGTCAACATCTGAGCTTTTTGCTTGAGCAAGTCTTGCAAGACATCTCGAACTTGACTCTCGCTATCATGAATTTTCCGACGGATGCGTGCTAGTTCTTCGCTGGCGAAATTTTCTATGAAACCTGCGTCATTTAGGGCTTGGAGACTTCCTTGCAAGTGTGGAAAATCATGTAGTTTTTCAAACCATCTCGCCAACTGTTCCAAGCGTACGTTTTCAAGATTGGCATAAAAACTTTGTAACTCTCTGCTAGCAAGCAAGACCCGTTTGAGGAGTAGAAACTCCTCGATATTGAGGTCCGCCCCCATCTCCAGACGCTTACAAACCGCTGAAATCTCACGTGTCGCTAGGATGGTAAAGTGAGGCTGCTCCACAAATAGGGCTTGCATTTCCTCCATTTCAGCAAAGGCCTGTTTGATTTTATCCTCCTTGGTAGTCGGAACCAAACCTTTTAGCTCCTCTAGTCCCTGTTCGGTCAGGATATGAGGTTCAAACAAGGCTTTGATTTTATTAAATTCTAAGGTTTCTAGTATTTTTGTATTCATATTCTTTCCTTGTGTATTTGTTTACAAAATTGTAGCAACTAGAGGTTTTTGACTTTACCTGATACTAGTCATCCAATCTGTAAACAAAGGGCTAGGAAAACTCCCGCCCTTTTTATCCGATTAAATTTGTAACCCAGAGTTGTTTGATAAAGTTTGTCGTAAAAGGAACACTTTGGATGATATGCTTGGCTACCACGCTCTTTTCAAGGGGATTTTGCACAGCTGCCATAGGCACCGTTGCAAGAATGGTCAAAGCCATTTGCAAGACAAATAAGGTCACCAATAGAGACAATAGGCCTGCTCCGATACGAAACCATTTGACATCGAGCTTTTTAGTTGGAATCAAGTGTAGGAACAAACCGATAAAACGTCCGATACTGTAACAAATTCCGAAAACTAGAAGGTAGGCCAGACCCGCATAAAAGACCTTGTCTAGCTGAAAAAGCTGGTCTGAAGGGAAGAAAAAGGTTCCCTGCCCTTCCTGAGGATTAGCATAAGGGACAAGCAAGTGAAATTGATCTCCCAGCGATTTATAAAACTGCCCAGCAACAAAGGCTGAAATCACTGCCACGAGGAAATAATAAACTTGCAGCACCAGACCTCTACGGTAGCCGATGTAAAACCCCCAAGCTAGAACCAGTAAGAGAAGGATCGAAATCATAGGGAATCCTCAATCTTGCTCTGCTCTTGCTTGACAGCCACTAATTTATTTCGAAGGTCTTTAAGCTCCTGCTCCTTATCGTCAAACTCAATCTCACGACTGAGCTGCGTCGATAGGCTGTTGATCGCTAAAAGGAGGGCAATCGTTTCATCATCTGCCCCAGGCATTTGTTCTTTAATTGCTTGGTATTTTTCAGTCGCAACCTTGGCTATTTCCTCCATAAAGAGGTTGTCATGCTCGGTTGTTAAGGTTAATGTCTTTTTCCCGAATGTAAACTTATATCGATTTAGATTTGCCATAAAATTCACCTCACGATATTATACCAAATTTCGCTAACTTTGTCAGTTTTTACCAATTCTCCTGCTTTTATGGTACAATAGAAACTATGGCAAGTATCACACTCACACCAAGTGAACAGGAAATTCAGAGCTTTTTAAGTCAGTATCAGAAGGCTCTCACTCCTAGTAAAAATCCTTATATCCGCTACTTTTTGCGCCTGCCTCAGGCAACGGTTTCCATCTATACTTCTGGAAAAGTCCTCCTGCAGGGAGAAGCTGCTGAGCAATACGCCAGTTTCTTTGGCTATCAAGTCCGACAAGAAAAGAGCGGACAAGACTTTCCTATGATTGGGACTGATGAGGTGGGAAATGGTTCCTACTTTGGTGGGCTAGCTGTCGTGGCTTCCTTTGTGACACCAGACCAGCATGACTTCTTGAGAAAACTCGGAGTGGGGGATTCAAAAACCCTGACAAACCAAAAGATTCGTCAGATTGCCCCTATCCTCAAGGAAAAGATCCAACATCAAGCGCTCCTCCTCTCACCGAGCAAGTATAATGAAGTTATCGGAGAGCGTTACAATGCTGTTTCTGTAAAGGTTGCCCTTCACAACCAAGCTATCTTTCTCCTGCTTCAAAAAGGAGTCCAGCCAGAAAAAATCGTGATTGATGCTTTTACAAGTCCTAAAAACTATGACAAGTACTTGACGCAAGAAGCCAATCATTTCCCAAACAAGGTTAGTTTGGAAGAGAAAGCCGAGGGAAAATATATGGCTGTCGCAGTTAGCTCCATCATCGCGCGTGATCTCTTCTTGGAAAACTTGGAAAATCTTGGACGAGAACTGGGCTACCAACTGCCAAGTGGCGCAGGAACCGCTTCTGATAAGGTTGCTAGCAAAATCCTTCAAGCCTATGGTATGAAAGGTCTCAACTTCTGTGCCAAACTGCATTTTAAAAATACTGAAAAAGCTAAAGCACTGCTAGAAAGGTAAATTATGAATTATTTGAAAACATTTCTAAAAGAGTTGGGACTTACGTTCCTCATCGTTATAGTAGTGGGACTCAGTCGCCTCTTTCTCTGGACCAATGTCCGTGTGGAAGGACACTCTATGGACCCTACCCTAGCTGACGGAGAAGTTCTCTTCGTTGTTAAACACCTCCCAATTGACCGCTTCGACATCGTTGTTGCCCATGAAGAGGATGGAAATAAAGACATTGTCAAAAGGGTCATCGGTATGCCTGGAGATACCATCCGCTACGAAAACGATAAACTTTATATCAACGATAAAGAAACGGACGAACCTTACCTAGCAGACTACCTCCAACAGTTTAAAAACGACAAACTTCAGAGCACTTATTCAGGGAAAGGCTTTGAAGGGGATAAGGGGATCTATTTTAGAAGCCTTGCTCAGAAGGCTCAGGCCTTTACTGTCGATGTAAATTTCAACACCAGCTTCAGCTTTACAGTTCCTGAAGGTGAATACCTCCTCCTTGGAGATGACCGTTTGGTTTCTAGCGACAGTCGCCATGTTGGAACCTTTAAGGCCAGTCAAATCAAAGGGGAAGCCAAATTCCGTTTCTGGCCACTCAACCGTATCGGAATCTTTTAAAACCAGCAACCAGATGCTGTGATAGTCTTTTTGAGTTAGCCTTTTAGGATTAGATTGCAACTTGGCGATATCTTGTACCAAGCCCCAAATCCAAGAAAAGCCTAACTGAGAGCTCTATCCCAGCTCTTTTTCTATCAAAAAGGAAACCTATGGAAGTTTATTTTTCAGGCACCATTGAACGTATTATTTTTGAAAATGTCAGTAATTTTTATCGCATCCTCCTCCTAGATATCCAAGATACCAATGCGGAGGACTTTGACGATTTTGAAATCATCGTTACAGGAACCATGGCTGACGTGATTGAGGGCGAAGAGTACACTTTTTGGGGACAAATCGTTCAGCATTCCAAGTATGGTGAACAGCTACAAATCAGTCGTTATGAGCGAGCAAAACCCACTAGCAAAGGCCTAGTCAAGTACTTTTCGAGTAGCCATTTTAAGGGAATTGGACTCAAGACAGCTCAGAAAATCGTTGATACGTATGGCGAAAATACCATAGACGAAATTCTGGAGCATCCTGAAAAGCTGGAAAGTATTGCTGGACTCTCTGCCAAAAACCGTGAAGCTTTTGTCTCCACCCTCCGTCTCAACTATGGGACAGAGATGGTCTTGGCAAAACTGGCCAACTACGGCATTCCTAATAAACTAGCCTTTCAGATTCAAGACTTTTACAAGGATGAAACGCTGGATATTGTCGAGAATTATCCCTACCAGCTGGTTGAGGATATCAAGGGCTTGGGCTTTACCATTGCTGACCAATTAGCTGCTGAACTAGGTATTGAAAGTCAAGCTCCTGAGCGCTTCCGTGCAGGTCTTGTCCACAGTCTCTTTCAAGGCTGTATGGATACGGGTGATACCTATATGGAAGCTCGAGATTTACTGGAACAGACCCTGACTCTCCTCGAGTCTTCCCGTCCCGTGGAACTGGATCCCAGCCAAGTTGCTCAGGAACTCTCCTACCTGATTGAAGAAGACAAGGTTCAGCAGATTGACACTAAAATCTTTGATAATAGCCTCTTTTTCGCTGAAGAAGGCATCCGCAGTCACTTGGTTCGTATCCTTGAAAAAGGAAAGAAACAAAGTCAAGATTTGGAAACCATTCAAAAGCATATCGCTAGTGTTGAGGAAGAACTAGGTATCCAATACGATAGTATCCAAAAGCAAGCTATCTGTGATGCCATCCAGAACAAGGTCTTTATCCTAACAGGTGGTCCTGGTACAGGTAAGACGACTGTTATCAATGGGATTATCGCTGTTTATGCCCTGCTTGAAGCACTCGATCTCAAGAAAAAAAGCAACTTACCTATTCTTCTCGCTGCCCCAACTGGTCGAGCGGCTCGGCGCATGAATGAATTGACAGGTTTGCCTAGCGCTACTATACACCGTCATTTGGGAATGACAGGTGACGATGATACCAGCCATCTGGAAGATTATCTGGATGCTGATTTTATCATTGTAGATGAGTTTTCTATGGTGGATACTTGGCTAGCAAATCAACTTTTCTCCAACATCTCTTCTAACAGTAAAATCCTCATCGTGGGTGATAGCGACCAGTTGCCTTCTGTCAGTCCTGGACAGGTCTTAGCTGATCTGCTCCAGATACCCTTGATTCCGCAGACTCGCTTGGAACGGATTTATCGCCAGAGCGAGGAATCAACTATCGTTACCTTGGCTAGCCAGATTCGACAAGGCATCTTGCCAGCTGACTTTACCCAGAAAAAGGCAGACCGCTCCTACTTTGAAATCATGAGTAGCCATATCCCTGCAACCATTGAGAAAATCCTCGGTGCCGCCCTCAGAAGTGGCATTTCGGCTCGTGATATTCAGGTGCTGGCGCCTATGTATCGAGGTACTGCAGGTATTGATGCCATCAATCAGCTCATGCAAGACCTGCTCAATCCACCACAAAAAGACCAACTCAGTTTTGAAGCTCCCCAATGCTTCTATCGCAAGGGTGACAAGGTCATTCACCTAGTCAACGATGCCGAAGTCAATGTCTTTAATGGAGACCTAGGCTACATCACAGACCTGATTCCTGGAAAATACACCGAGTCCAAACAAGACGAGATTGTCATTGATTTTGATGGCAATGAGGTTATCTACCCTAGAAATGAATGGTACAAGATTCGGCTAGCCTATGCCATGAGTATCCATAAGTCTCAGGGGAGTGAGTTCCCCGTTGTCATCCTGCCCATTACTAGTGCTAGCAAGCGCATGCTGGAACGCAATCTCATCTATACGGCTATTACACGGGCTAAGAGCAAGCTCATCTTACTAGGCGAATTACAGGCCTTTGACTATGCAGTCAAACATATCGGAACTGCTCGCAAGACCTATCTGATTGAGCGTTTTCAGGATTTGGTTGAATCAGCTGACCAAACCAACCCAGCCCCAACTGAAACAACAAATCAAGAGGGAGCTCCTCTATCCTACATCCTCACCGAGGAAAACTGGAACAGCATCCCAGCCATGATTGGGATTACAGATGCAGACTTAAAAGAGATTTTTGGAAAATAGAGCAGCAGAAAGCCCACCTGATTAGGTGGGCTTTTTATCTTTTAAGATTATTTTACTGTTGCAGTGCTTGTGATCAATTCAACAGCTTTTTTGATTGCGATATCATGTTTCAACATATCAGCTGAAAGCAAGTTTTGAACTTGTGCAACTTCCATGTTGTAAGTTGCTGCCAATTGTTCGATTTCTTTTTGGATTTCTTCTTCAGTAGCGTCAAATCCTTCAGCTTTGGCAACTGCTTCGATAACAAGGTTAGTCTTAGTACGTGACTCAGCCTCTGCTTCGTATTGTTTGTGAAGGTCTTCTTGAGTAGTTCCAGTGATTTGGAAGTACATGTCAGGGTTGATACCTTGACGTTGCAAGTTTCCAAGGAATTCGTTTACTGAGCGGTGAACTTCTTCGTGGATCATTTCCTCTGGAAGTTCTACGATTTCAGCGTTTTCTACAGCTTTATCAATTGCTGCACCTTCTACTGCATCTTTGTATGCTTCTTCTTTTGCAGCAGCCAATTCCTTACGGTATTTTTCTTTCAATTCAGCAAGTGTTTCAACTTCTTCGTCAATGTCTTTTGCAAGTTCATCGTCAAGAGCTGGAACTTCTTTTGCTTTTACTTCGTGGATAGTTGTTACGAATTTAGCTTCTTTACCTGCAAGATCTTCTGCTTGGTAGTCTTCTGGGAATGTTACGATAACATCAACAGTTTCGCCAGCTGAGTGACCTACCAATTGGTCTTCGAAACCAGGGATGAATTGACCTGATCCAAGTCCAAGTGAGAAGTTTTCACCTTTCCCACCGTCGAACTCAACACCGTCGATAGAACCAACGAAGTCAATCACAACTGTGTCGCCATTTTCAGCAGCACCTTCTTTGATAACCAATTCAGCCAAGTTGTTGCGTTCGCGTTCGATACGCTCTTCAACATCAGCGTCTGTTACTTCTTTTTCCACATCTACTGATACTTCAAGGTTTTTGTAGTCGCCCAATTTTACTTCAGGTTTTGTCACGACTTCAGCAGTGATGACCCAGTCTTGACCTTTTTCCATTGAAGTCACGTCAATTTTTGGTTGCGCAACCACTTCAAGACCAGCTTCTTTTACAGCTGCTTCATAAGCGTTTGGCAAAAGAGCGTTCAAAACATCTTGGTAAAGTGTTTCTTCACCAAACTTTTTATCGAAGATAGGACGTGGAAGATGACCTTTACGGAAACCTGGAACGTTAAGAGTTTTCTTTACTGAGTTAAAGACACGATCCACTTCTGGTTTGATTTGGCCTTGAGAGATAGTAAAAGTCAAGACACCACGGTTTGTTTCTTTGTTTTCAAATGATACAGACATTCTGTCATTTCTCCTTAAAATTTTTTAAATACAGTCTATTATAACATAAACGGGCGACTTTTTTCAAGTCATGAACGCGCTTTTCAATGATGCTAAAGGTACTTGCTAGCCTCCTTGATACTAAGTTCAGCCATTCTTTCCTTGTTTTTTTCGATGAAGCTTGCTACCCAATCTGGATTGGTTTTGGAGTAGTCTCTTAGAGCCCAACCGATGGCTTTATTGATAAAAAATTCTGTCTGATCCAGATTATTGAGCAGGATCTTTTCCATTAGATGAACATCCGTTTTCTCTTTTCTTAACAACTGGTGGTCAATGGCGACTCTTCTCAGCCAGATATTATCTGATAGGCTCCATTGGAGGATGATTTCTCCCAGTTCTGGCTTGTCATATACCAAATTTCCTACTACTCGATCTAGGATATCCACCGTATCCCACCAAGATTTTGTGACGACCAGATGCTCAAGCTTGGGCAAATCGCTCTCTGTTAGATAAGACTGCATGGCTTTCAAATAGTTGGCAGCCACATATTGGTATTCTCTAGCATCCTTTTCCCAGCAAGTGTCTACAAAATCCCAATCGATGACCTTTATTTTTTTCGCACTTGGAAAGTATTTTTTATAAAGTGCATTTCTTTCAGGACCTGCAATGCCTAGAAAGGGAAATTGGTGGCGCATATAGGCTTCCATGGGGCCTGCTTTATGCGGATCTTTTGCCGCTTCTAGCTCCTCAAGAATATCTACAAGACTCATCTAAAAGTCCTCCTGCCCCACCAAGTGGTGCTGAAAGGCATAAACCGCAGCCTGGGTGCGATCACTGACCTCAAGCTTAGCTAGGATATTAGACACATGGGTCTTAACCGTCTTGAGAGAGATAAAAAGTTCATCTGCGATGCGTTGATTTTCGTAACCCTTGGCGATGAGTTGGAGCACGTCTCGCTCACGCGCAGTCAGTTCTTCATGAAGTTCCATATGATTGCGGTGGTATTCGACCTTCTTGCTGACCTCTTGTTCAATAGCCAGCTCTCCAGCAGCAACCTTACGAACAGCATGGAGCAATTCGTCTGCGCTAGAAGTCTTGAGCATATAGCCCCTAGCCCCAGCATTTAAGACAGGCATAATTTTTTCATTGTCTAGATAAGAGGTCACAATCAAAATCTTGGCTTCAGGCCATTCTTTGAGGATAGACAAGGTTGCATCAATCCCATTCATCTCAGGCATGACGATATCCATGACAATCACATCTGGGCGCAATTCCAAGGCCAAGGAAATCCCTTGAACACCGTTGGCCGCCTCGCCCACAACTTCTACATCGTCTTGGAGGTCAAAGTAGCTTTTCAAGCCCAATCGGACCATTTCATGGTCATCTACCAGTAAAATTTTCATCTTTACTCCTTTATGATTCCTTGTCTAGCAGGGGAATACGGATATCAACCGCCAGTCCTTGCTTAGGTGCTGTCAAGAGTTGAACAGTCCCTGCCATATCCTCTACCCGCTCCTTAATATTTCGCAGTCCATAACTCAAGTCGTCGAAGCTCCCCAACTGGAAACCAATCCCATTGTCCACTACCTTTAGCTGCAATTCAACATCTGTCTGATAGAGATAGACATCCAAACAAGATGCCTGGGCATGGCGGAGGGTATTGCTGATCAACTCCTGCAAAATACGGAAGATATGCTCCTCGATTTTCTTTGGCAATTTCGTCACATTTTGCTTGAGACTAACCTTGAGATCGCTCTTGTCCTCAAGCTCTTTTAAGAGGATTTGAATCCCCTCAACCAGACTCTTGTCTTCCAACTCAACTGGTCGCAAATGCAGGAGCAAGACCCGAAGATCCTTCTGGGCTGTTTCGAGGATGGCTGCGACACTTTGCAACTGGGTCTGCATCTTTTCTCTATCAAGCTTCAAAGCCTGCTGACTGACACCTGATAAAATCATATGGGCCGCAAACAACTCCTGACTAACTGTATCATGTAAATCACGCGCTATCCGCTTCCGTTCTTTCTCGATAATCACTTCTTCCTTGGCTAGGCTTTGATTTTCAGCCTTTTGAACAGCTTCTGTCAAAAGATTGAGCTTGCCAGACAAGGACTTGAAACTGGCATCCAAGTCTGGATCTGCAACCTGAACCACTTCTTTTCCTGCTAATAAGCGCTTGAGATTGACCTGCATTTTTCTGCGAGAGACTTCTTCTATCACTCGCCAAAAGAGGACAAAAAAGAAGGTCATGGAAAGGCTAAAGACAAAGATCAAGAAGATTAACTTTTCAGTTTTTTCGATATCTTGTAACAAATAGGGCCAGTCTAGTTCAAAAATATCAAGCAGACTATTGGTCAAAAAGAGGATAAAGAGGAGAGAAGTCAGCCCGATTAACAGATACGATTGCTTTTTCATCCTCTGACCACCTCCACATCTCCAATCATACTGGTTAGGAAAATTTTGACACTCTTGTTACTCTTGAGATAGTCCCTGGTTTCCTGATGATAGTGTTCATTACGAAGGGCTCGCTTGGGTTGATGGAGGAAAGTTAAATCTCCATAGAGGCAGTTGACACTGAGACTGATTTCCACATCTACAGGTACGATAATCCTAGTCGTTCCAATCATCTTTCTAAGGATAATGACATTGTCATGATTGGTTAGAATAACTCTTTCTAGATGAATGGTATCCTTACCCATGAGGCGAAAGAGATTGATATCATCAAACTGACAGGTCTGGTGACTAGAAAAATGATGGAGATTGCCAAACCAGCGATTCTTTTCATTTTTAACCGTCACCACCTCTTCAAAGACTAGATCCGTCTCCTCCCTTTCTTGGTTCATCATAGGATAAAGGAGAAAAAGACTGTAAATTACCGCTACAAAGATAGCTAAAATCACAAAGGGATTGAGCATGACGATGAAAAAGAAAAGAATGGTCGCTGCAATGAGGAAGACATTGTTGCCCTCTTTACCTGAATAATAGCGGAGCAAGAGCAAAAAGAGGAATAGAATCAGCAGAAAACGCGAAAAATGCTCTGATACCATCAAAATCAGAGCTCCCGTCAACAGACAGGCTTCAATAAATAAAAAGATTTGAAATTTTTTCATAGCTGCATCCTCTCTTTTCTATTTTATCACAATTCAAAAAAGTCACCTCGGTCTGAGGATGGAAAAAAGGCGGTGGTTACGCCTTTTTCATCTGATCCTTTGCCTCTTTTAATTTTCCATAGAGAAGATAGTCTACTTTTTGCAGATCAGCTATGGTGGCACAATTAAGGGCACACATGATCAAACGCAGATCTTCTTTCCATCCTTGGACAATCGCAATCACCTCTTCGACTGAGTGATTTTCTACTAGCTCTAACATGGTTCGTGACAATCCCACAGCCTTGGCTCCAAAGACCAAGCACTTAATCATATCAAGCGGGTTCCGAACCCCTCCACTAACCAAAAGTTCGACCTTGTCTTTCCAGCCTTGGGCATTGAGAAGGGCTTGCATGGTGGATTGTCCCCATTGATTGAGGTAGTCGCGTTGCCCACTGCGACGGTTTTCAATGTAGGCAAAGCTAGTCCCACCACGACCCGACAGGTCAAAGGTTCGAACACCCAGTTCATAGGCTCTCCTGATGGTCTTCACATCCATCCCAAAACCGACTTCTTTTAAAACAAGAGGAACAGGGATACGCTTGCTATAATCTGCTAGATGCGATTGCCAGCTTCTAAACTTCCTTTCTCCCTCAGGCATGAGCAATTCCTGCATGACATTGACATGCACTTGCAAGAGAAGAGGATTCATCTCTTCTACAGTCTGAAGTCCTAACTCAACAGGTTTGTCCAATCCAATATTGGTTCCAAGGAGGAGCTTTGGATGGCTAGATTTGACAGAAAAAGAGTCATCTGTTGGATTCTTGAGGGCTGCGCTGTAAGACCCTGTTACAAACAAAACCCCACAGGCTTCTGCCACCTGAGCCAGCTTTTGATTGATTTCTTTACCTTTTTCGCTCCCACCTGTCATGGCATTCATATAAAAAGGAAAGTCCCACTTTCGACCTGCAAATTCTGTAGACAAATCAATCTCATTCAGGTCATAAAGGGGCAGGGAAGAATGAATTAACTCCACCTCATCAAAGCTATTATAGGAACTTTTCTGCTCAAGGGCATAGCGGATATGCTCGTCCTTACGATTTGTCGTCATGTCCTATCCTTTCTTGGTATAAGAGCTCAATCCCCAGATCGGCCCAGCGATTTTTTAAGGTTTCAGTTGATTGCTCATCAAAACTCAAGGCAACGCCACAGTCACCACCACCAGCGCCACTACTCTTGGCAACAGCCTGCAAATCTTGACTGGCTTCTTTCAACTGTCTGAGCGAAGGAGTGTAAATACCTGCACTCAACCCTTCTAAAAGCTGACTGGCTGTTTCCACCTGCTCGATGATTTTTTCCACGTTCCCCTGCTTCAAGGCTTCTACCAAAGCAGACACCGTTGCTTTCGAGGAAGTTAAAAAATTCTGGTCTATGTTTTGCTTGATTTGCTGGACCATGTCACTTGATACGGCCACTTCCTTAGTCCATCCCACTAGGAAATCACATTCTAGAGCTGGTTGCACTTGTGAGATCGAAAAGCCCCAATCACGCTCCAAAACTGTCGCCAAGTTTTCTTCTTCCAACCAAGTAGTCACCTGCTGGCGATTAAAAGACTGGTAGAGAACCAAATGCTCCGCCACAATACAGGCAAGGTCTCCCATAGAACCATTGTCTCCTCGCTTGAGCAAGACCGCGCTAGCCAGCTTGAATAAGAGTTCCTGATCAACCGTAATATCATGTAGAGCCAGCAGAGCCTTGACAACCAAAATAACGACGCTGCCACTAGAGCCTAGACCAAACTTTTTCCCTTCTCGTTCCATTTTGCCATGAATTTCTAGGGAAAAAGGTCGCAAAGTCTGACCACGATCAGCGAGGAAGTCATTCATCAAAGCAATTGTTTCTTGAATCAAACTGTAGGCAGGATTTGGCGTCAAGTCCACTGCAAAATCAAACATATCTGAATAGATACGGTAGCTGTCAGAAAAGGCAACCTCTCCCCTCATATAGATGGGAATGGCCTTTATTAAGGCCAACTGCCCTGGTTCTAAAATAGCATACTCACCCGCCCAATAGAGTTTTCCGCAAGTTTTAACAGCAATCATCTTGACTCAAATCCTTTGTTTTCGACACAATCAAGCGATAACGTTGACCGAAGATTTCTGACAAATGCTCCAAGTCTTTCTCCTGACAGAGGACCTTAACATTGGGACCAGCATCCATGGTAAAGTAGCAGGCTTCCCCTTGCTCACGAAGCCGGCGAACAAAGTCCATAGCTTCATAGCTTGCATCGGTCAGATAAGAAAAGGCTGGTGATGCAGTTTTGGTTGTAGCATGCATAGCAAGGGCGTTTTTCTCAGTCAATTCCCCAACCTTGGCAAAGTCATTCTCCTTGAGATAAACTAGCATATCCTGATAATCCTTCTCAGATTGTCGGACCCAGTCATCAAAGGTCGTCGAGGTTTCCACACAGAGTTTCATCCCATCTCGGCTGGAGATTGGTTTTTTCTTGTCTTCTAGCACCAACATAATCATAGCTAGTTTCAAGTCTGTCTCTACAGGATAAATTTCTCCGCTATCCTTGTCCCAGGCACCTAGTGGTCCATAAAAACTCCGAGAGGAAGAGCCCGAGGCAAACTTAGCCTCCTGCGCCAACTGACTCCGATCCAAACCAAGCTGGAAATAAGCATTGCAAGCCTTGACCAAGGCGGACAAACCACTGGAACTGGATGACAAACCTGCTGCAGTCGGCATGTTGTTTTGGGTATCGATACGGACAAAGCCCTCACCTGCTGGACGGTAACGGTCGATGATTTTGCTCATCTTGGCATGCTCTGCCTCATTTTGGAGCTGACCATTGATATAAAAGGCATCAGCCGTCGCAGCCGTCGGTAGAGGTGACAAGGTCGTCTCTGTGTACATATTTTCCAAAGTTAGAGAAATACTGCTAGTAGCAGGTACCATTTCTTTTTCTTTTTTCTTTCCCCAGTATTTGATGATGGCAATATTTGCGTAGGAACGTACTGTTACAGGCTTTCGATCCATGTCTGAACAGCTCCTTTCTCTTCTAATCCTTTTGCTAGTTCTTGTGCTTGATCTAGAGTAGCTACCAAGGCTATGATACAGCCTCCTAGCCCACCACCACTCATCTTGGCACCCAAAGCTCCCTGACTCAGAGCCGTTTCAACGAGGGAATCTGCCTCAGGGCTACTGACACCAATTTCTTTTAGATGTAAATGCGCCTGACTGAAGATTTGTCCCAGTTTTTCAGCATCTTTTTGTCTGATTGCATCTTCTGCCCGCTGGGTCAATTCTCCCAAGGCATGCAAAAACGGGAGAGCATCCTTGCCCTTGCTTTGAACCACTTGGATGGCTTCGCGTGTATGACCGTAAACGCCTGTATCTGCAATCACCAGATAGGCTGATAAGTCCATGTTTAATTCTGTAAAGCCGACATTCTTGATAAAACAAATCGGTCGATTACTAAGACAGGTCTTGGCATCCAAACCACTTGGATTCATATGGGCAATCATCTCAGCTCGATTGACCAAGATTTCTAGTACATCATGAGACAGTTCTGCCTGATAGTAGTCAAAAACCGCACGAATGGCCGCTATGCTGATAGCCGCTGACGAACCCATACCTCGTTTTTCAGGGATAGCCGAGTCAATCACACAGCGAATGCAGGCTTCTTTAATCTCTAAATACTCCAGTGAAGCATACACTGCCATGGACAAGGTATCCTCCTCATAGAGACGCCACGGACTGTCAGTAGGGACCACCTTACAAGTCACCTCCACCTCTAAGAGAGGCAGGGAAATAGCAGGATAGCCGTAGACGACCGCATGCTCCCCTATTAAAATAATCTTACTATGTGCCTGACCGACACCAACTTTTTTTGTCATGTTTTCCTTTAACCAGACGAAAAGACCGTCTCATTTCATACAGTAGTATTTTCTCCTATCTATTTTATTATATTTTCACAAAAAAAGCGATTGTTTCCATTCACAATCGCCTCTTTCATTATTGAACCCATTCGCCATTATAGTTGACAGAATAGCCTTCTACGGTCGTATTCACTGCTAAAGCACCTGAACTATAAGCATAGTACCATTTACCATTGGCTTGGAACCAACCCGTCTTCATATCACCATTATTTGCGTTTAGATAATACCAAGTCGAACCTTCCTGATACCAACCAGTTGCCATAGCTCCTGATGAACGGAGGTAGTACCACTTGTTACCAAGGTATTGCCAGCCCGTTTTCATATCTCCATTTTGAGCATCTAGATAATACCAAGTTGAACCATCTTTCACCCAGCCAGTCGCCATAGCTCCTGATGAACGGAGGTAGTACCACTTGTTGCCAAGATATTTCCAACCAGTTTGCATAATGCCAGTTGCTGGATCTAGGTAGTACCATGGGGCCGCTTTTAGCTTCTCTTCATCATAGGTTAGAGGATAATCCTTGATCCAACCACGTGCTATCTCCCCAACAGTCAATCTGTCGATGCGAGAATCAAAGCCGCCATCCTTTTGTAAATAATACCATTGCCCGTCGTCATATACCCAACCAGTTTTTAAGGTGTGATAACTTCGTTGGTCTTCAAAATAATAGACTCGTTTTTCTGCTGGGCTATCATATTGTTCCCCATGATGTTTGTTGGTATTGGTAGCAGTTTTTGCTTCTAAAACTTGCTTGCCAACAAACTCTTGTAGTACTCCATCTTGACCAAAGTAAAACCAATCTGGTCTAAAAGCAATATCTTGCCTTAGAGAAGAACCAATCGTAACCCCTTCGTGTGGAGCAGGTATATATTGCCAGCCGACAACCATCTCTCCAGATAGAGGATCAAAATAATAGTACTTACCATCAATCACTCGCCAGTAGGTTTCTTTGAGGTCCCCCTTCTTGTAGTAGGTTCTTCCGTTTTCTTGGACAAATTTCCAACCTTCTGAATCAGCATCAGCCGCCAATACTGTACTTGTCGCTAGCAAACCAAAGAAAAAGACTGCGAGTAGAACTTGCATCATTTTTTTCAAAAATTTCATTTTAGTATCCTCCATGATTAATTGTAGCAAAGACCTGACTGCATGTCAATATAGAAAGAATTCACAAAAAAGCAGTTCCAAATGAACTGCAACTGCTTTCCTATTCTTGCATGGTGTAACCAACACCACGCACGGTTTTAATGTAGCTTTTTTGACCTTTTACATCAAGTTTGCTACGTAGATAACGGATATAAACATCCACGATATTGGTCTCTGTCGCACTTTCGTACTTCCAAACACTTTCCAACAACTGCTCACGAGTCAAGACTTTCTTGCTTCCCATGAGAGTGGCCAAAAGGTCATACTCACGGCGCGTCAGAGCAATCATCTCCTCGCCACGATAAACGGTATGATGTTCTACATCCATACGCAGATTGCGGTAAGACGTTGGAACCTTCATCTGACTACAGTGTTGGTCAATGAAGTCCCGACCTCGGAAAATCGCTGAAATACGAGCTACCAGATTATCAATAATCACTGGCTTATAGATGTAAGAAACGGCGAAGCGCTGGATTGTCTCAATCTGGGCTTGCAATTCTTCGCGATGGTCCAAGACCATGATTACTGAGGCTGGTTTTGTCCGACTCAGCTTGTCTGCAAAATCCTGGGCCGTCATATCCCCCAGATGAGCATTCAGTAAAATCAAGTCATAGTCTGTCTGGAGAGCTATGGAGAGGGCTTTTTGCCCCCCCTCTACCTGATCAACACGGTATTGCTCTTTTTGGAGTTCCAGACTGAGAAAATGAGCTAGATTTCGTTCTTTCTCAAGTAATAAAATCCGTTTCCCCATGGCAGACCTACTTATTTTTCGTCATACCAAGAGTAGTGGAATGTTCCTTCTTTGTCTTTACGTTGGTAAGTGTGGGCACCAAAGTAGTCACGTTGCGCTTGGATCAAGTTAGCTGGAAGGTCAGCTGAACGGTAGCTATCAAAGTAAGTAATAGCTGCTGAGAAGGTTGGTACTGGTACACCAGCTTGAACAGCAAGAGCTACGATATCACGCACTGCTTGTTGGTACTTAGCAGTAACGTCCAAGAAGTACTCGTCTAAGAGAAGGTTAGCAAGGTCTGCATCACGATTGTAGGCATCTGTGATCTTTTGCAAGAAACGTGAACGGATGATACAGCCATCACGCCAGATAGATGCGATGTCTGCAAATGGCAAGTCCCAGTTGTTTTCTTTAGAAGCTACACGCAATTGAGCAAAACCTTGTGCGTATGAAATGATTTTTGAGAAGTAAAGGGCTTGACGGATCTTTTCGATCAACTCTGCCTTGTCTCCTTCAAATTTGAAGGCAGCTGGTTTCGGAAGCACCTTGCTAGCATGCACACGTTCTTCTTTGTAAGTAGAGATGTAGCGTGCAAATACGGACTCAGTGATGAGTGACAATGGCACACCAAGATCAAGTGCTGATTGACTCGTCCATTTACCAGTTCCCTTGTTACCTGCAGCATCAAGGATGTAGTCTACGATTGGTCCCTCTTGACCTTCATCGTCTTTACGGCTCAAGATATCAGCTGTGATTTGGATCAAGTAGCTGTCCAATTCGCCCTTGTTCCACTCAGTAAAGATTTCAGCCATGTCTTCTGCAGAAAGGCCGAGCAAGTGTTGCATGAGGTCATAACTTTCTGCGATCAATTGCATGTCACCATACTCGATACCGTTATGGACCATTTTCACATAGTGACCAGCTCCATCAGGACCGATGTAAGTCACACATGGTTTGCCATCTTCTGGTGCTTTGGCTGAGATTTCTTCGAGAACATCAGCAACCAATTCGTAGGCTTCTTTTTGTCCACCAGGCATGATAGAAGGACCTTCAAGGGCACCTTTTTCACCACCGGAAACCCCTGTACCGATAAAGTTGATGCCAGAGTTGGCCAATTCTTCATTGCGACGGATAGTGTCTTTGTAGAAAGTGTTTCCTCCGTCAATCAAGATGTCACCCTTGTCAAGGTGTGGAAGAAGGGCTTGGATAGTTGCATCTGTACCAGGTCCAGCTTGAACCATGAGCATGATACGACGAGGTTTTTCGATTGAGTTTACAAAGCTTTCCACGTCATAGCTTGGCACAAAGTTCTTTTCAGGATGGCAAGCAATCACATCTTCTGTTTTTTCTTTACTACGGTTGTAGATAGCAACTGTGTAACCACGAGATTCAATATTTAGGGCAAGGTTACGACCCATTACGGCCATACCTACGACACCAAAGTTAGCTTTTGTCATGTGACACTCCTCTTGTTTAATATGTTTTATTTTATCATTTTTACCTATGAAAGGAAAGAATTTTGTAACGATTGCTTAGTAGTCCAAATCATCTGCATGGCCAGAAGCATTCCCGACAAAGTAACCCGTCTTACAGTTGAGGGTGAAGAGATAGGTTCCATCTGGTTTGTAGAGGTTATAATAACCATTTCCGTTTACGATATTGACCCGTTCTAGGATATATTGGTTGCCTGTGATATAACCGCGAGCACGTGATGTTGCTAGGATTTGTTCCAGAACACCATCAGCAAAGGTCCAAGCAGGGTTGTTGCTATCGTCTACAGCTGATTGGTTGTATGGTACACGGCTGACACTTCTTTGAAGGTTGACACCATCGCTAGACAGGCCTCCATTTGTATCATTACTAGCTGGGGCAGTTGGAGCACTTGATGCAGAACTAGATGATGCAGACGAACTGCTCGTACTACTATCAGTCGTTGCGCTTGAACTTTCCTGACTACTGCTACTTGAACTTGAACTAGAGGCACTTGTTTGCTGACTCTTACCAAGGCTAATGGCCTTATCTAATAGTTTGTCTAGCTCTGTATTTCCTGTTTTAATTTCTGTAAATTTAGCATCTGCCTTGATTTTTGCATTGGTATCCAAGACACCGTCAGTAATTGCAGGAGTTTCAAACTGATTATTCACTTCTTGCACAGCCTTGATTTGAGTTGCTAGGCTATCATACTTAGATTTTGCAAGTGTATGCTCTCGGCTACCTTCAAGTTTATCTAACAAGGTCTTTAGCTGATCCAGCTTATCAAACTGATTATTTTTCAAAGCTGTTTTGTTAGCATCCGTATAGAAGGCATCATAGAGGGTATTAAACTCTTGTAGGTCCGTTTGTGTTTCTTGATTGTTAGAAGACGACTGAGAAGACTGGATGGCTTGGTTGGAGCGAGTTACTTGGCGATAGACGTAGTAGCTTCCTGCCAAGACGAGAGCTGCCGCCAAGACTGATCCCGCAACCACCCACTTTCTCTTCTTAGAATCACTTTCAGGCTCTGACTGGGCTGAACGAGAAAGAATAGGTGTCTCCTCTTCTTTCTCATCAGCAACCTCTACTGGCGCTTGCTTTTCCAACACAAGCGACTCCAAGTCTTTGTTTTCTTCTCCTGAAGGAGGCAAAATCACGTCCGAGCTTGTAGTTTCAGCTGAGTCTGACAGCGATTCTTCTGAAACTGTCTCGGGTTCCTCTATGACTGGCGCCGACTCTTCAGTGATTTCTGGAACTTCCTGTGTCAATTCTTCTTGAGCCTGAGCTGCTAGTAGTTCTTCTTTTTTAAATTGACGTGTTTCAAATTTATCCGCCTCGATTTCCTCGCGGTGTTGTTTGATATATTTATCCAGAATGCTGTCTTCTGGCAGAACACCCGCTTCGACTTCTTCATTTTTACGAATGACTTGACCAACTGTCAAATCTTTAGCCTCTCCAAAATCAAATTGGGCTTCTTGTTGCTCATGATTCTGCTGATCCTGTGTTTTGTTACTCATTTGTCTTCCTTTCTATTTCAACTCTTGGCGTTTCACACGCTGACCAAAGTATTGATACAAATCCACTTTTAAGGTCCCGTTATACAGTTTTCGTTTTTTATCAGCTGGACTTCCGTACTTACTTTCAAATGCTTCATCACTCGTCAGGATAAACTTACTCCAGGTTTTCAGTGGCGCAAACACCTGTCCCATCTCAGCATAGAGCTTGGTAACTCCTGCATCATCAGACAAACGCTCCCCATATGGCGGATTGGAGATGATGACACCATTTACCTTGTCTGTGCGCAAGTCTTGTACCCGCATTTGCTTAAAGGTGATATCGCCTGCCACACCTGCTGCTTGGGCATTTTCCTTGGCAATTTCCACCATACGAGCATCAATATCACAGCCCATAATATCCAGTTCCAGTTCACGGTCAATTTTCTTAGCAGCCTCGGTACGCACTTCTTGAATTAACCGATCGCTGACCCAGTTCCATTCCTCAAAAGCAAAGGAACGGCGAAGGCCAGGAGCCATCTTTTTAGCTATCATAGCCGCCTCGATACAGAAAGTTCCTGAACCACAGGTCGGATCAATTAAAGGCTTGTCTGGATACCAGTTAGAGAGTTGTAAAATGGCTGCTGCCATGTTTTCCTTGATAGGTGCTCCACCCTTTTCCGTACGATAGCCACGCTTGAAAAGACTAAATCCTGTTGTATCAATCATGACAGTTGCCATATCTTTAAGGATGGACACCTCAATCTTAAATTCAGGACCATTCTCCATCAAGGGAACACCTTCTGGGCGAGCATAATGTTTTTGCAGTTTCTTCACAACAGCCTTCTTGGAAATCGCCTGAACACTAGGCTCATTATGAAGTTTAGACTTAACACATTTAGCCTTTGAGATAGGGAAACGTGCTCCAAGCGGAAGATAGTTTTCCCAATCTAGAGCAAAAACTCCTTGAAAGAGTTCTTCAAAGGTCTTTGCAGGAAAGCTCCCGACTACAATCTTGATGCGGTCAGCTGCTCGAAGCCAAAGATTGGTCTCAATGATTGCCCGCACATCTCCTTGGAAACGGACACGGCCATTTTCAACCTGGCAGTCATAACCGAGCTCTCGCACCTCACGCCCAACGACAGCTTCAAGACCCGCTGCAGCAGTTGCGATTAAATTAAATTCTTTTTTCATTTTACAGTCTTGCAAGACCTTTCTTTTGTTCACTTTAAAAAATGAGGTTGAGAAAGATTTCTCAGCCCCAACCTATATGCAATTTTCTATAAGCCATGTTTTGTTCCAGAAGTGACTAGGACCACTTCCTTCGATAATCATCTGTCTACCACTAACAGCATGAAGCTGCTAGCAGTCAGAGTACTACGTTCGTTTCCGTGCACTCCATGCCCCGACCAGAATTTGGGTTGCTAGCTTGAGGGGTTTACCGCGTTCCACTCTCTCCGTTTCCAGAGAGACTCCGTCACTGTGGCACTTTCAAGCCTACTCTGACCTATCCGAAGACTTAGCCATTTCGACTGCCGTAACGATCTCTCGTCCCTAGGCTTATGGTTTCGCCTAGCACAAACACTACAGGCATCACAGCCTGTGCTAGCATGGACTTTCCTCATGAAAAGAGATTCTCTTCACGCGATTATCCAAAAATTGCATTTATGCACTTGATAAACACTCAATTATCAATCTTGATTGTCTAAAATTTGCTTGCCAAATACTTCTTTTTCAAGTCGATTTAAGCGTTTCAAGATATCAAAATTTGTCATCGAGGTAGTGCTCGTCATTTCGATAGAATCCGGCTGAGTCGGCGTTGTCTGCGATTTATGAGACAATTCCTCCTTCAAATCAGCAATCTCCTGACGAAGAGATTTAACCAAAGCTGCATAGGTTTCATAGTCCTTAATCACATCATCCAAGAACTCGTCCACTTCTGCCTTACTGTATCCACGAACTTCACGTCCAAAGTCCTGTTCAAAAATATCTTTCGCTGAAAAAATAATACTTGCCATCTCTATCTCCATTATCAGTTGCTAGTATTATTATATAAAAAAACAAACAAAAATCAAGGTCAAAGCCTCAATTTTCGGGAAAATTTTCTGCCAATTCATTTAAGTCCTCAAATGTTAATCTTCTTGTAACATAGTTTTCTTGATTTTTCATCATTTGGTAAAAATAGCCTAACTTGCTTTCCTTTTCTTCGTCATAAAAGAGATAGCATCCGTCCGTATTTTCCAGCAAAAATTTCTGATAATCACGCAGTTGTCCCTTATGCTCATAGTGTGGATAGGCGTATTTAACGAAATCAACTTGTTTAAATTCACTTAGTTTGACCTGATTAGCCTCATTCCAATTACTTCCATGAGTTTCGAAATCGAAAACCGTTGCAAGTTGAAATCCATAGTCTGCTTTCATATCCCGAGCAACTTCTAGCACCCAGTATTCAAAACCCAGAGCCCCTGTAAAGACAAGCCAAACCACTCCATCCTCAGCTAGGCGTTCTAAATCTCGTCGGATAGCCTTTTTTATGATTTCAAGGCGGATATCCTTGTCATTAAACAAACCCAAATCAAAGGCAGAGTAGCCCAAAATTAAAACCGTTGTCATTTTTAACCTTTCTTTGTAATTTTATGATATAATGAAGTGATGTTATTGTACCAATAAGGAGAACCATGGTCAACTATCCACATAAAATTTCATCACAGAAAAAGCAGGTCTCCCCTTCACAAACAAAAAATTTCGCAAATCGGGGAATGTCTTTTGAAAAGATGATCAATGCTACCAACGACTACTATCTGTCACAGGGAGTGGCTGTTATCCACAAAAAACCTACCCCCATCCAAATCGTACGTGTTGATTATCCCCAAAGAAGTCGAGCCAAGATCGTTGAAGCCTACTTCAGACAAGCCTCAACTACAGACTATTCGGGAGTTTATGATGGATACTACATCGACTTTGAAGCCAAGGAAACCAGACAAAAATATGCGATTCCGATGAAGAATTTTCATCCTCATCAGATTCGTCATATGGAACAAGTCCTTGCCCAACAAGGTATCTGCTTTGTCCTCCTTCACTTTTCTTCTCAGCAAGAAACCTACTTATTGCCGGCCATTGACCTCATTCGTTTCTATCATAAGGATAAGGGACAAAAGTCAATGCCACTTGGATATATTCGAGAATTTGGATATGCAATCGAGCCAGGTGCTTTTCCTCAGATTCCCTATCTCGACGTTATCAAAGAACACTTACTAGGTGGTAAAATAAGATGAACAAACAAACTATCCTACGAATAGCTAAGTATGTAAGTATCTGCCTTTTGACCTTATTTATCGCAGCTATTATGCTAGGTGGAGGTCTCTTCCTCTACTATGTGAGCAAGGCTCCAGCCCTATCCGAAAGTAAACTAGTCGCTACAACGTCTAGTAAGATTTATGACAACAAAGACGAACTCATCGCCGATCTTGGATCAGAACGACGTGTCAATGCACAAGCAAACGAAATTCCGACAGAGTTGGTCAATGCCATCGTCTCAATCGAAGACCATCGTTTCTTCAATCACCGTGGAGTCGATACCATTCGTATCCTCGGTGCCACTCTACGAAACCTTCGTGGTGGGGGGGGACTTCAGGGGGCTTCAACCCTGACACAGCAGTTGATTAAATTGACCTATTTCTCTACTTCAACTTCTGATCAGACCCTTTCACGTAAGGCTCAGGAAGCATGGCTTGCCGTTCAGCTCGAACAAAAAGCAACCAAACAAGAGATTCTAACTTACTACATCAACAAGGTCTACATGTCAAACGGTAACTACGGAATGCAGACAGCTGCTCAAAATTACTACGGCAAAGACCTCAAAGATTTAAGTTTGCCCCAATTGGCTCTCTTAGCCGGAATGCCTCAAGCTCCAAATCAGTATGACCCTTACTCACATCCAGAAGCTGCTCAAGAACGCCGAAATCTCGTTCTCTCTGAGATGAAAGGGGAACATTATATTACTGCCGAGCAATACGAAAAAGCTATCAACACCCCTATTACTGATGGTCTCCAAAGTCTGAAGTCAGCTAACACCTATCCACCTCACATGGATAATTACCTCAAAGAGGTAATCGACCAAGTTGAACAGGAAACGGGCTACAACCTTTTAACTACAGGTATGGAAGTTTATACCAACGTTGATTCCAATGTCCAACAACGTCTCTGGGATATCTACAATACCGACGAATACGTTAATTATCCAGATGATGAGTTGCAAGTAGCTTCTACCATCGTTGATGTCACAAACGGAAAGGTGATTGCCCAGCTAGGTGCTCGCCACCAATCAAGCAATGTTTCCTTCGGTATCAATCAGGCTGTTGAAACCAACCGTGACTGGGGTTCTACTATGAAGCCTATCACTGATTATGCTCCTGCTTTGGAGTATGGTATTTATGACTCTACGGCTGCAATGGTTCGCGATGTTCCCTATAACTATCCTGGAACTGACACCCCTGTCTACAACTGGGATAAGAGTTACTTTGGAAATATTACATTACAGTACGCCCTACAACAGTCACGAAACGTGCCAGCTGTAGAAACGCTCGATAAGGTTGGACTAGATCGTGCCAAGACCTTCCTAAATGGACTAGGCATTGATTACCCTAGCATGGTTTATGCCAATGCCATCTCAAGTAATACAGTCGAGTCTCATAAACAATACGGAGCTAGCAGTGAGAAGATGGCTGCTGCTTACGCGGCTTTTGCTAATGGTGGTATCTACCGTAAACCAATGTATGTCAACAAGGTCGTCTTTAGTGATGGTAGTTCAAAAGAATTTTCTGACCCTGGTACACGGGCTATGAAAGAAACTACTGCCTACATGATGACGGAGATGATGAAAACTGTCCTAACCTATGGAACTGGTCGTGGTGCCTACCTCTCATGGCTACCACAAGCTGGTAAAACTGGTACATCAAACTACACAGATGACGAGATTGAGAGATACATTAAGAACTCTGGATATGTAGCTCCTGACGAAATGTTTGTCGGCTATACTCGTAAATACTCAATGGCTGTTTGGACTGGTTATTCTAACCGTCTCACTCCTATCGTTGGGGATGGTTTCTACGTCGCTGCTAAGGTCTATCGTTCGATGATGACTTATCTTTCTGAAGATGACTCCCCTGGTGATTGGACCATGCCGGAGGGTCTCTATCGAAGCGGAGAATTCATCTTTAAAAATGGAACACGCTCTACATGGACAAATCCATCTCCCCCACAGCGTTCTATCCCTGAAACCTCTACTTCTGAAAGTACATCGCAAACTACTACGACTCCCCCAAATACAACTCCAAACACGAGCAACAGTCAGCAACCAAATTCACCTCAACAAAATACAAACCCTAATCAACAAAATCAGGCTCCTCAAACAGGACAGCCATAATAAAAACAACCTCCTGAGAATATTCTTTCTCAGGAGGTTTTAGCTATTGGTAAATAGTTCTTGTGGCTCTCTAGCATGAGAGGGATATGTTCCAAACTTTTAGTCTGGGTAGTTTGGTAGAATACCTTAGTTCAAGTTCATGTGATTGGATTAATATTGTTTTTTATTATTTGTAGAATATATACGATAATAGTTCATTAAAACTTAATATACTTCTGTGGTAATAAAACAATATTCAAAAATGGAATTTTTTTCAATATATAAGTTGCTAGTATGGATAAATACCAGCCTAAGACAATTCCAACAACAACGTGAAGAAAAACTGAGTTTACTCCCACTTTCAACATTAGAATCCGAATCATGCTACAAATTGGTGCATGGAGAATATAGATACCTAAACTATCTTTCCCGTATTTAGTGAAATATAGGAAAGTTTTAGGGAAGCTTTTCTCCATTTTAGGAAAAATCGCAAAAGCAACTAATACACAGACAATAAAAGCAATTCCCCACAAACCTGGGTTACTATAGCTTACATAATCCTTCTTAGACCCTACTTCATAAAACAAGAACCAAGCGAACATATAAATAAAATCAAATAGCACAAAGAAAAGCAGAAACTTTTTCAAATTAATTTTATCAAAATGAATTTCACTCAACACACTACCAAGAAAGAAACAGATCCCCCAGACTAGTGTTCTTTGAACAATATAAATATCTGTTTGAACAAATAGGGTTAAACAATAAGCAAAAACACTTATTAAAAATAACATTCTACGATTTTTGATTAAAATAGATACTAATCCATAGATTATCAAAATCGACCAGAGTATATATAAATACCATGAAACCCCAAGAGGATCTTTATAGATATTTAGCAAATCAGATATGGTTGTAGGAACACGAACAGATGCCCCCGCAATTTTTTGAAGACCAAAGTGAATGATTGAATAGAAAATATATGGCAGACCAAAAACAATTGTCTTCTTTTTAGCATATTGCCAGAACTCTTTCAAATCAGATATGGGTTTGAAAAAGTATCCTGATAGGGCAAAAAATACGGGTATATGAAATATATAGACTTGTGCTACTAATAGTGATAATATATTGTCCGCTGTGGGGAATTTTTCTGATTGATACAGTCCAAGCAACACATGTCCTACTAAGACTAAAAAGATGGAAAAACCTTTTCCAAAATCTATCCAACTAATTCTACTTTTTGCCATGCTCAAACTCTTTCTCCACAACCTCAAGTGCCCGTTCAATCACCACATGCATATCGTAATATTTATAATCTGCTAAGCGCCCACAGAAGATAACTTTATCATTCTTTGAGGCTTCCTCTTGGTACTTAGCAAACATAGCATTATTTTTCTCGTCGTTGATTGGATAGTAAGGCTCGTCCCCACGCTTCCAGTCAGCTGGATATTCACGCGTGATAACTGTCTTTGGCTGTGTTCCATATTCGAAATGTTTGTGTTCGATGATACGAGTATAAGGGATCTCACGCTCTGTATAGTTCACTACAGCATTCCCTTGATAATTTTCCTCGTCCAAAATTTCATGCTCAAAGCGAAGGCTACGGTATTCTAACTCTCCGTGCTTGTAGTCAAAATACTGGTCGATCATTCCTGTGAAGACAACTTTTTCAGCTAATGCTTCTAACTCTTCACGGTGAGCAAAGAAATCAACACCAAGCTCAACTTCAACGCCTTTAAGCATATTTTCGATGATGACATTGTAACCACCAATAGGAATCCCTTGGTAACGGTCGTTAAAATAGTTATTATCAAAGGTTAAACGAACTGGAAGACGTTTAATGATAAATGGAGGAAGTTCTGTTGCTGAGCGTCCCCATTGCTTTTCAGTATAACCCTTGATCAATTTTTCATAGATATCTGGACCAATCAACTTAATAGCCTGTTCTTCCAGATTTTTCGGCTCAACATCTTTCATATCAGCTGTCTGCTCAGCAATCTTATCTTTTACTTCCTGTGGAGTTTTTGTGCCCCACATAGCATAGAAGGTATTCATATTGAAAGGAAGATTATAAAGACTTCCTTTGTAGTTTGCGACAGGTGAGTTGATATAGTTGTTAAATTCAGCGAATTGATTGACATAGTCCCACACTTTTTTATTAGAGGTATGAAAGATATGGGCACCATATTTATGAACATTGATACCTTCTACATTCTCACAGTAGATATTTCCACCGATGTGATCACGCTTGTCAATCACTTTTACTTTTTTTCCACGTTTTGTAGCTTCGTGCGCGAAGATTGCTCCAGACAAACCAGCTCCAACGATTAGATAGTCGTACATATTAAATCTCCTTTATTTTTTACTAAGCTGTTCTTTTAACTCTTTAAGTCGAACAACTTTAAATACTAGAATGCATACAAGATAAATGATTACTCCTAAAACAGCATAGACTACGACATTAAGTGTTGGACTAAAAGATAATGATGTTTTTAAGTAAAGTAATATTGTATACATCAGACATGAAGCCACAATAATCTTAAACATAGGTTTCAATATAGTAACTTCTTTTAAATAAATTCTTGTATAGAACAATTGTATTCCCCATACAAGAGCTTCTGTCAACACCGAGACAATGGCTGCCCCTATATAGCCAAACTTAGGGAGAAATAACAAATTCAATCCCACACTCAGAATAGCGGGAGCTGTCGTTGAAACCATAAATTCCCTATTTTTATTGTGCGGAATCAATATTTGAATTCCCATTATATTGGTCCAACCGATAAAGAACATACGGAAAATCATAATAGCGATTGCATAGCGTGCATCTTGAAAGTCTTGACCAAGGAAAAATTGGACAAAATCATCATTAACAATCAACATTCCTGCCATAATTGGAAAAATAACCAAATTATAAATTAAAAAGGACATCTCATGCATCTTATTGACTGCCTTATGATTACCTGTCGCTAACAAATGAGCGACACGAGGTAACATAACGCTTCCCAAGGAAGTTACCAAGGTCAAAAGTATATTTACCAACTTTAGAGCCTGGTCATAAATCCCTACATCTTTTGTCGAAGCTAACGCTCCGAGCATGGTACGATCTAGCGTAACATACAAGGAAATAGCCACTTGCGGAAGGAACAATAATATGACGGGCTTCACATGATGCCTAGCATATTCTATGTCAAAATGCGGTTTACCGATAAACTCACTAGCAGGCAACCACATACTTAGCTGTCCCAAGAGTTCAAACATAGTTAGTAAAAAGACATAGAGGTATAGGTCATTTGCAGATTTGACAAAGAGGAAGACGGAGATCACCCCAACTAGTTTAACCGTAATATTTCGAACAGTAATCTTTCGAAAATCTTCTAAACCTTGAAAGAGCCAGGATATATCTAATCCTTTAGAAAACAAACTCAAACCAAGAATATAGGCTACCGGATTTTGCATAAAGGGAAGAGTTAGGCAAAGAAGACAATACAAGGACAGAGAAAGAACTGTTGCACCTAATTGCAGGGAGTAGATTCCCCAAAAATTTTTTTCAATTTCCTTACGATGACCTGAAATAACCTTGGTCCCATAGTTGGCAACTCCTAAAGTCGCTAAAAGGATAAAGTAGGTGACAATGGAATTGAAGTATCCATATGTTCCTAGGTCATCCGAAGAAAAGACTCGTGTCACATAGGGAGTCGTAATGATAGGGAGTATAATCACTAACAATTGATACGAAAGATTGTAGGCGTAGTTTTTTAATACTTTCATTACCTTTTCTCCATTATATCTAGATTTAACTTTTTAAATAGCTACTGTCTCTACCTAGTTGACTAGCCATTTGTATTTTTTAAAATATTTTTTAAATATAATTGTTCCTATCAATGATATAAATAACGTAAGAAAAAATCGTAGCACCACTAAAACAACTATTCCTAATGGTGTAAACATAAAATACGAATTTAGGGAATAACTTAATTTCAAGATTAAATAATTTAATGGATCAGAAAAAATATATATACCTAATCCATTAATTAGAATCATCTTAAAAATACTAGCATCACCAACACTTTTCTTTTGAGATAATTGATACGCGATGCTATACGTTAATAATGAACCCAAGACAGCCATTAACTCAACTAATACTTTACTAAACAATACCTGAGTAAACTTAACATAGAGATTTAATAAAACCATTAAGGCAAATACCGTAGATAATAACAAAACATAATTTTTTTTCTTATTAATAAATTGATTATATTTTTCTCTATTTGATTCAAACAAAAAGCCTAAACTAAAGTAAAATAAAAATTGAAGAGGTACTTTAAATAGTGGGAGTTCTATTTTGTAACTCAAAATATGCAGAACATAAAAGACAACATAAGTAGCAAGCTTTGTTTCTTTTTTTAGCGTATAGAATGCAAATATAAAAATAATAAATAAAGCATATAAATACCATAAATGACTATTCCCAATTAAGAAAAATTGTCCTACAAATGCTTTAAAAGGATCTGTAGAATCAAAATAATTTGAAATATATTTTATTGGTATTGAATAAAGAATAGTAAATATAATGAAAGGAAAAAGCAATCTCTTTGCCTTATTTTGCACAATTAATTTCAAAGTAGACCATTTATCTCTTTGAACCTGAAGATAGTAGAAAGCTCCTGACAATGCCATAAAAAGTGGCATATGGAAGTAATATAATACTTCTCTTACTTTATCAAAAACTTTATACAATACCAACGATAAATTTTGATTTATATATTGTTGATAATCAACCCCCCCGTACTTAGTCGAAATCACATAGTATGTACTGTGGCTTAATACAACCATTAAAATGGCAATTACTTTTAAAATATCATATTCCTTCTTCATGTATGTTCTCTATTCAGAATCAAGGCATAAAATATCCCAACAAACAGGATAAATAACGGTGTATCTGTAAATATTGCTGTAAATATTAGAATTATAAACAATAAAGCTAACATCTTAGAGTTTGATGAAAATCTCTTCAATAGTACACTAACAACAGGATAAAAGTATAGCACGCCCAAAATTATTCCCCCTTGAGCTAAGATGACAAAAAAACTATTACTGTATCCTAAATTACTTCGTATAGTGGTATCCATGTAGGACTCAATCGCTCTAATCCCAGATGATAAACCTGAACCAAAAATAAAGTGATCTTTCCATGCCAAAAAACCTGCTACATAATCATCATATCGAATACTTGCTGAAGCGGAATCGGATTTTTCCCCCCACACTTTAACCAAAGTAAAGATTAATACAGGGATAGATATTAAGTTAATATATTTAAACCAACTTCTTTTTTGATTTATCACTTTATAAATAAGTAATAAGCCAGCTATAAAAAACCCTGTTGTTGATGCTGTTGTAAGAATTGTTAACATTAATAAAACAAATATTCTAGTGCTATGTTTAAGCAATAACTCTTGAAATATTAAAGCAACACTTAGCAATAAACTCCACATTGGCGCTTCTGCAAAAATACCGCTATTCCTAATCATTTTATAACCCAAAAATAAAGCGTTTTGCGTTTCAAAATACAAATTATAATAACTAGTAGTTACCTGACCACCACTCCAGCTACTTACTACATAGTTTGTCGGTTTTATTATATTTAAAACACTACCAAAACACCAAAAGAGCAGAGAAATAACAGCTAAAATTAAAACAATCCTCACAAAGATAGCTAAAAAATTTGTTAATGTATTTTTATAATATTTATACATTACTAGTATTAGCATTAATGGTACAACAATAAAATGGTATGTTAGTATATTTGACGATATGACAGAAGCCGAAACAAAAAGATTAATAATAATTGCAAAAAAATAAAGAACAATAACTAATAGCATTTTTTTAAAATATTGGAGAGATAATCTACCGCTAATTACTTCCAACAAAACTGCAATTGTAATCACAACAATCAGATAAAAATTTAATTTATTCTCTACACCTATATACAAATAAATAGAGTTTGTTTTTATAATTATTAGAAAAAGTAGTAACGTATCAACAATATTCATTAAGTTAATCTTCAATAATATCCCCCCTACCTTTTAATTGCTTATTAAACTAAAAATAAACCATACTTCATTTTAAGTTTTACAGATACCCCAAAAAATCTGTGGCTCTTTTTTCGATTAGCTTAAATTTCCTTAGTGCCATAACTAACAACTCCTAGAGTAACTAATAAAACCGGTAACAATAGAGTTAAAATATCCATGTATTCCCAAATTCTCTGAAGACAATACCCATGTCACATAGGAAGTTGTAATGATGGCAAGTATAGTGATTAATCGTAGACTCCTCCACATTAACCTTGCTGTCTACAATAATAAAAATATCATGTTCCTTATAATCCAACAGAGAAATTAAAAATTTCAACTATTCAAACTTATTATGTTCAATTATTATATAAGCTTGTTTCATAATTCCTCGTTTCTTAAAATACTCGATATTCTTATCAAATACATTAATCTACTATACTACCTTAACCTTAAATATACTTTAGATGATAGCATAAATATTGTATATTTTAATTTTAGTCTCCACGATATTTTTTTGTTTAATAACATGTTCTTAAAGTCAACTTTCAATAATTCTCGATCTTTCGAAAAATCTGTTAAACCAGAGTCAGCCTTTGCACCGATTACAGCAAAGCCTCCTCGTAATTTTTTAGCTTGCAGAGATTGTTTTAATTCTATACTTTGAGTGTAATCTTTCTTTATAACTTCCTCGTTTTTCGAAACGGCATCAAAAAAATCATATCTTTTCTCAGTAAAAGTCGAACGGACAATACTACCTTCTCTACGGTAATAGTTATATGTTTTAAGTGGACTAATCACAATTTTATCCGCTAAGGCAAGATGATCCGCTACCACATAAAAGTCTTCATAGATTTTTCCAACAGGAAATGGAATTTTTTCCAAGATATTTTTGTGATAAAGCTTAGCACAAGCAGAAACTGTCGCAATCTTGTCGTCTAGCATTAGCTCAAGAGCCTTCTCTTTTGTAACAACACACAAATCCTTATAATCTGACTCCTCAAGTTGATACGAACTATAATCATTATACTTAGACGTTGCCTTCACTTTGGTAGAAATCAAGTCTGCTTGATGCTCCTGCTGAATTTTCACTATCAATTCTAGAGTATAATCTTCCAAATAATCATCTGGGTCTAAAAAGAAAATCCACTCTGATGACGCTTTCGAAACTCCTAAATTACGGGCATCAGATAAACCTCCATTTTCTTTATGGAAAACAGAGACGTTTTCATATCGCTTAGCATACTCTTCACATAACTGAGGAGAGTTATCTGTTGAACCATCATTTACAAGGATTATTTCAAAATTTTGATACGTTTGTTTTATCAGACTATCCATGGCAAAGTGTAAATAATCAGAAACATTATAAACCGGAACAACAACACTAATAAACATCCTAAACTCCTCTCTCTTTTTCTTTCTTTTTAGAATATTTTTTCAATATTGGATTGAAGACAAAGTCTAGAAAATAGTGAGATTTATAGTTCAAATAAGACAATCTATCAAATTTTTTCGTAGGGATATACTCATAAGAACTCTGCTCAATTTGTCTGTATAATTCTTCTGATAGTGTCTTTGAGTCCTCAACCATCCATGACAAATCTATCTGCAAACTGATAAGATAAACTAAAGTATCTGCAACCACTTTCTTTAAGACAGGATCATCCGCAATTTTTGAGAAATAAGTCAGCACAGAATTTGTTACAGTCAAATGGTGACGAACATTTCGTTTCATACTCTCAATATTCATACTCTGCTCGGGTCGTCCGATATAGTATTGGTATACATCATAATTCCAATAACAGAAACTATGAACATACTCTAAAGGAAAAAGAGTGTACTGAATGTCAACATAAAATGTCTTTTCACTTAAACGAATTCCATTCTCAACTAGGATAGATGTTCTATAAGTTACCGAGTGCATTGGGATCCGTTTCTCTGGAATCCCAGAATATTCCTTACCAACCTCATATTTCTCAGCAAAATCATTTCGAACAGTAGTATTGTTATAAACATGTTGTTCTGTAAAGTCCGTAAGAATCATATCCACATCAACAACTGATAAAGTATCTAAAAACTTTTCAAACTCTGACGGGATAACCCAATCATCGCCATCAATAACTTTAAAGAATTTCCCCTTTGCTTCCTGAATGCCACGATTAATTGTTGAGCCATGACCTCCATTTTCCTTTGTGATAATACGACCATTCAGCAACGAATCTTTTCTTAGGACCTCTTCTGCTACTTTGGCTGTGTCGTCCGTACTTCCATCATTCACAATTAAGACCTCAAATTTTTGTTTGTAATCTGGGTGTACTTGCTGGAATGATTCGATTCCTTTAGAAATATAGTCCTGAATATTATAACTAGGCATTACAATTGTCAATAAACACTCTTGCATCTTATCTCCTAAATTGTCTCAATCAACTCTATCCATTGATTGAGAATTTTATTCTTATCAAATTTATCCATATTGTCTTTGGCATGTTCTGAGAAAGAGTGTCGCAAATCATCATTTTTCATCAATTCAAGCAATTTCTCACTCATCTGATCCACGTCATAGCAATCAATCAGAAATCCGTTGATTCCATCTTCAACAATCTCACTGGGTCCCGTCGGACATCTAAAGCTAACAATAGGAAGATTGTATTGTTGTGCTTCTAATAGGACTAAAGGCAAACCCTCATAGCGAGAAGTCATGACATAGATACTATGATTGGGATAAATATTTTCAGTTCCCTTTACATTCCCTTTAAAATTAACTTGTGAAGAAACACGACCTTCTTCTAGTTTTCTTTTTAAATCCTGTTCAATAAGCTTATCCCCTGAACCATATATATCCCACTGCCAGTCTGGATGTTGTGATAATACTTTTATAGCTACTTCGGCGAGATAATCATATCCCTTTTGACTGTGAAATCGACCCACCGTGAGGATTTTTTTAGAATCATTATTCAAGCCTGTTTTATGGTGCTTGGTTTCTTCTATCCAATTATAAATTGTAGCTACTTTCTCTATAGAAATCTTATATTTTTTTGAGTATTTTATCCGGTCTTCCTGCGTTAAAGTAACAACCTTATCAAAATACTTCGCTCCAATATATCTCTGTATTTTTCTACTTCTTCCATCTTGAAACTCTAAGCTGTGATGATCACAAAAAACAATTTTCACATCTAGACCCAGAGTAGCCAATCGTATCATAATATTTGTTAAAGGAGCTATTGAAAAAATCACTTCTATTCTTTCTTTTTTTATATACTCTCTGAGCTTAGTAGTTAATTTTAAAATAGCAGTTCTAATACGAATATCACCCTTGTAAAAATTCACCAATTGAACATCTGGATGAATATCATAATTTATGAATCCATCCTCATCCAATAGAATAGACAAAAGTTTTACATCATAATGACTTGACAACTCATTAGCCATACTGATAGCTACTTTTTCAGCTCCACCAATTTTACTTAGATTGTATCTAACTATTGCTATTTTTTTCATATTTAACCTACTCTTATCCTTCTTTCTCACCAAGCGATATTATTTTATAGTGGTGCTGGACTCTCTTTTCTTCTGGAGGTAATTGCATGTAATTTTCCCCGTAGATCGCTGTCAAATATTCTTTATACCTAAAAGGACAACTCAAGTCAATTTCTTCAAATTTTAATAAGACTGGTGTGCCAAAATAATCAGAGGGAACAATCTCTCTTAATTTATATGCCCCTGTATAATTGCCTGAAAATTCTTCATCAAATGAATATCTTTTAATGGTCTTTAAATATTTTTTTTGCGCCCAGTCAAAAGAAAGTATCTTCTCAATTTTAACTATGTTTGCAAAGGCAATAATTACTTTTTCAACTAAGGGCCTATTTTCTTTCTTCTGATTTACTAAACTATTAAACTGAGAAAGTTGAACCATCATCCGTCTGTATAAGTATCTATACTCATGAATTTTTCTCTTAATTGGGGCAGCAGGCATTCCATCAAGTGGAAAAATGTCTATCCACAAACTCTCCACCAATTCTTCTTTACTATAATTCATTATGATTTTCGTTGAATCATCCCGAATTACAGAGAAAGCTTTTTTATAATTAGCGGCGTCTTCACTTAAAAATTTATAATTATTCGGCAGGAAATTGGGAGCTACTTTCTTAAACTTTTCGTAATCTTCTCTTGGCATGCCAATATCAATATCATCATCCCAAGGGATAAATCCTTTGTGACGTACTGCTCCAAGCAATGTTCCCCCTAGAGCATAGTAAGTCAAATTATTTTCTTCACAAATGTTAATAAATTCTTTCAAGATAGACAGGATTTTATCTTGAATAACTTTTATATCTGACATACTTGTCCTCCTAAACTAAGGGTGAGTTCTTCGTTTCACAATGCCCAATGATAGTTAAATTAAATAATTTTAATATTAGTATAAAGCTTGAAAGTTACTTGGTAAACTCTAAAAACTCTGTCCATATTTTTTCCCGAAATACTTGGCTTTCAAGAAAGATTTGCCCTTCTCAAACAAATTCACTTTTCCCATATACATAAATGGAACTTCTTTAACACGTAGATTTTGGTAGTCTAACCAAACATTAAAGAGACGCTCACTAACACGCCCAAATAATCTTGCATCAAAAGCAGAGTATCCTGTTATATCCAATCTTCTGTACAACTCATCAATGATAGGGAACAACCACTCACAATAAGATGATACATTTTCTTTGGACATGATAAACATATTGAACATGTAGCCACTACGACAGTCCATCACCTTGTCAAATGTTGCTAAATATTCTGGCGAAACCTCTTTTATAATTTCTCGTGTTACATCTAAATGACTGGAGTCATGAGTGTTGGCATAATGAGAATAGAGAGTTTCAATATAATATTTTCTCTTTTTGGGAACAACGACATCTACTTCAGACATGAGCTCCTTAACTTGATCTGCCGATAAGATAACTTCATTCATGTTAATCTTATCATGATAAGGTCGGTTCTTATCTGTAAAATAACGTCGGTAATGAACTAATCCTAGGTAATCACAGTCTAAATTTTTCCAAGCCCAGTATAATCCTGTCAATTCACAATAATAAGGATTGAGGTGTGAGATATGATTACCTTGATTATCTCGTTGGTAGCCTAGATTTTCCTTTCCTTCACTGCCAACCTGAACAGGAACATATAAGTCCTTATCTTCTGGCATTTGAAATCTTTTATGAGTCGCTACTATAATTTTATACTTTTTTGACATTTCTACATCCTAACTCCAATTCCTAAAATCTTACCTCACTGGACAATTCTTTGGATTGAATCCCCATTCATTTTTTCAAGCAAAAAATACTAGATTAAATCCACTTATTCATAATGCTTCCTTCACTTGAAAAAATGAATACGAATACCCAAGAAACGTTATTCGTATTCAACTTCATCTTTCTATCTATTTTTTACTAGATGATTTAGCTCATACATCAATGAGCCCCTTCTCCAGATAGAACTTTTTTTATTGTCAAAAAGAAGATCTTGACATCCAACAAAAAGGATTGGTTCCGAGGATAGTACAATTCCATTTCACAGCGTTCAGGATAATATACCTCACTCCTACCAGAAACTTGCCACATCCCTGTAATACCTGGTCGTACAGATAACAAAACTTGCTGTTCTTCCTTAGAATACTCCTCTAACTCATTCTCCAAAACCGGTCTAGGTCCAATAAGACTCATATCACCTAACATTAAATTTATAAATTGAGGAATTTCATCAATACTCGTTTTTCTTATAAAATCTCCGATATTGGTAAGACGAGGATCCTCATTTGGAGGTAATTTATAACTATTATTTATATATTTTTCATAGAGTGCTTTATTTGCGGTCAAAACTTCTTCAGCATTTTCAACCATTGATCTAAATTTAATAATTTTAAATTTTTTCCCCTTCAGTCCCACTCTATATTGTGTGAAGAATATACTTCCTTTGTAACCTTTTATTTTATAGATAATATAGATTATTAAAGAACTAGGTAAGACTATGAATATTGTTCCAAATAAGCCGATAAAAACATCCATAACTCTTTTAAAGCAAATATAGATGATGCCATTCTGTTTCACCTTAAACTCCCCCTCCCATGATAATCATCTCAAATAACCTTGGTACTACAAGACTATTTATTTCTTTCCATAGTTCCCATAGACTCCATAAGAAGAGTATTTCTCTATTGAAGTATTCAGTTTATTTAGCACAACTCCTAAAAACGGCTTACCTGTTTGTTCCAACTGCTCTTTCGCCTTTTGAACATCCTTGCGATGTGCTTCACCAACTGCCGTAATCAAAACAGAAGCATCACATTTCTGTGTCACAATAACTGCATCGATCACGATACCTACGGGAGCAGTATCCACAATGATATAGTCAAAATATTTACGCAGGGTATCTAGCATCGTTCTGAAATTTTCACTTTGTAGAAGAGCTGTGGGATTTGGTGAAATTGAGCCCGCCTGAATGACAAAGAGATTTTCAACATTGGTATCACATAAACCTTGTGACAAGTCTGTTGTACCTGATAAAAACTCTGTTAAGCCAGTAATCTTCTCACTAGATCTAAAAACACCTGACATGACCGAGTTACGAATATCCGCATCAATCAATAGGGTTTTATAGCCTGCACGCGCAAAAGCCCAAGCAATATTAGTAGAAGTTGTGGACTTTCCTTCTCCCGGCTTAACTGAAGTAATAGAGATGACTTTCAAATTATCTCCACTTAACTGTATATTTGTACGTAAGGCATTGTAGTATTCCTCTGCCTTTTTTACGAGCTCCAATTTTTTCTGTGTGATTTCTAATGTTGGCATCGTTCTCTCCTATTTCAATTTATCTAAATTTGGAATGACCCCTAAGAGTGGAATTTGCATAACGTCTTCGATATCCTCTGGTCGCTTGACGCGGACATCTAGCAATTCAACCAAGAGAACGACAACAACTACCACCCCTAAACCTCCGAGAAAACCTATCAAAGTATTACGACGGATATTTGGAGATGAAGGAGAAGTGGCTGGTCGCGCTTCTTCAAGCGTTGTCACATCAGACACACGCGTTACGCTAATGATTTTTTGAGCTGCAATCTCACGCAAGGAGTTAGCGATACGACTTGCTTCCTCCGGCTGTTTGTCCTTGACGGAAATAGAAACAATACGTGTATCAACTGGTACAGTTACTTGTATTTTACTAGCAAGATTTTTGGTCGGCATATCGAGTTGCAAGTCTGTTACAACCTTCTCTAACACGTCTTGGGAAAGAATGATTTCACGGTAGTCTTTAACAAGATAAGAACCTGCCTGCAAGTCCTGATTTGTCAAGCCTGGCTTGTCACCTTGGTTACGGTTGACTACATAAATACGCGTTGTACTGGTATACTCTGGCTTTACAATAAAGCTACTATATGCAAAGGCAAGCGCTCCCGTTACGATAGCAACCAAAGCAATAATCAATTTCCGTTTCCACAAGGTATTTAACAATTGAAATACATCAATTTCCATAGTATTTTGTTCTTTCATCATTTCTCCTAAATTAGTTGATTCATTACAATTTGTCGAGGATTTTCTTCAAAGAGTTCTCTAGCCTTCTCTTCCCCATACTTTTTGGCAATTATGCTATAAGCTTCTGCCATGTGAGGAGGTCTACCGTATAGACTGTGCATGTCACTTGCAATCACATGGACCAGATCATGCTCTAAAAAATACTGAGCTCTTTTTTTCATGAACTTGTGGCGTTCTCCAAAAAGTTTGGGTTTGAGGACGTGTGAACTATTTACTTGTGTGTAACACCCCATTGCAATCAGCTCACGAACACGTTTTTCATTTTGTTCAAGAGCATCATAGCGCTCGATATGGGCAATGACTGGGGTAATACCCAACATCAAGATTTTGCTTAAGGCACTATGAATGTCACGATATGGTGTATCCATACTAAACTCAATCAGGGCATATCGACTAGCATTGAGGGTGGGGAGTAGCCCTTGTTCTAATTTATCAAGGACATCTCGTGTATAATAAATCTCCGCTCCATAAGCAATCACCAAGTCATCTGCCACTTCCTTGGCGAGTTCCTGCACCTGACGAAAATTAGCAGCGATCTTCTCTTCTGGGGTCTCAAACATACCTTTGCGACGGTGAGAGGTGGAAACAATCATCCGTACTCCCTGATGATAAGCTTCTGCCAAGAGAGCCTTGCTTTCTTCTCTTGATTTTGGTCCATCATCTACATCAAAGACTATGTGCGAATGAATATCAATCATCTCATTTACCCTCCATCACATCTTGAATTGCCGACTTGACAGCAGCTAAGCTACTATCATCAATTTCCATCATGTAAAGGTTGCTATCTGGCATGGCATAAGAAGGAAGATCCATTCGTCCTGTTCCTTTTAGGTCTTGAGAGTTAACCTTATAGTTGCCACCGCTCTCCAACTGTGTATTGACCAAGTCCATCATGGTCTCAAGTGGCATATTGGTTTGGAGAGAGTCTTGTAGGCCTTGAATGATATGATCATAATTTTTCAAGGCTTCAGTTGAGGTCAATTTTTGAATAATGGCCACGATTACTTTTTGCTGATTGCGTCCACGATCTCGGTCACCATCTGCTAGAGAATAGCGTTCTCGAACAAAACCAAGAGCTTGTTCTGAGTCAAGATGCACATTGCCAACAGGATAATACTTCCCATTAGTGTGGGCTGTAAATTCTTGATCATTATAAACATCAATTCCACCTAAAAGGTCAATCAATTTCAGGAATGATGTAAAATTCAAGCGAACGTAATAGTTAATATCTAGACCATAGAGATTTTCCAAAGTGTGGATAGAAGCATCCACTCCATAGATTCCTGCGTGGGTCAATTTGTCCTTTTGGTTGTTGCCCCCATCTGCAATCGGAACATAGGAATCACGTGGCGTTGTTGTCAAAAGGATTTTTTTTGTGTCGCGATTTACGGTCATCAGGATATTGACGTCTGACCGCGAAACCGAACTAATCGGACCGTAGGTATCAATCCCACTTACATAAATGTTAAACGATTGACTCTTGGTTGCCTTCGGAGCAGCCACTTTTTTAGTCAGCTCCTTGGTATAAATTTTTTTGATTTTTGCAGCATAGTCAGGATATTCTGATTCAATGATATTTTCAAAGACACTATTTAAAACAATCGCCTTTGTGTCACCTGCAAGCAGGTTCTTATAAGCTGCTAGATAAGAAGCACTCTGCTCTACTGTCAGATCCTTACCTTGATTTGATTTAATATCTGTAAGTAATTTTTGAATATTTTCATTATCCGTTTCGGTCGGAGCCATAACACTGTCTAACTGGCTAACATTATTGATATCGCTGTCTTTCAAAACTACAACACTAATCGAATACTCTGAATAATTAGACGTCGCATTCAAACGATTAGTTAAGCCAATAAATTGTTGGACTGTAAATAAAGAAACAGATCCTATAAGAATAGACAAAATCAATAGAAAAATAGTGAACTTCTCAGCTTTTTTATAAAAAATCAGAAGAAAACTGATAACAGCCACCGTTAAAACCAAGACTGCCGCGACTATGTTGAGATATCTGAAAGCAAGTATGTTGTGTCGAAAGATTAGAAACAACAAAAAACCACCCAAAATCAGATAAATGGTTAGTAAAAATATATTAATATTGCGCTTCATATTGCCCGAACGAACTCTCTTTGAAGGTCTACTCATGATACTCCTCTATACGTCAATAGTTAGAATCATTATATCATAGATACAAGATAAATTCCATTCATTCGGTCGAGTTAAGCGTTTTTATTTCTATGTGTGGCTTCCGATTAGACGATTCAATATAGAGAGTCTCGACAAGAAAAATAAGATCCCTTGCAAGAGACCTTATTTCAACTTTTTATTTGACATGATTTTTAAATTCTTTTTGACTCTTTTCGATAGCCTTTTTACTTTCTTCTTCCCACTTAGCCTTGGCTTCATCAAATTGTTTCTTGGTAACAGGGTCTTTTTGTAATCTCATGTACTTGTAATTATTTCCGTCACCCTTGATACCTACTAAGGAGTAGGCACGCGTAAACGGAGTTACTTTAGTTACAGAGGCTGTACCACCATTTGACATAGCAGACATGACTAGAGAATTGTCAATCATCCAAGCTTGAGCTTCAGCGTATTTTTCATAACGCTTAGCGACATCTTTGTTCTCAGCATCTGCTCCTTTCAGGAGTTGTGTATAGGTATCAAGTCCCAAACTCTTGATGAGTTCCTGGTCTTCCTTGGCATCAAGGCCAAAAATCTTGAGATAGAAGCCAGTTTCAGCATTGAAGGGGTCTAGATAAGTTGATGGATCCTGGTAATCACCAACCCAACC
Source organism: Streptococcus oralis subsp. dentisani (assembly GCF_002096335.1). GTDB lineage: Bacteria > Bacillota > Bacilli > Lactobacillales > Streptococcaceae > Streptococcus > Streptococcus oralis_Z. The sequence continues at coordinate 73,937 of NZ_NCUW01000028.1, forward strand.
ATCAAAGTTTAGGTCGTAGTCGCGGGCTGCTGGATTGGGTGCTAGGAAGGCAACATTGCCAAAGTCATCTGTAGAAAGCTGTTGAACATCAATGACAACATTATCAGAGCCTAGTACTGTTTCAAGTGTCTGTTTAACCGAATTCATACCAGAAACTGCATTTTTATTGGTTTGATCAACTGGGACGTCCAAATGAATCGGGAAGGTCACCCCTTGGGCTTCCAATTCCTTTTTAGCTTCCGCAAATTTGGCTTGGGCCTTTTCCTTGTTGAAGTAGGCATCTTGGGCATCCGCCAAGTTGATACCTGACCACTCTGATCCGTAGTTGACAAGCTTAGAAGCTGTCACTTCTCCAAAGGTCTTATCTCCAATCTGGACAAAAGTTGGGGGAACTAGAGTATTACGAAGGGTCTTGCTAGCCGCTTCTTCACCGTTAGATTGAGCAGAGTAGGCTGTACGATCGATGGCAAAGTTCAACGCCTGACGGAAATTTTTATTTAAAATCGCTGTTTGTGTTGATTTCTTTTGCTCATCCGTCGTTTTAGCTGTGTGGTTATAGGCTTTACGGTTAACGTTAAAGTTGAAGTACCAAGAAGTCTTGTCTTGTAAGCTATAAACGATATTGTCTTGGTATTTTTCTTTTGTCTTGGCATAGCTAGAGCTATTTGGATAGACTCCCGCAAGCGTATAGGCACCACTTTCAAAGTTTCGAATGGTCATCTCCTGATCTGATCCATCAAAATAGGCTAACTTAACTTTTTCAATGGTCACTTTATCATGATCATAATAGTGCGGGTTCTTCACATACTCGATCGAAGATTTTGATGTGAAATCTTTTAACAGATATGGACCATTGTAAAGAATGCTGTTTGGCGTCAAGGTTCCAAATTCTTTATCCTTGGATTTTAAAAACTCTTCGTTAACTGGGAAAAGGATACTGTTGGTTGTCTTTGAGTTCCAGTATGGCTCTGGTCGAGTCAAAGTGTACTCAACCGTATAGTCATCCAAGGCTTTCACACCAACCGTTGTGAAGTCATTGGTCACACCTGTCACATAGTCATTCAATCCCTTGATTGAATTTTGAATCAGATCCATGGCTTGACCCTTGTTGTCCGCAGCATACTTAATCCCGGTGACAAAGTCTTGGGCTTTGACTGGAGCGTACTCTTCTCCATCAGCAGTGTACCACTTGGCATCTTTTCTGAGCTTGTAGGTATAGGTCAGACCATCCGATGAAACAGACCATTCTTCAGCTAAAGCTGGCGTTAGATTTCCATAACTATCATTTTCTAGCAAACCATCCACAAGATTGGTAATAACGGCAGTATTATCTGCATAATAGTCTAAAAGATAGTTAAATGTCGTCGGATTTGCACTAAATGTTGATGAGAAGGTACTTGTATCTGAGTTGGACTGTCCACAAGCTGTCAGTAAAATCCCTGTAGCTAGGACAAGACCTGTCCCGATTAGTCTTTTTTTCATTTTGATCATCATCCACTCCTTTATGTCACTTTTTATAACATAACTATATTTTATCAAATTTATTCAAAAATGTAAAGTTACTACTTTTACGACGACTGGTGTCTCAAAAACAAAAAAGGAAGTAGAGATTTCCTACAACTTCCTTTTCTATTTATAGATTACTTGACATGTTTTTCAAGTTCTTTTTGGTATTTGGCATTTGTTTCAATTTTTTCTTTCTGCCATTTCTTGAGAGCTTCTTCGTATTCTTTTGTAGTCACAACATCATTTTGCAACTCCAAACCTTTGAAGACAAATGGATCTCCCTTGATTCCGACTTGAGAGTAAGCTTTTGTAAATGGTACAGTACGGCTAACAGTTGGAGAACCACCTGAAGAAGCAACTGGGATCAAGAGCGAACTATCAGATACCCAGGCTTGCGCTTTAGCGTATTTCTCATAACGCTTATTGAGATCACTTGTTTCAGCTGCGGCATCATCCAAGAGTTTCTTGTATTCATCCAGACCAACTTGAGCCATCACTTCTGGATCTTTGCCACGAGTGATACCCAAGTGCTTAAGGGCAGAACCCTTCTTGGCATCAAGAATATTGAGGTAGGTAGCTGGATCTTGATAGTCTGGTCCCCAACCAGTTCCATTCAAGTCATAGTCTTTTTGTGCTGGAACCTTAGCTTGAGAAGTAATGCTCAATTTTTCATTATCGGTCATTTGAAGGACATCGACAATGACATTCTCCGTACCAAGTGATGATTCGATAGACTGCTTGAGTGAGTTGGTTTGTTGAACCGCGATTACATCTGTTTGTTCAACGGGAATGTCCAAATGGATTGGGAAGGTGACACCCTTGGCCTGCAATTCTGTCTTAGCTTTAGCAAAGGCTGCCTTAGCTTTTTCAGGACTGTAAATCGTATCCTTGCCATCTGTAAGGGCTACGTCTTTCCACTGGTCACCATAAGAAACGAGCTCTGCCTGAGCCAACTCTCCAAAGGTTTTTTCACCCACTTGAACGTAGTCATGAGGCACCAGGCTGTTACGGATAATTTTGTCCGCACCTTCTTCACCATTCAACTGAGCAGTGTAAGAGTGACGGTCAAGGGCAAAGTTCAGCGCCTGACGGAAGTTCTTGTTAAGAAGAGCTTCTTTTGTTGAAGTTTTTTGAGCTTCGTCTGTTTTGGCTGTTTTATTGTAAGACTGGCGGTTTACGTTAACAGTGAGGTAGTAGCTTGTCGCTTCTTGTGGACTGTAGACAATCTTATCGCCGTACTCTTTTTTAGTTGATTCAAAGTTTGAGCTTGTTGGGAAGAGACGGGCTGTTGTATAAGCACCTTGTGTAAAGCTGCGAATCAAGGATTCTTGGTCAGAACCATCGTAGAAGGTTAGTTTAATATTGTCAATCTTAACATTATCCTTGTCCCAGTAATTTGGATTCTTTTCATATTCAATGACTGATTTTGAAGTCAATGATTTCAAGAAATAAGGACCGTTATAAAGAATGCTTGATGGTGTTGGCGCACCGTAGTCGCTCCCTTTAGAATTCAAAAACTCTTCATTTACTGGGAGCATGGTTGCAGTTGTGACCTTAGAGTTCCAGAAGCTTTCTGGTTTGTTAAGCGTATATTCAACCGTGTAATCGTCAACAGCTTTCACTCCTACAGTAGAAAAGTCATTGCTTTCTCCACTGATGTAGGCAGCCAAGCCTTTGATAGAATCTTGAAGGAGAGAGAGGCCGTCTGATTTACCATCAGCTGCGTGTTTCAGACCCGTAACAAAGTCCTGAGCCTTGACTTCAGCATACTCTTCTCCTTCAGAAGTATACCATTTTACACCCTTACGAAGTTTGTAGGTATAGGTCAAGCCATCTTTAGAAACGGACCAGTCTTCTGCAAGCGAAGGAATCAAGTTCCCGTATTTATCGTTTTCCAAGAGGCCATCGACAACGTTGGCTATAACGTCAGAAGTTGAGCTCTTGCTCGTCACGCTGTAGTCCAAAGATGATGGATCTATTGCATAGACATAAGAAAATGTCTTGGGAGCATCAGCCTTTTTTTCACTTTGCCCACAAGCGGTTAACAGAAGTGCTGCACTCAAGACAGCACCTGCTCCTAAGAGCCACTTTTTCGATCTCATAAGTAATCTCCTTAAAGATAGTATTTTCACCATTATACCCTATTTTTTTATAAAAGCAAGGGCTTTCGGACAATTTTTTAGAAAATTCTAACAAATATTTTTTAAAGATTTTTCTATACAATTTTTAGTAAAAAACCTCAAGCTTCAAAAGCTTGAGGTTCGCTCATTTTAGTCAGTCATTTCCACACAGAAGGCATCCCATGGAGCCAAGGTCTGTTTCTCAACTGATTCTTGAGCCACAGTATTTTCAATCAAGACAGATTTAACTTTTCCTTCTACTGAAAAGTTTTGTCTTTCATTGGACAAATTAGCCACGACTAGGAAGCAACGGTCACCGTCCTTACGGATATAAGCAAAGATCTTATCAGCCGTATCAAGTAATTCAAAATCAGCTCGAATCAACCAGCTGTTCTCCTTACGGATCTGGATGAGTTTCTGATAGGTATAGAAAATAGAATCTGGATTTGCCAGTGCTTCGTGAACATTGATTGCTTGATAGTTTGGATTAACTGCCAACCAAGGTTGACCTGTTGAGAAGCCAGCATTTTTGCTTTCGTCCCATTGCATCGGAGTACGGGCATTGTCACGACCGATGACACGGATGCTGTCCATGATTTCTTCAATCGGAACGCCTTTTTCAAGAGCCTCACGCGCATAGTTGAGGGATTCAATATCTTCTACTTGATCCAGTGTTTCAAATGGATAGTTGGTCATCCCAATCTCCTCACCTTGGTAGATATAAGGAGTCCCTCTCATGAGATGAAGCAAGATTGCAAAGGCTTTGGCAGATTTTTCGCGGTATTCTTGGTCATTTCCCCAGATAGAGACGATACGAGGAAGATCATGGTTGTTCCAGAAGAGGGAATTCCAGCCATCCTCAACACCTAGCTCTGTCTGCCATTTGTTGAAGATTTCTTTCAACTTACTGACATTCAGTTCTTTTTGATAGTGCCACTTAGGTTGCCCTTCCTGATACTGAAGACAGATGTGCTCAAACTGGAAGACCATCGACAATTCTTGGCCCTTCGGATCAGAGTAAAGCTTGGCAATTTCTGGCGTCGCCCCCCAAGTTTCTCCCACTGTCAAGAGATCTTTATCTCCAAAAGTCGCTTGGTTCATCTCCTTGAGATAGGGGTGGAGCATAGGACCGTTATTAACTACCTTCTCATCAGGAATCTTACCAATCATATCAATGACATCCATACGGAAACCACCAATTCCTTTATCAATCCAGAAGTTCATCATCTCGTAAATTTTCTGGCGTAGTTTTTCATTCTCCCAGTTGAGATCAGGCTGTTTCTTGCTGAAAAAGTGGAGATAGTATTGACCTGACTTTTCATCGTATTCCCAAGCAGACCCACTAAAGATAGACTCCAAATCATTGGGTTCATCACGCCAAATATAGTAGTCTCGCTCAGGACTATCAGGATTTTCACAGGCCTCGACAAACCAAGCATGCTCATCCGAGGTATGATTGACTACTAAGTCCATGATAATTCGAATATCACGCTTCTTAGCTTCCGCGATCAATTCATCCATATCCTCCATGGTCCCGAAAATAGCAGCAATCGCTTGATAATCTGCTATATCATAGCCATTATCATCCATAGGACTGTCATAAACGGGAGAAAGCCAAATCGCTGTGATCCCTAACTTGGCTAGATAGTCCAACTTACTTGTAATTCCTGGCAAATCGCCAATTCCATCTCCGTTGCTGTCCATAAAGCTCTTAGGATAGACTTGATAGACTACGGCATTGTGCCACCATTTTTCTTGCATCTTGTTACCTCATTATTTTAATAATCTACAGTCTATGATAACGCTTTTTCAAACTTTGTGCAAGCGTTTGCCTAATCTTTTTGATTTCTTTTTTACCTTTATAGTTTCCTAACTTCCGATTTTTTATTATAATGGAGGTCAGAGGTAAAAAAATGAAAAAACAAGCTTTTAGTTCTGAACAATATTTGAATCTACAACGCGACCATATCTTGGAGCGCATCAACCAATTTGACGGCAAGCTCTACTTGGAGTTTGGTGGCAAAATGTTAGAAGATTTCCACGCTGCTCGTGTACTTCCTGGTTATGAGCCTGACAACAAAATCAGACTTTTGCAAGAGTTGAAGGAGCAGGTTGAGGTTGTGATCGCTATTAATGCTAGCAACATCGAACATTCCAAAGCACGTGGTGACTTAGGTATATCTTATGACCAAGAAGTTCTTCGTTTGATTGACAAATTCAATGAATTGGGAATTTTTGTTGGTTCGGTTGTTATTACGCAATACGCAGGTCAACCCGCTGCAGATGCCTTCCGCAACCAGCTAGAGAAAAACGGAATTGATTCTTATCTTCATTATCCAATCAAAGGATATCCGACGGATATGGATCACATCATTTCTCCAGAAGGCATGGGAAAAAACGACTACATCAAAACTAGTCGCAAGTTAATCGTCGTAACGGCTCCTGGACCTGGTTCCGGGAAATTGGCAACTTGTGTGTCCAATATGTACCACGACCAAATTAACGGTATCAAGTCTGGTTACGCTAAATTTGAAACCTTCCCTGTCTGGAACCTGCCCCTTCATCATCCAGTCAACTTGGCCTACGAGGCCGCCACAGCAGACCTAGATGATGTCAACATGATTGACCCCTTCCATCTCCAAACCTACGGAGAAACTACTGTCAACTACAACCGTGATATTGAAATTTTCCCAGTGCTTAAACGTATGTTGGAACGCATTCTTGGTGAATCTCCATACGCTTCACCGACAGACATGGGTGTCAACATGGTTGGTTTTGCTATTACTGATAATGAAGCTGCTATTGAAGCTTCTAAACAAGAAATCATTCGCCGTTACTATCAGACTGTACTTGATTTTAAAGCTGAAAAAGTCGGCGAAACTGCTGTCAAGAAAATCGAGTTGCTCATGAATGACCTCGGTATCACACCTGCAGACCGCAAGGTTGCTGTTGCTGCACGCCAAAAAGCAGAAGAAACTGGTGGCCCTGCCCTAGCTCTTGAATTGCCATCTGGTGACATTGTCACTGGTAAAAACTCAGAGCTCTTTGGTCCAACAGCCGCTGCCTTGATCAATGCCATCAAAAAATCAGCTGACATCGCTAAGGAAGTGAAACTAATCGAGCCTGAAGTCGTCAAACCAATTCAAGGTCTTAAAATCAACCATCTAGGTAGCCGCAATCCGCGACTCCATTCAAATGAAATCCTGATTGCTCTTGCCATCACGGCTATGGAAAATCCTGATGCTGCGCGCGCAATGAAGGAACTCGGCAACCTCAAAGGAAGTGAAGCCCACTCAACCATCATTTTGACCGATGAAGACAAGAATGTCCTTCGCAAACTAGGTATCAACGTAACCTTTGACCCTTACTACCAATACGATCGCCTGTATCGGAAGTAATTAAACGAGGCTGGACAAAACTCAATTTGAGGAAAAAGCCAGTAGATATTTCCATGATAAAAGATAAAACGCATAATATCAAGTCTTTTGAATACTTGGTATTATGCGTTTTTATGATTTTCTTTCCTCATTTATTTCAATGAAATTGCCAACTCGACACAGGCTCCTCCTTGGTATGGATTGAGCAGGGTCAGACGACCAGCATGCAAGAGAGCGACCTGCTTAGAAAAGGCTAAGCCGATTCCATGATGGGGATTAGCCGAATTGCGGCTTTGGTCACTCTGGTAAAAGAGTTGGTCTGCTCCCAGCAGCATCTCCTCCGAAAATGCAGGGCCGTTGTTCCAGATAGCAAAAACCAACTGGTCCTGTTGTAATGATACCGTTAGCTTGACTTCCTTTTGATCCTGGTCTGCATGTTCAAGCGCATTCAGTAAAATATTGAGCAAAGCGCGCTTGAGATAGTCCAAGTGAATCGACAAAATCAGACTAAGATCACAATCTTCTTGGAGATAAAAACAATAGCTTTCCTGTTTGCTGAACAGTGCCCAATCGTCCTGCAAATCAGCTAAAAAGTCCCCTAAGGAAAGCTGACTGAACTGATTAGAATCAATCTGAAAAGTCTTAGCGTAATCAATCAAAGAGCCACAATACTCTTCCATCTTGTGACTGGCCTGCAAAATCTCAGCAGCATAGTCTGCCTGCGGCTGGCTCAACTGCGCCAATTCCAAGAGCTCAGCATTCCCCTTAATCACAGTTAGGGGTGTCTTCAAATCGTGCGATGTCGCTGATAACTGTAAAATCAACTCCTGATTATGCCGCTGCTCTTTTTCTAGAAGACGAGCATTTTCTTGGTGGCTGTTCCGTAAATCGCTATAGACTTCTAGCATTTCCTCAATTCGAAAAAGCTGGCTTTGATTTTCTTCTAAAAGCTTCTCACTCTTTAGCATTTTTATTTCCCTGTCGATTTTTCGGAGCAATTTCAAAATATGATAAAAAGTAATCAGCAGCAAGCTCCCTGCCCAGAAGAACAAGGTGAAAAGGGCATAATCGCTGCCTTGTGTAAATTCATAGCCTATAAGCACAAAAATCAAAACATGAAAGAATACGATTTTTAAACTGGTTGTCCAGACTAGGCTTTTGAAATTTCGGGTTCTAATTGCCATCTATAGCCTACTCCTCTCACTGTTGCGATTGCTTGCAGCCCTTCTTGTTTGCATTTTTGGCGAATCTGATATACGTATTCTGAGATGGAGCGAAGCTGTGTTTCTGAGCTTTCTGGATAAAGCAAGGTATGCAAGCGTTCAGCTGAAAAGGTCTGCTTGGGATTGCTAGCTAGTAAATGCAGCAACTTAAACTCTCGCTCTGAAAACTTCAAGACTTTACCAAAACAGGCAACTTCATAGCGCTCTGGATAAAATTGACAAGAAGCAATTTCAGAATAGCGCTCCTCACGTCTTTCCTCCCGCCGAAGATGAGCCCTGACACGCGCCAGCAATTCTTTGGTTCCAAAAGGCTTGACAACATAGTCATCTGCTCCGCGAAAGAGCCCTTCTACTTTGTCCGCCTCCAATTCCTTAGCCGTCAGAAATATAATTGGACACGAAAGATGAGGACGAATGTAGGAACACAACTCAAAACCATTAACAGGCTCCATCATCACATCCAGCAGAATCAAGTCATATCCGACAAAATTCGTCAGCTCTAGCTCTTCTATCCGATCAAGCGTCGTTACATCATAAGCATCGAGCTCTAGGACGTTTTTCACCAGCTTCAAAATGCTCTGGTCGTCATCAACCACCAAAATACGATACTGTCTCATATTTTCCATTATAGCATACCTCTAGCGAACATCTCGTTTCAAGGTTAAGAATATAGCAGAACTCCAAACCAAAGCTAACCAGAAAAGCTGTATTCCCAACCCTGATAGATCTATTGACTGCTGAAGCCCTTCATACTCAAAAAGATTTAGGGTAGCCAGATCGGGCAGGTATTTTGCTTCCTTGATGAACGTTGCCAATAAACGGCTGAGACCAATCAAGAGAGGAAAGAGCACCGACACCGGCACAACCCAAGATTGAAATAGCAAAGCGAGGCCGGCGGTTAAAAAAGCCAGAAAAAGATTGCTGAGAAGACCAAAAGAGCTGTAATAAAGGAATTTCCCCAGCAAGGACCAGCTAAAGCTTAGGTCAAATCGAGCCAGCATAACAAAGAAACAGCTACTTATAATGACACTATAGAGAACCAAGAGCAGCAAGAACAGAAAAAGGATTTTCCCAGTCAACCAAGCCTTTCTATTTGATACGGTTAGAAAATTCGTTCGCATCCCTGACTTGACAAACTCCTGGGCAAAATAGAGGGAAGTAAAGATGACGATGACAGGCTGCGCCAGATAGAGGGCATGCAAAGTCTCGCTCAGAGCTTTCGTCTGGCCAACTGCTGTCTGACTGTAGTCAAGATTCATCAGAAAAAATGGAACGACGACCAGAGCCGCCAAGGCGGCACCAAGAGCGAGATAGTAAGAACGGAACTTAATCCATTCACTTCTAAGCAGAGCTTTGATCATCAGTAGCGCCCTCCTAAATCCGTCTTCAAAAAGCGCAGAGAGGTCATGCCGCCGATGACTAGGATCCATGCGCCTAGTATCAACAGCCCTTGCAAGGGATTGTTGACATATTGGGAAGTTGGCGTTGCAGTAAACAACTCTCCAGCTGGCTGTGGCAAATAAGCTCCCCAACTCGTGTGAGCTGTCAGGTAGTTTCCTAGATTATAGATCTGTGGCACGAGAAAAAGCAGAGGAACTAGCATGGTCCGAGCCAATAAACTTAACAAAAACGAAAGAATTCCCAATAGGGTTAGAGATAAGGTTTTCCACAAAATCAGACTCCAAGCTGCCTGATTGAGCAGAATCGGATCAAGCCCTTCCTTTCCTAAAGCCATGTGCATGACCATATAACTAAAGTAAATTGATAAAAAGCTAGTGGCAAGAGAAAAGCAAGTAAAGGTCATAAGTTTCCCCACAAGCAGCTTCAGGCGGTTATTACAGGACAAGAGGCTGGTTCTCAAGCTATGAGACTGAAATTCCATAGCTCCCAAAATTCCGGCTAAAATGACCAAAACCATGCCCGCCATAGAGGCACCGTTGAGACCCAGATATTCCAGCGGATCAATGGCTTCTGCCAAACCGGGAACCGTCTCAGGTGTGGCATCCAAGCCAATAGACAAATACTGTCGCCCCTCCAGCCAGGATACGGCAGGTACCAATAGCAGCATGAAGGCCATACTCACTTTGAAAGCCTTGGTTGAACAGATTTTCAACCATTCTGAATGCAATAAGGACATCGATTCTTTCATCTTAAACCTCCTCTGTCAAGTCAAAGAAGAGATCTTCTAGACTGTCTGAATCTTGCAGCACCTCTTCCAATCGTCCATGCTCAATAATTCGCCCATGATGAATCAAGACCACATCATCTGTCACCATTTGTACCTCTGACAGGATATGGGAGGATAGAAGTACCGTTTTCCCTAAATCAGCCTGCTGACGGATGAACTTTCTAAACCACTTGATCCCACTTGGATCCAGTCCATTGGTCGGCTCATCTAATATAAGAAACTGAGGATCACCCAGCAAAGCTGCTGCCAGACCCAGTCGCTGACCTTCCCCCAGAGACAGACTTGACAAGAGGTCCTTCTTCTTATGAGCGATTCCTGTCATCTCCAAGACCTCATCAATCCGAGACTTGGGAATAGCATTACTCGCCGCAATAATCCTCAAGTGGTCATAGACCTTTCGATTTGGCAGACCGCCAATGCCGTCAAAAGCTGCACCTACCGTTCTGAGCGGATAAGTCATTGACTGATAGGTTTGCCCATCAAAAGTCGCCGTCCCTGCTGTCGCCCGATCTAACCCTAAGAGAATCCTCAAGGTCGAGCTCTTGCCAGCACCATTTGGGCCCAGAAAAGCTGTAATCCGACCACTTCTAGCTGTAAAAGAAATATCTTTTAAAATCTGCTTGCTGCCATGCTTTTTGCAGACTCCTTCTATTTTCACCATATGTTCCATACTGAACTCCTTTATCTTTATTTTTTCCAGTATACCCAATCTAGTTCAGAATTAGTTCAGAGATCAAGCAGAAATTCTAAAAGTTGACTCCACCTTTCAAAAGTCGCTCTAGCTTCATTAGAAAGAACTCAGTTTTTCTTTATAATTCTGCGGGTTTTGTATGGAGACTTTGTTATAACGCTAGTCTCAAAAAGTCATTTGTCAAACTCCATCAAGAGCTGGCTTTATGTTATAATGAAAGAAGAAAACTGAAAGGAACGACCATGTCAAAAGAAGTTATTGTTGAAAGTTTTGAACTTGACCACACTATTGTTAAAGCACCCTATGTTCGCTTGATTGGGGAAGAAACAGGGCCAAAGGGAGATGTCATCTCCAATTTTGATATTCGTTTGGTGCAACCAAATGAAGACTCTATCCCATCCGCTGGTCTTCACACTATCGAGCACCTCTTGGCTAAACTCATCCGTACCCGCATTGACGGCATGATTGACTGTTCACCCTTCGGCTGCCGTACTGGTTTCCACATGATTATGTGGGGGCGTCATACCAGCGCTGAGATTGCAGCCGTTATCAAGGATTCACTCAAGGAAATTGCTGAGACCACTACTTGGGAAGATGTCCCCGGAACAACCATCGAATCTTGCGGAAACTACAAGGACCACAGCCTCTTTTCTGCTAAAGAATGGGCTAAACTCATCCTGAAACAAGGTATTTCAGATGATGCCTTTGAGCGTCATGTCATCTAAATGCAAAAGAACCAGTTACAATAACTGGTTCTTTTTTATTCTCAAAATCTTGAGTTAGGCTTTCTCACGAATGACCAAAACGCCATCTTCCATATCTGCTTCTAGGTGTTTGGCATCTAGGTGATCCAAGTGGAAGTCTGTCACCTTATCACGAATTTGTTGTTCAACCACACGGCGGAGTGGACGAACACCCATGACTTCGTCATAACCTTCTTCTGTGATAAAGTCCTTAGCTGCTTGGCTAACTTCAAGGTCGATTCCTTTCTTAGCCAAGGTTTGGTTGACTTCAGCCAACATCAAGTCCACAATCTTAGAAAGGTCTTCCTTATTCAAGTGTGAGAACTCGATAACTGCGTTAAAGCGGTTAAGGAACTCTGGACGGAAGTATGGTTTCAAACGATCCATTAATTCTGGTTTGTCTGCATCTTCCATCAAGTTAGCTTCATAGCCAAATCCAGCATTTGATGTTGCGATAATGACAGTGTTTTTGAAGTTCACGGTATTTCCTTGACCATCAGTTAAACGACCGTCATCCAAGACTTGGAGGAGAAGGGTAATTACTTGAGGATCAGCCTTTTCAATTTCGTCCAAGAGAATGATAGAGTAAGGATTGCGACGAACTCGTTCTGTCAAGGTATTGCTATTGTCATCATACCCCACATAACCTGCTGTTGTACCGATTAACTTAGAAACAGCTGTGCGGTCACTGTATTCAGACATATCCAAGCGGATAATCGCATCCTTAGTCCCAAACATATCGAGCGCCAATTGCTTAGCAAGCTCCGTCTTACCAACCCCAGTAGGACCTACGAAGAGGAAGCTACCGATTGGGCGATTGCCTTCATCAAAACCAGCACGGTTACGACGGATAGCGCGAGCCACTGCTTCTACTGCCTTATCTTGGCCGATTACCTTGTGTTCCAAGCGATGGGCCATATCTTTCAAACGTTCGATGTCTGACGCTCCCATTTGTGATACTGGAATACCTGTCATTCGTTCTACAGATTCGGCCACATCATTGACAGTGGCAGTCACTTTCATATCTTCTGTGTGGTTTTCAACTTTTTTCTCCAATTCTGCAATGCGTGTTTTGGCATTGAGAGCTGCTTCAAAGTCTTCTGCCTCAACTGCTTTTTCTTGCTTGTCTTTTTCTGCCTCAATTTCACGTTCAACAGCATGAACATCTGTTACTGGATGTTGAGCTGCCAAGTGAGCTGCCGTTACATCGACAAGGTCGATAGCCTTATCTGGCAAACTACGTTGAGGAATATATTGGATCGAATAATCCACTGCTGCTTTCAAGACTTCATCTGGCAAGATGACATTGTGGTGTTGTTGATAGAGGTCACGAATCCCTTGAAGGATTTTAAAGGTATCCTCTGCTGAAGGAGCATTGACCTTGACTTCGTTGAAGCGACGAGCAAGAGCTGCATTCTTCAAGATAGTGTTACGGTATTCGTCTTGAGTTGTCGCTCCAATAACGGTCAACTCACCACGGGAGAGAGCTGGCTTGAGAATGTCCGCAAGCCCTTTAGAACCACTGTCTCCACCAGTGCTACCAGCACCGAGGATTTGGTGAATTTCATCAAAGAAGAGGATAATATTTCCTGCTTCTTTCACTTCATTGACTAAGTTTTGAACGTTTTCTTCAAAGCTACCACGGTATTGAGTACCAGCCTCAAGACCTGAGATATCTATGGAAATGATTTCCTTATTCTTAATAGCAGCTGGAACATCTCCGTTCACAATGGCTTGCGCTAGTCCTTCAACAACTGCTGTCTTACCAACACCTGCATCTCCGACCAGAACAGGATTATTTTTCGTACGACGTGAGAGGATTTCAGATGTTTCTTGAATTTCCTTGTTTCGTCCGATAACAGGATCCAACTTACCCTCACGAGCTTCCGCTGTCAAGTTACGACCTAGTTTAGCAAGGACTCCGTCTTGTTTCATACCTGAAGCGTGTTGTTGCATTTGCGCATCAGATTCTGCATTTCCTGGTAATTTCCCAGTTGCACGATACTGAGCAAATTCCTCAGGTGTCACTTCTCGTCCATTAATCAAGTAGCGACGGTTTTCAGAACTGTATCCTCGCATACCACCCATCAATTGGTTAAATAAATCATCCATGTTGTTAAAGTTATTAAAGTTGTTGTTCATATTCTTTACCTCGTTTATTGTTTATTATTTGCGATCTCTGATATTGACTATCTTTGACCTTTGTTTTAAAAAATTTAGACTAGCTATCTAGCTACTCTACGTATAATTTCTGGTTTTTCTTTTTTAAATAAGCCTTTTATCATCTTCTTTTCAAAGTCTGTTAGATTAAACATAGGCCTCACCCCTTTCTAGGGTATCTATCGTACATTTTCAAGAAATAGAATCATTGAAAATGAAGTTTTCTAAGGAATTCATTTTCCTTATGTTTCTACTATATCACATTGGTCAGTAAAAGTCAATAACTTTTTGACCAAATTTAACTATTTTTTAAAAGAATTTTCAAAGACGCAAAAAGCCAGTCATATCGACTGGCTTTCTTTCCATTCTAATTGAATCTTAGCTCAATGCGTCATCCATTGAAAGAACTTCGTGGAAGACACGTTGTGTCAATTCAGTTTTTTGTTCTGGAGTGAGGTATTTGGTGTTTACACAGTATCCAGAGATACGTACGATAACGTCTTCACCTGACATGATCTTTTCGTAAACATCGTTCAAGTCCATAACGTTCAAGTTAACGTGTTGTCCACCGTTTTCGAAGTAACCATCAAGAATTGTTACCAAGTTATCAACTTGTTCGTCACGAGTCTTACCAAGAGCGCGTGGTGAAACTTGAGTTGTCAATGAGATACCGTCAGCTGCGTAACCAAAGTCAAGGCTAGCAAGTGAGTTCAAGTTTTGCAACCATCCACCTTTAGCTTTGTTAGATGGGTTCGCACCTGGTGAGAAGAATTCAAGTTTAGACAAGTTCACTGAACCATCTTCGTTGAGGTATACACCTTTGTGAACTGGTGAGTTACCAGTTTGTTTAGAGTATGCAACGTTAGATGTGATTGTCAAAAGTGATACGGTAGCTTCTGCGTCTTTGTAAAGTTTGTGGCTACGTAGACGAGTTGTGTAAGCTTCGATCAACCATTCTGCCAATTCGTTTGAACGTGGGTCATCTTCACCCCAACGTGGGTATTCACCGATTGTTTCGTAATCGTAGATGTAGCCATCTTCGTCACGGATTGGTTTAACTGTAGCGTATTTAATAGCTGACAATGTATCAACAGTGTTCGCAAATCCACAGATACCGAATCCCATGTTGGCACGTTGTTTAGTTGGCAAGAAGGCCATTTGAACAGCTTCGTAGTTGTACTTATCAGTCATGTAGTGGATGATATTCAAAGCATCTACGTAAGTGTCAGTCAACCAGTCAAGAGATTTTTCAAAGTTGGCTTTAACTGATTCAAATTCAAGAACTTCATCACGGATAGGATCGATGTCAAATACCTTGTAGTCTTTGTGAACATCATCGTAACCACCGTTCAAACCAGTAAGAAGGGCTTTAAGAACGTTTACGCGAGCACCGAAGTACTGAATGTTGTGGCGTTGATCTTCATTTTCTGGGTCAAGTGGTGATACACAGCATGAGATACAGCTCATTTCTCCATATCCGTCTTTAGCCATTGTTGTTACACCTTCGTATTGGATAGAAGAGTGCTTGTGGCTCATATGCATACAGTAGCGACGGAAGTTGTATGGCAATTTGTCAGTCCAAAGAACTGTCAAGTTTGGTTCTGGTGAGTTACCGATATTGTCAAGAGTGTTCAAGAAACGGTAGTCCATCTTAGTAACACGGTGACGACCATCGTTACCCATACCAGCCATAGAAGTTGTGATGAAAGTTGGGTCACCTGAGTACAATTGGTCATAAGCTTTTGTACGAGCAAATTTAACTGTACGAAGTTTCATAACGAAATCATCAACGAATTCTTGGATTTCTGATTCAGTAAATGTACCACGAGCAAGGTCACGTTCTGCAAAGATGTCAAGTACGATTGGTACACGTCCTAGAGATGTGGCAGCACCGTTAATAACACGGCAGACAGCCATGAAGGCGATATTCACCCATTGGATTGCTTCTTTAACGTTCATCGCTGGTTTACGAACATCCACTCCGTAAAGATCACCCAAGCGAACAACTTGTTGCAATGCTTGGTATTGAAGGTTTACTTCTTCACGAAGACGGATTGTTTCTTCATCAATTTCTTTGATTGCATTCCAGTCGTTTACTTTTTCTTGCATCAAGTAGTCTGCACCATAGAGAGCGAGACGTGCGTAAACACCGATGATACGTCCACGTGAGTAGGCATCTGGAAGACCAGTTACAGTGTGAGCGTGACGAGCACGACGGATGTTTGAAGTGTAGGCACGGAAGATACCGTCGTTAACCGTTGTTACATATTTAGTGAAGATTTCGTGAACAGCTGGATCTGGTTCGTATCCATTTTCTTTCAAAGTAGTTTCAGCCATACGGATACCACCTTTTGGCATGAAGTTCAATTTGAAGAGTTCATCATTTTGGATACCGAAGATCAATTCGTTTTCTTTGTCGATAAATCCAGCAGGAATATCAGCAATAGATGTTGGACGAGTGTCCATTGGGAAACGAGTTTCTTCGTAGTGAGCCTTCGTTTCTTCTACAATCTTTTTGATGTGAAGTGAACGTTCTGTTGGTCCTGCAAGGAAACTTTCATCACCATCATAAGGTGTGTAGTTAGCTTGAACGAAGCGAGAAATACTTGCTTTTTCTTTCCAATCTACGCCTTTGAAGCCTTCCCAAGCTTTATCAAAAATATCTTGTGCTTCAACAACTGTCTTAACAACCATGTTAATGTCCTCATTTTTCTTTCTAGTAACAGTCATCTGTTACATTCATGAGTCAAGTATACCATACAGTAACCGATTTCAACAAGTGATATACGGCTTTTTTGTTGCTTTCTTTTCTAATACAGTCTGTTATTTGGCACTATCTGTATTATATATTTGAAAGTAGGATTACTCTTTTCCATTTTTTCAGAAAAAAAGGTATAATGAATAAAAAATGACATTAGAAAGGAAGCTAAATGCTCATATTTCCATTGATTAATGATTTGTCCAGAAAAATCATCCATATCGACATGGATGCCTTTTTTGCCGCGGTGGAAATAAGAGACAATCCTAAGTTAAAAGGAAAACCTGTCATCATTGGAAGTGACCCTAGACAAACAGGCGGACGGGGTGTTGTTTCTACTTGTAGCTACGAGGCACGGGCCTTTGGTATTCACTCTGCCATGAGTTCTAAAGAAGCTTATGAGCGTTGTCCCCAAGCCGTCTTTATCTCCGGAAATTATGAAAAGTATAAGGCAGTGGGACTTCAGATTCGAGCTATTTTTAAACGGTACACTGATTTGATTGAACCCATGAGTATCGACGAAGCCTACTTGGATGTGACAGAAAATAAACTCGGCATCAAGTCAGCTGTCAAAATAGCCCAATTGATTCAACAAGATATCTGGCAGGAACTACACCTGACTGCTTCTGCTGGCGTTTCCTATAATAAATTCTTAGCTAAAATGGCCAGTGATTATCAGAAGCCGCATGGTTTGACAGTAATTCTACCTGACCAAGCCCAAGAATTTCTCAAACAAATGGATATTGCTAAATTTTACGGTGTGGGCAAAAAAACAGTTGAACGCCTTCATGAAATGGGCATTTATACTGGTGCAGACTTATTGGACGTCTCAGAAGTCACTTTAATCGATCGGTTTGGCAGACTCGGTTTTGATCTTTATCGAAAGGCTCGTGGTATTCACAATTCTCCAGTCAAGTCCAATCGCATTCGTAAGTCTATTGGCAAGGAGAAAACTTATGGTAAGATTCTCCAGGCTGAAGAAGACATCAAAAAAGAGCTGACTCTTCTCTCTGAAAAAGTAGCTCACAATCTCAACAAGCAGGACAAAGCTGGAAAAATCATTATCCTAAAAATACGATATGCTGACTTCTCCACTCTGACTAGGCGAAAAAGCCTCCCACAAGCAACACAGGACGCTAGTCAGATTTCTCAAACTGCCCTTCAACTCTACGAAGAACTAGCTGAAAAAGAAAAAGGCGTTCGTTTACTAGGAATCACAGTAACAGGATTTTAAACCCTTGAGGGGAGTTTCATTAGTTTGAATCAAATGAGGTTGGAACAACAGTGTTTCAGCCTCATTCTGTTTTAGAAATAATACTCAGAGCGTGATAGCTAATCACTAAAATAGTTCGAGGAACTATCTTAAATCGCTGGCCAGCATTCAACAGGCTGTTATTCACATTTTAGACTCTAAAAAATCCTAATTCAAGAAAACTTCTTTCCCTTAGTTCCCACACTCTTTTGCTAGAAAACTGAATGTTTTTGGGAAATATAGTTTAGTTTGAATTTCTACCGCATTTGTACTAGGATAAATTCTATAATTTTAGAGAAGGAACATTCTCACATACATACTTGGACTATGCTGTTTTTTGACATTTTATTAATAAAAAAGCCCACTTGATTTTAATTATGTATTATTTACAGCACTTAAAATAAAAACGGTGAGATTGATTTCAAATAGTTGATAGTAAAAATATTTTTCCGCAAGTGTTAGAAGCTGACACCTTCATTTATATTTGTTAAACTAAAAAACATAAAACTACCGTCTGGTCGGTTTTTGCAGAAGGGACTTAACATGAAAAAATCTATGCTAGAAAAAACAATTGATTATATTGCAAAACAAGAGCAACGAGTACGTCAACATCAAATACGTCATCACGAAGCCATTAAAAAGCAAATAATGCAGCAAAAAGAACAGTTTTATCGATTAACACAAGGAGAGAGCGGTATCCGACATTCTCGTTTGGGAGTGAAATGTGGGTATGCTACAATTACTGGCGGGATCATCACTACTTTGTTTAGTCCTTGGAATGGTTTAGGAATAATGACCATCGGTGGAATTACAGTTCTCTCAAACTTGTATCACATCAAACGTATGGAAGCAAAATTAAAAAAGTAGAGTGGTTTTCTTAAGAATGAGACTTGTTAGACTGCTCAAATATTACCTTTTCTTCTTTTTTTGATAAAATAAATTTAATAAAACAGAGAGAAGGAACTTAATGGTCGCAAAAACAGAAAAATCTCAAGCAATGATTGAAAAGATTTTATCAACAGCTTCACAGCTTTTTATTCACAATGGCTATGAAAAAACAAGTGTACAGAACATAGCGCAAACAGCTAGCATTTCAAAAGGGGCGATTTATCACCATTTTCAATCAAAAGATGAAATTTTTTTTGCAGTTTTAAAACAGCGTTATCAATTGATGGAAAAGGAATTGCTAGACTGGCTTGAATCCACCAGTCATTTAACTGGAAGAGAACAGCTCAAAGAAACCTTTCAGTTTAGTTTAAAAAGTCAGAAAACTAACTACGAAATGTTGAATCACGCGCCTCTTGATGCGGAGTTCATGCTGACTATTATCCGTTACAATCTGCGTATAGGAACTCCCCTTATTGCAGATATTATAAAAAAAGGAATAGAAGATCAGTCCATCCACCCCATCCCCTTCCCTAATGAAGCGGCCGAAACAATCTTGCTTTTGACTAACTTTTGGGTAGAAGGAAGTATTTTTGAAAATTCTTCCGAAAAAATTGTCGATCGGATTTATTTTTTACAATTTATGCTTCAATCTATCGGACTGGATATTTTTGATGAATCTTTAATCCACGAAATTTTAAGTCAATCAAATTAAATACAATCTTTTAGTTCACGTTTAAAACCCTGATCAAACAGAGGGCAAGACGACAGAATAACGTAATAAAAAATAAACTAAATAATTATAAAAATAGGATAGTTCCTCCCAAAATGTTTTTTGGCGAACTATCCTATTTTATTCTATTTTCAACTTATACAAATAAACGCACAAAACTATAGAGCAACAAGACACTACCAAGTACAATACGGTATTTACCAAAGAGTGTAAAGTCGTGCTTCTTCACATAGCTGGTCAAGAAACGAATAGCAACCATGCTGACCGCAAAGGCTACTCCCATAGCAACCAAGAGCAAGAATAGTTGACCAAAACTCAAAAGTTGACCGGCTTTAATAAATTTGAAAATCTTTAAAGCGCTAGCTCCAAACATAACAGGAATTCCGAGATAGAAGGTAAACTCCGTTACGACAGAGCGACTTGTTCCATTCAACAATCCACCAACGATAGTGGCACCTGAACGACTTGTTCCTGGGAAAAGGGCAAGGACTTGGAAAAGACCGATGTAAAGGGCTGTTTTATAAGGCAACTTGTCTAACTCAGTTACTGTTGGTTCAATAGCTTGGGCCTTATTTCTTTTTTCAAGATAGATAAAGGCAACCCCATAGATAATCAACATGATGGCAACTGAAACCATGTTGTGGAAGTTGGCATCAAACCAATCATCCAACTTAAAAACCAATAGCAAAGGCAAAGTTGCGACGAAAACTTTTGACCATAACTGCCAAGTTCGACGAACTTCAACCTTGGTTTTACCAGGTTTGAAGGGATTGAGCTTGTTAAAGTAAATCACCATAACGGCTAAAATAGCACCAAGCTGAATGACAACATTAAACATGGACATGAAGGCTTCATTTTGGTCCTTGTATTGTACAAATTCTTCAACCAAGATCAAGTGACCTGTACTTGAAATTGGCAACCATTCTGTAATTCCTTCAACAATCCCAAAAAAGATGGACTTCAAAATTTCAATAAGATACATACATTACTCCTTTTTCTGTCCTCTATTATAACATAATTTCGGATGTTGCGATAGATTTTTTAGAAGGCGCCGATGCTACCACCGCCTCCACCTCCTGAGAATCCCCCGCCAGAACTTCCACTTCCAGAAGATACGGAGTAGGTGCTAGCTGTGTTTGCAATACTAGCATAGTGGCTCATTTGAGCAGTAGAATGATAAAACATACTGTGCCAGCCATAAGCTACGTAAAGATTGATATCTGGATTCTCAACTTGAATCTGATAAGATTTCATCAAATGACTCACCTTGTCCGCATAACCAAATAAAGTAGCATAGACAAGGAGGCGATTCCAAAGAACAATACTCTCTAATTCTGCCTTGTCTAGGTGAGCAATATCGCGAAGCATGTTTTCAAAACTAGTCCAGAGATAGTATGCTTCTAGTCCTTCTTCGTTTAAAATGCCATCACGAGTATCAAATCGGGTCGTCCAATAATAGACGGCAGCTAACATCAAGCTCACAAACCCAAGGATAGGAAGTGGCAGAGAAAGGTACCCGTGAGCATCCAAACTATACAAGAACCAGCCAAAACCAACGAAAGCAGGTAGAAGCGTAGAGCCACCTATCATCAATCGCAAGATTTTTTCTCCATTGCTCAGTGGACGATAATAATCTGGAAGTTGCAAAGAGGAAACCCGCTTTCTCACCCCATCCTGCATCTGCTTAAGTGCTTGCTCGAAAGACGACTTAAGCTTACGTCCCGTTTTCTGAATCCGTTTTTCATCAGCTGCTTTTGCACCTTGGTAAAGACTAGTTGACACTTGGTAATCTGCAAACAAATCTGAAACAAGCACTTCTTCTCTTCCTGAAAAGGCCAAATTAAGGCAATCTTTTTCAAAACTTGCCAGTCCTTTTTCTTTTACGACTTTTAAACGGACCTCATCTCCATTTGAGATGATTGAAACATTTCCACGGTCAATCACATCCAATAAAGTGGCCTGAACGAGTTGGTCAAAGGTGAACTTCCCTCCTCCCTTGGTCAAGGGACTGACTTCCTCTAAAGAAGTGGAGTAAACAGCTTCCGATAAAACCATCGGTTCTAAGTCCATTGGCGGTTCATAGAGACGGTGATTTTTAGCATATTTCTTCGATGGGGAGGTTTTTCTTCTGTAAATGCAGTATAAAATAACACTAAAGACTAAAGAAAGCGAGAGTAGCAAAGGGATGATCCACATAATCAGAGCTTTGCTTTGAGCTTTTTCAGCAGTAATGGATTCCTCTATTTTTTCAAATTCTGCTAAACGATTGCCCTTCAATCCCTGATCCAAAGCTGTTCCAAAATCTTTTCTAGGCCAATATGCATGCAATTCGACCCCACGCTGACGAGGTAGGTTCTGTAAATGAACACGATAATCACCATCTATCTTTTCTACCTTGCCCTCTGTAAAGAGTTTCCCTGTATGAAAGAATAATTTTTCTGCTCCATTAAAGCCCGTTACTCGAAACTCAAATTTTTCGATAGGTTCTGAACTATCCGTCAGGGGCTGCCAATTAAGTTCCGCGATATCATCATATAGAAATAAGAGATTTTTTAGTTGCCATGTGATTACCACTTCAACGGTATCCCCCCCTTGGCCTGGATTATACACTTTTACAGTATAGCCTTCCGATTCTTCTATCACTTCACTATTGACATTTTCAATGGTAGCAGCATTCTTCCATACCTGAATCTTCGGACTGGAATCTATTTCAAAGCCCTTTGGCATCTTACCCGCATGGCCAAGTCCTACTAGTTGTCCATTAAAGTCTTCATCAAAATAATAGACTACTTTCTCCCTAAATTCTGCTGTATTATCTGCATGAATATTCAAATCACCTTGATAAGAGCGAATCTTGAAATCAACCGCAAAAACAGAGAGTGGTAAAATACAAAACAAGCTAAATAAAAGCAAGAAAAAAGTCTTTTTCACAACACAATCCCCCTTTTTATCTTTGCTATCATTATATCATTTTTTATAAGTAAAGGCTTACTTGTATTGAAAATCTCACTATTTTTCGATACAATAGAGAGAAGTCATTTTTAGACTAGAAATAGGAGAAAACATGAAAAAATTATGCTTATCTATCCTTGCTAGCCTAGCCCTTACACTGGGATTAGTTAGCCAGGTCCAAGCTGACGAATATTTACGCATCGGGATGGAGGCAGCTTACGCTCCCTTCAACTGGACCCAAGACGATGATAGTAACGGGGCTGTCAAAATTGACGGTACCAACCAATATGCCAATGGCTACGATGTCCAAATCGCTAAAAAGATTGCCAAAGGCCTAGGCAAGGAACCTTTGGTCGTTAAAACCAAGTGGGAAGGACTTGTTCCAGCCCTTACTTCTGGCAAAATCGATATGATCATTGCAGGTATGAGCCCAACGGCTGAACGCAAACAAGAAATTGCCTTTTCAAGCAGTTACTACACTAGTGAACCGGTTCTATTGGTCAAAAAGGACTCTGCCTATGCCAACGCCAAATCTTTAAACGACTTTGGCGGAGCAAAAATCACATCACAACAAGGCGTTTACCTTTATGACTTGATTTCCCAAATCCCTGGCGCCAAGAAAGAAACAGCCATGGGTGATTTTGCTCAGATGCGCCAAGCACTTGAAGCTGGTGTTATCGATGCCTATGTTTCAGAACGCCCTGAAGCCCTGACCGCTGAATCTGCCAACGCTAAGTTCAAAATGATCCAACCCCAACCAGGTTTCAAAACTGGCGAAGAAGATACAGCTATTGCCATTGGTCTTCGCAAGGACGATAGTCGCATCAGCCAAATCAATGCCAGCATCGAAACCATTTCTAAGGACGAACAAGTAGCCCTCATGGATCGGATGATCAAAGAACAACCAGTGGAGGCGACAACAACGGAGGAAGAAAGTAGTTTCTTTAGCCAAGTCGTTAAGATCCTTTCTGAAAACTGGCAACAACTTTTGCGTGGTGCCGGTATCACACTCTTGATCTCCATTATCGGAACCATCACAGGGCTCATTATCGGGCTTGCAATTGGAGTCTTCCGTACAGCCCCTCTATCTGAAAACAAGGCCATCTATGGCTTGCAAAAGCTACTTGGCTGGATCCTCAATGTCTATATTGAAATTTTCCGTGGTACACCAATGATCGTTCAATCTATGGTTATCTACTATGGTACAGCACAAGCCTTCGGAATCAATCTCAATCGTACACTGGCAGCCATCTTCATCGTTTCAATCAACACGGGTGCCTATATGACAGAAATCGTCCGTGGAGGTATCCTAGCAGTTGACAAGGGACAATTTGAAGCCGCAACCGCTCTTGGTATGACCCATAATCAAACCATGCGTAAGATTGTCCTACCTCAGGTCGTTCGCAATATCTTACCTGCTACTGGTAATGAGTTTGTCATCAATATCAAGGATACGTCTGTACTGAATGTTATCTCTGTGGTGGAACTCTACTTCTCTGGAAATACCGTGGCAACTCAAACTTATCAATACTTCCAGACATTTACAATCATCGCCGTGATTTACTTTGTCCTCACCTTCACAGTGACCCGTATTCTACGCTCCATCGAAAGACGCATGGACATGGATACCTACACTACAGGTGCTAATCAAATGCAAACGGAGGACCTGAAATAATGAATCAACCCATTCTTGAAATTAAACACCTCAAAAAATCCTATGGACAAAATGAAGTCTTAAAAGACATCTCTCTGTCAGTTCACAAAGGAGAGGTTATCTCCATCATCGGCAGCTCAGGAAGCGGAAAATCAACCTTCCTACGTTCTATCAACCTACTTGAAACACCTACTGAGGGGGAAATTCTCTACCGAGGAGAA
This sequence comes from Streptococcus oralis subsp. dentisani, assembly GCF_002096335.1. Lineage (GTDB taxonomy): Bacteria > Bacillota > Bacilli > Lactobacillales > Streptococcaceae > Streptococcus > Streptococcus oralis_Z. Next base: position 98,400 of record NZ_NCUW01000028.1, read on the forward strand.
AACGTCCTTGCAAAAGGCTATGACCTTACTCACTATCGTGAAAAGCTCGGAATGGTTTTTCAATCCTTCAACCTCTTTGAAAACCTCGATGTTCTCGAAAACACTATTGTCGCCCAAACGACTGTCCTCAAAAGAGAACGCTCTGAAGCTGAAAAAATTGCCAAAGAAAATCTTGAAAAAGTTGGCATGGGAGAACGCTACTGGCAAGCCAAACCAAAACAACTCTCTGGTGGCCAGAAGCAACGTGTAGCCATCGCTCGCGCCCTCTCCATGAATCCTGATGCCATCCTCTTTGACGAACCAACATCTGCCCTTGACCCTGAAATGGTCGGTGAAGTCCTCAAAATCATGCAAGACCTAGCTCAAGAAGGCTTGACTATGATCGTCGTCACCCACGAAATGGAGTTCGCCCGCGATGTCTCTCACCGTGTCATCTTTATGGATAAGGGTGTCATCGCTGAAGAAGGCAATCCCGAAGACCTCTTCACCAATCCAAAAGAAGAGCGAACAAAAGAGTTTCTTCAGCGCTATCTCAAATAACAAACAAAGACTGCATAAAATATGTAGTCTTTTTACTAACTCTTTGCCAAACAAAAGGCAGATCCATTTTAAGAATCTGCCTTTAAGCCTAGTTTAATCTTCAAATTTTTCATGATTCTTGTCATAAAAATCAATCAAACCTAGGGCTGTTTCAAATGAAATATTTTTCACTTTTGCACGACCTTGTGCCAAAGCAATAATTGACATTTCACGTGCATTTGTTTCCTTAGAGATACGGTAACCTGTGATTTTCTTATCACGAACCCAGCCAACAACTGATTCTACTTTTTCAAAGTTTGACTTAGCCATGTTCTTCTCCTATTTTATTCTTTACGATACTGACATATATCCATTCTTTTAGGATTATCCAAAAAACATCTACTTATTGAAAACAAATAATGAATTGTTATTACTTAGCTTTTAAAGCTGATAATATGCTTGTTCGTATATCTTCAACTCCATCAGGATTTGCTGGTAGGAAGATGGTGTTATTGCCCTTATTGTCGGCGAAATTATTCAAAGTATCCAAATACTGATTTGTTAATAGAATGGACATAATCTGGGCTTCCGTGAGTTCAACATTGGCTCCTTTTAATTCTTGAATAGAATCAGCAAGTCCGTCAACAATAGCCTTACGCTGTTCTGCAATCCCTACACCATGTAGGCGATCTTTTTCTGCCTCTGCCTCCGCCGCTGTCACGATTTTAATCTTATCTGCTTCTGCAAGTTCTTGCGCAGCGACTCTCTTACGTTGGGCAGCATTGATTTCATTCATTGATTGTTTAACTTCAGCGTCAGGCTCAACCTTCGTAATCAGTGTTTTTACAATGATGTAACCATATGTAGACATTTCTTCTGCTACTTGTTTTTGAACTTCTAATGCGATTTCATCTTTTTTCTCAAATAGTTCATCCAAGGTCAATTTCGGTACGGACGAACGCAAGGCATCCTCGATATAGGATTTGATTTGAGCTTCTGGTCTCATTAGTTTATAGTAAGCATCTGTGACGTTGTTCTCATTCACTCGATACTGAGTTGCCACATTCATGGTCACAAATACATTATCTTGTGTTTTTGTTTCCACGACAATCTCACTTTGCAAAAGGCGCAATTGCACTCTGGCCGCAATTCTATCAATTCCAAACGGTGCTCGTACATGAATACCACTATTACTCAACTTTTGGTATTTACCAAAACGCTCGATAATAGCGACAGACTGTTGCCTTACAACATATACAGAGCTGATAATAATCATTGATGCAATCAGCACTAGAAAAAATAGAACAAGTAAAACATGTAAAACCATGGGAATCCCCCCCTTTCGTCACCATCATTATAGCATCATTATATTCATTATGCAAATAATATGATAGCAAATTTATTTTAGACTAGCATATTATACAAAGTCTCATTCCCATTTAAATTAATATAAGACGGGTCAAACTTTTCCATCCGATGAATCAAACCGGCATAATCATGTTTATCAGCAAGAGCAATCCCAATCAAGACTGGCCCTGTTCCCTTGCTGGCCCGTTTGATATACTCAAAACGAGTGATGTCATCATTTGGCCCCAAAATGTCATTTACAAACTCTCGAAGAGCTCCTGGACGTTGTGGGAAGTTTACCACAAAGTAATGCTTAATGCCATCATAAATCAAGGCACGCTCTTCCATCTCTGGCATACGGTTAATATCATTATTCCCCCCAGAAATGATACAACAGATTGTTTTGCCTTTGATATAGTCCGATAGAACTTCCAAGGCTGCAACACTAGCAGCTCCAGCTGGTTCGGCGACAATCCCTTGCTTGGAATAAAGATCAATCAAGGTCTCAGAAATCAAACCCTCATCCACTCCGATAAGAGTTTCAACATTCTGACGTGTCGCTTCATAGGTCAACTGTCCAACTTTCTGTACAGCTATACCATCAGCAAACTTGTCAATTTCTTTGAGTTTAACTGGTCCCCCAGCCTCAAAAGCAGCCTTCATCGAACGGGCACCATTTGCTTCAACTCCGATTACTTCAATAGCGGGTTTTGTTTCTTTGATGTAAGTTGAAACCCCTGCAATCAGTCCGCCACCACCTACCGGTACTAGTACTGTATCAAAATCAATAGACTCTTTACGGGCTTCTTCAAGAATTTCATAGGCTACAGTCCCTTGTCCTGCCTGAACATGGGCATCATCAAAAGGATCGATAAAGGTTCTATTTTCTGAAACGGTGAATTCTTGGGCCGCCTTAGCCGAAGCGTCAAAAGTATCTCCGACCAACTTGATCGTCACATAGTCACCACCAAAGAAACGAACTTGGCCAATTTTTTGTTGGGGCGTTGTGATGGGCATAAAAATTGTCGCAGGAATCTTCATCTCCTTACAAGTGTAAGCGACACCTTGAGCGTGATTCCCTGCTGATGCACAGACCACACCACGTTCTCGTTCTTCTTTTGTCAACTGTGAAATGGCATAATAAGCTCCACGAATTTTAAAAGAACGAACTCGTTGCGCATTCTCCTTTTTGAGATAAATTTTTGCTTGGTATTTTTCTGATAAGTAATGATCATATTCTAGTGGTGTATTCACCACTACACCACTTAAAACTTTGTGGGCTTTCACCACATCTTTTGCACTTAGCATATCTCCTCCTCAAATACTTTACAAGATAAAAAGCGAGTTAGGTACCCCCCAACTCGCCTTCTGTTTTTATTTTCAAGAATTAGTTGTAGATTTTGAAAGCATCGTCATCGTTTTTACCAACGAATGGCATTGCTTTACGTAATTCCGCACCAACTTTTTCAATTTCAAGATTAGCTGCTTGTTCACGGTAAGCAGTAAGTTTTGGACGACCAGCCTTGTAGTCATTTACAAAGTCATTTGCAAATTTACCATTTTGGATGTCTGCCAAAACAGCTTTCATGTTTTCTTTAACTTGCTCAGTAATCACACGTGGACCTGATACATAGTCACCGTATTCAGCAGTGTTTGAAATAGATTGACGCATTTTCTTGAATCCACCTTCATAGATCAAGTCAACGATCAATTTCATTTCATGAAGAACTTCAAAGTAAGCCAATTCTGGGGCATAGCCTGCTTCTGTCAAGACTTCAAAACCTGCTTCGATAAGGGCAGTCAAACCACCACAAAGTACGGCTTGTTCACCAAACAAATCTTCTTCAGTTTCTTCTTTGTAAGTTGTTTCAAGCAAACCAACACGAGCTGCTCCAACACCTTTACACCAATCCATGGCAATGTTTTTCGCATTTCCTGTAGCATCTTGGTAAACTGCATAAAGAGCTGGAACACCAAATCCTTCTTCGTAAGTACGACGTACCAAGTGTCCTGGTCCCTTAGGAGCACACATGAAGACATCTACATCAGCAGGAACTTTGATAAATTCAAAGTGGATGTTGAAACCATGAGCAAATCCAACTGCATTTCCAGCTTCCAAGTTTGGAGCGATTTCTGCCTCGTACAATTCTTGTTGGATTTCGTCTGGAGCCAAGATCATGATCACATCAGCCAATTTAGTCGCTTCTGCTACTGTGTATGTGTCAAAACCATCTTCTTTTGCTTTGTCAAAAGACTTACCAGGACGTACACCAATGATGACATCACGACCTGAGTCACGCAAGTTTTGCGCATGCGCATGTCCTTGTGAACCATAACCGATAACGGCGATTTTTTTACCGTCAAGCGCTGCTACTTTAACATCTTTTTCGTATTCCATTTGTACTGCCATAGTTTTTCTCTCTTTTCTATTATTTATTGCCTTTTAGGCTGGTTTAACAAATTTAAACTGGATTTTATAATCACTGAAAATCAAGGAGCATTAGTCGCGGGTAAATCCGGTTGCACCCGTACGAGCGATATTTTTAATACCGTATGGTCGAATCACTCGCAATAATGCTTCACTCTTTTCAGCATTTCCAGTCATCTGAATAGTGATCGAACTTGGAGCCACATCTACTACCGTTGCACGGAAAGGTTGGATAATGGCCAAGATTTCTGCACGCTTTTCAGCAGGAGCAGATACCTTCACCAAGATAACTTCTCTTTCCAAGTGTGGCTTATCTGTAATATCCCGAATGCGAATCACATCGATCTGACGGTTGAGTTGCTTGATAATTTGCTCGACCTCATCATGAGAAGCCACATCAATGATGATGGTAATCCGTGAAACGTTTGGATCCTCTGTTGCACCGACCGAGATACTCTCAATATTGACCTGACGGCGAGAAAGGACACCCGTAAAACGATTGAGTACTCCTGAGCGGTTTTGTAGTCTTGCTGTTAACATTCTACGCATGGAACTTCACCCCCAACATCTCATGATTACTCTTACCAGCTGGTACCATTGGTAAAACCTGTTCCTTACGAGAAATATCCACCTCGATAAACATCGGCACATCCTTCAGAATAACCTCTAGATCCTTCTCTATCGTCTCTGGATTATCAAATTTATAGTTTTTGATGCCGTAGGCCTGTGCCATCAGCTGGAAGTCAGGAAGGGTATCAAAGACCGACTCAGATGTTCTACCTTCATAGAAGGATTCCTGCCACTGACGAACCATTCCTAGTGAGTGGTTATTCAACATCACGACCTTAATGGGCACCTTGTAGATATTTAGGATGGCTAGTTCTTGGTTGGTCATTTGGAAGCCACCATCACCGACAAAAAGAACTACTTCTTTTTCTGGATTGGCAATCTTAGCTCCGATAGCTGCAGGAACTCCAAATCCCATGGTACCCAAACCACCAGATGTGACTAATTGACGTTCATTCTGATATGGGTAATACTGGGCTGTCCACATTTGGTGTTGCCCTACGTCCGTGACAACAATGGCATCTCCATTCGTCAACTCACCGATGCGTTCAATGACTGCCTGCGGTTGAACCACACGTTCTTTCTTATCATAAGAACGAACACGGTTCTTGTCCTTGGTGACTTTGTCAATCCACTTTTCAGTATTGTTATGAACAGTTGGTTCTGCTAGTAGCATCTGCAAGGCTTTCTTTGCATCCCCAACCACTGGAATGTCTGCACTGATAATCTTACCAATCTCTGCTGGATCAATATCGATATGAGCAACCTTGGCATTTTTAGCAAAGGTCTTAGGATTTCCAGTCAGGCGGTCATCGAAACGGCAACCAATACTAATCATAAAGTCTGCCTCGGTCATGGCAATATTAGCTGCGAAAGAACCATGCATGCCTCCCATTCCGAGGAAGAGTGGATGGCTAGTTGCAATTGTACCTTGTCCCAAAAGACTGGTAACGACTGGAATTTGATAGCGTTCAGCAAATTCATTTAATTCTGCAGCTGCTTCAGCATAACTAATCCCACCACCTGCCAACAAAACAGGTTTCTTAGCCTTAGACAATTGTTTCAAGATTTTCTTGATTTGCATGTCGTTCGGTTCTATCGTCGGTTGATAACTCGGTAAATTTACTTCTGGTGAATAGATGAAGTCTGTCTCTAAGGCAGATACATCCTTAGGCAAGTCAATTACAACTGGACCTGGACGACCTGTGGTCGCGATATGGACAGCTTCCGTAATGATACGAGGAATGTCAGCTGTCTCACGAACTTGGTAATTGTACTTGGTAATGGGCATAGTAATACCGACAATATCCGCCTCCTGAAAGGCATCCTTCCCAATTCCCGTTCGAGCGACTTGTCCGGTAAAGACCAAAAGGGGAACGCTATCGCTCATGGCATCCGCAATCCCTGTAATAGCATTTGTTGCTCCTGGCCCACTTGTGACGACTGCGACACCCAACTTTCCAGTTGATTTGGCATAACCTTCAGCTTCGTGCAAACAGCCTTGCTCATGACGACCCAAAATGTGACGAATACCTTTGAAATTATAAATCGCATCATATAAAGGCAAGACAGCCCCACCAGGATAACCAAATATGGTATCAATTCCTAAATCATGGAGGGTTTCCAAAACTAGGTCCGATCCCGTCTTAGGAGCGTCTAAACTGATTTTCTCCATTGTTCCCCTTTCTCTTCTCTTAAAAATAGCTTGTTACTATCATACCATTTTTTCAAATATTTTCAAGGCAAAAGTATCAATTTTCTGAATTTTCTATCTAAGAGTGTATTTATGAATGTTTTTATAATTTTTATTAACAATTTAAACAAAATCGGATTCTTTATTAACTTTCATTTATTAACTTTCTCTATTTTCTTAGTAAATAGACTTTCTAAAATCCTTACTAGATTTCTTTCATTTTGCAAATATAGACATACAAGATGCTTGAGAAAGGCATAAAAAAGGAAGCCACCAAGTGACTTCCTTCTAGAGCGAGGACTGATTAGTCTTCACCTTTGTTTTTCTTAATGATTTCTTCTTGTACTGACTTAGGTACATCTTCGTAGTGGTCAAATACCATCATGAAGGTACCACGTCCTTGTGATGCTGAACGAAGAACTGTTGCGTAACCGAACATTTCAGCAAGTGGAACGTAAGCACGAACGATTTGGCTGTTACCGTGAGCTTCCATACCATCTACACGTCCACGACGAGCAGTTACGTGACCCATAACATCACCAAGGTTTTCTTCAGGAACAGTAATGGTTACAAGCATCATTGGCTCAAGGATAGCTGGTTGTGCTGATTTAGCAGCTTCTTTAAGGGCAAGTGAAGCCGCGATCTTGAAGGCAGTTTCAGATGAGTCGACATCGTGGTATGAACCATCGTAAAGTTTAGCTTTAACGTCAACCATTGGATAACCTGCAAGAACACCGTTAGCCATAGATTCTACCAAACCTTTTTCAACCGCTGGGATAAATTCACGAGGAACCACACCACCGACGATTGCGTTTTCGAATTCGAATCCTTTTCCTTCTTCGTTTGGAGTAAATTCAATCCAAACATCACCGAATTGACCTTTACCACCAGACTGACGTTTGAAGAATCCACGTGCTTGAGTAGAAGCGCGGAATGTTTCACGGTAAGATACTTGAGGAGCACCTACGTTTGCTTCCACTTTGAACTCACGACGCATACGGTCAACAAGGACGTCAAGGTGAAGTTCACCCATACCTGAGATAACTGTTTCACCAGTTTCAACGTTTGTTTCAACGCGGAATGTTGGATCTTCTTCAGCCAATTTTTGAAGGGCGATACCCATCTTATCTTGGTCAGCTTTAGATTTTGGCTCAACCATCAACTGGATAACTGGTTCTGGAACGTGGATTGACTCAAGGATGATTTTAGCTTTTTCATCTGTCAATGAATCACCAGTAGTTGTATCCTTCAAACCAATAGCAGCTGCAATATCACCAGCATAAACGGTTTCGATTTCTTGACGACTATTGGCATGCAATTGCACAAGACGTCCGATACGTTCACGTTTACCTTTAGAAGTGTTCATTACGTAAGAACCTGATTGAAGAACACCTGAGTATACACGGAAGAATGTCAAACGACCTACAAATGGGTCTGTTGCAATCTTGAAAGCAAGAGCTGCGAATGGCTCTTCGTCAGATGCTGGACGAGTTTCTTCTTCGTCTGTATCTGGGTTGATACCTTTGATTGCTGGGATGTCAAGTGGGCTTGGAAGGTAATCGATAACCGCATCAAGCATCAATTGAACACCCTTGTTCTTGAAGGCAGAACCACACAATACTGGGAAGAATTCAACGTTGATAGTTGCTTTACGGATAGCAACTTTCAATTCTTCGTTAGTGATTTCTTCACCTTCAAGGTATTTCATCATCAAGTCTTCATCAGTTTCAGCAACTGCTTCAACCAATTTTTCACGGTATTCTTGAGCTTGGTCAAGGTATTCAGCTGGAATATCTTCTTCAAGGATATCAGTACCAAGGTCGTTAGTATAGATTTCAGCTTTCATCTTGATCAAGTCGATGATACCGCGGAAGTCATCTTCAGCACCGATTGGCAATTGGATTGGGTGTGCGTTTGCTTGAAGACGGTCGTGAAGAGTGCTTACTGAGTAAAGGAAGTCAGCACCGATTTTGTCCATTTTGTTGGCAAATACGATACGTGGAACTCCATACTCAGTTGCTTGACGCCAAACTGTTTCAGTTTGAGGCTCAACACCTGATTGTGAGTCAAGAACAGTAACCGCACCGTCCAATACACGAAGAGAACGTTGTACTTCGATTGTGAAGTCCACGTGTCCTGGTGTGTCGATGATGTTTACGCGGTGGTTGTTCCATTGAGCTGTTGTCGCAGCAGATGTGATAGTGATACCACGTTCTTGCTCTTGCTCCATCCAGTCCATTTGTGACGCACCTTCGTGAGTTTCACCGATTTTGTGGATTTTACCAGTGTAGTAAAGAATACGCTCAGTAGTTGTTGTTTTACCGGCATCAACGTGAGCCATGATACCGATATTACGAGTTTTTTCAAGTGAAAATTCGCGTGCCATGAGGTTAGTTTCTCCTATTTTTTATTTTACAATCTATTATAACATTATTTAGAAAAAACGGATAGGCAGGACCTACCCGTTCTCAATGTTTATCTTGTTTTTGTTGGTTTCAACTTACGAGATGGTAAGTTAAATTGAACTCGGGCTAAAAGCTTAAGTTAGCTAAGTTGAACTCAAGCTAAAAGTCTGGAGAAAAAGATGAATCTCATTGGTTGCAATCGCAACCTACTTCGATTCCCTATTTTCTCTTGGACTTTCTTAACGCTTTCGTATCCTATCTTACCAACGGAAGTGTGCGAAGGCACGGTTAGCTTCAGCCATACGGTGAGTGTCTTCACGTTTCTTAACTGCTGCACCAGTGTTGTTCGCAGCATCCAAGATTTCTTTTGCAAGACGATCTTGCATTGTGTGTTCACCACGAAGACGAGCGATTGTTACCAACCAACGAAGTCCAAGTGTTGTACGACGTTCTGGACGAACTTCAACTGGGACTTGGTAGTTAGATCCACCAACACGACGTGCACGTACTTCAAGTACAGGCATGATGTTTTCCATAGCTGTTTCAAATACTTCAAGTGCATCGTTGCCAGTAGCTTCTTTGATTTGCTCAAAAGCACCGTAAACGATTGAAGCAGCTGTACCACGTTTACCATCAAGCATAACGCGGTTGATAAGACGAGTAACTAGTTGTGAATTGTAAAGCGGATCTGGCAATACGTCACGTTTTGGAGCTCTATTTTTACGACTCATTTCTCTTTATCCCCTTTCCTTATGCTTTTGGACGTTTAGTACCGTATTTAGAACGGCCTTGTTTACGATCGTTAACACCTGCAGTATCAAGTGCACCACGGACGATATGGTAACGTACCCCTGGAAGGTCTTTTACACGTCCACCACGAAGAAGCACCACGCTGTGCTCTTGCAAGTTGTGTCCGATACCTGGGATGTAGGCAGTAACTTCGATAAGGTTGCTCAAACGTACACGAGCGAATTTACGAAGGGCAGAGTTAGGTTTTTTAGGTGTCATTGTTCCAACACGAGTCGCAACACCACGTTTTTGTGGTGAAGAAACGTTTGTTTGAACTTTTTTATGACTGTTGTAACCAACGTTCAAAGCTGGTGATTTAGATTTTTCTACTTTTGATTTACGCGGTTTGCGAACCAATTGGTTAATTGTAGGCATCTACATTCTCCTGTGTTTTTTTATTTTTGGTGATGATACACTTGGTGACAGCTACCATCTGTGTGTACTTTTGCAACATTTGTCAGCACGTCCCTGTACACTTTTGAGAGACCAAAAGTAAAAAGTACCGTCTATTATTGTAACACATTTTTTCCTTCATTGTCAAGATATTTTTCGTTTTTATTCTGATCTTTTATCTCTTTGACACTAGCTCTAACCGCTTTTTTAAACAAAGAAAAGGAGGCAATTTTGCCTCCTAAATTCTATGGATTTCCTTCGATTCAAGTTATCGTTTCGGAATTTTTTAACTCTTCTTATCAAAGCCAACCAGATTCTTTTGCGACATTGGCTGCCTCTGTTCGATTACCAGCATCTAGTTTCGAAAGAATATTGGTGACATAGTTTCGGACGGTTCCATTTGATAGATAGAGTTGGTCTGCGATTTCTTGATTAGATAAGCCCTGAGCGATTCCCTTTAAAACAGCGATTTCTTGCTCTGTTAACGGATTGGGATGCGTCATCACCACTTCCATCAATTCAGGGGAATATTCCTTGCGCCCTTCGAGAACAGTGTGCAAGGTTTGCATGAGGTCTGCAATGCTTCTTTCTTTTAAGACATAAGCATCCACTCCAGCCTTGATCGCTCGTTCAAAATAGCCTGGGCGCTTGAAGGTTGTCACCACAACTACCTTTGTTTCTAACTTTTCTGCTCGTATCCACTCCAAGACTTCGAGACCTGTCTTAACAGGCATCTCTACATCAAGAATGGCGATATCTACAGACTCTTTTTCTAAAAGTTGGATTGCTTCTTGCCCATTCTTGGCTTGTAGGACAGACTCTACATCTGGTTGAAAGGTAAGCAACTGGCACATAGCATCTCGCAACATACTTTGATCTTCTGCAACAAGTAGTTTCATCTTAGTTTCTCTCCTTATAAGGTAGTCGAACCTGCACTTCAGTCGGCTGTTTCTGACTGATTACCTTTACTTCTCCTGAAAAAGGAAGGACACGGTCTCGAACGGTATGGAGCTCATCTCCTTTTAGAGAAGCAAAGCCACAGCCATCATCTCTTACTGTTAAAATGAGTTCTTTCTCTGTTCGTTCTAATTTTAAGTAGGCTTTCGACGCTTTGGCATGTTTGATGATGTTGGTCACTAACTCAAGTAAAATCATGGAGGCCGTTGATTCTAATTCCTGAGTTAGGCTAGCAGTATCTAGTTGGTGATTGATTTCCGTTTCAATTCCTGCAATTTCCAGCATTTTTTTAACAGTCACAAACTCGGAAGCAAGTGTTCTGGTTTTGAGATTTTCAATGATGGTACGAACTTCATTCATAGATTCTTTACTGATCTGATGAATTTCTTTTAATTCTTTTTCCACTTGAGGATAGGCCTGCATTTGAAGAAGTTGGAGGGCAAGATCCGTCTTCACACTCAGCATGGCGAAGGTATGGCCTAGACTGTCATGGAGATCCTGGCCGATACGACTGCGTTCATTTTCAGCCAAGAAAAGATTGAGCTTAGCATTTTGCTTTCTCTTTTCTTCTTTTATTTCCTCTGATACTCGAATTCGGTAGAGACCAAAGGTAAAAGCATCAGAAAAGACAAAGGTCAGCAAGAAAAAGAGCAGTTGCCAGGGACTAACATGATTGACCATATAAATCCCGGTTAAAATCAATGGCTGCAAGACAACAAAACTGACAAAACGCCAAGAGTGAAGAGAAATCTCATCCAGCTCATAAATGAGGAGATTAGATAAATAAAAGATAAACCATGTGAAACCCGAATTCAGCCAAACCGATGTATAAAAAATGTAGGCAATCATGACCCACCAAGCCAGCCACTGCACAGTACGGTTTTGACTTAATAAAATCGAATAAAAGGCTAAGACAAATAATAATGTCCAGAACAAGGTTAAAAGCGGGTACTCTCCACTGATGACACCCGCTATAGGAAAGATGATAAACACTAATGAAATATGAAACATATAATGAGTGTTTTTTAATTTTTCCAACATAGATTTATTTTACCTCGATCCGTTTTTTCAGCTGGATTACCAGTACACCAAAGAAAACTGTATAACCTAGTACAACCAAGGTGGCAAGAATGTTAAACTCGTGGTGTTCCATATAAGTAGAGACGACCTGCATCAGTTGATAGGTTGGAGTCAGTTTTCCAATGGATTGGAGCCATTCTGGGAAGGAACTCAAAGGGAACCAGAGTCCACCTAGGACAGCCAAAGCAATATAGGCAATATTTCCAATAACCGTCATCAATTGAGCACTGGGAAGCAAGCTCACCAAGACACCCATGCTGATAAAGACCACGCTTCCGACCAGCAAAATAACTCCAATCACCAACCAATCAAGCCAAGGCAGAGTCACTCCACGGACAAAATGACCAACCGAAAAGACAACTATAATTGATAACAAGAAAGTCAGCAGAGTACTGAACAGTTTTGATACATAATATTCTACCATAGATACTGGAGAATGTTGAATCAATTTTTGCCAGTTGTTTGTCTTATCAGACTCGAGTGTGCTAGGGATACTGAAAAAGGCGCTTGACATGATACTAAAGAGCGTCATGGCAAAAAGATAGGCTTGAAGAGCAATTTCTGGAATGTCTGACCCTGACATCATACCAGAGAAAATAAGGTAAAACACACTTGGAAGTCCGATGGATAGCAAGTAGTAGACTGCTTGCCGTTTCATCAGAATGATTTCCACTTTCATGAGACTTGTCATATTTTTCATCGTCAATCTCCTTTAGTCTTGAGTCGTTTCGAAAATACTGTCTAAGAGAGTTCGATTGCGAACTTCAATTTCTTCGATCGTGCAGCCCTGTTCTTGCAAGGCTTCCCATACTTGGCTGGCTTCTTTGGTTGTGAAGGAAAGAGCATTTTGCTTGATTTCAAGCTCTTGAACCATAGTCAAGGTACTGACAAAATCTTGATAAGTTAGAGGTACGGTAAAGTGTTTTTCTTGTTCTTCACCACGCATGGCATAAGGTGTCGTATCACGAATCAATTCACCCTTGTGGAGGACTAAGATGCGATCAGCCGTATGCTCCACCTCTTCGATATAGTGAGAAGAATAGACAATGGTCACACCATTTTTCTTCAAGTGATCGACAATCTCCCAAAAATGCTGACGTGTCGAGGTATCCATGGCAGCAGTTGGCTCGTCTAAAAATAGAATTTTCGGACGACCGATTAAAGTCAACACGAAAGAGAACAAACGTTTTTGCCCACCAGACAACTTGCCCGCTAGCTGATTTTTCTGCTTGTCTGAGAATCTCAGCAAGTCATCAATTTCTTTGTCTGAAAGACTGTCGGGATAAAGTGACTTGAAAAATGATAGAAGTTCTTTCACTTTCAAGCTTTGGACAACTGCATTTTCTTGGGGTAAGACAGAAATAAGCTGCTTTAATCGAGGATCTGTTGGTGCAAAGCCTTGAATGGCTATCTGACCTGAGCTCACGAACTTGTCGCCCAAGAGGCAATCAATCAAGGTTGTTTTTCCTGCTCCGTTAGGCCCGATCAAGGCGACACATTCACCATCGTTGATTTCAAAAGAGATGTTCCGCAAGATCTCCTTGTCTTTTATTTTCTTACTCAATTTCTCAACTTTAATCACAGTCATGAGATTCTCCTTTCAACCACTTCATTCCCATAGGGAAAACGACAAAAATCATAAATCCAAACCCCCAAGCACCACGAATGAATTGGCGAAGCAAGGTTTGGTCAAACCAACCAGTAAACATTTCCACTAACCATACCAAGAGTGACAGGCCGATAAAGAAATAGATGATTGCTTTTTTCATTCCTCAAACTCCTTTTTCACATCTCTGACCAATTTCAAACCTTCTCTGACAAGCCAAGACATCATTCCAAAGCCAGCAAAGAGCTCCCAAGGAAAATGATAGAAACCCTCGTCCAATCCTGAAAACATGAGATAGGTCATAACTCCTGCTGCTACTAAACTCACTGCGACAATCATTTTATTTTTCATTTCTTCTTCCTCCATTTCATACTTCAATTATAGTCTTTTGAATTTGGCGGAGCTAGATGCTTCTGTCACTAGGAAATATGACAAATGTCATAAAAAAAGAAAGTTGCAAAATCAACTTTCTTTTTAATCGATTAAATTTTTATTCCACACTGAAAAGATATGGATATACAGGTTGTTGACCTTGGTGAATCTCTACTTCAACATCTTCAAATTCTTCTGCGATTTCTTGGGCAATTTCATTGGCAAGTTCTTCGCTTCCATCTTCACCGACATAGAAAGTCACGATTTCACTATCTTCGTCCAACATATGTTTCAAGGTTTCTGTCAAGGTTTGATGCATGTCGGGATTTGACACGAGGATTTTTCCATCTACCATACCAAGATTGTCATTTTCATGAATTTCCAAGCCATCGATAGTTGTATCACGAACGGCTGTTGTTACACTACCGCTGATGACATCACTGAGGGCTGCAGTCATGCGTTCTTTGTTTTCTTCGATTGATTTGCTTAGATCAAAGGCAAGCAGGCTTGTCAACCCTTGAGGAATTGTACGTGCTTCTACCACAACAGCTGGTTGTTCAAGCACTTCAGCTGCTGACTGAGCTGCCATAAAGATATTTTTATTGTTTGGCAAGAAAATGATGTTGCGAGCATTGACCTGTTCAACAGCCTTGATAAAGTCCTCTGTTGAAGGGTTCATCGTCTGACCGCCTTCGATGACATAATCCACACCTTGGGCACGGAAGATATCTGCCAATCCTTGACCAGCTACTACTGCGATAAGGGCATACTCCTTCTCTTCAGCTGGCTTGCTGACTTGTGCTGCTTCTTTTTCAACTTGTGCTTCGTGTTGGTTGCGCATGTTGTCCACTTTAACCTTGACCAAGCTACCATATTTAAGTCCTTCTTGCATGACAAGACCTGGATCTTCTGTATGGACGTGAACTTTGACAATCTCATCATCGTTGACAACAAGGAGCGAGTCCCCAAGTTCATTCAAGTAGTTACGGAATTCATCATAGTCAAAGTCCTTAGAATAAGTTGGTCCTTGTTTGAGAGCAACCATGATCTCCGTACAGTAACCGAAGGTAATATCTTCTGTTGCCACATGTCCAGCAACTGACTTGTGGTGTTCAGCATTGATCATTTCACTCATGTTGGCAGGGGTCGCTACAAAGTCCTCAGAAGCGCTGTATTCACCAGTGAGTGCTGAAAGGAAACCTTCATAGATGAAGACCAAACCTTGACCACCAGAGTCCACGACACCAACCTCTTTCAAGACTGGGAGCATATCAGGAGTCTTAGCCAGAGCTCTCTTAGCACCTTCCAAGGCTGCACGCATGACCTCAACAGCATCATCTGTCTCCTCGGCTTTTTTCTTAGCCCCAATGGCCGCACCACGAGAAACTGTCAAAATAGTTCCCTCAACTGGTTTCATAACCGCCTTGTAGGCTACTTCGACACCAGATTGGAAAGCAAGAGCCAAGTCTTGACCTGTTAATTCGTCTTTTTCCTTAATAGCTTGGGAAAATCCACGGAAGAGCTGAGAAGTGATAACCCCTGAGTTTCCACGCGCACCCATCAAGAGTCCCTTAGCAAGAATGCTCGCCACTTCTCCAACTGTAGAAGCTGGCTTGTCTGCTACTTCTTTGGCACCATTCTCGATGGTCATTCCCATGTTTGTCCCAGTATCTCCATCTGGAACTGGAAAGACGTTTAATGAATTGACATATTCAGCTTGCTTATTCAAACGAGTTGATGCAGCCTGCACCATTTCTTGAAATAAGCTGGTAGTAATTTTTGACACGATTATTCTCCTACAACTTTGATATTTTGAATGTAGACATTCACAGTCTGAGCAGTGATTCCTAGTTGGTTTTCCAAACTAAAACGAACGCGCTCTTGGATGTTTTTTGAGACTTCACTAATCTTTGTTCCGTAGCTCAAGACGGTATAAACATCAACTGCAATGCTGCCATCTTCGGCTGCCTTCACGACTACACCTTTTGCATAATTTTCCTTGCCAAGAAGGGCTTGGAAATTATCTTTGAGGGTATTTTTGCTAGCCATACCGACCACACCAAAAATCTCAGTTGCTGCACCACCTACAACGGTTGCAATCACTTCATCTGTCAGCTCGATTTGACCATCTTTTGTATTAATTTTTACAGTCATTTTTTTTACCTCAACTAGTTGATACTCTATTTTATCATATTTCATTCCAAGTGTAAAAGCAGAATGCTGTATCGGCGGATATTTACTCTATTTTTCAAATGGTTTTATCTATCGAGCAAAAGAAAAAGACCTAAGCGGCCTTTTCATTTTTATTAAACGCGTTCAACTTTACCTGATTTCAAAGCACGAGCTGAAGCCCAAACTTTTTTAGGTTTACCATCGATAAGAACAGTAACTTTTTGAAGGTTTGGTTTTACGGCACGTTTTGTTTGGTTCATCGCGTGTGAACGGTTATTTCCAGATACAGTCTTACGACCTGTAAAGTAACATACTTTAGCCATTGTGTTTTCCTCCTATTAGATCTAATATAGCGGATGTGCTAGCACCACATACCGTACTATGTTATCACACTTTCTTGAATTTATCAAGAGAATTAAAATATTTTTTTATTTGACGTAAACAACTCCAAGTTTACCAAAAGCAACTTCCCCACGAATAATCAAAGTTTTGCTGGTTGGTGCTACAGGAGCATCTGCCTTAGCTGCACCAAAGGATGTTTCTACTTTCAAGTCTACACGCCAGTGTTGTGGGACATAGACTGTTGCATTTCCGAAGGCAACTTCAATATTTAAAGTCGCAAAATCACCTAACATCTCTGCATTGTCATAGTAGATTTTAGCATCTCCAAAAGCGACTTCCACTTGGTCATCTACGAGATCTTGATCTTGCTTATAGAAAGTTCCACTACCAAAAGCGACTTCCTTATCCGTGATGACTGTTCGTTCACCGTTGTACCACCATTTTTTGCCGTACCAAAACTTACTTGAGTGAGTGAGATAGCCGACACCTAGCACTGCTAAGATACTAGCCCAAAACAAAGACTGGTTTGGAATAGGAAAAATGTTATAAAAATGATTCGTAATCATTAAGGCTACTAGAGCGGTAAAAACTGCTGATGTCAGGTGACGACGAAGCAAAGCTTCAACTGATTGGTAAGCAAAAAAGGCAATACCAATCAAAGGCCATATTTTGCCATCCAAAGAAGGGATTCCAAAATTTCCTTGCAGCAAGATCCAAGCTGCCAATACTAACAAAACAATACCAAATGCTTTCTTTTTCATGTTTTTTACCTCATGTTTCTTAGATTTTCTTTTAGGAGGGATTGGTAATGCCGCGAGACATGAACCTCCTTATGCGTCTGATAAAAGGAAATGGTGCCCGTTCCTGAAAAGGACTTGTCCACTGAGTAAATCTGACGGATGTTTGCGATCGTTGACTTGGAAACTCGACTAAAATAGCGAGGCAGGATGGACTCCAACTCATAAAGTTTGAGACGTACTTCATAGGCTTCTTTCTGGTTATGAGCGTAGATCTTGCTCCCTTCTGTTTCAAAGAAGAGAATTTCTGACAGGTCTAAATAATATTCACCTGTCCCCTTGTAAAAAGTCAACCTCGGAGCCTTTGACTCTTGCAAGAGTCGTTGCAAGTCCGCAATTTCATCTGTCAAAGTGGGGGTCTTGATGACAATTTCAGTCTCCTCTAAATTGCCGTCAATCTCAATTCGTAACTTCATCACATCTCCTTTCTGACTCTACTATATCAAAGCTAAGATGGGAAAACAAGGGCAAAAAAGCAAGTGGTAAAATTAAAGTAGCAAGTGGTTGTAAGACTAGCTTGACTTACATATCAGAATAGGAAGAAAAGACCTCCCCACGCAAGACCACAAGCATAGCCAACCAAGACATCCTTGGGATAATGAACACCACCTAGCACTCGGACCAAGGCTAAGATTCCTGAGCAAATAAGCAAGATCGTTCCGATAAAAGTCCAAGCATGGAAACAGGCCATAGAGATGATAGTTGCTGAAAAGACGTGGCGACTGGGCATAGACTGTCCCGAACTATCCTTGTCAAGTAATGGGTCGATGTCCCAAGTTTCGTAAGGGCGCGGGTGATTGATTTTCTTACGAAACAGGGACAAGATAACAAATCCCGAGGCGGGGACAAGCAAATAGACCCCGACTTGCTGACCAAGTCCTAGCTGCAGGTAAGTGGTGACTAGCAAGGCCAGATAGACCATGGGCATAGCTACTGTCATCAAACGATTGAAACTGCGTAACAGAAATAAAAGGGTGGGATGGCTAGTTAGTTTGGAGCTGATGTTTCTATACCATTTTTGATAATTTTTCATTTATTCTTCTCATTCATTACTTTTTTGTCTCTATGTGAGGCGCTTGCCTTCTAGTATAGTGCAGAAAAAGAAGGCCGTCAAGCCTTCTTTTGATTTATTCTGCGGCTTCATCTTCTGTAAATTGACTGTTGTACAGGTCAGCGTAGAAGCCACCTTGTTCCATCAGTTCCTCGTGATTGCCTTGTTCGATGATATTACCATCTTTCATGACAAGAATCAAATCAGCATTACGGATGGTTGACAAGCGGTGGGCGATGACAAAGGAAGTTCTTCCTTCCATCAAACGGTCCATAGCTTTTTGGATCAATTCCTCCGTACGGGTGTCAACAGAAGAGGTCGCTTCATCCAAAATCAAGAGCGGCGCGTCTTTCAACAAAGCACGAGCGATGGTCAAGAGTTGTTTTTGTCCGACAGACAAGGTCACGGTGTCGTCCAAGACGGTATCATAGCCATCTGGCAAGGTCATGATAAAGTGGTGGATTCCCACAGCCTTGCTGGCTTCCATCATTCGTTCATCACTGATGTCTGTCTGATTGTAGATGAGATTTTCTCGAATGGTTCCTTCAAAGAGCCAAGTGTCCTGCAAAACCATTGAAAAGGCATCGTGCACTTCTGAGCGCTTTATGTCCTTAGTATCCACACCATCGATACGGATACTTCCCTTATCAATCTCATAGAATTTCATCAAAAGATTGACAATAGTTGTCTTACCAGCTCCAGTCGGTCCAACAATCGCAACCTTTTGACCAGCATGAGCTATCGCAGAAAAGTCATGGATAATGGTGCGCTCTGGTGTATAGCCAAAGGACACGTGATCAAAGACTACTTCCCCTTTCATGTTGTTCAATTGTCTGTCCTTATGAGATTCATCCTGCATCTCAGCTTCAGCTAGAAATTCTAATACACGAGTCATGGCTGCACTCGCTTGTTGCAAGCTCGTAATCCCTTGGGCAATTTGAGATAAGGGTTGTGAGAAGGTACGCACATAGACCATAAAGGCTACGATAATCCCGATACTGATATGTCCCTCTAACGCTAGCGCGGCCCCTACGATGATGACCAAAACATAACTAAAGTTCCCAACAAAGATCATGGCTGGCATCATAATACCAGAGATAAACTGAGATTTCCAGATACTGTCGTGCAAATTTTGGTTTAAACCTGCGAATGTTTCTTTCGTAGCATCAACGGCATTATAGCTCGTTACCACATTGTGTCCCGAATACATTTCCTCTACATAACCATTCACAGCTGCGAGATTATTTTGTTGGGCTTTAAAGTAACCTTGTGACTTAGCCATAATGACAGAAACGGCCACAAATCCTAGTAAGGTTGAGACAACAGTTACCAGTGCTAAAATCCAGTTCATCCCAAACATGGTAATCAAAACAGCAATCAACAAGAAGCTAGCTGAGAGCACTGTTCCTAGACTTTGGTTGAGAGATTGAGCTGCTGTATCCACATCATTGGTCACGCGCGAAAGGGTGTCCCCTTGAGAATGACGGTCAAAGTAAGCAAGTGGCAAACGATTGATTTTTTCAGCGATTGCCGTCCGCAAGCGTTTTGAAAAATGTTGAATACTCGTTGAAAAGATATAGGCCTGTGTGTAATTAAGGATGGCTCCAAACACATATAGGACAACTAGAAATCCAGCAATGTTTGAGATGGCTACCAAGTCAATTCCTGTCATCAAGCCATCTGAAATCAAGTTAGTAATTTCTTTAATCTTAGTTGGCCCATAAACGGTAATGATGCTTGAAATGACTGCAGCCACAACTGCTATTAGGAGAGGGAGTTGGAGGCCTGCCATATAAGGTTTGCACTGTTCCCAGACCGACACTTTTTTATTTTCCATGTTCCAATTCCTCCTTCGATAGTTGTGAGTAGGCAATTTCTTGGTAGACTTCGTTGGTGGCTAGAAGTTCCTTGTGGGTGCCTTGTCCCACGACTTTTCCCTGATCCAATACTAAGATCAAGTCTGCATCCATAATGGTAGAAATCCGCTGCGCTACGATGAGTTTGGTCATGGATCGTGTTTTTTGAGCAAGTTCTTGGCGCAAGATCCGGTCTGTCTTGTAGTCCAAAGCTGAGAAAGAGTCATCGAAGATAAGAATCTCTGGCTTACGAGCCAAGGCACGCGCAATGGCCAAACGCTGTCTTTGCCCCCCTGAGAAGTTGGTCCCACCTTGGGCCACTTCTGAGGCAAGACCTGCTTCCTTATCCTCGATAAAGGTTTTAGACTGGGCCAATTCCAGAGCTTGCCACATGGCAATCTCGCTTAGAGGAGTTTCTTGGCTCTTACCAAAGTCCAAGTTCCCCTTGACATCTCCAGAAAAGAGGACAGCTTTTTGTGGAATATAGCCGACCTTATTGCGCAAATCTACCAAATCATAATCTTGAACATTAACTCCGTCCACTAGGATTTCTCCATCTGAAACGTCGTAAAAACGAGGCAAGAGGTTGACAAGTGTAGATTTACCAGAACCAGTCGATCCGATGAAGGCCACGGTTTGACCCGCCTCTGCTTTGAAAGTGACATGTTCTACGACTGCTTCAGAGTTTTTAGAGTAGCGGAAAGTCACATCACAAAATTCCACTCGTCCCTGAACTGAAGAATCCGCTGTCTGTGGGTGACTAGGATTTTCAATAGAAGAGTGCAGATCCAACACTTGATTGATACGGCCTGCAGAAACCAAGGTACGAGGAAGAACGATAAAGAGTGCCCCCATGAGAAGGAAGCCCATCACGATCTGCATAGCATAGGACATAAAGACCACCATATCACTAAAGAGCGGCAGACGTTCAGTCAAACTTGCATCGTTGATGATATAGGCACCAATCCAGTAAATGGCTAAACTTAGTCCACTTGAAATGGCCATCATAATCGGGTTCATAATAGCCATCAATCGGTTGACAAAGAGATTAAGACGTGTCACCTCATCATTGGCTGCTTCAAATTTCTTATCCTGATAATCCTCAGCATTATAGGCACGAACCACTCGAATCCCTGTCAGACTTTCACGGGTGATGCTGTTAAGCTTATCCGTCAGTTTTTGAATGACAGATTGTTTTGGAAAGGCTAGAGTCATGAGAACAGTGGTCATCAAGACATTGACAATGACTGCAACCACTACTGCCCAGAGCCAGTATTCTGACTTCCCAAGGATTTTTCCGATGGCCCAGATGGCCATGATAGGCCCACGAGTCACTACCTGTAAGCCCATAGTAAAGAGCATCTGTATCTGCGTAATATCATTAGTCGTCCGAGTCAAGAGGCTTGGGATTGAAAATCGCTTGATTTCTGTCTGTGAAAAGTCCAAAACCTGATGAAACACGTCACTACGTAGATGAGTTGTATAGGATGCTGCAACGCGAGCGGCAAAGAAACCAACCATAACAGATGATAAGAAGGCCAATAAAGACAAACCAATCATCTTCGCAGCTGGTGACCAGAGCTCACCCAACTGCGTTCCGGGCGTTCCGAGTAATTCTGTAATTTGTGAAATATAGGTCGGCACCTCTAACTCGAGATAGACCGAGAAACAAGTGAATAAAATCGTAAGAACGATCATCCCCCACTCTTTTCCTGTAATACGTTTAGCGAGTTTCTTCATCCTCTCCTCCTATCTTCTCAACATTTTCTTGCAACTGACCGAGAACCTTTTCAAAGATTTCCAAATCCGACTTTGAAACACCCTCTAGCAGACTCTGATCGATCCGATCAAAAAATGCCTTAACTTTTTGCATCTGAGATCGTGATTTGTCGGTCAAACGAACAAATTTTGCTCGTTTATCACTTGGACTGGCCTCTAACTCGACCAAACCATTTTGTACCATACGCTTGACCAAGTTACTGGCCACAGATTTAGTAATATTGAGTTCTTGTTCAATATCCTTGATAAGCGTTAATTCTTGATCATGCTCACGATGATCTAAAATCCGTAGGACCTGTCCTTGCGGTCCACCCATAAATTCAATGCCACATCTCTTGGCTTCTTTCTGTACCATCAGATGAACCTGGTGCCCAAAACGCTTAAAGACCAACATCGGTTTATCCATGATTGCTCCTTTCTAACCCTTGTATTTAGTTCTCCTAGGAACTAAATAAGTTTCCATGAGAACTATTTTATCACTTCCAGAAGAAATGTCAAGAAAAAAGTTTCCTTGAGAACTATCTTAGTCAGAATTGACATCAGCAGATATTTTCTCTATAATAAGCACTAACTACTGTGGATTGATATCCATTCACTCGATGAAGGGAGAAAACTTTCAAATGAAACCAGAAGAACAAAAAATTTTAGGGATTTTAGCAACCATTTTTGGAGCCATCGCACTTTTAGGTTCCTGGATTCCATTTGTTAACTATCTGTCATTTTTCATCGCCATTGTTGCATTTATCTTGGGAATTATCGGCCTTATCGTCAACCTCAAAAAACGAAAAACAATGGCCATTATCGGAACATCCCTCGCAATTGCTTCAGTTGTACTTTTCTTTACGACCCAGATACTGTACGCTAATGTCTACAAAGAGTTTGTCAGGGAGTTTAACCGTTCCTATAGAGAGGCAAGTTCCTCAATGGAACGCGAAGAAGAAAGCGGCTTGACAGATGATAGCAACGATTTCATCCCTGAAGAGGAGGAAGAGGATTCCTTCACTTGGACCCAAGAACAGTTCGACGCTTTAATTGAAGGTGACCTTGATAACAAAGGAAAAGGTGGTACCAATTACAAGGATATTATCAACAAACACGGAAAGCCAGATTCCGAGTTTGACTTCACTCTTGGGGGTTACAATACGAAAAAAATCACCTATATCTCCATTGGAGACAAGACCAAGACTGTTACCTTAACTTTTGCAAAACAGGACAATGGACAGCTCTTGCTCGTCCAAAAACATGCAGTCGGTCTAGATCTAGAAAAAAACCAGCAACAAAGAGATTCTGGAACCAGAATCTAAGTTCCAATATAAAAAAACGAACAGTTAATAAAACTGTTCGTTTTTCTATTAGAATCCATCTACATTGGTATAGATCTTTTGTACATCTTCGTCGTCTTCAAGAACGCTGTAAAGTTTTTCAAAGGTTTCCAAATCTTCACCTGACAACTCAACTTCTGACTGAGGAATCATTTCCAATTCAGTCACTTGGAATTCTTGGATACCTGACTCACGAAGGGCAACGATAGCCTTGTGAAGGTCAGTTGGCGCTGTGTAAACAGTGATTGTTCCATCTTCTGCTTCTACATCATCCACATCCACATCTGCTTCAAGCAACAGTTCAAAGATGGCATCCGCATCTTCACCAGCAAATACAATAACACCTTTGTTATCGAAGAGGTAAGAAACTGAACCTGAAGCACCCATGTTTCCACCGTTTTTACCAAAAGCTGCACGGACATTGGCTGCGGTACGGTTGACGTTTGATGTCAAGGTGTCTACGATTAGCATCGAACCATTTGGTCCAAAGCCTTCGTAACGTCCTTCTGTAAAGGTTTCATCTGTGTTTCCTTTTGCTTTATCAATCGCTTTATCGATAACGTGTTTTGGC
The DNA here is from genome assembly GCF_002096335.1 of Streptococcus oralis subsp. dentisani. Classification (GTDB taxonomy): domain Bacteria; phylum Bacillota; class Bacilli; order Lactobacillales; family Streptococcaceae; genus Streptococcus; species Streptococcus oralis_Z. The sequence goes on from NZ_NCUW01000028.1 coordinate 122,446, forward strand.
ACTTGGGCTTGTTTGGCACGGTCGATAACGAATTTCAAAGCAGTGTTTGATTCTGGATCTGGATCACCTTTTTTAGCTGCTACATAGATTTCTACACCAAATTTTGCATATACTTTAGAGTTAGCTCCATCTTTAGCCGTTTTCTTGGCTACGATATTGGCCCATTTACGTCCCATTAGGAATCTCCTTTTTTCACATTTTAATCTTTCTTATTATAACACAAGTTTTTTCGATTTTCACTAGAGGAAATGGATTTTATTTAGCAAATCAAGCTAGGATGGTACTTTTGTTGCCAAGATTTCCTTGCCTTCTTTTATCAAGGGGTGACGGAAAAGCGAGAAGTAAAGTTGTATGGTCATGGCAACCCAGATGAGAGGTTCACAAAGGATGACCCCCCTATAGCCTGCCCAAGGGATAATCAAGACCACAAAAGCAATTTTACCGATTAGTTCGATAAAACTAGATACCAGAGGAAGGACTTTTTGACCCAAACCCTGTAAACAATTCCGATAAATCAACAAAAGGCTCAAAATCGGATAAAAGGCTGAACTAATTTGCAGGTAGAGGCTACCATTTTCGACCAAGTAACCATCCGTTGAACTGGCCAAGAAGGAAATCAAGGTCGGACTAGCAAACAAGAGAAAGATACAGATAAAGCCTGCCCAGGACATACTCAGGCGACTGCCAATTCGAAGACCTTGAACAATGCGATCTGGTCGCTTAGCCCCAAGATTCTGAGAGGCAAGGGTCGTCATGGCAGAAGAAATAGCCGTCATGGGAAGAAGAGCAAAAGCCATAATGCGTCGCGCCGCTGTTTGCGCACTAATAATCACTGCTCCAAAAGTATTGACAGACGACTGTAAAATCACACTACCAATGGACACAATCGAACTCATCAATCCCATAGCCAAACCTTGCTCCAAGAGATCTGCATACAGGGCCTTGTTCCATTTAAAATGCTTGAGTTGAGGGAGCAGTTCCGGAACGCTCTTGCGGATATAATAAAAGCAAAGAACCGCTGATAACCCTTGTGAAATAATAGTAGCAAGTCCCGCAGATTGAACTCCCAGTTGCAGTTGCGTAATAAAATAGAGATCCAGAATCACATTGACCAAGGCAGAGAAAATCAGAAAACCAAGCGCAGCCAGACTATCACCAATAGACCGCAACAAGCCTGCAAAGAGATTATAGGCAAAGCTGACGCCTACACAAGTCACAATCATAGAAATATATTGATAGGATTGGGGGAGGATTTCTACAGGAGTATCTAAATATTGCAAGAGTGGATACAGACCGACAAATCCCATCAGCATAACCAGAATGCTCAAAAGAGTACCTAGAATCCAAGTCGCTGCTACTGCTTCCTTGATTTTAGTGAAATTACGAGCCCCATAATAGCGGGCAATGACAATCCCCATGCCATTTCCAACACCAAGCGTAAAGCCTATAATCAAGTCAAAAATGGCAGTTGTCGCCCCTACTGCTGCCAAGGATTCTTGGCCAAGAAAACGCCCAACAATCAAGACGTCCGCAGTGTTATAGAGCTGTTGGAAAATATTAGACAGCAAGATTGGAAAGGCAAAGCTTAACAGCGCAGGAAGAATAGGACCATGTATCAAGTCCACGGATCGTTTCTTATTCATAAAGCTATTATATCAGCTTTCTAGAGGAGCGACAAGGCTCTATCACTAAGTTTGCAATCAATTGCTTACAGAGAGACAATTTGCTATAATCAAGAAAAGGAGGTCACTTATGAGTTTGACCAGTCAATTAATAACCGATGCATTTCCAGATCTTGATAAGGTTGAAAAGCTAAACAAGGAAGCATTCCCCGAGGAAGAACGAGTCCCTCTGTCAGAGTTTTTACGCTATCAAGATCGAGAAGACGCCCACTTTTTTGCCTTTTATAACCAAGAAGAGTTTGTCGGCTTTGCTTTCTCTATTTCCAACCCAAAGGCCTTCTATATCAGCTTTTTTGCCATCATGCCCCACTTGAGGAGCCATGGGTACGGAAAGGAAATCATCGAAAAGCTGACAGATTTTTACCAGCGAACCATGTTGCTGGAAGTCGAGCGCTTGGATGAAGAATGCGATAACTTGGAGCAAAGAAAGGCCCGCATGGACTTCTATCGACAAAATGGCTTTAAAACAGCCAATGCTTTTCTAGAGTACGATGATTTGAGTTTTGAAATTCTCTACCGTGGCGACTATTTTGACGAAGAAGCCTATCGCGACATCTTCCAAAAGTTACAGGATGAGCATTATTTTGACTTTCATATCGAGTATCGTCGTTTTAGTGACCATTAGTTCTTTCATCTGAAACAAACATAAAAAGTAGCAGTTCATTATCTGCTACTTTTTATGTTATTCTTCAATTTCGATTTCAAGTCCATCACCTAGGTCAAGCGTTACTTCTTGGTTAGGTGCTAGATCTTCCGCAACAGAGGTAGGAGTTGTCCCTTCTTCATCTTCAATCAAGCCATATTGAACACGGACTTGGTGGTCAATGGCATCAAAGATTTCTGGGTGATCCGCCAAGTATTTCTTAGCATTTTCAGATCCTTGTCCGATTTTTTCACCCTTGTAAGAGTACCATGCTCCCGCTTTTTGGATAATATCGAGATCACTTGCAATCTTCAAGAGCTCACCAGTCTTAGAAATTCCTTCTCCGTACATGATTTCAACAAAGGCTTCCTTAAATGGAGGAGCCACCTTATTTTTAACAACCTTAATCTTGGTTTCCTTACCGACATTGGTATCTTTTTGGTCACCAGTTCCCTTGATTTGCGTACTTCCACGAACATCCAAACGCACCGAAGCATAAAATTTCAGAGCACGTCCACCAGGTGTTGTTTCTGGGTTTCCAAACATGACCCCAACTTTTTCACGCAATTGGTTGATAAAGATAGCAATTGTTTTGGTTTTATTGATAGAAGCTCCGAGTTTACGCATGGCCTGGCTCATCATACGAGCTTGCAAACCAACGTGACTGTCTCCAATATCCCCATCAATTTCCGCACGAGGCACAAGGGCCGCAACCGAGTCGATAACGACGAGGTCAACTGCACCTGAGTCAATCAATTTCCCTGCAATTTCAAGACCTTGCTCACCTGAGTCTGGTTGTGATAAGAGCAATTCGTCAATATTCACACCAAGGGCTGCTGCATAGGCTGGATCAAGTGCGTGTTCCGCATCGATAAAGGCTGCAATACCGCCTTCTTTTTGAGCTTGCGCAACAGCGTGAAGGGCAACGGTTGTTTTACCAGATGATTCTGGTCCATAGATTTCGATGATACGTCCCTTAGGATAACCACCTGAACCAAGAGCAATGTCCAGAGCCAATGAACCTGAACTCATCACTTGAACTTTTTGCTCTGCACGCTCGCCCAAGCGCATGATTGAACCCTTACCAAAGTCTTTCTCAATCAATTTAAGAGCATCGTTCAATGCTTTTTCACGGTCTGCTCCAAATTTTTTCCCAATTTCATCTAATTTTTTTGTTGGTTTTTTCGCCATTTTGTTCTCCTATATTCTACTGGTCCTTAGACCTATCTTTCATTATACCAAAATTTAGTCACTTAATAAAGCCTTGCGAACTAGGTTAAAGGCATGCATGACCGCAATCTGTCGAACATCTGCTCGACTCCGTCCTGCGATATTAGCCTTGATCACCTCTGTCCCTTTTGCATGTGCCAGTCCAATAAAAACTGTACCAGCTGGATGACCCTCTAGGCTATCTGGTCCAGCCACACCCGTCAAACTAACTCCGTAGTCAGACTGAGTCTTAAGTCGTGCCTGCTCTGCCATTTTTCGAGCCGTAAACTCAGAAACGACCCCGTATTCTTTTAGCTCTTGCTCGGCAATTTCCAGCATCTTGGACTTTTCTTCTAGACTGTAAGTGACAAAACCGCCATTAAAGATGGCAGAAACGCCTGAAAAGTCTGCTAATGTCGCTTGAAAGAGACCTGCCGTCAAGCTTTCTGCCGCAGTAATGCTTTTCTGTCTCTTCTTAAGCTCTTCTACAACGACACTTGCTAGGCTGGTCTCCTCCCCATATCCATAACAGATGTCTCGTAGAGAAATTCCCTCGAAAGTTTGGCGACTCAAGATTTGACTTTCTAGGATATCCAGTGCTTGATCAGCCTTTTCTTGACTGACTGCTTTTGTGGACAAACGCAAGGTCACTTCTCCCGTCTTGGCATACGGCGCCAAAGTCGGATCCGTCTGATGGTCAATCAAATCCGCCAAAATGGTCACCAACTGACTCTCCCCAATTCCAAAGAAACGGAGCACTCGTGAGTATAACTTGGTACCAGTCATTAACTTGGGTAAGAGTTGATTTAAGACCATGGGTTTCAACTCACTTGGCGGTCCTGGAAGGACCACGTAGGTTACGCCATCCACTTCCGACACCCCTCCGACTGCTAAACCTGTTTCATTTGGCAGTGGAGTTGTCCCTTCCACAATTTGGGCTTGGCGCTCATTATTCGGTGTCCGAGCATAGTCAGGTCTATGAGCAAAGAAAATATCCAATTTCTCTTGCGCTTGAGGGTCAAACACTAGATCTTTTCCTAAAAATTTTGCCAGGGTTTGTTTGGTCAAATCATCCTCAGTTGGTCCCAAGCCCCCTGTCAAAATCACAAGATTACTACGTTGGCTCGCAATTTCAAGCAAGGACAAAAGACGAGCTTCATTATCTCCAACAGCTGTTTGGAAGTAGACATCTACCCCGATTTCGGCTAGTTTCTCTGATAAAAACTGAGCATTGGTATTGACAATCTGCCCTGTTAAAATTTCTGTTCCGACAGCAATAATTTCTGCTTTCATGTTTCCTCCTACTTATCTATTCGAATTTTTTTGAAAAAATCGCAGGAAATTTCCCACGATTTGATTCTTAGTTTTATTCTATCTCTTCGTTTGAAGCATTTGTGGAAGGTGCTGTTCGACCATAAAGATTTTCATACAGAACAGCGTTGGTCTCCAGCTCCGTCACATCTTCTCTCCCTAGGGAACGGCGCAAGAGATTTTGCATTTCTAGCATATGCTCTCTCGTTACGATTTGGTAAGAGATTCCCTGTAATTCTTCGCCCTCACCACGAAGTTGAAGTGTCTCAATATTTTTAAAAGAATCTTGATAACCAAGTAATTGAGGTACGCTTTTCGCTGAAAGGTCTATGTTGGTCTGCATATTTTCACTGAGCGCTTTTAGGATTGCCTGATAATGACTGATGCTATTCAAACTCAAGACTTTTTCCACAATTTTTTGAATGACTTCACGTTGACGTTTTTGACGACCATAATCCCCTTCAGGATCCTGATAACGCATCCGTGAGTATACCAAAGCTTCCTCACCATTCAAAGTCTGCTCACCGACTCCGATTGAGATTTTATTAAACTCCTCTTGGTCAGTAATGGAAATTGGGAAACCAAGTGTGTTATTTACTGTGATTCCCCCAACTGCATCAACTAGCTGTTGCAATCCCTTCATGTTAACCATGACATAACGATCGATATGGATATTCATCATTTTTTGAATAGTTGAAATAGCCAACTCTGCACCACCATTGGCATAGGCAGCATTGAGTTTTGCTTCCTGAATTTGTCCTTTCCCAAGATCAATCTTAGTCAAAATATCACGTTCCAAACTCATCATAGTGGTTTTCTTGGTTTTGGGATTGACTGTCAAGAGAATCATGGAATCGCTGTTCCCTACCCAAGGATCAAGACGTTCCTCATTTCCCGTGTCCACCCCCATCAAGAGAATAGTTAGAGGTTCTGTCGCTTCAATAACGTTGGTTTCTTCACCAATTTTCTTATAAGTTTTTTTACTTAAGGTTTCTGTTCCTTGATAATAAATAGTATAGGCATAAGCACCCACACCTAAAGCTGTTACTGCTAGAAAAGCTAATAGCATTCCGATTATTTTTTTTACCATCTTATCACTTATCTATCAGTCTACCCATCAGGTAAACGTCTAAAAATATCCCTTCTTCTAAATAGGCTCCTCTTTCTTGTAAGCCTTCTGTAACAAATCCAAATTTTGAATAGAGGTGGATAGCTGCCTCGTTGCGCTTTTGTACACTGAGCTGCAACCGATGCAGAACTCCACTAGTTTTAGCCCACTCAATACCTTCTTCAAGGAGTATGCTTCCTAAGCCATGATTCCAAAACTTCCTTTGGATGACCAAAAAGATATCCCCGATGTGACGAATCCGTATACGTTGCTCTGCCGTGATGTTCAAAACACCTGCAATTTCATCATTCAGGAAGGCTAGGAGAGTGATTTGATTATCTGAAGTCGCTTGCTTTTCAATAAAAAGCGCCATTTCAGATTCTGTCATCAGGATACCATTTTCATCCAAACTGGTGAAATCTGTCTCCTGACCAACTAGATCCAAGAATGCAACCAAAGCAGCGGCATCATGAGATTCAGCCTCACGAATACAAAGTTCATACTCCATCTTGAAGCTCCTTAATCAGTTGTTCAGCACGAGAACCCTGAGCGGTAAAATAGAGGCGACGACCTTCAGCTTCTTTCAAGAGTTCCAACTCCAAATAGGAATCTGGTAAATCCTTACCCAAAAGATGGCCCCACTCAATAACGGTCACACCACCACCGAAGAGAAACTCATCCAAGTCAATAGAATCAGCATCCCCTTCAATCCGATAGACATCCAAGTGGTAAAGTGGCAAACGACCTTCATACTCTCTCACGATGGTGTAAGTTGGACTTTTTATCATCTGACGAATACCCAAGCCCTTGGCAAGACCCTTAGTAAAGGTTGTTTTACCAGCACCCAGTTCTCCAGACAAGATCAAAACATCGTTTTTTTGGAGTAAGGTCCCTAGGCGTTCTCCCAGATTGATCAGCTCTTCTTCATTTTTTGTGTACATGCTACTATTATACCAAAAAGTTCTATTTTATGTAAATTTTCTTTACAAACTTACTATAACAAATTTGGTGAAATAGGGAATTTTTATTGATAGAAAAGCGTTTTTAGAAGAATATACACATGGCGCTAACAAGTAAAATATCTCGGATTACGTGCCCGTAAAAGGAAAATTCTCTTCTCATAGATTTTGGAAACAGAAAACGAGCAAAAATGAATCCCAAACCGACATAAAAAACAATGGATAAGACTGTTATTGGATTTCTCAAGAATAGCAAGGTTGCCAAAACTGTCAGGACAACTGTTTTTTTCTTATCGAGAGTAGTTCCTAAATCTCGGCTGTACTTTTCAAATGGTAAAAAGACAAGTAAATCAATCCCAAATAAGAAAAAGAAGGAGGGCAAGAAAAGATCTACTAACTCTTGCTGAAAAGCTGTCCGTGTTAAAATAGTCTCCGACAATACCAGACAGACACCTACTAGGTTTAAGACCAACAAGGTACTATAAAATAGTTTCACTTTTTTCTGACTGTTTATAATGCTATGAACATCCTGATCTCGAGTATAAAAGAAATTCATGCCCGCACACAGACCTGATGCCAATACGATAAACACTAGAAAATAAGCGCTTGACTGCTTTAAGGTTAAGATGGTTCCCTTCCACAGCAAGCAGCTACTCAGACTAATCTGGATCAAAACCAGTAACAATAAGATGCGAATTGATTTTATCATTTTCAGTACCCCCTTCGTATACATGATTATACTCTGCAAGAAAGATAAAATCCCTCCCCTCTTCTCAAATGTCCTATTTTAACGCTCAACTGACAAAAATCTGAAAAAGCAAGTCATTAAGCTAGTTGTTCTAGCTTTCTAGTTAAATAGTTACGATAAAGATTCAACCGTTCAATCAACTCTGTTCAGATACTACATTCTCTCAACTTTCTGAAATTTCCTCATATTTTCGTAACTTTAACAAGCATATCATTTGTAAGCCTACCTCCTAGACTATCAAAAAGAGGAAGACCAGTCTGATCTTCCCCAAGGTTTCGGTAGAAAATAAGAGCATCTCCTTTCAAATAAAACGAAAGGATGAATGATACGGATTCATGTACAATCTCCTCATTCGGATATAGACCGAAGTCTATCTCTTCAGCGTCTACTTGTTTCTTTTGTTTATCAATGTTAATTTTGATAAGTCTTGTGTAGTGCTACTAAAGTCAACAGTCATTTTGTCAGTTGCTGACTCTGAAGCCACTAAATCACTTGAAACTGCTTGGCTAGCGCTGAGAGATTCTGTTATCACTAAACTTTGAGAAGACGATTCAGAAGCAGATAGACTAAGGGAGTGTTCAAATGACAGACTGTGAGACACCGACTCCAATACAGAGAAACTATGTGATAAGGATACCTCTTGACTTAGAGACTCTTCTACATATACACTGTGCGAAGCTGAGACTGAAAGGCTTGCTGAAACTGACTCTGAAGCTGCTTGACTCAAAGACTCTTCTACGTAGAGACTGTGCGAGGCAGAAGCTGAGGCTGAAACAGAAAGGCTTGCTGAAACTGACTCTGAAACCGACAGACTATGAGATTGTGAAGCTGCTTGGCTCAAAGACTCTTCTACATGTACACTGTGAGAAGTTGAAGCTGAAACAGACAAGCTAATGGATGCCGACTCTGAAACCGACAGACTATGAGACAGGGAAGCTACTTGACTCAGAGACTCTTCTACGTAGAGACTGTGCGAGGCAGAAGCTGAGGCTGAAACAGAAAGGCTTGCTGAAACTGACTCTGAAACCGACAGACTATGAGATTGTGAAGCTGCTTGACTCAAAGACTCTTCTACGTAGAGACTGTGCGAGGCAGAAGCTGAGGCTGAAACAGAAAGGCTTGCTGAAACTGACTCTGAAA
>NZ_NCUW01000028.1:131263-219127 GCF_002096335.1 Streptococcus oralis subsp. dentisani
AGACTCTTCTACGTAGAGACTGTGCGAGGCAGAAGCTGAGGCTGAAACAGAAAGGCTTGCTGAAACTGACTCTGAAACCGACAGACTATGAGATTGTGAAGCTGCTTGGCTCAAAGACTCTTCTACATGTACACTGTACGAAGCTGAGACTGAAATGGAAGCACTAGAAGATTCCGACTCCGAAACCGACAGACTATGAGATTGTGAAGCTGCTTGGCTCAAAGACTCTTCTACATATACACTGTGAGAAGTTGAGACTGAAATGGAAGCACTAGAAGATTCCGACTCCGAAACCGACAGACTACGAGATTGTGAAGCTACTTGGCTCAAAGACTCTTCTACATAAATACTGTAAGAAGTAGAAGCTGAAGCAGAAAGGCTAGCTGAAACGGACTCTGAAACCGACAGACTATGAGACAGGGAAGCTGCTTGACTCAGAGACTCTTCTGCATAAACACTGTGCGAAGCTGAGACTGAAAGGCTAAGCAAGTGAGAACCATACTGACTTAGAGATTGTTCAAGATAGGCACTCTGTGATTCGAACTCTGAAATAGCAAGGCTAAGAGAATCTTCAACAGAGGAAATCTGTGACTCTACTTGAGAAAGATGGGTTGAGCCAGATACTGAAACAGAATCACTTAGAGAGCTCGCAGTCTCGGCGCACAGTGATTGCTCCGCTGAATGGCTGACTGAGACGGACTCTGAAACCGAAAGGCTGAGAGAGGACTCGCGAGATGAAGTCTGTGACTCTACTCGAGAAAGACGGGTTGAGTCGGATTCTGAGATAGAAACACTTAGAGAGCTTGCAGCCTCGGCGCTCAGTGATTGCTCCACTGAACGGCTATCTGAGACGGACTCTGAGGCCGAAAGGCTGAGAGAGGACTCACGAGATGAAGTCTGTGACTCTACTCGAGAAAGACGGGTTGAGTCGGATTCTGAGATAGAAACACTTAGAGAGCTTGCAGCCTCGGCGCTCAGTGATTGCTCCGCTGAACGGCTGGCTGAGGCTGACTCAAGAACAGATAAACTACTTGATGTTTTTTTGTTTTCTAGACTTAATGATAGTGAAATGGAGTCTGCTGTACTCTTCAAGCCTTTTGTTTTTCGAGAATCTGTAGTTTTAGAGAGGCTAGTTTCCAAAGAATGCGATGCACTAACTGTTTGACTCTTAGCTAGTTCTTTTTCTTGAGAAAGACTAGAGTCACTTTCTGGCAATGGAGATTCTTCGGAACTGCTTTCCTCACCTATATTCATCACATCCAAACGATCGTAGTACTGAATAGACTCTAAAGCCTTATCAATAAGAAAAGTTTCACTTTCTTCGGGAGATAGACTTCCTCCTGCTACTCCTGTCTCCTCACCCTCAGTTTCTCTTTCAGTAGACAACTCTTCTTTATTTCCTCTTTTTATGAGACGCTTAAAACCATCTAAAAATTTACGAAACGTACCTTTAGCGTTTTCATTGTTTGTCATAAATATTTTCTCCCTAATTTTAATGATAATACTATTATAAAGGCTTGTAGACTATCTGTCAAAACAATTTCATCAAAATAGTGTTTTTAAAACAAATTCTTTCAATTGACTAGTTTCTCGCTTTAAAATCAAGTACTTACTCTAAATTCCAAGTGCTCCCAAAACTTAAAAATGTCTATCCAAACATGTGAAATAAGGGAGATTCGACCCAACTCTTTTTGTAGATCAACTTTTTCTTCTAGTCAGATAATGCAAGCCCCCAATCACCACTGCTAGGACAGCTACATAGACCACTTGAGTGATTTCTAAAGGCACAAAGGCCCCTTGCAGGATAAAAGTATTGGCAAGGACGCCAACAAGGGCTGCAAGACTCAGAGAAACGAGTAAGAGCATCTTGTATCGATTAAAAGGCAAGCTGACCTTGGCAACTAGACACAGACCATTGATCAGGGCAAGGAGGAAGCAAATAAATTTGACCTGACCTGGGACAGTGATAAAGAAATTGGTCAAAAGAACACTAGCAACCAGAACGCCACCACCAATCGCCGCGTTGGTTAGGATATCTCTCATAAAGTGAGTGCTAACCTTTTCTTTATTGGACTCAAAAGTCAGGAAGAAGGATGGAATCCCAATCGTAATGGCTGAAATGATTGTAAACTGAATGGGGATAAAGGCAAATTCCAAACCAAATACCACACTCAAAATGGCAAAAACGATGGAGAAGAAGGTCTTTGTTAGAAAAAGAGAGGCTACCTTTTGGATGTTGTTAATGACCCGGCGTCCTTCCATCAAGATATCATAAAATACTGCAAAGTCATCTGTGAGAAAAACAATATTGGAGACGCTTTTTGCTGCACTCGTTGCTCCCTTCATGGCAAAACTAATATCTGCTTTCTTAAGAGCTAGAACATCATTGACCCCGTCACCACTCATGGCAACTGTTTTACCAGCATTTTGCAAAATAGATACCATCTTTTGCTTCTGTTCAGGTGTCACACGTCCAAAGATTTCGTGTTCCAAGACCACTCTTTCAAAGTCATCATCGCTCACCTTGGTCATATCAATAGCCCGCGCTTCTTCCTTAAAACCTGCCTTACGAGCCACCCCATATACAGCCACATGATTATCACCACTGATAATCTTCACTTCAACACCTTGAGATTCGAAATAGTCAAAGGTTTCCTTGGTATTGTCCTTAATCTCATCTGACAAAACGACGTGCCCCAGTAGTTCCATATTGGCTGGACTCGTGATGTGGTCCTTACTATGGGCAAGGGACAAGATTCGAAAACCTTGCTGTTTCAGATGCTCATAGTAGGCATCCATCGGCTGGGTAAAGTCTAGAAACTCATAGGCTCCGAAGAAATAGGTCCCACCCTCTTTTACTTGGACAAAGGAATACTTGTTTTTGCTTGAAAAGGCACCGACTTCTTGAACTTCCCACTTTTTCTCACACTTCAAGTGAGTCTTCAGAGCTCGCGAAGTTGCATTTTCATCCTCGAAATAAGCCAGATAAGAAGATAGTTTCTCTGCCACATTAGCATCCATTTCTTGGACCTTCATATTCCCCGTCGTGATAGTTCCTGTCTTATCAAAACAAAGAACATCTACTCGCGCCAAGGTCTCTACACAGTATAGCTCCTGCACTAGAACCTTCTTTTTAGCCAACTTCATGGCTGCTACCGCTAGGGAGACGCTAACCAAGAGAATCAAGCCCTCTGGAATCATGCCGACCAAGGCACCTGAACTTCCCAAGACAATTTCAACATAAGACCGTCCTAGACTAAAACCTCTGACATAGAGCAGAATGGCAACTGGCACCAGCAAGATAGAGACGATTTTTAAAATCTTATCCATGTAATCGCGCAGTTGAGAAGGATATTTTTTGAATTCCTTGCTGGATTTTGCGAGTTTATTGATATAACTATCTGGACCCACAGCTGTAGCAAGGACCAGACACGTGCCACTGACGACATTGCTTCCGCTCATCAGCTTATCACCAACCGTTTTAAAGACTGAATCACTCTCACCAGTCAACAAGGACTCATCCACTTCAATATTCCCTTCAAGGACTTCTGCATCAACAGGCACCTGATCACCCAGATTGAGATGCAGATACTCACCCAGAACGATGTCCTCTGGATCAATCTCGATTGTTCGACCATCTCGATTGACTTTGTACTTACTTTTACCAAGCAAACTTAGCTTTTCTAAGGCATTTTTTGAACGCACTTCTTGGAAAATCCCAATGGCTGTATTGATAGCAATCACACCTAAAAAGAGCATATTTTCAAATCGCAAGGTTGTGGCTACCAGAACTGCCAGAGCCAAGTTCATGGCATTAAAGAAGGTAAAGATATTTGAAACGACGATTTCCTTGGTTGTTTTATAGGGTTTAATATCGCTGATGTTTCGTTGACGATTCTTGATGTCTTGACTGCTTAAATACTTCATTTCTACTCCGATATCCTTTTGTACTACTATAGTAACACATATCTTTTTCTCTGTCACTTAAAGACTCAAAATAGGAAGAACTCCCTTGGCAAGCATCATCTATCGCCACTTCAAGAAGGACTTAAAAAAGAAGCTAGGATTTCCCTAACCTCTTTTCTTTATACTTTATTCTGCCAAGGCACCCATTGGATCCCATGGTGCAAGTACGATTGGTTCTGCTTCATAAGCAGCTCGTTCTTCTGCTGTTAGTAATTCTTTACGGACAACGATTTGGTAAGTGTATTCATCCATCCAAGCATCTGAGGCAACGAAGTAACCATCTGTACCGACCTTGTCTCCCCATGAGTTTTCAACCTTCCACTTGGTTGACTTGCCATTTTCATCCAAATCCACACCTGTCAAGACCATGGCGTGGGTCATCAAGCTTTCGCTGTAGTCCAAACGTCCAGCCTTGTCTTGAGTGAGTTGAATATCCATGCTTGATTCAAAGTCATAAACATCTGTCGCAAGGATTCCAGCTTTGCGGTTGCTAAGTTGGCCGACATCTGAACCAAACCAAACAGTTTCTCCTGTTTGCATTTGGGCAATCGCCAATTCTTTCAAGCGTTCCATTGGAACGTTGATGTAGCGAACTGCACGGCTACCAACCACATTTCCTAACATCTCAACTGTGTAAGATTTGCCGTAAGGCTTGTCAGCAGTTGGAGCATTGATAACAGAAACGTAGTCTTCTAGAGGAAGATTGACATATTTCCTGTAAAACTCTTGTGGTGTGATACCCTTTTCGCTTTGGTAGTTATCATCCTTATCGCGATAAGCAAAGTCAAATTTACGTGGTGGAAGACCTAGTGACATAGCAAGGAAGTTAAAGATTTCTTGCAAGAGGTCTTCTTTCTTAGCTTGAACAGTCGCTTGGTCTGCACCAGAAGCGAGCAAGTCACGCAAGATTTGAGCATCTTGGCGAAGCAATTTGTTAAGGATGGCATTGAGCTCACGGCTGCTGCTAGATGAGATAGACTCAGGGTAAACAGACTTGGGCACGACACCGTATTTCTCAAAGAGGGACACTACCATATCCCACTGACCACCGTCTTGTTGAGGTGTTTGGAGTAGAAAGCTAACCTTGCGGCTCGTCAATTCTTGGTCTGCAGTCGCAATGACTTGCTCCAAGAACCAGTTGGATTTCTCGTACTTGTCCCAGAAGAATGTGTGGGCTTGTGACAACTCAAAGTTTTCCAGTTTGTATTGAGAGATGAGTTTGTGGCGGAAGGTGTTGAGAGCTGCAAACATCCAGCAACGACCAGAGGCTTTCTGGTTAGTAACCTTGTCCTTGGTCAAATCCAATGAGAAAACAGGTGTATTGTTTACATGGCTTTGGCGACGTTCTAGGGCTGCAAAAATTCCGTTATGGCTGACAGCATTTTCAATCGCTTGGTATTTGACATTTGCTTCATAGTTGGCAAATAGTCTATCTGTAAATGATTCTTGAATCGCGTTCATAGATTCCTCCTTTTATTCTACTGTCTATTATAACTCTTTTCACAAAGGAAGCAACTGAAAAACGAAAAAAGCAAGGACATTCTCCCTCACCTTTTTCTAATATAAAGCAAATTAAGCAATACTTGCAAAGAGCACTTCTAACTCCTCCTTGGTCAAGCGACGCCATTCTCCTTGTTCTAAGTTCTCATCCAAGACTAGAGTTCCCATCGTCAAACGTTGTAAGTCCACCACTTCCTTGCCACAGTAGGCCACCATTCGTTTGACTTGATGGAACTTCCCTTCAGCAATGGTCACACGAACCAGACTTTGATTTTTTTTTGGATCTACTGATACAAACTCCAGTTTAGCTGGCTGGCAGGTAAAGTCCTTGAGCGGAATCCCCTTAGCAAATGTCTCCACGTCTTCTTGGCTCATGATTCCCTCGACTTGAGCCAAATAGGTCTTATCCACATGACGTTTTGGTGAAAGAAGAGCATGGGCAAGCTGGCCGTCATTGGTCAAAAGCAGGAGGCCATGCGTGTCAATATCCAAGCGCCCTACTGGAAAAACTTCCTTGGTCCGAGCAATATCATCCAACAAGTCCAACACTGTTCTGTGTTTAGAATCCTCAGTCGCTGAAATGACTCCTTGGGGCTTGTTCATCATGTAGTAGACAAACTCCTCGTACTCTAGCACTTGACCATCAAAGCGAATTTCGTCTTTTTCTTCATTTATTTGCAATTTTGCTGATTTTTCTTTTTTGCCATTGACCGTCACGCGTCCAGCCTTGAGCAAGTTTTTGACCTCCGTCCGACTTCCCACAGCGCATGCAACTAAAAATTTATCTAATCTCATAAAACTATTATATCATACTCAAAAGGAGGCTGGTACAATGACCAACCTCCTTTTCTTTTCATACTCTTCAAAAATCTCTTCAAACCGCGTCAACGTCCATCTGCAACCTCAAAACAGTGTTTTGAGCTGACTTCGTCAGTTCTATCTACAACCGCAAAGCAGTGCTTTGAGCAGCCTGCGGCTAGTTTCCTAGTTTGCTCTTTGATTTTCATTGAGTATCAGATTTAAGAAATTAACTTCCTCGTCTCCAGAAAATAGCTAAGACAACCATAGCACCTAAAACAGCTGGAACAACAGCTATCCCCGCTAGGTTTGGACCCCAAGTTCCAAAGAGCAGGTGCCCCAAAGAAGCACCAATCCAGCCGAGAAACATTTTCCCAAAGCATCCCATGCTTTCTCCGCGATTGGTTAAAGCACCTGCCAAGAGTCCCACTAGGAGACCAACAAACATACTTCCAAGCATAGCTTCTCCTTAAATTGCCCAATCTCCATTGCGGAAGAGTGGTACGCGTGTTCCATCCTCACGGATACCATCGATATCCATTTGATTCGAACCAATCATAAAGTCCACGTGAACATCTGAACGATTAAGTCCTGCAGCTTCAAGCTCTTCTTCGCTCATCTCTGCTCCACCAACGACGCTGGTCGCATAGGCAGCTCCGATAGCCAAGTGGTTTGAGGCATTTTCATCGAAAAGGGTATTAAAGAAGGTGATGCCTGACTGAGAAATTGGACTTGGATCTGGTACTAAGGCACATTCACCCAAGGCACGCGCTCCAGCATTTTCAAAGACAAGGTCTTTCATGACTTGATCGCCCTTTTCAGCAGTGATATCCACGATTTGTCCGTCTTTGAAGGTTACTTTAATCCCTTCGATAATATTTCCGTTATAGCTAAGTGGTTTTGTAGAAGTTACATATCCATCTGCACGACGGAAGTCAGGCGCTGTGAAGACTTCCTCTGTCGGCATATTTGGCAAGAAACCTTCGCCCTGTGCATTGACAGCACCAGCTGATTCCCAAACGTGGTTCTTTGGCAAACCAAGTGTCAAATCTGTTCCTGGCGCTGTGTAGTGAAGGGCTGAAAATTGCTCTTTATTGAGCATATCTGCCTTGCTCTTGAGGATAGCAGCGTGTTCTTCCCAAGCTTTAACGGGATCTTCTTCGTAGACACGGCAAGTTTTGAAAATTTGGTCCCAAAGGAGGTCGACTGCTTCTTCATCGCTTGCTGCATTTGGGAAGACTTTCTTAGCCCACTCGAGTCCAGCAGCGGCAGCCACTGTCCAGCTAACCTTGTTGGACTGAGTTGCGATACGCATTGGCTTCATGGCCAGTCCCATAGCTTTAGCAGAAGCTGAAAGTTTGTCAGCATCGACTCCGTTCAAAGCACCTGGGTCAGAAGAACGAACTCCAAGACGGCTAGCCTTGTTCTCCAAAAGATAGTTCATCTCAGCAATCTTGTATTCTGGTACATTGTCCAGACGCTCCATCGGCGCGTGGAGGAATTTCTCACGGTTAATGACATCATCTGTCCACTGAACGATGACCTCATGCGCACCCAAGGCATATGCTTCTTTCACAATCAGATGCGCCAACTCACGTTGCTCCACATCAATAGAGAGAGCCAAAGTGTGACCAGGTTGCACGTTAATTCCATTCGCAACCAACAACTTGGCATATTTTTCTAGATTTTCTTTAAAATTTGGTAAAACCATGTTGTTTTCTCTTTTCTATTTTTATTTTTCTTTCAAAGCAGAGAATAATCCTGCTAAAGCAATGGCGCCCGACAAGAGCGCTGTTGATAGGATAATTGTTTCATCTGCCAGCTCTAGCTGATAGTCAAAGACCTTTTCAGCAGGTTTGTCTTCCGCAAAAATTCTGATTTTCATATTGAACTCCTTAAAATTTATTAAAATAAATCGCTATGACTGCCCGTCCTCAGCAGGTTTAAAATCAATTCCGACTTGTCTACTTTATAAACCAAAAGCCAATCTGGTTGGATATGACACTCACGAACTCCTTGAAAATGCTTGGATACCGTCAATTGATGATCACGATATCTAGCAGGAAGTTCTTTTTCTTGAACCAGAAAATTCAAAACTTCTTCTAATAATTCTGCCTTCAAACCACGCTTCATGGCCAACTTAAAATCTTTTTTAAACTGTTTATGATAACGAATCTTAAGCACGTAAGTCCTCCATCAAGTCTGAGACTGATTCAAAAGACTGACTCATATTACGATTTTGGTCTAAATCCGTTAATACCTCAAGTAACTTCCGATTCTCATCAAGTCTAACATCAAAAGGCAAACCCTGATATTGAATAGCCTGACGAAGGAAAATATTGATAGCTGTGGTCATATCCATTCCCAGATTATTAAAAACCTGTTGGGCCTGCTCCTTAACCTCACTATCCAAACGGATGCTCATGCTCGTCTTTGACATATTTTCACCTTCTTTCTATTTATTATTTTAACAAAAATGGCAAGCTCTGTAAATACAAAACACATACAACGGACATACAACATCCTTCGATAGACAAATAGAACGAGGAACTCTCTTCAAATATATTGACATAAAAAATATAAGGTGATATTCTATAGATATACACTAAAAATACACAGGAGCGAAAAGATAATGGACGAAATCTTTAACAATGAAATTGCAAAACAATTTACTAGTGCTATTTTGGATAAATACCTTTCACCTATTATGTCCGTAACAGCTGACAAACTTAAAACGCTCTACAATAAGGCAAAAATTGATCTAGAAATTCCATTCCAAGCTTATTTGACAAAATCTTATGAAAAATACAGTAAAATCAAAACGATTATCTACGGAATCGAACCTAAAAAACTGTATGACTTTTTTGAAATCCCATTTTTAAAAAAAGGCTCAGACATCATCAAGCCCACTACAACAAGAGTACTAACTGATATCTCAAAATTTTTAATCATTGAAGGTTCTGGTGGAATTGGTAAATCTACTCTCATGAAACACCTTTTTCTAAGCGAATTAAAATTGAAAGACTATATTCCTATTTTTATTGAATTAAAAGATTTCAACGAAGAGGGGCATTTAGACCTTGAGAAATTACTGATAAAAAAACTAAATCAATTTCACAATACATTCCAAGAAGAATATTTAGATTATGCACTTCAATCTGGATGCTTTTTATTCCTATTGGATGGCTATGATGAATTGTATAGCGAAAACCAAAAAGAATTTTTCAAGAAGTTAAATGATTTTTGTGACAAATATCCTGAAAACCATTATATCCTTTCTTCCAGACCTTATAGCGAATCCGAATTCATTGAATTTCAACGTTTCACAGTTTTAAAAGCTGTTCCTTTTACTAAGGAACAAGCTATAAGTCTTATTACTAAAATTGAATATCCAGATGAGGAACTTAAAGATAAATTTATCCGTGACCTAGAGAGTGGTTTATATGATAGACATAAATCCTTTGCTTCAAACCCTCTGTTACTAAATATCATGCTCTCCACTTACAATGACTATGCAAAAATTCCGCAAAAATTACACCTATTCTACTATCAAGCCTTTGATACCATGCTCTCGAAGCACGATGCTACGAAAAGTTATCGACGAAAACTGCTATCAGATTTAAGTTCAGATACTTTTAAAGAGTGCTTTGCAATCTTCTGTTTTCTAACATACCAAAAAGCAAAAACAGAGTTTACCTTCCCGGAGATTGACGAAATTTTTAAAAAATTTCCTCCTCGAATTAAAAACGTTCTCAATATAGGCAATTTTATCCACGATTTAGAAAACTGCTTATGTGTACTATACAAAGAAGGAAACAGATACAAGTTTTTCCATCGTTCTTTTCAAGAATATTTTGTTGCTTATTTTCTAAATATACAAACGGATAGTAAAATGCGTGACTATAGTTTTCGTTTAATAGAATCAGGAAAATTTAGCTCTAGTGCAGATTCAGTATTCCCTATGTTAGAGGACATGAGTACCCAACGCTTTAATAATAATATTTTAATTCCTTTATTAGATAAATTTGAAGAATCTAAATCTAAAGACGAGGACTTATTTGAATATTACATTCTCAATCTTCCAGTAAAAATTATTGTTAGGTCTGCTTCTAGAAACACACCTTTTTATTTAAGATTCCTACACACCCAAGGTAACCTTGAGAATTTTATTTATTTTTTTTCAAACAATACTATTGATTATACATCCTACCGTACAATAGATATCCCCCTAATATCATTTTGCAAAGATAACCATTTAATTGAACAACCTATCGAACCAGAAGAGCTCATTAAAAATAAAGAATTATTGGACTTATTTAAAAAATCTTGGGTAGGCCAAAAAATACTTTCTCTCACTCATTACAAGCAGAAACTGATAGAAGACCTAAAAGAAGATGAGATAGTCTTAGAGGATTAGTAATCTAGCCGTTATATATTTATGTTCACAATTAAAAAATAACAGGATTATCTGATGTCCTGTTATTTTTTTACTATCAAACATCTCTATTCTATCGGTGGTGGCCTAATCTATCAAAACAACTCATCAAACAAACTCAACTGGTTATCTTCTGGCATATTGCCGAGAATCCCCATTTCATCCATCTTTTCAACCAAGGTTGATGAGAGTCCGCCACGCTTGCGGAGTTCCGTTTTAGAGAGGAATTCTCCCTCTTGGCGCGCGCGCACCAATTGTTTAGCAACGTTCTCTCCTAGACCATCCATAGCCACAAATGGTGGGATAAGGGTGTCGCCATCGATGAGGAATTCGGTCGCCTGACTACGGTAGAGATCGAGTTTTCCAAACTTGAAACCACGCTCCCACATCTCATTGACAATCTCAAGAGTCGTATAGAGATCGATTTCCACATTAGAGGCTTCATTATTCTTCCGTTTTTCAGCGATTTCTGCCATTCTGCGCTTGATGGCATCCAAGCCCGCTCCCATGGTCTTGATATCAAAAGCCTTGGCGCGGATAGAGAAGTAAGCGCAGTAATAATAAATGGGATGGTGAACCTTGAAGTAGGCTACGCGAAGGGCCATCATAACGTAGGCTGCCGCATGGGCCTTAGGGAACATATACTTGATTTTCCCACAGGACTCGATATACCACTCTGGCACCTTATTGGCCTTCATAGCTTCGATGTAGCCATTTCGCTCCTCTTCGGAAATCTTCAACCACAAGCCCTTACGTACTCGTTCCATGATGGTAAAGGCCATCTTAGGTTCAAGACCAGCATGCATGAGGTAAACCATGATGTCGTCCCGACAACCGATAACGGTTGATAGGTCAGCAATTCCTTGCTTGATCAGATCCTGGGCATTTCCCAACCAGACATCAGTACCATGGGACAGACCTGAGAGCTGAAGCAACTCCGCAAAAGTCGTCGGATGCGTCTCATCTACCATTCCACGTACAAAGTTGGTTCCAAACTCTGGAATCCCCAGCATGCCTGTCGGAGTACCGATTTGCTCAGGTATCACACCTAAAACTTCCGTTCCAGAAAAGAGGGCCATAACGCCTTCATCATCCATAGGAATTTCATTGGGGTCAATACCAGACAAGTCCTGAAGTTTCCGAATCATAGTCGGATCATCATGCCCCAGTACATCAAGTTTGAGGACGTTCTCATCGATATCGTGGAAGTTAAAGTGAGTGGTCTGCCATTCAGCCGTCACGTCATCTGCTGGATACTGGACAGGCGTAAAATCATAGACATCCATGTAGTTCGGAATAACAACGATTCCCCCCGGGTGTTGTCCTGTTGTCCGTTTGACACCAGCAGCACCTTGAGCGAGGCGTTCCACCTCTGCATCACGATAAAACTTGCCATAGTCACGCTCGTAACCCTTGACAAAGCCATAGGCCGTCTTAGCAGCCACCGTACCAACCGTTCCTGCACGGAAGGCATATTCCTCACCAAAGATATCACGGACATCCAAGTGGGCGCTAGGTTGGTCTTCTCCCGAGAAGTTCAAGTCAATATCGGGAACCTTGTCTCCATCAAAACCAAGGAAGGTCTCGAAAGGAATATCCTGACCATTTTTGCTGAGTTTGTGACCGCAATTTGGACAGTCTTTATTTGGCATATCAAAACCTGAACCATAAGATCCATCGGTGATAAACTCACTGTACTGACACTGACCACAGACATAGTGAGGAGAGAGCGGATTGACCTCTGTAATCCCGATCATGGTCGCAACAAAACTGGATCCAACAGATCCACGAGAACCAACCAAGTAACCCCGTTCATTGGAACGTTGTACCAGCATCTGGGAAGCCAGGTAAATCACGGCAAATCCATTCCCCAGAATGGAAGTTAATTCTTTTTCAATCCGCAAATCAACAATATCTGGCAGCGGATTTCCATAAATCTCAAAGGCCTTCTTATAGGTCAACTCAGCAACCGTTTCTTCCGCCTTGTCGATGAAAGGCGTGTACAAGTCACCCTTAACGACCTCAACAGGTTCAAAGATATCTGCCAAGGCATTGGGATTTTCAATAACTAGTTTGCGAGCCAGTTCCTCTCCCAAGAAGGCAAATTCATCCAACATCTCATTGGTCGTTCGAAAATGAGCCTTTGGAAGAGGAGCTGGTTGGGCATGTTCACCATGACCAATGGTTCGGTTAATCATAGCTCCTTGTCCCAAACTACGGACGATAATTTCACGGTAAATCTCTTCTTCCGGTTCGATATAGTGGACATTCCCCGTAGCCAGAACAGGTTTGCCAAGACGGTCTCCAACTTCTATCAAACTCTTGATGATGGTCTGGAGTTCCTCCATATCCTTGACCTGCTCCTTGGCAATTAATGGAGCATAAATGGCAGGTGGCATGACCTCGATAAAGTCATAATACTTGGCCACCTCGACCGCCGCATCCACACCTTGGGAAACAACCGCATCAAAAACTTCACCTTCAGAGCAAGCTGAACCTAAAATCAGACCTTCCCGATGGGCATCTAGAACCGTTCTCGGGATCCGTGGCACTCCTTCAAAGTACTTAGTATTAGACAAAGAAACTAGTTTAAAGATATTCTTCAGCCCCACCTGATTCTTGACATAGATGGTCGCATGCTTAATCCGAGCTTTTTTATAAGAATCTGGACTGATTAGATCAATATTTAACTTAGCCAGATCGGTCACACCATGTTTTTCTGCTACCTCTTTGATAAAGATAAAGAGCAGACGCCCAGTAGCTTCCGCATCGTAGTTGGCCATGTGGTGATGTTCCAAAGCCACACCAAAACGCTTAGTCAAAGGTCCCAAACCATGACGTTTATACTCAGGGTAGAGGTTCCTAGCAAACTCTAGCGTATCGATAACTGGCTGGCTAATCTTAGGCAAACCATGACGCTCATAGTTCGCATTCATAAAGCCAACGTCAAAGGTGGCATTGTGAGCAACTAGGACCGTATCCTCGCAAAATTCTTGGAATTCTTGCAAAACTTGTTCCAGTGGTTTAGCATTTTTGACATGGTCATCTGTAATTCCAGTTAACTCGGTTGTAAAGGCTGACAAGGGATGCCCGGGATTGATAAATTCATCAAATTCAGCAATAACATTTCCCTTATACATCTTAGAAGCCGCAACCTGAATCAAGTCATTATAGATGGCAGAAAGACCTGTCGTTTCCACGTCAAAGACTACGTAGGTTGCTTCTGACAAGTCCATCTCCACTTCGTTGTAAACGATAGGAACACGGTCCTCCACGATATTGGCTTCCATTCCATAGATAAGCTGAATTCCAGCTTTCTTGGCTGCCTTATAGCCATGTGGGAAGGACTGAACATTTCCATGGTCCGTGATTGCTACCGCCTTGTGTCCCCATTTTGCAGCTGTCTCAACGATTTTCTCTACCTCAGGAAGAGCATCCATGGTCGACATATTAGTATGAGCATGAAACTCAACCCGACGCTCACCTTCTGGCATGAGATCCTTTCTTTCATGATGCACCACTTCCTGCACATCCTGCACGTTCATAGTCAAATCACGTGTGAAGTTATTCATCTCTACATTTCCACGAACACGGAGCCAAGAATTCTTTTTGATGAGGTCAAATTTCTGAGCCTCTTCTTCATTCTTAACCCATTTTTGCATTGAGAAGCTCGAACTATAGTCCGTCATCTTAAAGTTAATCAAGACACGGCCTGTTCTGGTCACTTTATGCTCGACATCAAAGACTACCCCTTCAAAGACCAACCGATTTTCCTCAGTCGTCACATCAATCATCTGAGTAACTTCTGCCTTATCTAGTTTTGGCTTGGCCGCAGCCTTTTTAGCCTGAAAATCAAAGGCTGGTTTCTCTTCTACTGGTGGAGGAGTCATTTGTTCCAGTTGCTCCATAGCCCGCAGGGCTTCTACGTTGGCAGCTTGAACAATTTGTTCATTCTCCGTATGGAATGCTTCCTCCTGTTCTTGTGTAAGGGCATCGTTCTTTTCAATTTGGCATACAAAAGCTGGGAAACCAAACTTTTCAAGTTGATTTGCTAGATTAGGAAGATGATTCTTCTTAAAGTGTTCCTTATCAACCGCCTCTGAACCTTCAATAAAGAGCTGATTTCCCTCCGCACGAACTTGTAAATTCTGAAAAAGAGATTTAAATCCTTGGCTTGCACATGGACCTTCAGAAAATGCCTCCTTGTAGTAGGCCTGTAAGAGTTCATTAGAAAATTCTTGAGAGAGCGCCTTGATTTCAAAAACAGCTTTATTCCCTGTCTTAGAAAATTCTTCACTCAACCCTTTCTTTAATTCTAGAAAGATTTCAATCGGTAAAATTTTAGAAAATACAAAATGAAATTCCCAGACCTTACTAATTTTATGAACCACGACACGCTCAATACTTGCATCCACAAGAGCCGAATCCTGTCTCAATTGATCAGAGATTCCTAGTTGATTCATCAAAATTTCAAACTTACTTGACATTCATTTTCCTCACATTATTCTCTTACTATTTTACCATAATTAAGACAATTTTATCGATAGTACCATGACTCCTCAACAAGAAGATTGGTTAGTGATGTCGTCAGTTCCGTAATGTTTATGACCATTCTAAACTGAGAATCCTTATAAAGTAAAAGAGCTCCTATTCAAAATTTTTGATTGATACAGAAAAAAAGAGACTACTCTCCAACCTTTTGACAGCAAAAAGGAGAAGACCTAGCCGGTCCTCTCCAAAGTGTAACTCTTCTTCAACCTACTACAGTTGATAAAAAGTCTTTATTCTACTGTTTCTTCAACTTGGATTTCCACAACTTCCTCTACTGGAGCATTTTCTGTCTCTTCTTGTTCTGGAGCCAGATAGGCTGCTTCATTGATAGCTTGTGGTTCAAGGTTACGGTAGCGAGCCATACCAGTACCTGCTGGGATGATCTTACCGATGATAACATTTTCCTTGAGTCCAAGGAGATGGTCTTTCTTACCACGGATGGCCGCATCTGTAAGGACACGAGTTGTTTCCTGGAAAGAAGCCGCTGACAAGAAACTGTTTGTTTCAAGTGAGGCTTTGGTGATTCCCATAAGAACTGGGCGACCTGTCGCTGGAACTCCACCTGAGATAAGAACGTCTTTGTTGGCATCTGTAAAGTCATTGATGTCCATGAGGGTACCCATGAGGAGATCTGTGTCTCCTGGATCCATGACACGAACTTTACGGATCATTTGACGAACCATTACCTCGATGTGTTTGTCACCGATTTCTACCCCTTGGCTACGGTAAACTTTTTGTACTTCACCGAGAAGGTAGGTTTCAACTGACAAGACATCACGAACAGCAAGGAGACGTTTCGGTTGGATAGAACCTTCTGTCAATGCTGCACCGCGAGAGACTTGGTCTCCAACTTCGACACGCATACGGGCTGTAAATGGCACCACGTACTCACCTTCGCCAGTTTCACCTTTAACAAAGACTTTCTTGGTACGAGTTGAAGCATCTTCTTCGATGGCTGTAACCTCACCCTTGACTTCAGTGATGACCGCCTCCCCTTTCGGATTGCGAGCTTCAAAGATTTCTTGGACACGAGGAAGACCCTGAGTGATATCGGTATTTGAGGCAACTCCACCCGTGTGGAAGGTACGCATTGTAAGCTGTGTACCAGGTTCCCCGATAGATTGGGCAGCAATTGTTCCGACTGCTTCACCAACTTCAACCGCATCACCAGTCGCCAAGTTAATACCGTAACAGTGACGGCAGACACCATGACGAGTGTTACATGTAAATACAGAGCGGATAGTCACTTCTTCCACACCAGCATTGACAATTTCACGCGCCTTGTCTTCTGTAATCAACTCGTTCGGACCGATGATCACTGCACCAGTTTCTGGGTGTTTAACAGTTTTCTTAGTGTAACGACCATTGAGACGCTCTTCGAGAGACTCGATCATCTCTTTTCCTTCTGCAATAGAGCGGATCAAGAGACCACGGTCAGTTCCACAGTCGTCCTCACGGATGATAACATCTTGGGCAACGTCAACCAAACGACGAGTAAGATAACCTGAGTCGGCTGTCTTAAGGGCCGTATCGGTCATACCTTTACGCGCACCGTGAGTTGAGAAGAACATTTCGAGTACTGACAAACCTTCGCGGAAGTTTGAAAGGATTGGTAATTCCATGATACGTCCGTTTGGCGCTGCCATCAGACCACGCATACCGGCAAGCTGTGAGAAGTTTGAGATGTTACCACGAGCTCCAGAGTCCATCATCATAACGATTGGGTTCTTCGGATCTTGGTTGGCAACCAAGCGTTTCTCCAATTTTTCACGAGCTGCACGCCATTCAGCGGTAACTGCATTGTAGCGCTCGTCGTCTGTGATCATACCACGACGGAATTGTTTGGTGATTTGTTCTACACGTTTGTGTGATTCTTCGATGATTTCAGCCTTGTCTTCAACCACCGGAATGTCGGCGATACCCACCGTCAAACCTGCAAGAGTTGAGTGGTGGTAACCGAGGTCCTTCATACGGTCAAGTAGGGCAGAAGTTTCTGTCGTACGGAAACGTTTGAAGATTTCAGCGATGATATTTCCAAGGTTTTTCTTCTTGAATGGAGGGTTGAGTTCAAGATTGCTGATGGCTTCCTTGATATCTCCACCAAGTGGCAAGAAGTATTTAGCTGGAACACCCTCTGTCAAGTTAGCATTGTTTGGTTCTTGCAAGTATGGTAGACCCTCTGGCATGATGTCGTTGAAGAGGATTTTACCAACTGTTGTCAGCAAGACTTTATGTTTTTGCTCTTCTGTCCATGGTTTGTTAAGGCTGTCTGTTGCGATACCTACACGTGAGTGGAGGTGAACATAACCATTGCGGTAAGCCATAACAGCTTCGTCACGGTCTTTGAAGACCATTCCTTCACCTTCACGACCAGCTTCTTCCATGGTCAAGTAGTAGTTACCCAAAACCATGTCCTGAGATGGAGTAACAACTGGTTTCCCATCTTTTGGATTCAAGATATGCTCAGCAGCCAACATCAAGATGCGAGCTTCTGCTTGAGCTTCTTCTGAAAGTGGTACGTGGATGGCCATTTGGTCCCCGTCAAAGTCGGCATTGTAGGCTTCACAGACAAGTGGGTGCAAGCGAAGGGCCTTACCATCAATCAAGACAGGTTCAAAGGCTTGGATACCCAAACGGTGAAGGGTCGGTGCGCGGTTCAAAAGCACTGGGTGTTCTTTAATCACTTCTTCAAGAATGTCCCAGATACGCTCATCTCCACGTTCCACCAAGCGTTTCGCTGCTTTCACGTTTTGCACGATGTCACGAGCGACAATTTCACGCATGACAAATGGTTTAAAGAGCTCGATGGCCATTTCACGTGGCACACCACATTGGTACATCTTAAGAGTTGGACCAACGGCGATAACGGAACGTCCTGAGAAGTCAACACGTTTACCGAGCAAGTTTTGACGGAAGCGTCCTTGTTTACCTTTAAGCATGTGGCTCAATGATTTGAGTGGACGACTACCTGGTCCTGTAATCGGACGGCCGCGACGACCATTGTCAATCAAAGCGTCAACCGCTTCTTGAAGCATACGCTTTTCATTTTGAACGATGATACCTGGTGCATTCAACTCAAGCAAACGGGCCAAACGGTTGTTACGGTTGATAACACGACGGTAAAGGTCGTTCAAGTCAGATGAGGCAAAACGGCCACCATCCAACTGCAACATTGGACGGAGATCTGGTGGAATAACCGGAAGGATGTTAAGAATCATCCATTCAGGTTTGTTTCCAGACTTGTAAAAGGCATCTAAAACATCCAAACGACGGATGGCTTTGACACGTTTTTGTCCAGTAGCTGTTTTCAACTCTTCTTTGAGTTCAGCAATTTCTTTTTCAAGATCTACTTGTTTCAAAAGGTCTTGGATGGCTTCGGCACCCATTTTGGCAACGAATGATCCATAACCATACTCACGCAAGCGCTCACGGTATTCGCGCTCTGTCATGATAGACTTGTGCTCAAGTGGTGTATCCTTAGGATCAATCACCACATAAGCCGCAAAGTAGATAACCTCCTCGAGGGCACGAGGACTCATATCAAGGGTCAAGCCCATACGGCTTGGAATCCCCTTGAAGTACCAGATGTGAGATACAGGAGCTTTCAACTCGATGTGCCCCATACGCTCACGACGAACTTTCGTACGCGTTACTTCAACCCCACAGCGGTCACAAACAATTCCTCTGTAGCGAATGCGTTTGTACTTCCCACAAGCACATTCCCAGTCTTTTGTAGGACCAAAAATCACTTCGTCAAAGAGTCCTTCACGCTCTGGCTTCAACGTACGGTAATTGATTGTTTCAGGTTTTTTGACTTCTCCATAAGACCATGAACGGACTTTGCTTGGAGAAGCTAGGGTGATTTGCATACTTTTAAAACGATTTACATCAACCACTATTTCTTCCCTTTCTATTCTAAGTGAACTGCTTATTCTTGTTCAGCAGCTTCTTCTGTTGCTTCCGCTTTTGTTGCTTTCTCAGCTTCTTCAGCTTCAAAGGCTGCTTTAGCCTCTTGGGCTGCTTTTTCGCGGGCTTTTTCAAGGTCATCTACGTGGATGACATCTTCGTCCATTCCTTCATCCAAGTCGCGAAGTTCCACTTCTTGGTCATCTTCGTCAAGGACACGCATGTCAAGACCAAGAGATTGCAATTCTTTGACAAGAACTCGGAAGGATTCTGGAACACCTGGTTTTGGAATTGGTTTTCCTTTTGTAATGGCTTCATAAGCTTTCAAACGTCCGTTGATATCGTCAGACTTATAAGTCAAGATTTCTTGAAGGACATTTGACGCACCATAGGCTTCAAGAGCCCAAACTTCCATCTCACCGAAACGTTGTCCACCAAACTGAGCTTTACCTCCGAGTGGTTGTTGGGTAACAGTGGAGTATGGTCCGACTGAACGCGCGTGCAATTTATCATCAACCATGTGGTGGAGTTTGATCATGTACATGACACCAACTGATACACGGTTGTCAAACGGCTCACCTGTACGTCCATCGTATAGGATTGTCTTAGCATCGCTATCCATACCTGCTTCTTTAACAGTGTCCCAAAGGTCTTCAGAACTTGCTCCGTCAAAGACTGGTGTTGCGATGTGGATACCAAGAGTACGGGCTGCCATACCAAGGTGGAGTTCCATAACCTGACCGATATTCATACGTGATGGCACCCCAAGTGGGTTCAACATGATATCGACTGGAGTTCCGTCTGGAAGGTAAGGCATGTCTTCTACAGGAACGATACGAGAGACAACCCCTTTGTTTCCGTGACGTCCGGCCATCTTATCTCCGACCTTGATCTTACGTTTTTGAGCGATGTAGACGCGAACCAGCATGTTAACACCTGATTGCAACTCATCTCCATTTGCACGTGTAAAGATCTTAACATCACGAACGACACCATCAGCACCGTGAGGTACACGAAGGGAAGTATCACGAACTTCGCGAGATTTGTCTCCGAAGATAGCGTGCAAGAGACGTTCTTCAGCTGAAAGGTCTTTTTCACCCTTAGGTGTTACTTTACCTACAAGAATGTCGCCTTCTTTAACCTCAGCACCGATACGGATAATTCCCATTTCGTCAAGATTTTTAAGGGCATCTTCACCAACGTTTGGAATTTCACGAGTAATTTCTTCAGGCCCAAGCTTTGTATCACGCGTTTCTGATTCGTATTCTTCGAGGTGGACAGATGTATAGACATCATCTTTCACCAAACGTTCACTCATGATAACGGCATCCTCGAAGTTGTAACCTTCCCAAGTCATGTAGGCAACGATTGGGTTTTGTCCAAGCGCCATTTCCCCTTTTTCCATAGAAGGTCCATCAGCAATGAAATCGCCTTTTTCAACGACATCGCCAACTTTAACAAGTGTACGTTGGTTATAAGCAGTACCTGAGTTTGAACGACGGAATTTTTGGATGTGGTAAACATCTAGCGAACCATCTTCACGGCGAACTTCTACCTTGTCAGCATCTGCGTAAGTAACTTTACCACCATGCTGAGCAATCACAGCAGCTCCAGAGTCATGGGCTGCTTGGTATTCCATACCAGTACCAACGTAAGGTGCTTTTGGATCAATCAATGGCACAGCCTGACGTTGCATGTTAGCACCCATGAGGGCACGGTTGGAGTCATCGTTTTCCAAGAAAGGAATACATGCGGTTGCAACGGCAACTACCTGTTTTGGTGACACGTCCATGTAGTCAACCACTTCTACTGGATACTCTTGGTTGACCCCTTGGTGACGTCCCATGACAACCTTCTCAGCAAAAGTACCATCTTCGTTGAGACGAGAGTTAGCCTGTGCTACAGTAAATTCATCTTCTTCATCGGCTGTCAACCAAACAATCTCGTTGGTAACAACACCTGTTTTACGGTCAACCTTACGGTATGGTGTTTGAACAAAACCATATTTGTTCAAGTGTCCGTATGATGACAAGTTATTGATCAAACCGATGTTAGGTCCTTCAGGTGTCTCGATTGGGCACATACGACCATAGTGAGTGTAGTGCACGTCACGTACCTCATATCCAGCACGGTCACGAGTCAAGCCACCAGGTCCTAAGGCTGACAAACGGCGTTTGTGAGACAACTCAGAAAGTGGGTTGTGTTGGTCCATGAACTGTGACAACTGTGATGAACCAAAGAATTCTTTGACTGCAGCCGTTACAGGACGGATATTAATGATTTGTTGCGGTGTCAAGACTTCGTTATCTTGAACAGACATACGTTCACGGACATTACGTTCCATACGAGAAAGTCCAAGACGAACTTGGTTGGCAAGCAATTCACCAACTGCACGGATACGACGGTTCCCAAGGTGGTCGATATCATCTACACGTCCGATGCCTTCTGCCAAGTTAAGGAAGTAGCTCATCTCTGCAAGAATATCCGCAGGAGTGACAACACGAACCTTGTCATCTGGATTGGCATTCCCGATGATAGTTACAACACGGTCTGGATCCGTTGGCGCAACAACCTTGAATTTTTGAAGGACAACCGGTTCTGTCAGAACAGCTGCATCGTTTGGAATATAAACGATCTTGTTCAAGTCTCCATCCAAGTGGTGCTCGATGCTTTCAATCACGCTACGAGTCATAACGGTTCCAGCTTCTACCAAGATTTCACCCGTTTCAGGATCTACCAATGGCTCAGCGATGGTTTGGTTGAGCAAGCGTGTTTTGATGTTCAATTTTTTATTGATCTTGTAACGACCAACGGCTGCCAAATCGTAGCGGCGTGGGTCAAAGAAACGTGCCACAAGCAAGCTACGTGAGCTTTCAGCAGTCTTAGGCTCACCTGGACGAAGGCGTTCGTAGATTTCTTTCAAGGCTTCGTCTGTACGAGAGTCCATCGGATTCTTGTGGATATCTTTTTCAACAGTATTGCGAACCAATTCGCTATCACCAAAGATATCAAAGATTTCATCATCACCTGAGAAACCAAGCGCACGAACCAAGGTCGTAAATGGAATCTTACGAGTACGGTCGATACGAGTATAAGCGATGTCTTTTGAGTCGCTTTCCAGTTCCAACCAAGCTCCACGGTTAGGGATAACAGTTGAACCGTAGCCCACTTTGCCATTCTTGTCTACTTTGTCATTAAAGTAAACACCTGGTGAGCGGACTAACTGAGAAACGATAATACGTTCACCACCATTGATGATGAAAGTACCCATTTCGGTCATGATTGGGAAATCACCAAAGAAGACTTCTTGGGTCTTGATTTCGCCTGTTTCTTTATTAATCAAGCGGAAGGTTACAAAAATTGGTGCTGAGTAGCTAGCATCGTGGATACGTGCTTCTTCGAGCGTGTATT
The DNA here is from genome assembly GCF_002096335.1 of Streptococcus oralis subsp. dentisani. Lineage (GTDB taxonomy): Bacteria > Bacillota > Bacilli > Lactobacillales > Streptococcaceae > Streptococcus > Streptococcus oralis_Z. The sequence goes on from NZ_NCUW01000028.1 coordinate 153,831, forward strand.
TTGGTTCCTTGATTTCATAGCCAACAAATTCCAACTCCATTGTGTCTGTGAAGTTTGAAATTGGCAATACATCTTCAAACACTTCCTTAAGACCATGGTCTAGGAAAGCTTTGAATGAATCTGTTTGAATTTCAATCAAATTTGGTAAGTCAAGAACTTCTTTGATTCTTGAAAAACTACGACGGGTACGATGTTTCCCGTATTGAACGTCATGTCCTGCCAAGATGATTCTCCTTTGTAAATAAGTTCCAAGCCTTATCAATCAGGCTTTTCTAATCGTCATATGGTTATAAAAACCTTATCACCATGTCCCTTTGATGAATTTTCAGAATCTTTAAATATTTGTTACAAGCACTCAAAAACCTGAAAAAAAGCACAAAAAGAGCAGCTAAATCTGACTTTTTCAGAAGATTTAACTGCTGTGAGTCTTGTCTGGACAATATTTCAGACAAAACCTACGACAAATGATTACTTATATTATACCTTATTTAGATAGATTTTTCAAGGTTCTTTTTACTATTTTTTAAACAATCTTTTCCTATAAAATGGTTTAACCTTTCAAAAGAATTAATCATAAAATTTTTTCTCAAAAATTGAGAAAACGCTTGCACAAATGTTTACCTCATGCTATACTGATAAGAAATAACTACACAAGGAGAATTGTGATGAAAAAGAACCTATCTCAAGCTGAGAAAAAAATGATTTACGGTATTCGTTCCTTGAAAAATGGAACAGGCTCTGTCCTTATCGGTGCCAGCATTGTCCTACTTTCTGCTGCAATGCCAACCATTTCGGCTAACGAAAACCTTCCTCAAGCTCAGGAAAATACTAGTACTGTGGCTAAGGCTCCTACCGAGACTGAAGCAAGTCAAACACAAGAGCAAAGTCCAGTTTCTGAACAAAACAATGCAAACGCTTCCTTTGATGCTAAAAAAGAAACCCCAGCAACTGAAACGGCTCTAACAGCCGAGACACCTAAAAAAGATGACGCTACTCCAAGTCAACCTGACAGCAAGGAAGAGAAAGTAGATACCAGCACTTCGACACCAAGTTCTGATCAAAAACCACAAGCAGATACTAGTTCTGAAGAACCAATCGAAGATAACTACTTCCGCATCCATGTAAAAAAACTCCCTGAAGAAAACAAGGATTCTCAAGGCCTTTGGACTTGGGACGATGTTGAAAAACCTTCTGAAAACTGGCCCAATGGAGCCAAGTCCTTCAAGGATGCCAAGCAAGATGACTACGGTTATTACCTGGACGTCAAACTCAAGAATGATCAAGCCAAGAAGGTCAGTTTCCTCATAAACAACACCAAAGGAGATAACCTTACTGGAGACCGTTCAGTAGAGCGCCTTTCTCCAAAAATGAATGAGGCTTGGCTAGATGAAAACTATAAGGTATACAACTACCGTCCTCAACCAGCAGGAACTGTCCGTGTCAACTACTACCGCACAGATGGGAACTATGACAAAAAATCTCTCTGGTATTGGGGCGATGTCAAGAATCCAAGCAGTGGAGAATGGCCTGACGGGACAGACTTTACTGCAACTGGAAAATATGGCCGTTACATTGATATTCCACTCAATGAAGCTGCTAGAGAATTTGGATTTTTATTACTAGACGAAAGCAAGAAAGGAGATGATGTGAAAATCAGAAAAGAAGATTATAAGTTCACAGATCTAAAAAATCACAGTCAAATCTTCCTCAAAGATGATGACGAAACCATCTACACCAACCCCTATTACGTGCACGACATCCGCATGACTGGTGCTCAACACGTAGCTAAATCTCGTATCGAAAGCAGCTTTTCTACCCTAGTCGGAGCCAAGAAAGAAGACATTCTTAAACACTCCAACATCACTGACCATCAAGGGAACAAAGTAGCCATCACAGACGTGGAAGTAGATGAAGCTGGTAAGAAAGTGACCTACATCGGCGACTTCTCTGACACCCAACACCCTTACACTGTCAGCTACAATTCAGATCGTTTTACCACACGTTCAAGCTGGCGCCTCAAGGATGAGACCTACAGTTACGACGGTCCACTCGGTGCAACCCTAAAAGAAGATGGCAAGCGTGTCGACCTTACCCTCTGGTCTCCAAGTGCTGATAAGGTTTCAGTTGTCGTCTACGACAAGAAAGATCCTGAAAAAGTGGTCGGAACTGTCGCCCTTGAAAAAGGAGAAAAAGGAACCTGGAAACAAACTTTGGACGCAAACTCTGGTCTAGGCATCAGCAACTACACTGGCTATTACTACCACTACCAGATCGAGCGCCAAGGTAAAACCGTTCTCGTTCTCGACCCTTATGCCAAATCGCTAGCAGCTTGGAACAGTGATCTAGCAAAAACAGATGCAGCTCATAAGGTAGCTAAAGCCGCCTTTGTCGATCCATCCAAATTAGGCCCACAAGACTTGACCTACGGTAAGATTCGCAACTTCAAATCGCGCGAAGATGCGGTCATCTATGAGGCTCATGTCCGTGACTTTACTTCCGATCCTGCCATCGCAAAAGATTTGACCAAGCCATTTGGTACCTTTGAAGCCTTTATCGAAAAACTAGACTATCTCAAAGACTTGGGTGTGACCCATATCCAACTCCTTCCAGTCTTGTCCTACTACTTTGTCAATGAATTGAAGAACCAAGAACGCTTGTCTGCCTACGCTTCAAGCAACAGCAACTACAACTGGGGATATGACCCTCAAAACTACTTCTCCTTGACTGGTATGTACTCTAGTGATCCCAAGGATCCAGAAAAACGTATCGCGGAATTCAAAAATCTCATCAACGAAATTCATAAACGTGGTATGGGAGCTATCTTGGACGTGGTCTACAACCATACTGCCAATGTTGATATTTTTGAGGATATTGAGCCAAACTACTATCACTTTATGGACGCAGACGGAACTCCACGTACTAGCTTTGGTGGCGGTCGTTTGGGAACTACCCACTACATGTCTAAACGCGTCTTGGTAGACTCTATCAAGTATCTGGTTGAAACTTACAAAGTAGATGGTTTCCGCTTTGATATGATGGGTGACCACGATGCGGCTTCTATCGAAGAAGCGTACAAAGCTGCCCGCGCCCTCAATCCAAATCTTATCATGCTAGGTGAAGGCTGGAGAACCTATACTGGTGATGAAAATACGCCTGTACAACCTGCTGACCAAGATTGGATGAAGAAAACAGATACTGTCGCTGTCTTTTCAGACGACATCCGCAACAACCTCAAGTCTGGCTATCCAAACGAAGGCCAGCCTGCCTTTATCACAGGTGGCAAACGCGATATCAATACCATCTTTAAAAATCTCATTGCCCAACCAACTAACTTTGAGGCTGACAATCCTGGAGATGTTATCCAGTATATCGCAGCCCATGATAACTTGACCCTCTTTGACATCATTGCCCAGTCTATCAAAAAAGATCCAAGCAAGGCTGAGAACTATGCTGAAATCCATCGCCGTTTGCGACTTGGAAACCTCATGGTCTTGACTGCTCAAGGAACTCCGTTTATCCACTCTGGTCAGGAATACGGACGTACCAAACAATTCCTTGATCCAGCCTACAAGACTCCTGTCTCAGAGGATAAGGTGCCAAACAAGTCTCACTTGTTGCGTGATAAGGACGGCAAGCCATTTGTCTATCCTTACTTTATCCATGACTCTTACGACTCTAGTGATGCTGTCAACAAGTTCGATTGGACCAAGGCTACAGATGGTAAAGCTTTCCCTGAAAACGTCAAGAGCCGTGACTACATGAAAGGTCTGATTGCTCTTCGTCAATCTACAGATGCCTTCCGACTCAAGAGTCTACAAGATATCAAAGAGCGCGTCCGACTCATTACTGTCCCAGGCCAAAATGGTGTTGAAAAAGAAGACGTGGTCATCGGCTACCAAATCACCGCTCCAAATGGAGATGTCTACGCTGTCTTTGTCAATGCGGATGATAAGGCTCGCGAATTCAACTTGGGAACTGCCTTTGCTCGCTTGAGAAAGGCTGAAGTCCTCGCAGATGAAAACCAAGCAGGACCCGTAGGAATCGCTAACCCTCAAGGTCTCAAATGGACTGAAAAAGGCTTGAAATTAAATGCTCTCACTGCTGTTGTTCTCCGCTTGTCTCAAGGTGGTGCCATCGTCGCTCCAGCTGTGGAAGAAAAACCAGAATTTGATCTTTCTAGCTTGGAAGTTGAACCAGAACAAGGTCAAGCTCAAAACCTAGCAGCCAATCCTGAAACTCAAGAAACTGCTACAGAGGCTCTTTCTCAGAACATCCTTCCAAACACAGGAACCGAGAACAAATCCCTTCTTGCCCTTGCTGGATTTAGCATCCTTGCCCTTCTCGGACTTGGATGGTTGATGAAAAACAAGAAAAAGAAATAATGCTCAATGAAAATCAAAGAGTAAACTAGGAAGCTAGCCGCAGGCTTTACTCGAGTACGACAAGGCGAAGCTGACTTGGTTTAAAAAGATTTTCGAAGAGTATAAACTAGCCCTCCTATAGAAAAACACCCCATGATTAGAAGACTCTTCTAGCCATGGGGTGTTGTTTTTATGATACACTTGTCTATCAAATCATATATTCTACACTATAGGTGGCATCTGATAAGATACGCGCCAGGAACTGCTTAGTTCGTTCTTCCTGCGGACGACTAAAGAAGTCGTGGGGATTGTTCTCCTCTACGATACGGCCTCCATCCATGAAAATAACGTGGTTAGCGACATCTCTAGCAAATCCCATCTCATGCGTGACGACCACCATGGTCACACCTTCTCCCGCCAACTGTTTCAGAACATCCAAAACATCTCCAACCAACTCAGGGTCTAGTGCAGATGTTGGTTCATCTAGCAAAATGACCTCGGGCTTGACGGCAATAGCACGCGCAATTCCTATTCGTTGTTGTTGCCCTCCAGATAGCTGAGAAGGGTAGTAGTCTTTGTAGGCCAGTAAACCAACTTTTTCTAAGGCAGATTCTGCACGTTTGAGCGCTTCTTCCTTGGGAACTTTACGAGCGACGATTAGACCTTCTAGAATATTTTCCAGAGCAGTTTTGTTTGCAAAGAGATTGTAGTGTTGGAAAACAAAGGCTGTTTTTTGGCGAATTTCTAGAATGTCTTTCTTGCTTAATTTGGCTAAGTCATAAGTCTTTCCTGCCAAGGTCAGACGGCCACTGTCAGCTTTTTCTAAGTGGTTGAGACAACGGAGAAAGGTCGTTTTCCCCGAACCTGATGGTCCTAAGATAACGACGACATCCCCTTGGTTAACCTGGAGATTGACATCCTCCAGCACCTGCCTCTCACCAAATGTTTTTGCGATATGTTCTACTTGTAACATCCTGTCCTCCTATACAAAACGCGCGCTAGATGCTTTTGCACTCTTTTCTTTTTTCACATAGCCTTTCTCCAGTAGGGAGAAGCCCCACTGAATCAAACCACAGATCAAAATATACTGCAAAAAGATCACAAAATAAGACTCAAAATACTGGTAGCCGTAGGATGCTTCCACACGGGCAATAGCGGTGATATCCTTGATGGTCATAACAAAGACCAGGGAGGTTCCCTTGACGATATTGATCACCAGATTGGCCAAGTTAGGCAAGGCTGAGCTCAAGGCTTGAGGAAAAACAATCCTTAGATAAGCCTGGGTCGTAGTCAGCCCAATCGCATGCGCTGCCTCTAGTTGTCCCTTGTCCACCGTCAAGATGGCTGAACGCAAAATCTCCGATAAACTCCCGACTGTCATCAAACTATAAATGATAAAGGCATAATAGAGAGGATCAAGCTTGAAAATATCAAAGTCACTTCCTATACTTTTGAAAAATTGATTCAGCAGACTTGGAAACAAACTATAAAAGAAGAGAATCAATAAAATCGGTGGAGTCGCTCGGATAAACGCCAGATATACCAGAGAAAAACTCCTCACCCCTCGAACCTTGTAAATCTGCCCCAAGGCTAAAAATAGAGCCGGTAAAAAGCTTAAGACCATAGCCACAATCATGATAATCAAGGTGATTGGCACACCCTTCAAGGTCTCCAGAAAGGTCTTTACAATATAGTATATATCCATTTCTTACCTCCCTTTTGTTTCCAAAGACTTCTCAAGCAAACGACTCAAGCTAGAAATAACCAAGGCAATCCCCCAGTAAAGAAATGCAACCGCCGTATAGGTTTCCAGCGAGTAGTTCCCTAAATTGCGACTGATCAAGAGATTGCCTGCGCCCATAACATCAACGAAACCAATCGTATAGGCCAAGGCAGCATCCCGCATGAGATTGAGAATAGCGGTCGTTATATTGGGAAGAGCAACCTGAAAAGCTTGGGGGAAAATGATTCTCCAAAAGGTCTGACTTGGAGTCAAACCAATACTAAGTCCGGCCTCTGTCTGCCCCTTTGGAATAGCTTGATAGGCCGCCTTGAAAACCTCGGCAACAATAGCCGCAAACAAGAGAATCATCGTCAGGAGAACAAAAATAGTTTTAGACCAGTTGTTGATATCCAAACCCAGCCACCATTTCAGAAATTCTGGCAAGCCATAAAAGACTAGAAAAAGCAAGACAATCGGCGGTGTACAACGAAGGGTAAAGATATAACCTTTGGAAATTGCTGCAAAACTCTTGTCTTCTCCTACTTGCGCCCAGGCCAAGAGTCCTCCAAAAAGGGAACCAAGAAGAGTGGTAAAAAAGAGAATGGACAAGGTCATAGGAAGTGCCTGCAATAAGGTCGGCAAAAACTGAAAGACCTTGGAAAAATCATAAGAAACCATGCAAAACCCTTTCTAGTCTTGGAATTTCTGGCCTAGTCTTTGTCTACATAACTAAAGACATCTTCTTTAAAGTATTGCTGAGATAGCTTAGCAAGCGTACCATCTTCTTTCAACTCTTTGATTGCTTTTTCATATTCTTTAGCGAATTTCTCACCCTTTTCATCACGGTGAATCAAGGGATAAGTTGGAATGCCCTTGTATGGGAACCAGCTGAGTTTATCCGCATATTGGTGGTAAGGGCCATCTTCTGCTGTAACTGCTTTTTCAAAGGACAGTTTAATATCAAAGAAGGCGTCATAACGTCCTTCTAAGACCCAGGCATAGGCATCTGCCACTTTAAAAGATTCAGCTGCAGTCAGCTCAATCGGTGCATCCTGATGTTTTTCATTGTAGCTGGTGATAACATTCCATTGAGCATTCTGTGGAGAGATGGGAACCAATTTCCCTTTATTCTTAGCAAAGTCATCAATGGTTTTGTATTTCTGCTCATCTTCTTTTCTGACAGTAAATCCGATGATGCTCGCTCCGACTGGTTCAGATGGAATGACAAACTTTTTAGCTCGTTCATCTGTGTACCAAGCTCCCTTGGTTCCGATGTCATACTTGCCTGATTCCAGACCAATCAAGAGGTCGTCATCACTGGTACCCGTATATTCAAATTGATAGTTTGCCAACTTCTCATCAACAGCCTTCAAAACAGCTACTTCATAACCATCTGATTCCCCTTTTTCATTGACAAAGTCATAAGGTACATAGTTTTGTGTATGGGCAACCTTCAAGGTTATGACCTCACCAGACGAAGTTGTTTCCCCCTCCTTGGCTGGAGCACCAGCTAAACTTCTCCCGATAATCGTTGCCCCAATTACTGCAACCACTGCTACACCACCGATAATCCATGCTTTTTTACTCATCTTTTTCTCCTTTAGTTTTCAAGCGCTTCTCTCACCCACTGGATACGTTCAACTGCGATATCACTTGGAATGGTACAATCCGCTCCAAGTACCAAGCCCTGTTCCCCAGCTTCTGCAACTAGTTTCTTTGCCTCAGCCTGAATGGCATCCTTGCTACCAGTATACAGCAAGCCTGTCTTGCCATTTTCGAATCCTCCAAGAACCGTATGTCCCTTGAAAATCTCACGACCTTCCTTGAGAGTGATTCCCTCTGGTCCTACAGCCCAGTTAAAGACTTGGGCTGGATAGTCTGCAAAAAGGTGAATATCATTTCGCGCTCCCTCGTATCCACAGATATGAAGAACTGTGACGCCACCAACAGCACTAGCTGCTTCCAGAACCGTTATCTCGCTAGGGGCAATGACGGCTTGATAATCTGCTGCCGACACTCGTTGATCTTGGATACTCTGCACGCTGAGGTAGATTCCGTCAGCACCAGCCTCTTCGATGACAGCTCGGCTAAGACTAGCAATATCCTCTGCAATCACATCCAACACCTTCTTCAGAGCTTTAGGGTCTTCAACCAGAAAGTCAGCAATGAGGTCATCCCCACCAGACACTTCCCCTAGCAACCACTTGAGATAGGTCACAGGAGCAAAAATATTGTAAATCGCAACGATATCTTCTGTAAACTCTTGCTTGATTTTCTGAACCAAGTCCACCTGCTCTTTTATCCAAGGGTGATCTGGTCCGAGTGGTTGAATGGTCGCCAACTCTTGAAGAGATTTTCCTTTGGCAATCACTGGATTTGGATAAGCAAAGTACCCATCACTCATGAGCTTGATAAAGTCCGGCTGAACTTCTCGAATAAAGCGCTTATGGCCTTGAATATTCTTTTCGATAATGGCTGGATTTGAGAAACCGTGTAGCCATTCGTCTTCTGATGTGAAATGGTGCCAAAATCCTACTGGCACACGATCAACTTTCTCACCTCTAAATGCTTTTAAAACCCATTCTCTTTTTTCTGACATTCTTATTCTCCATTTCTTACTTTTTCAACTAATAAACTGCTTGCGATATCATTTGAGCGTAGAAAGGGGAGACTGGACTTGGAAAAATCCTGAACTCCACGACATCTCTCTCCATTTTTGCAGTGCTCATTTTTTACGACGTTTATGGCGACCAAGGCCAGCAAACCGACAACGACAATGAAGATACCCCATCTTTTACTTTTCATAGCTCCTCCTTTTTAGAGAACCGCTGCCTGTCGAATCCAGTCCAACCTCTCTAAGTCAAAATCATCTGGAACAGTACAGTCAGCTCCCAGAAGAATACCTTTACTACCAGCTTCAGCCAGCAACCGCCTTGTTTCATGTTGCAATTCCGCTTTAGAACCTCGATAAAGCAAACTTTTCTTGCCATTTTCAAATCCACCTAAAACGGCCTTGCCTGGAAACAACTCTTGACCCTGTGTCAAACTAACATCCTCATGGTGGGTCGCCCAGTTGACCACTTGAGCTGGATAGTTCTTAAATATCGTCACATCATTGCTCGCACCTTCAAAACCACAGATATGGAGGATATTGGTCCCACCCACCTGATTAGCCGCCTTTAAAACAGCTATATTGCTCGGTTCGATATAGGTTTGATAGAGTGCTGGTGTGATACGCTCATCTTGAATTTCCTGGGTACTGAGGTAAATCCCATCAACACCACCTTGCTGGATGATTTTCTGAGTTAAGAAAGCAATGTCTTTTGCAATCACATCTAGAATAGCTCTGAATTGCTCAGGATTTTCAAGCAATAGGTCAGCTACTTCCTTATCTCCTCGAGAAGTTTCTGTACGGAACCAGCGCTTGAGGTAGGAGATAGGCGAAAAGATATTGTAGAAAGAAGCGATCTCTTCAGTAAAGGTCTCTCGAATCGCTTGTACCACTTCCACCTGTTGCTGAATCCATGGGTGTTCCTCACCAATCGACTCAATAGAAGTCAGCTCCTGAATGCTTGAAACCCTAGGACTATAGACATTACTTGGATATAGGAAAAAACCGTCGCTCATGATTTTGACAAAATCAGGACGAATCCTTTCCACATAGTTGCGATGCCCATCAACACTTTTTTGAAAGATCCGTGGATTGTTTAATCCTTGCCCCTTTTCTTCGAGTGTTACAAAATGAAACCAAAATCCCACAGGAACTCTTTCCACTTCATCGCCTCGAATCGCTCTAAAGACTAGATCTCTTTTACTTGCCATACCTTTCTCCTTCCATCTGGATTGAAACCATCTTACCACTCCTTTTCCCCTTTTCCCAATATATATTGACTATCAACTCGATTAGAAATTTTTATATCTATAAAGAAAAAAATCCCTGAAAAGCTTGTTGTTACTAGCCTTTCAAAGATTCACTTTATTTTCATCTATTTTTCAAAAAGGAACTGATATAGATTTTCTATCAAGCCGATTGAATTTTTTTATATCCATCTTCATTCCAAAATTAAGTACATAATTTTATCCTAATACCAAATTACTACTGAAAAATTTATTTTCTCCCGATATTTCCTTGCACAAATCCCATGAAAACGCTACAATATTAATAAACTATTATTAGGAGGATAGGATTATGAAAACATCCAAAGTTACTATTACAATTGCTTCTACACTTGCTTCCGTCATTTTACTGACTGGCTGTGGCACAAATTCGGCAAATTCACAGACAACACAAAGTAGTACATCTGATAATCAGGTTACAATGACCTATGATCAGTTGCGTTCAAGAGAGAACACTATGTCAACTCTTTGGTATCAAAAAGCAGCTGAAACCAAGGCACTCTATCTACAAGGCTATAATGTCGCTACTGATCGTTTGAAAGAACTACTAAAAACACAGACAGATAAACCCTACTCTATCGTTTTGGACTTAGACGAAACCGTATTAGACAATAGCCCTTATCAAGCGCAAAATGTCAAAGATGGAACAGCATTTACCCCAGAAAACTGGGATGTCTGGGTTAAAAAAGCTGCAGCCAAGGCTGTACCAGGTGCTAAAGACTTTCTCCAATTTGCAGACCAAAACGGTGTCCAAATTTACTATGTATCTGACCGCACGATAGATCAGGTAGATGATACGATCAAAAACCTAGAAAATGAAGGAATTCCTGTACAAAGCCGCGATCATCTCATGTTCTTAGAAAAAGGTGTCAAATCTAAAGAAGGTCGTAGACAAGCAGTCCAAGAAAAAACCAACTTAGTCATGCTACTAGGAGACAATCTTGTGGACTTTGCAGAGTTTTCAAAGACCTCTGAAACTGAGCGCAACCAAAAATTAGAGGAATTACAAAAAGAGTTTGGTGAGAAATTCATCATTTTCCCTAACCCAATGTACGGATCATGGGAAAGCACTGTTTACAATGGTAATAAATTGGACGCCAAGGGTCAAACTGAAGAGCGCCAAAAAAACTTACAAGGCTTTGATAAATAAAATAAGGGAGCTATATACCAGTATACACCAACCACAAGATATCGTATTTGCGAGAATAGCGAAAAAAGACGATTTCCAAGCGGAAATCGTCTTTTAATAAGAAATAAATTCCTCAGAATGTTCGCTCATATACTCTGCTAGCCAGTCCATACCATACTCTAGTTTTGCCATATACCTAGCAATTGCTTTCCTATCTATTTTTTGATGCTTTCTTTTTACACATCATAAACACAACCTTTTATTCGTTGAGCCGAAAAAGAACGATGATCTATAACAAAATCAAAAGTGTACTTTTATCATAACACTTCATGTACCTGTAGTAGAATACTTCGGACAGACTAGTCTGAACGTCAATCAATTTACCAACAACTATTTAAGAAACAGACTTTCCCAATTCAAAATGTGCCTCATATAGTATATATGTAGCCATAAATCATATTTTCTAAATGGTTTATACAGGACTGTCCGTTAGGGAAAGCAAATATGCAAAATTTAGAAATTTTGATATAATAAGACTATCAAAAAGTAAAGGAACGATTGGTATGAAAACAATCACAGCTCACAGCTCACAGCTCACAGCTCACAGCTCACAGCTCACAGCTCACAGCTCACAGCTCACAGCTCACAGCTCACAGCTCACAGCTCACAGCTCACAGCTCACGCTGATTATGTAATCGGGCGTGTTTTTTGTCAAGCATTAAAACAGGCTTTTTCACATTTTTGTGAGGAAGCCTTTTATGCTCCCTACGAAAGTGGGGTGGCATAATGGCTGGCTCACTCCACAACGCTAAAAAAGCCAAAAACGATGAGTTTTATACTCGTTATAAAGATATTGCTGAGGAAATGGGGCATTATAGAGAACACTTTAGAGATAAGGTTATCTACTGTAATTGTGATGACCCAACACAATCAAATTTTTGGCGTTATTTTCATAACAATTTTGCTAGTTTGGGTATTAAAAAACTGATAGCAACACATTTTCAAGAAGATAGCGAACCTTCGTATGCTCTGATTTATGAAGGTGGCGATGACTTCAATATGGAAGCAGGAAATATTGTAACTATTTATGGAGATGATGAATACACAGCGGGAGATTTCCGAAGCGAGGACAGCATAAAATACCTGAAAGAAGCAGATGTTGTTATAACTAACCCTCCGTTTAGTTTGTTTAAGGAGTATATTAGCCAACTAATCAATTACAACAAATCGTTTATTGTTGTTGGAAATAAGAACGCTGTTACCTATAAAGAAGTATTCCCTTTAATCAAGAATAACCAAATCTGGATTGGAGCTCGAAACATGAACTCTGACTTTTGGTTGTATGTTCCAGATGGGGCTGATTATGAAAAACTGGATGAAGATGGTAGAGAAGTAAAACATATTATGGCATGTTGGTATACTAACCTAGATTTGAAAAAACGGCACGATGGCTTATGGCATGTTGGAGATAAGTTTGACCTTACAAAGGCTCATAAATATTACGAGGGTTTTGAAGATAAATACCCTAAATATGAGAATTATAATGCTATTGAAGTTACATTTGTCAAAGATATTCCCATTGATTATGATGGAATTATGGGTGTTCCCATTACTTTTATGGACAAATTTAATCCAAAGGAATTTGAAATTTTATGGACTACTGACAGAGGAGGAGATGGAATGTTAGAGGATTATAAACTCCCACATTCTCGATATGATGCTCCAGTAATTAGCGGAGAGGGGAAATATAAACGTATTTTGATAAGAAATTTAAATCCTATCAGCCGTGCGGAAGACAGAGGTTATTAACAAGGAGGTAATATTATGAAAGTAACTAGATTAAGAGATTTACTAAATAAACCATTTACTATTCGAGATTTAGCTAGTGGTTATACAAATAATGATGATGGCGCAACAACAGACGCTGTAAAAGGATATAATGGTAACTTGAATATTCGTCCGTCTTATCAGAGAAATAGCGTATATAACGAAGATAAGAGACAAGCTGTAATTCAAACCGTTTTAGATGAGTGTCCTTTAGGTATTATGTACTGGGTTGATTTAGGAAACGGACAATATGAAGTTCTCGATGGTCAACAACGTATTTTAGCTATTTGTAATTATGTTATGGGGAATTACTCTGTAAAATCAAGTAAATTTCCATCCAGTGCTCCACAACAAGATTTCCCAAATCTTCAGATGAACCTAACTGACTTAGCAGAACAAATTCTTGATTATGAGTTAGACATATATGTTTGTGAAGGAACTGCGTCCGAAAAAATGAAATGGTTTCATGTTATCAATACAGCAGGCGAACCATTAAATGAGCAAGAATTAAGAAACTCTGCTTATACAGGAACTTGGCTTTCTGATGCTAAACAAAGATTTTCAACAAAGACTGGACGTGGCGTTGTACTTGCTGACGAGAATCCGAATAACGATAAAGCAGAACCACTATTAAATGGTAATTGGAATAGACAAGAGTATCTACAAACTGCTATTAAATGGGCTTCACAAAATGATAATGACGATAGTACAAATACAATCGAAGATTATATGTTGAAGCATCAAGGAGATGCAGATGCTTCTGAATTATGGCAAAATTTTTCTGCCATAATTGAATGGGTTCGTGGAAAGTTTATAAGCTATCAAAACAGTTTGAAAGGGATGGATTGGGGAACAATCTACAAAGAGTATCAATTAGGACAGTTAGACAACAATATCATCAAAAATAGTGCTTCTGTCATTAACGAAAAAATTGCAGAGTTGGTAAATGATGATGAAGTCACAACTAAAATGAAAGGGATTTATCAGTACATCATTTACGGAGATTCCAAATATCTCCAACTTAGAGCTTTTGATGATAAAACCATCAAGCAAAAATATGAAGAACAGAGCCATCACTGCGTTTATTGTGTGGATGAAGGAAACAACAGGGAGTATGCTCTTAAAGAACTAGCAGGCGACCATATTACACCCTGGTCTTTAGGTGGAAAAACTGTCCCTGAAAATTGCCAACTATTATGTAAAAAGCACAACTCTTCAAAAGGGAACAACTATTAAAATTGAAAAGGCGACTTCCAAAACGGAAATCGTCTTTTTTGATATTCTCATAAATACAATATGTTGTTGGTGTTGTAAACTGGTATATAGTTCCCATAATTTAAATACGCTTCACCTTAAGTAATTTTGAAAAACCTAAGAATGCATTGTAGTATTCTTGTTTTCTCTTCATTGTAGAGACAAAAGCTAATTTTACAGGAACTGCGTTGACTCTTGAATGTTTAAAACTTAAATCATCTGATTGTGGGATAAATCTTAATTCCTCTTCCAATGTTGAGAAAACAAGAGGGAGAGTACCTAAAATGGGACGTAAACGGAATGACCAACTATTTAAATTCTTTTCAGGATAAATAACTTAGGCATTAATACAATGCCTCCTCATTCAAGGATACCAAGAGAGAGCAAAAAAGTCTAGGAGGACTAGACTTTCTTAGCTTATTCTACTGTTACTGACTTAGCAAGGTTACGTGGTTTGTCCACATCAAGACCACGGTGGAGGGTTGCAAAGTAAGCGACCAATTGCGTTGGTACGACCATTGAGATTGGTGAGAGGTAAGGATGTACGGTCGTAAGGACGATATCATCTGTCTCTTTAGCAACATTCTCTTCAGCGATAGTGAGAACCTTGGCACCACGGGCTGCGACCTCTTGGATATTTCCACGAGTATGATTAGCAAGGACTGGATCTGACAAGAGGGCCAATACAGGTGTTCCTTCTTCAATCAAGGCGATGGTTCCGTGCTTGAGTTCTCCTGCCGCAAAACCTTCACATTGAATGTAAGAAATCTCTTTGAGCTTGAGACTGGCTTCCATGGCTACATAGTAGTCTTGACCACGTCCGATGTAAAAGGCGTTGCGAGTTGTTTCAAGAAGCTCACGAACTTTAGCATCGATTGTTTCTTTTTCTGAAAGAGTTGATTCGATAGACTGAGCCACGATTGACAACTCATGAACCAGGTCAAAGTCTTGAGCTTTAGCATTGCCATTTGCTTCTCCGACTGCTTTTGCAAGAAATGCAAGAGCTGCGATTTGCGCTGTATAAGCTTTAGTTGAAGCCACTGCGATTTCAGGACCCGCGTGAAGGAGCATGGTATGGTTGGCTTCACGTGAAAGAGTTGATCCTGGCACGTTTGTTACAGTTAAGCTAGGGATGCCCATTTCATTAGCCTTAACCAAAACCTGGCGGCTATCCGCTGTTTCACCAGACTGGCTGATAAAGATGAAGAGTGGTTTCTGGCTGAGAAGTGGCATACCGTAGCCCCACTCAGATGAAATTCCAAGTTCAACAGGTGTATCCGTCAATTCTTCCAGCATTTTCTTAGAAGCAAATCCTGCGTGGTAAGATGTCCCAGCTGCAAGGATGTAGATGCGGTCTGCCTCTCGAACAGCCTTGATGATAGCTGGATCTACCACTACTTGACCAGCCTCATCTGTGTAGGCTTGGATGAGTTTACGCATGACCGTTGGTTGCTCGTCAATTTCCTTGAGCATGTAGTAAGGGTAAGTTCCCTTACCGATATCTGACAAATCAAGCTCAGCAGTGTAGCTAGCACGCTCACGACGATTGCCATCATAGTCTTGAATTTCGACACTATCCGCCTTGACAATTACCAATTCTTGGTCATGGATTTCCATGTATTGGTTGGTCTCACGAATCATAGCCATAGCATCCGAGCAGACCATGTTGTAACCATCTCCGAGACCAATCAAAAGTGGTGACTTGTTCTTAGCGACATAGATAACATCTGGATTTTCAGAGTCAATCAAGGCAAAGGCATAAGAACCACGGATGATGTGAAGGGCTTTTTTGAAAGCTTCAAGAACTGAGAAACCATCTTCTTCCACAAACTTTCCAATCAAGTGCACTGCGATTTCCGTATCTGTTTGCCCCTTGAAGTGGTGACCTGCAAGGTATTCTTCCTTGATTTCAAGGTAGTTTTCAATGACCCCATTGTGCACCAAGACAAAACGTCCAGTCTCCGATCGATGTGGGTGAGCGTTATCTTCCGTTGGTTTACCATGAGTCGCCCAACGCGTATGTCCGATACCAGTTGTTCCCTCAACACCAGTAGTTTTAGCAGACAATTCTGCGATACGACCTACAGCCTTGACTAGGTGATTTTCAGCACCACCTAGGACAAAAATCCCCGCAGAATCATAGCCACGGTATTCAAGTTTTTCAAGCCCTTGAATCAAAATATCAGTTGCATTTGTGTTTCCAACAACACCGACAATTCCACACATAGTATATACGACACAGACCAGCTGTGCTTTCCCCTTAAATTGGTATAGTCTGATTTTCCTTTTACAGAATCAGCAAAAACAGTATATACTTGTTTTCATAGCTTGTCAAGGATAAAAATTGGTATAACTTTTATAGAGTACCTAAAATTGCAATTTCATCTAATGGCTGACAAGCTGACATTGACAGTTTAATCTAGGAAAATGAGAGATTTATGTCTAAAAGCCAAAAGCTAGATAGAAAAATCTAACTTTTGTAGGTAACAAAAAGACGCTACTTTCTTATTTCAAAAACAAAATACTCAGCAAAGTCAAAATAGCTGGTCCACCTTGCTTCAGAATAATCTTCTTGTCTGCTGTTAGAGAACCGTAGGTCGCTGCACCAAGCACAAATAAAACAAAGATGGTCACAATTTCCAAACTTTGTGAGAAATAAATCCCGTACAAGAGAAAGACCCCTATCAAAGCATTATAAATCCCTTGGTTTTTAAACAGTGAGGTGACAGAGGGTCGAGTCAACTCTTCCTTGTCCATATTAAATACGCGACTAGTAGTATCTGATTGCGTAGCCACACTTTCCAAATAAAAAATGTAAAAATGCTCCAAAGCAACGATAGTTGCTAAAATAATTGTAAAAATAGACATATTCTTCTCCTTAAATTTCTATCTCTTCTAAGCCAGATATCAACTTTTCTAACAAGCGACTGAACTCTTCTCGCTCTCCTTTTGTAAGTACGCTTTCCATCTGACTCTTTACCTTTATATGTTGTTGGGGAGAGTTGGTTACTAGTTGTTCTCTCGCAAAGTCTGTCACTTCCACCAAAACCTCCCTCTGGTTTTCAGGATTCCGACGTCGCTTGACCAAACCTTCCTTTTCCAAAATTTTAAAGTGCCGTGTCAAGGCAGCCTGATCAATTTTCAATCTCTCCTGAACCGCAATTTGATTACAAGGAGACTGTTCAATCAAGAAACATAATATCTGATAACGAGTGAGGCTAATCCCCAATTGTCGTTCGAATAGTTGTGTCATAGACTGATCTGCTAACCGTAGTCGATACAGTAAATCTTGGATTGTTACCATCATTCCCTCCTAACATATTTGATTTATCAACTATTGACTTATCAAGTATAATATAAACCAAAAAATAAATCAAGAAATATGCTTACATTTTCTTGAAATATTACTCACTTCCCCATCTTTGTTCCTTTTATCCTGAAGCAATCACACACAAAAAAGAAGTGGAAACTCAATCAGTTCCCAACTTCCATTTTAATGATTAGTTCATTGAAACGTGAACGTGGTCATAGTGGTTTTCGGTTACGCTACCACGGTCTGGCATTGGATTCCACGTGTAGGCAGGCCCATATTTGCTATCGTATGGAGCGTAGAAACGTTGTTTCCAGATGATGTAGTTGATACCACGGCTAGCCATGTTTTGGACTGCATATTCAGCGATTTGATCTCCGAGTGCTGAACTCACTGGAACCATAAAGTCGATGGCCAAACCTTTACCATGGTCTCCACTGTCACCAGGACGGTATCCACTAAAGGATGTAATTCCAAACAAATTGGCAATTTCTTCTTTAAAGGCTGCAGTTTGTGGTTGTAGACCAGCATTCTCAGACTTGGCTACAGCAAGCCCTGCATAGTCAGGAGCCGCTGGAGCTGAATAAGTTCTTGAAGGAGTTTGACTTTGCTCTGCTTGATAAGTCGAAGTTGCAGTGTCAGAATTTGTTGTTTCTTCTGCTGTACTTGTTCCTCTTGTATCAGCAGGCGTTTCTGCTACTGGTGCTTCTGTTGGAGTTGTTTCTGCCGTTTCTTCCGTAGCTGGAGTCGCTGCTTGAGGAGCTTCTTCAACTGGACTAGTAGTTTCAGTTGTTTCTGCCGCAGGTGCCGCCGCTGGAGTTGTTTCTGCTGTTTCTTCTGCCACAGGTGCTTCTGTAGATGGTGTCTCTTCAGTAGCGGTCGCTGTCTCAGAAACTTCTGAACTTGGCGCTACTTCTGTTGGTTTTTCAGTCTCTGTTGCACTTGGTACTTCCTCAATTGGTTGAGAAAGGTCTTCTACTTGAACAGTCTCTTCATCAACTGTTACTTGGTTGGTCGTCAAATCAGCTGTCGCAGTCGTCACATCTTCACTAGAATCTGCTTGAGGAGTTTGGATTTCAACTTCCGTCACCTCTTCTGCCTCATTGACAGTTGTAGTGAGGACAGTATCTGGGAAAATCAAGTCCATATTGGTGATCTTGTTCAAATTAGCAAGAACTGTCACATCTACTCCCAAAGCTTCTGCAATGGTGCTCAGAGTATCACCATACTGAACTGTATAGCTGTTTTTGTTCTCGTTTTTCGTCACGTCATTTTGGATTTGCTCAACACTACGCGCAGTCCAAAGAACTTCTTCCGCTTGAGTTGCCAATGCTGGTGCAAAAGACAAGGCTACTGTTGAGGCTAATAATATTCTTTTCTTCATTCTTTCACATTCCTTTCAAATGAGTACCTGTCTATCATAACACAAAAAAAGTAGAAAAAAAGCCCTCTCGGGCCTATTTAACAGAACTGTCCATTCCTTGTAACAAACTAGATCAGTTGAAATAGTTTGTTAGCCTTCTGTCATAAAACTGACACAATCTTTTTATTGCTCATCCTCAAAAATGTAGGGAATATCTGCCAATGCTTGAATCCTCTGATTCCCTTCATAAGATGACTCGAAAAAGTTAATGCTTTGAATTCCACTATTCTGGGCAAATTCCACATCCAAAGTCCGGTCCCCTATATAATAGGTAGTCCTAGGATTCAACTCGTATTTGTCTAGCAAATATGTAGCCACTTCTGGACTTGGTTTCCGTGAAAAGCCACTCTGACTGGTCAGAATTTCTGTAAAATAGGATTCCAAACCCAAGTCTCTTAGAATGGTAAAGGCATTGTCTCCTTTATGGGTATAAACAAACTGCAGAATCCCTGCTTCATCTGCCCAAGCTAGTACTTCACGCGCACCTAGCATCAAAACTACCTGGGCATTCTTCTCAGCCAAACTCTGGGAACGCACCTGATTGAGCTCTTTAGCATCCAAATTTCGCTCTTCTGCCACCTGCTCCAGCAAATCCTGCACCGAATACTTGAGGATAAACTCTCTTACTTTCTCCTTGTCATAAGGAATAGAAAACTGACAAAAGGTTTCCTCAATCCCTGACAAAATCGCTTCGTAAGAGTCCAATAAGGTCCCATCTAAATCCCAAATAAAAGCTGTTTTTTGCATTTCCTATCCTTTCAAGCTCATATAACGCTGGTATCGGTAGCGTAGAAATAACCAACGAAAACCATTATCCAAAAGGGTTCCCGCCCAAATACCTGGCAAGCCCCAACCAAGCACAATTCCCATCAGATAGGCTGTCCCAATGCGGATACACCACATCCCGATACTTGTCGCATAAAAGGGGAGACGAGCATTTCCCAAGCCCTGCCAAACCGCCGTATAAATAACTGTCCCTGTCGCCATAGGAGTTCCTAGTAGTGAGAAAAGTGCTACTAAAACGCTCGCTTCGACCGCTACAGGATCCGTCATAAAGAGATGTGTCAACGGAATTCCCAAGGCATAGATGCCAAGTGTCAAGGGCAACATAAGGACGAAAGAAATCCAAAAGGTTTGCTTGCTTACCTCGTTTACTCTTTTCCAGTTATTCTCTCCAACTGCTCGAGCCACCAGCATGACCGTTGCCGTAGCGACGCCAAAGGCAGGCATATAGTTAAACTGAGTCAAGACTTCTCCGACTGCATTTCCCGCTACTGCCTCCGTCCCAAAAGAAACAACCAAGACAATGATGACGACATCTCCAGCCCGCATCATGAGACGTTCTCCTGCTGCCGGTATAGCCAAAGTCAACAAATCCTTATCTAAACCAAAAGACGGCTTCTCACAAGGCAGTTTTAATTGCGACCATAAAATTACAAGACCAACCAAGCGAGACAGAATAGTCCCCCATGCAACACCAGCTATCCCCATATCAAGAACAAAAATAGCTAGACTCGAAAAGAGAATATTCAAGGCATTGGATAAAAAACTAACATAGAGGGGTAGACGCGGATTATGCGTTGCACGAATCAAGGCTCCCAAACTGGTCATCAAGCCCAAAAGAACAATCGAACCACCCACTAAAGAAAGGTAGAGTCCTCCACTTTCGGCCACAGCCTGCTCAGTCCCCAAAAGTCCTATCATCTCTTGCCCAGCAAAGATAGACAAGGCCCCTAAAAGCAAACTCAGTAGCAAGGTAATCTTCAACGCCTCAGTCACATGATAAGCTAGCTTCGACTGATCTTTCTGCCCCATGCTTTTTGAAATAACACTAGAAATAGCAGCTCCCAGAGCGATGAAAATCGCTTGGTAAATCGTGATAATATTGCTAGCCACTGAAACACCCGAAATAGCGATCAAACCCAAGTGGGCGACCAAGTAGCTGTCCACCATTCCCATGAGCATCTGCAAAAAGTTTTCCCCCATAGCTGGCAATGCAATATTAAGAATGTCTTTATTTTTCTTAAACAATCCTTCCTCCTGATGAAAAGAAACTCAGTTGATTTCCCAACCGAGTTTACTTCCTCTGTCTTAAAGTCCTAGATAAGCCTCAACCGCTGCTTGCATATCAGCAGCTGCCACTGTTGTCTTATGACGAACTGGCGCGGTTTCAAGGCCGTCAACTGCTGGTGGCACTGCTACTCCTGAAATGTCATGTAATTGAACCAAGGCTTCAAAGTCGGTCAAGCCAACTTTCCCAGTTACCGCTTCTACGGCAACCACTGGGAACTTGTATGGACTAGCTGTTGAAGCAATCACTGTCTTAGTCGCATCGCCAGTAGCCACTTGATATTTTCTATAAACAGCTGAGGCAACCGCCGTATGTGGATCCTCGATATAGGCATCTGTTTGATAAACACGTTTAATTTCTGCCGCAGTTTCTTCCTCCGTCGCATATTCAGCTGCAAAGAGTTCCAGAATCGTTGCATCAAAGTCTGTCAATTCATATTGTCCTTGTGTATTCAAGGCATTCATGAGTTCAGTTGTCTTAACCGCATCATTCCCCAAAAGATGGAAAATCAAACGCTCCAAGTTTGAAGATACCAAGATATCCATAGATGGACTAGTTGTTACCTTAAACTCACGTTTCTTGTCGTAAATACGTGTCTTGAAGAAGTCTGTCAAAACATTGTTGTCATTTGAAGCGCAGATCAATTTACCAATCGGCAGACCAATTTGCTTAGCATAAAAGGCAGCTAAGATATTTCCAAAGTTTCCTGTTGGTACTGTGAAGTTGACCTTTTCACCAGCCACAATCTCACCAGACTTAACCAACTGGGCATAGGCATAGACATAATAAACAACCTGTGGTACCAAACGACCGATGTTCATAGAGTTAGCTGATGAAAATTGCAACTTGTTCGCTGCCAATTTTTCACGGAGAGCTACATCGTTAAACATATGTTTCACATTTGTTTGCGCATCATCAAAGTTTCCATCAATAGCGATAACATGAGTATTGTCGCCAGTCTGAGTAGTCATTTGCAACTCTTGTACCTTGCTGACACCATCCTTTGGATAAAAGACGATAATCTCAGTACCAGGTACATCCGCAAATCCAGCCATAGCTGCTTTCCCAGTATCACCAGATGTCGCTGTCAAAATGACGATTCTGTTCTCCAAACCATGCTTTTTAGCGGCTGTCGTCATAAAGTATGGCAAGATAGACAAGGCCATATCTTTAAAGGCAATGGTTGATCCATGGAAGAGTTCCAAGTTGTATTGCCCATCTAGTTTCACCAAAGGAGCAATAGCCGGAATATCAAACTTGCTATCGTAGGCATTGTTGATGCAGTAATCCAACTCCTCAGCCGTAAAGTCATCTAAAAATGCTGACAAGACAAGCTTAGCAACTTCTTGGTAAGAAGCATCTTTCAATTTTTCAAAGTCCAAATCGACCTTTGGATAAGTAAGCGGTGTAAACAAACCACCATCCGTCGCCAAACCTTGCAAAATAGCTTGGCTGGCAGTTACTGTATTATTGGCATCACGCGTTGATTGATAAACTAATGTCATAATCTCTATCCTTTATCTATAGTCCATTCCATTATATCATGATTTTTCAGAAAATTCTCCCTTTATAAGAGAAATTATAGGCACAATTCTTCTTTCAAAGGCTGTAAATAGGTCATTTCTTGCTTGCCTCTCTTCTCCAGTCCTTCCTCGGCTAGAAAGAGTAATTCTTTTGAAAACTCTACAATTGCAGTTTCTTCCTCATCTGTTAGCCTTTTCTTAGAAAATTGTCGTCTCAATGACTTGTAATCACGTCCAACTGTGGTAAAAAATGGAGCAGTCCGCAAGTAAGCTTCTAACTTATCTAAATTAAGCAACAATCCCAAGTGAAAAGCTGCTGAAGCAAAGGTTCTATTTAAAGGTTGCGTACACACACTACGAAACTCGATAGTCCCTCTAGTTGTTAAGTCTTGGTACTGGTAACTACGATGAGTTTCAAAATCCTTCTCTTGGGGATAAATAAGAACCTCATCCCCATTAAGGGTAAATGCCTGGATTTCAGGTGTAGCAAAATAGTCCCTAGCCTGAATAGGATAAAAATAATAGGTCTGCCCATCACGCTCCGCAGTGAAAATCGCAGAATGATTTAGATAGTCAAAAAAATCATCCTCATCTTTAAATAGTCTAGTATTAACACCTACATTCTCTGGATAGATACCATGCATGGATTCTTCCCAAAAAATATCTCTCGAAATTTTGGTATCCCAATCTGCCCCTGAAAACTCAGAATTGGCAAACAAATAAGCTTTAGCTGCTTCAATTTGAGTAAAAGCATTGATAACACGCAGGTAGTTGGACCTTGAAACGTCTAGTTGAACCTGACTACCACAGATAAAGGCTCCATACTCAGGGAAATGATGTAAATCTGATTTAGTTACATTTCTACTCAAATTCAGATAATCCATCAACATCTGATAGCGGGGATAAGCCACTGGACAATTCTCATTTTTATCCCAGTTGGGATGAATGCCGCAGCCAACAATAGCATGATTAGCTTCGCCCAACTTATTCTGAATCGTAGCCATATAGAAATCAAAGCGTTCTTCTACCTCTTGGATAGATTCGGCCTTTCCGAATGCAAACTCAATCGTCGTATAAGCAACCTCAAACAAGATCGTATCTTGGCTGACTAGATCAAACAACTGAATTGGATTCCCAAAATCATCCACTTTTTCGATAGTAAAACCCAGTACTGATGGTAAATACCGAAAGAGATCCTTAACAACCTCGATATCCGTAGCCTCACCCTCTAAATTTACAATAGGATATTCTAACTCAATCCCAATAAATAAATCAGGCTCCTCTTTTATATTCTTTAAGTAACGTTTCTTTAGCAATTCAACAGAACGAGACATCAAACACCAACACTTTCATAATCAAAATAAAATGTGAATAAGTAATATTATACCAAAAATGTGGCAGGTTTCTAGTCAAAATATTCTTTGCCTTCCTATTTCTATTCTTTTTATAGCTAAAAACTTATTTTCGATGGGAGAGCATCGAAAATATTAACGAATAAAAGAAAACTCTGACCAATTAAGATAATCGGTCAGAATCTCTTTTTAAAATCCATTATTATCGCTAAGTTCTTTGAACCAGTGGCCTGATTTCTTCAGGCGGCGTTCCTGCGTTTCCAGGTCAAGCTCAACCAGACCATAGCGGTTTTTATAGCTGTTGAGCCATGACCAGCAGTCGATAAAGGTCCAGATTAAGTAACCTTTACAGTTAGCACCGTCTTCAATGGCACGATGGAGTTCACGCAGATGCCCTTTGACAAATTCAATACGATAGTCGTCTTGAATCATGCCATTCTCACGGAATTTATCTTCACCTTCAACACCCATACCATTCTCTGTCAGCATCCACTCGATATTGCCATAGTTTTCCTTGATGTTTTGTGCGATGTGGTAAATCCCTTGCTCGTAGATTTCCCACCCACGGTGGGGATTGATCTTACGACCTGGCATGACGTAAGGCTCATAGAAATGCTCAGGCAAGAGCGGACTGTCTGGATGTTTAGCAAAACGTGGCGCCATGACGCGCAAAGGCTGGTAGTAGTTGACTCCGAGAAAGTCCACTGTATGCTCACGAATGAGTTCCAACTCCTCTGCTGTGTAGTCTGGAAGCAAATCATGCTCAGTCATAATTTCCACTAACTCTTCTGGATAAGTTCCCAAAACAGATGGATCTAGGAAAGACTGCGCTTGAAAGAGATCCGCAATACGAGCAGCTTTCACATCTGCAGGATGCTGGCTACGAGGATAAGCTGGCGTCAAATTGAGGACAATCCCAATCTTGGAATCAGGCAAAACCTCATGACAAGCCTTCACCGCAAGACTACTAGCTAGTTGTGTGTGATAGGCCACCTTAACTGCCGCTTTGGCATCTACCTTGTGAGGATAATGGGCATTATAGAAGTAACCAAACTCAACAGGAACGATAGGCTCATTGAAGGTAATCCATTGGTCCACCAAGTCACCATAAGTCTCAAAACAGAAACGAGCATAGTCTTCGTAGGCTGAGACAGTGGCCTTATCTTCCCAACCATCCCCATCTTCTTGAAGGGCAAAAGGCAGATCAAAGTGATAGAGATTGACTAAAAGGCGAATACCCTTGGCCTTGATCGCTTCAAAGACCTGACGGTAGAAAGCCACACCTTGAGGATTGACTTCTCCACGACCTTGCGGGAAAAGTCGTGACCACTGGATAGAAGTACGAAAGGCTGTATGACCTGTTTCTACTAGAAGCTCAATATCCTTTTCCCAGTTTTCGTAAAAGGTCGATGTTTTGTCAGGTCCAATCCCATTGTAGTAGCGATTTGGCTCTACTTGGAACCAATAATCCCAGAGATTGTCTCCCTTGCCGTCACCAGGCACACGGCCTTCTGTCTGTGGTCCAGAAGTTGAGGAACCCCAGACAAAATCCTTTGGAAATTTTAGCATAGCTTTACCTCTTAACTTGATGATGTATTTATTCATTCCCATTATATAGAAAAAACAAGGCAAAAACTAGTTACATTTTTGCCTTGTTTTTCTTCTGATTATAGTTTTTATTTCTTGCTGAGGATTTCAAGGGTTTCGAGGGTTTCGAGCAAGTTGTCTGCGTGAACCTCGATCGTATCACCAGTCGCCTTGATCTTAACTTCTACAATACCATCAGCTGCTTTCTTCCCAACAGTGATACGGATTGGAAGACCGATCAAGTCGCTATCGCTGAATTTAACCCCGACACGTTCGTTACGGTCATCTGTCAAGACTTCGTAACCAGCTCCCATCAAGCTTGCTTCAAGCCTTTCTGTCAAGGCCTGCGCTTCTTCATCCTTGACATTGACAGTGATTAAGTGCACATCAAATGGCGCCAATTCTTTAGGGAAGTTAACTCCCCAAGCGTAACGGTATTCACCCTTAGGCGTTTTGTTGACAAAGAGGCGAGCGTGTTGCTCCATCACTGCTGAAAGGAGACGGCTAACACCGATACCGTAACATCCCATGATGATTGGGATCGCACGGCCGTTTTCGTCCAAGACATCCGCACCCATGCTTGCTGAGTAGCGAGTACCGAGTTTGAAGATGTGACCAATTTCGATACCACGGGCAAAGTTAAGAACGCCTTGTCCGTCTGGTGAAATTTCACCCTCACGAACTTCACGGATATCCACATATTCTGCAGTGAAGTCACGACCTGGGTTCACGCCCGTCAAGTGGTAGCCATCTTCGTTAGCACCTACAACCGCATTGCGAACATCTTGCACCTTACGGTCAGCAATGATTTTTACATTTTCTGGTAAACCAACTGGACCAAGTGAACCAAAGCCTGCTGAGACGACACTTGCGACTTCTTCCTCGCTAGCAACATCAAAGAAATCTGCACCCAAGTAGTTTTTCAACTTGACTTCATTGAGTTGGTCATTCCCAACTAGAAGGGCTGCAACAAGCTCACCATCTGCCATGTAGAAGAGGGTTTTAATCGTTTGTTCTTCTGGAACATTGAGGAAGGCTGCAACCTCATCGATGGATTTAACATCTGGTGTTGCAACGCGAGTCACTTCTTCTTCAGCGACAACACGGTTGCTTGGTTTGTATTCATTTGTTGCCATTTCCAAGTTAGCCGCATAGCTAGACTCACTTGAGTAGGCGATGGTATCCTCACCAGAAACCATCCATTTGAGCAATTCTTCCTTGATTTCTTCTTGCACCTCTGCAGGAATTTCATCAAATGAGGCAACTGACTTGTCCAAGACGACCCATCGGTCAAGGTCTGTACGAGCTGGTGTGATAGCCATAAATTCTTGGCTATCCTTACCACCCATAGCCCCGCCGTCACCGATGATAGCCTTAAAGTCCAAGCCACTGCGAGTGAAGATGCGTTCATAAGCAGCCTTGTACTCATCATAGGTCACATCCAAGCTGTCATAGTTGGCATGGAAACTGTAACCGTCTTTCATGATGAATTCACGCGTACGGAGAAGGCCGTTACGTGGACGTTTTTCATCACGGTACTTAGGCTGGATTTGGTAGAGATTAAGCGGTAATTGCTTATAAGACTTAACAGAATCACGGACAATAGCTGTAAAAGTCTCTTCGTGTGTCGGACCTAGGATAAAATCTGACTTTTCACGATTTTTCAGTTTATAAAGGTCTTCACCATAGGTTTCATAACGGCCTGATTCACGCCAAAGATCAGCACTGAGAAGGGCAGGAGCCAACATCTCCACCGCACCAATCTTATCAAACTCTTGGCGCATGATATTCTTAGCCTTTTCAATCACACGGTTAGCGAGTGGTAGGTAAGAATATACACCGGCAGAAACTTGACGAACATAACCAGCACGCAACATAAGGGCGTGGCTGATAGCTTGAGCATCGCTTGGCATTTCGCGAAGCGTTGGGATTAGCATTTTACTTTGTTTCATAATATTCCTCGATTATCTAAAAAAGAGTCGCATAATGTCATTCCAGGTCACAGCTAGCATCAAGACAACCATGATAACTACACCAGCCATGGTGACATAGGTTTCAATTTCTTGTTTAAGGGGTTTCCGGCGGATAGCCTCTAGGATATTGAGCACAATCTTTCCACCATCCAAAGCCGGAATCGGAATCAAATTAAAAATTCCGATATTGATGGAAATTATAGCTAGGAAATAGAGGACATTCTCAATTCCATTTTTAGCAGCATCGCTACTTGCCTTAAAAATGGCAACGGGGCCACCGAGTTTGTTCAAATCTGGATGGAAAATCAAGTTTTTCAGAGCCGAAAGGATACGGAGCCCTGAGTCAGCAGCGGTTGTAAATCCACCAACAAACATGGACAGGAGGTCTGACTTGACTCTCGGTTGAACCCCGAGAATATAACGTCCTTGATTTTCTTCTGGAGTCACCGTGACTTGTTTTTCGCTACCATTTTCAGAAATAGTCACATCTAAGGTCGGGGCGGTCTTGTCCTTGGTATCTGCTTCCACAGCCTGGGTCAAGTCTTGCCAATCCTTAACCTCATGCGAGCCGACCTTGGTAATTTGAGCGGTCTCAGCTACGCCTACCTTAGCCAAAGCTCCCTCTGGCATGACATGAAAGAGATTTGTCTGAGTATCTCTAACACCGCCTTGTAAAAAGATTAGGATCCAAAAAACAACGACTCCTAAGATAAAGTTGTTCATAGGACCTGCAAAGTTGGTGATGAGCTTGCCCCAGATAGAAGCATTTTGATACTGTACATCCAGAGGAGCGATGCGCACTTCGGTACCATCTGCCTCAACAACCGTTGCATCATGATCCACAGCAAAGGTCTTTTCTTCTTCCAAGACCAAGCCTTTAATGAAGAGCTTATCTTCGAAATCAAGCTGGGTTACCTGCATAGGAAGAGCCGTTTGATCCAGTTTCTTCCCTGAGAGGTTGATCCGTTTGACCTTGCCATCATCAGCAAGTGTTAAACTGACTGGAGTTCCTGTCTTGATTTCTGTCGCATCATCACCCCAGCCTGCCATACGAACATAGCCTCCTAGAGGAAGGATTCGAATGGTATAAGCAGTGCCATCCTTACCGATATGAGCAAAAATCTTGGGCCCCATACCAATGGCAAATTCACGAACTAGAATGCCTGATTTCTTGGCAAAATAAAAATGTCCAAACTCATGCACCACCACAATAATCCCAAAAACGAGGATAAAGGTTAGCAATCCAATCATTCAATATTCCTTTCTTTAAAACAGGCCAAATAAGTGCATCATTGGAAACACAACCAACATGCTGTCAAAGCGATCCAATACACCGCCATGTCCAGGGATAAATTTTCCAGAATCCTTGACACCGAAATGGCGTTTCATGGCACTCTCAATCAAATCACCAAACTGACCTGCCACACTGAAGAAGGCGGCAAAAAGACTCATTCTATAAATCCCATAAGGAAGAGCCACTGTGCTGTCCACTAACATGAAAACCACTGTTATCAGTACCGCACCTAGAATACCACCGACAAAGCCCTCAATACTCTTATTAGGAGAAACTCTCGGGGCTAACTTATGCTTACCAAAATTCATCCCTGTCAGGTAGGCTGCGCTATCTGTCGCCCAAACGATAAAAAGAGCCAGAAGAACCTTATCAAAACCTGCCACCCGAGCATCTAGTAAGGCATTGAAACCAAAACCAACATAAAAACTAACAGCAATTGGAAAAGCAGCATCTTCAATCGTATAGCTTTTACTGAAAACGGTCGTCCCTAGCATAATTGTAATCAAAACACTGTAGGCAACCACATTCCCATCAACTGGTAGGAATGTCAGATAGTTTTCTAAAGGAATTGTTAGGGCAAAGGTCGCAAAGAGAGTCAAAGCCCCCTCAATGGTCATAGTCTTTAGCCCCTTCATGTTCAAGAGTTCATGGACGCCTAGCATCGCTAACAAGCCAATCCCTATCTGCAACAAGAGCCCTCCTGCAAACAAGACTGGAAGGAAAATTGCCAGGGCCAATACCGCAAACAATGTTCTCTTTTGTAAATCCTTGGTCATATCTTCTCCTAAACTCCTCCAAAACGGCGATTGCGATGGTTAAAATCAGCAATAGCTTCCTGCAAGGCGGCTTCATCAAAATCAGGCCACAAGGTATTCGTAAAGTAAAGCTCGCTATAGGCTGCTTGCCATGGCAAGAAATTACTCAAACGCAACTCACCACTCGTACGGATAATCAAATCAGGATCTCGCAAATCCTTTGGCAGATGCTGGGTGAAAAGATAGTCCCCAATCATATCTTCTGTGATGTCACCAAGATTGATTTTAGCATCTAGAACATCTTGAGCCAAGCTCTTAAGAGCCTGCGTAATTTCAGCACGACCACCATAGTTAAGCGCAAAATTGAGAATCAAGCCCGTATTGTTCTTTGTCAATTCCTCTGCTTTTTTCAAAGCTTCAAAAGTCGGCTTAGGCAAACGGTCTGTCTCCCCAATCATCTGAATCTTAACGTTATTTGCGTGTAATTCAGGGACGTAGTTATCATAAAACTCGACTGGTAAGTTCATGATAAACTTGACTTCTTGATCTGGGCGCGTCCAATTTTCCGTCGAAAAGGCATAGACTGTGATGACCTTAACTCCCATCTTGTTAGCTGCCTTGGTCACCTTTTGGAGAGCTTCCATCCCCGCCTTATGACCAAAAACCCGTGGTTGCATCCGTTTTTTAGCCCAGCGACCATTCCCATCCATGATGATTCCAATATGAGCAGGAACCTGTGTTGGAACCTCGACTTCTACAGTTTTATCTTTCTTAAAAAATCCAAACATGATCTTATTCCTATTCAAAAATCTATCGTTTCATTATACCATATTTCCCTATTTTCTTCTATTGCTAAGTTATTAGCTCTCCGTACAGACAAAAAAAGCCGCCTGATTGGGCGACTTAATTTTATAGGGAGATTATTATGAAAAAGTTTTAGGAGTTTAAGTTAAGTTTCTCTTAACTTATGAACCTAGTATACCGTCCCTAACTTAAAGTTTTCTTAAGTTTTTGAAAAAGTGAGATTTTCCCATTTTTCTTGCCAATTTTTCTTGGACAAGCGCTCTTGGTAGAGCTTCATTCGGTCTTCATTCTCTAAGAAATGAGGTGTTGGGCGAACTTGAAAGTTCAAAATATCCTCGAGACCATAGGGAGCAAAGAGTTCTAAAGTTGCGTCGGCATGCAAGCGAAGCCCTATCGCCGTACAGCGCTCCGGATATTTACTCATGGCATCACGAGAACTCGTGTAAGGCACAGTGTGGGGACTGTGCTGATGCATATAGACTTGATTTTTCAACTCCCACTGATATTGAGGGAAATCTTCTCTCAGCTTGTTCTCTAGGGATACTGTCTCCTCATAAGAAACATCTGGATCAAAGAAAATCACATCAACATCCGTCTCACGGTCAAAAGCTGGTCTGTCTGACAAGAGATTCCAGATGAAATTTCGTACCGAACCCGCTGCCAACCACAAGTCTTTTAAATCAAGGTCGCGGATGATAGTCAGAATGGTCATCATGTCAGGATTTTCTCTAACACTATCTAAGATTTCTTGTTTATTTTTCATTATACTCATACCCCAAATGTTCGTAAGCCTTAGCAGTCGCAACTCGTCCTGAACGAGTTCGCATGATAAAGCCTTTCTGGATGAGGTAGGGTTCGTACATATCTTCCACCGTCTCACGCTCCTCGGCAATATTAACAGAAAGAGTTCCTAGACCGACAGGACCACCACCATACATCTCAATCATGGTACGAAGGATTTTCTGGTCCACATAGTCTAATCCTTCATGGTCTACATCCAGCATGGTCAAGGCCTTATCAGTAATGACATCATCAATTAAACCATCTCCCATAATCTGGGCAAAGTCGCGCACGCGCTTAAGGAGGCGATTAGCGATACGGGGAGTTCCTCGACTACGTAAGGCCAGCTCAGCAGCTGCCTCATGGGTGATTTCCATCTCAAAAATATCTGCCGTCCGCTCAACAATCTCTGTCAAGTCAGCGTGGGCATAGTATTCCATATGACCTGTAATCCCAAAACGGGCCCGTAGCGGATTTGAGAGCATTCCTGCCCGTGTCGTCGCACCAATTAAGGTAAAAGGCGGCAAGTCCAGATGGACACTGCGACTGCCTTCCCCAGCCCCGATCATAATATCAATGTAGAAGTCCTCCATGGCACTGTAAAGCACCTCTTCCACCGACATGGGCAAGCGATGAATCTCGTCAATAAAGAGGACATCTCCAGGCTCCAAATCATTCAAAATCGCTACCAGATCACCCGCTTTTTCGATAACAGGACCAGACGTTTGCTTGAGATTGACTCCCAGTTCATTGGCAATGACAAAAGCCATGGTTGTTTTCCCAAGTCCTGGAGGGCCAAACAAAAGAACATGGTCCAGCGCCTCATCCCGCATTTTGGCAGCCTCGATAAATATTTGCAACTGATCCTTGACCTTGTCCTGACCGATATATTCACGTAAATACTGGGGACGTAGGGTACGTTCTACCAACTCCTCATCACCCATGATTTCATTATCTAAAATTCTACTCATGTTCCTATTATAGCAAAAATCCAAGCCACAAACAAAAAAGCCACCTGATTGGGTGACTTCCTTAGGGAGATTATTATGAAAAAGAAAAGTTTAGGATTTCATTAAATAAAGTTAGGAGGTCTTTATTTAATGATTATAGTATACAAGATGAATCTTAAAGCTAACTTAACTTTTTCTCTGATTTATCATTTTTTTAAAATTTTCCCCAAATGAAATTTCCTTTCTCAAACAACAAAAAAGCCACCTGATTGGGTGGCTTCTTTAGGAGATTATGATGAAAAAGAAAAGTTTGGGATTTCATTAAATAAAGTTAGGAGGTCTTTATCTAATATCTATATAATACACGAGGATACTTAAACTTTACTTAAGAAAAAATAATTATTTTATTTTTTTCGTTCTACCCAAATCATTCCTGTGCAATCATAAGTAGATAAGGTTTCAAAACCCAAGAAACGGTAGAATCCCAAATTTTTTTCTGTCTGTTCGGTCGCTAGTTGGATTTGATAGACCTCTTTGAAATCCCCTAAAGCCTCTTTCATCAAGGCGCTGCCAATCCCTTGGCGCTGATGGCTAGGCAAAACGATCAAATCCTGTACAAAAACCGATGAAAAACCATCTCCGACCAAACGAACCAAGCCAACTATTGCCTCACCATCAAGTGCCAGGTAAATCGCTAATGAGTGAGACAAGGACTTCTCCAGCATCTGGGGTTGATGTGTATAATTTGTCCAACCGACTGCCTGATAGAGATGCAAAACATTCTCTAACTTGACAACTTCTTGCTTTCTAACGCTAATCATGTCACCATCTCTTAGAGTTCTCTCAAGCTCTTATACTGCCGTCCATTCTTGTCAAAATTTTCAGGAGTCAACCATGCTTCCAAACGATCTTTGACCTGAGGCCAGTCCTTATCAATCATAGACAACCAATCCGTATCTCTAGTTCGCCCCTTATAAACGACAGCCTGACGGAAGGTTCCTTCATAGACAAAGCCTAAACGTTCTGCTGCTCGTCTTGATGGAAGATTTAGAGCATCGCATTTCCACTCATAGCGTCTATAATTAAGCTCCTCAAAAACATAGCGAGCTAGTAAATAATGGGCTTCTGTCCCTGTCCTCGTCCCCTTAAGTGCTGGTGAAAAGGTGACAGCTCCCACTTCTATTACTCGGTTATTCTGATCAATTCGCATCAGAGAAAAGGTTCCTAAAGTCTTACCAGTTGCCTTGTCTACAATCGCATAGTAAAAACGATCCTTACGAGCCAACATCTGGTTTAAAAGGCTGACCAGTTCCTCCATATTTGCCACTGGCTCCTGAAAGAGGTAGGTCCACATCTCTCGAGGCGTATCTGGACCATAAACAGCTAGTAAATCCTTCGCATGTTTTTCTACCGAAAGAGCCTCTATCCGAGCATAACGCCCTTCTAAAAAATCGATAGCAGGTAATTTACCAGACGTGTGACCGACTACAGATTCACCAATCATCTGACCATATTCATTTACTGGCATAGCTTTCTCCTTGTTCATTCCTTGAATATAGTATAACATATCTTAATGAAAATTTTAGGAAACACTTGGTTTTCGATTCAACAATGCAAACTCCTCTTATAAAAATCATCCCCCCAGTTTATGGAGGAATGATCACATATGGAAACGAGTGAGTTAATGCCCCTTGTGCTTCTCTCTACGTTTTTGCTGTTTGCGTTCAAATTTCTCTTGCTTGAGCAATTGCTTTTGGAGACTGGACTGTTGTTTTGAATGCTTTTTTCGTTCCTCGTACTGCAACTGTAAAAGCTCTTGTGACTTAGAAGAAACTTTCTGCTTCACCTGTTTCTTTACAGCTCGCTGCAGACGCTTCGGATTCTTAATCTTCACATGCTGTTTGACTATTGCCTCTGGACTAAAAGATAACCGAACAAACTGAGTCTGTAAAAGTTTCAAAATTTCATCCTCTTTTGGTTCCTGACCAAATGTCACACGACAAACTTGATAAGTTCCCTCATACTCTTGTTCAAACAATCCATGCCAAAATCCATCTTCAAAATAAACTGTCAAGCCAATTGAAACGATTTTCACGACAGCACCTCCTTAAATCTATCCCTAAGAATGGACAACCAAGGAGGAAGGTTACTGATAGGATTACCTACGTCTGGACTACCAACCAGAACTGTGTTTTTATCTTAGTTGAGACTATTATAGCATAATCCAATTTAAAAATCCCCCAGATTCTACTCTGAAGGATTCCTATCTTATTTCACAACGATATTAACGAGTTTGTTAGGTACTGCAATAACTTTCACGATTTCCTTGCCATCGATTTCTGCCTTGACTTTTTCATCCGCTAGAGCGATTTCTTGCAATTCTTCGCGTGATAGGTCTTTAGCGACCATGAGTTTCGCACGGACTTTTCCTTTGATTTGGACGACGATTTCAATTTCGTCTTCAACCAATTTGCTTTCGTCCCAAGTCGGCCAAGCTACGTAAGAGATTGACTCACCTGTTGCTGCAACTGTTTGCCAGAGTTCTTCTGCCAAGTGAGGCGCAAATGGTGCGATCAATTGGATAAAGCCTTTGGCATAGTCCACATAGAGTTTGTCTTCCTTGTTAGCAGCGTTGACAAAGACCATGAGTTGAGCAATAGCTGTATTGAATTTCATGGACTCGATTTGCTCAGTGACAGCTTTGACTGTTTCATTGTAGACCTTGTCAAGAGCACCATTGTTTTCCGCAGCGATTTCTTTACTTGTAATCAAACGATAAACACGGTCTAGGAATTTACGGCTTCCTTCCAAACCTTCTTCAGACCAAGCGATGGAAGCATCAAGCGGTCCCATGAACATTTCATAGACGCGAAGGGTATCGGCACCATATTGTTCCACCACATCGTCTGGGTTAACAACGTTCTTGAGGGATTTAGACATCTTGGCTGGTGCTTGCTCCAACTCTTCTCCTGTTTCCACATGGAAGAAAGAACCGTCACGTTTTTCAACCTTGTCAGTCGCCACAAGAGCCCCACGGTGGTCACGGTAGCTTGTCCCCAAAATCATTCCTTGATTAAAGAGTTTTTGGAATGGTTCCTTAGTCGGAACAACACCGAGGTCATAGAGGAATTTGTGCCAGAAACGAGCATAGAGCAAGTGAAGAACGGCGTGTTCCGCACCACCCACGTAGATATCCACTGGCAACCATTGTTTGAGGAGATCCTCGTCGGCCAATTTTTCTGTGTTGTGTGGGTCAATATAGCGAAGATAGTACCAACTTGAACCTGCCCATTGTGGCATGGTATTGGTCTCACGACGACCTTTGACGCCATCTTCACGAGTCACTTCAAGCCAGTCTGTCAAGTTAGCCAATGGGCTTTCACCTGTACCTGAAGGGCGGATGTCCTTGGTTACAGGCAAAACAAGCGGCAATTCATTTTCTGGAACAGCCGTTGAAGTCCCATCTTCCCAATGAATGATTGGGATTGGCTCACCCCAGTAACGTTGACGGCTAAAGAGCCAGTCGCGGAGACGGTAGGTAATTTTCTCTTGACCACATTCTTTTTCTTCCAACCAAGCGACAATCTTGGCAATAGCGTCTTCTTTGTTCAGTCCATCTAGGAAATCAGAATTGACGTGAAGACCATCTTCAGTATAAGCAGCTTCTGCTACATTTCCACCTTCAAGCACTTCTACGATTGAAAGACCAAACTGTTTGGCAAATTCCCAGTCACGTTGGTCGTGGGCTGGCACAGCCATGACAGCACCTGTTCCATAGCTAGCAAGAACATAGTCTGCAATCCAGATTGGAATTTCTTTGCCATTGACAGGGTTGATGGCATAAGCACCAGTCCAAACACCAGTTTTTTCTTTGGCAAGGTCTGTACGAGCCAAGTCTGACTTGAGGCTGGCTTGATGTTTATAGTTAGCTACTGCCTCAGCTTGTTCTGGGCTCGTGATGGCATCTACTAGATCATGCTCAGGCGCCAAGACAGTGAAAGTCGCACCAAAAAGAGTATCAGGACGAGTAGTAAAGACGGTGAATTCCTTGTCTGTTCCTTTTACTTTGAAAGTCACATTGGCACCAGTTGATTTGCCAATCCAGTTGCGTTGCATGTCTTTGATAGACTCTGGCCAGTCCAGGTCATCCAAGTCATTGAGCAAGCGCTCTGCATAGGCCGTGATTTTGAGCATCCATTGGCGCATTGGTTTGCGGACAACTGGATAGCCTCCACGCTCAGAAGTTCCGTCAGGAAGCACTTCTTCGTTGGCAATGGCCGTTCCTAGTTCCTCAACCCAGTTTACTGGTACTTCCGCTTCATAGGCCAAGCCTTTTTCGTAAAGCTTGGTAAAAATCCACTGCGTCCACTTGTAGTAGTTTGGATCTGTCGTGTTGACTTCACGGTCCCAGTCGTAAGAGAATCCAAGCGCATTGATTTGGCGTTTAAAGTTAGCAATATTTTCCGCTGTAAATTCTGCTGGGTCATTTCCTGTATCCATAGCGTATTGCTCTGCAGGCAAACCAAAGGCATCCCAACCCATGGGGTGAAGGACATTGTAGCCTTGCGCACGTTTGTAACGGCTAAGAATATCCGTTGCTGTGTAGCCTTCTGGGTGTCCTACGTGCAATCCAGCTCCTGAAGGATATGGGAACATATCGAGAGCATAGAACTTCGGTTTTGATGCGTCTGTTCCTGTCTTAAATGTATGATGGTCAGCCCAGTAGCCTTGCCACTTAGGCTCAATTTCCTTATGATTGTAAAATCTCATGCTATTTCTCCAATTTTATGATGTTACTATTATACCATTTTTGGGGGAATTTGAAAGTCGAGAAAGAATCTTTTCCCCTCCATTGTCAAGAAAGATTGGCTTTGAAAGCACTCTTGTCAAGCTGAATAAAAATAGCTCCTATACGGAGCTATCTTGATCAATGCTTATTTTCTTCTATCTTCTCACGTCCTAGTTCTCGGTAACTACGGTCACCAACAACTTCTACGCTAAACTGGCCGTCCTCATATTCTAGGATGGTCACACTACCATTATCCAGGCCATGCGGATGCATACCATTGATGAGATAAACCATCGTACCAATGGTCATCCCGTGGCTTACGACGAGAGCATTGCCCCCACCTTGTTCTTCCATTTCTTTGGCAATCGATTCAAAGCCTTCCTTGATTCGACCACTGAGTTTTTCCCAGCCTTCAGCCCAACCAGCAGTATCAACCTCTACCAAACCTTCTGCCAGCTCAGCATAGGATAACTGATGAACATGATCCACCTTGAAAACACGAGGAATGACCCCCATGAAGAGGTCCCCATCATAGGCCCCATCAAAACTACCAAAGCACCACTCACGGATGCGCTTATCCATACGGTAAGGGATTTTGCCCTGTAAACCTAGTTCTTCTAGGATAATTCCCATAGTTTGAATCGTACGACCAGAGTCACTGGAATAAGCTCGGTCAAACTGCAAACCAGACTCTCTCAAACCAATTCCCAACTCATGAATTCCTAACTCACCTTCTGCAGTTAGAGGCGTATCACTCCATCCTTGAGCACGTCCAATCGTGTTAAACATGGTTTTTCCATGACGGACCAAGTACAATCTTACTTTAGACATTTTCTATCCTCCATTTTCTTCTATTATATCATGGATCAAAGAAATATTTGGCTTTCAAAAGCAAAGCTCCTTCTCCTAATTTTGCCACAAGAAAAGCTACCCTCATGGTAGCTTCCCTAGGAGATTATTATGAAAAAGTTTAGGATTTCTATTAAATAATGTTAGGAGGTCTTTATTTAATGATTATAGTATACACAGTCATTCTTAAACTCAACTTAAATTCTCTCCCTTTTTATTAATTTTTAAAACTATGGATTGGAGCTGGGATTTGACCTCCACGAGAGATGAAATCGACAGATGAAGCACCGTTGACTTTCATAACTGGCGCTGTTCCTAGCAAGCCACCAAACTCAATCATATCGCCTTCTTCACCCTTTGGAATGATACGGACGGCCGTTGTTTTCATATTAATGACACCGATTGCCGCCTCATCCGCAATCATCGCAGCAATGGTTTCAGCAGCCGTATCTTCTGGAATGGCAATCATATCCAGCCCGACAGAACAGATAGCCGTCATGGCCTCTAGTTTCTCTAAATTCAGAGAGCCGTTTTGCACCGCAGCAATCATGCCCTCATCTTCAGAAACAGGGATAAAAGCCCCTGACAAGCCACCGACCTGGTTACAAGCCATGACTCCACCCTTTTTAACTTGGTCATTCAAAAGAGCGAGTGCAGCAGTTGTCCCATGCGTTCCAACTGTTTCTAGACCCATCTCCTCAAGAACACGAGCCACTGAGTCTCCAACTGCAGGAGTTGGAGCCAAACTTAGGTCTACAATCCCAAAGTCAACCCCAAGGCGTTCACTCGCCATTTGACCGACCAGCTGACCAATACGAGTAATCTTAAAAGCTGTTTTCTTGACCGTCTCAGCTACTACATCAAAGCTTTGACCACGCACTTTTTCCAAGGCACGTTTGACGACACCAGGACCTGAAACTCCAACATTGATGATGACATCTGCTTCACCGACACCATGGAAGGCCCCCGCCATAAAAGGATTGTCCTCAACAGCGTTCGCAAATACAACCAATTTGGCAGCTCCCATATCTGATAAGTTCGCAGTTTCCTTGATGATACGTCCCATATCTGCAACTGCAGTCATGTTGATTCCTGACTTGGTTGAGCCAATATTGACGGACGAACAGACCTTGTCTGTCTCAGCTAGAGCACGTGGGATAGAATTGATGAGAATCTCATCTCCTTTTTGGTAGCCTTTTTGTACCAAGGCCGAAAAACCACCAATAAAGTCAACACCAATCTCCTTGGCAGCCTTATCAAGTGCCTTTGCTAAAACGACATAGTCCGTCGCATCAGTCGCTGCTCCAATCAAGGAAATCGGAGTCACCGATACTCGTTTATTGACAATTGGAATCCCTAGTTCCGCAGCAATTTCATCTCCTACAGGCACTAGATTTGCAGCTTTAGTAGTAATTTTTTTATAAATCTTTTCAGCAGCACGTTCAATGTCTGGATCAATACAGTCCAAAAGGGAAATGCCCATAGTGATGGTTCTGATATCGAAGTTCTGCTCCTCAATCATGGCAATAGTTTCAGTAACTTGTCTAATATCCATAATGACCTCCTAGATATTATACATGGCGTCAAAAATCGCTGCACTCTGGATATTGATTTTCACATTCAAGGTCTGACCAAAGCTTTCAAACTCATTTCGCAGAGTTGTAAAATCCTGTTTTTCATCACTAGATACGACTGCCATCATGGTAAAATACTCATCCAGTACTGTTTGAGAAATATCATCAATATTCAAACCCAATTCTGCAATCTTAGTAGACACGCCTGCAACAATACCAGTCTTGTCCTTGCCAACCACTGTAATAATAGCCTTCATCTTTAGACTCCCATTCTACGATTATTAGAAAACCTGAACGTTTTTGATTTTCTTTTTCCTTAGTATAGCATATTTCCGTAAAAAATTCTAAAAAACGCCTGCTTACGAAGTTGTTCTTAAACAAAAAAACAATTTCGTAAACAAGCGTCTACCCTATCAAATGATGATGAGTGTTCCCGCTAGGACCGAAGTCCCAGCGGTAGACCAGAGCTAGACTAAGAGCACAAGACTCCATCATCATAACACTCAACAAAATTGATGATTTTATACTAATTCGATGATCGCCATTGGCGCAGCATCACCACGACGTGGTTCAGTTTTAAGGATACGAGTGTATCCACCGTTACGTTCAGCATAACGAGGTGCGATTTCTGAGAACAATTTTTGAAGTGCTGTAGTAGAAGTGTACTTATCAGTTGCTTCATCATAGTTTTCAGATGCGATTTCATTACGTACGAAAGCAGCTGCTTGACGACGTGCATGCAAATCACCACGTTTACCTAGAGTAATCATTTTTTCAACAGTTTTACGGATTTCTTTAGCACGAGCTTCAGTCGTCACGATTGATTCATTAATCAAAAGGTCAGTTGTCAAATCGCGAAGCATTGCTTTACGTTGTGAGCTAGTGCGTCCTAGTTTACGGTAAGCCATGTATTCCTCCTTTATTTATCTTTTAATCCAAGACCCAAGTCAATGAGTTTGAGTTTCACTTCTTCCAAACTCTTGCGTCCAAGATTTCGTACTTTCATCATCTCTGCTTCAGATTTTTCTGTCAAATCATGCACAGTGTTGATACCGGCACGTTTCAAACAGTTGTATGAACGCACAGACAAGTCCAGTTCCTCAATCGTCCGATCCAAAATACGGTCGTCAGATTCAGTATCAGCTTCTTTCATCACTTCAGTTGACTTCGCAATCTCAGTAAGATTTGTAAACAAATCAAGATGTTCTGTCAAGATACGTGCTGAAAGCCCTAAAGCATCTTCTGGAATAATTGTTCCATTAGTCAAGATTTCAAGGGTTAATTTGTCAAAACCATCATTGCTACCTACACGAGCAGGTTCAACTTGATAGTTGACTTTTGTAACTGGTGTATAAATAGAATCTACAGCAAGTGTTCCAACTGGTGCATTATCTTTTTTATTTTCATCAGCAGGTACATATCCACGACCACTGTTAACAGTCATTGTCGCTTTTAGGGAAGACCCTTCACCGATTGTAAAGAGATAATGATCTGGATTTACAATTTCAATATCACTGTCAGTCAAAATGTCTCCAGCTGTAATTTCAGCAGGGCCTTCAACGTCAAGTTCAATGATTTTTTCATCTTCAACGTATGATTTCACTGCAATCCCTTTAATGTTCAGAATGATTTGCATCACGTCTTCACGAACACCTGGAACTGTGTCAAACTCATGCAAGACACCTTCAATGTTGATAGATGTCACTGCTGCTCCTGGTAGAGAAGCTAGTAGTACACGACGAAGAGAGTTACCAAGAGTTGTACCGTAGCCACGTTCAAGTGGTTCGATTACAAACTTGCCATAATCTTTATTTTCATCAATTTTTGTTATATTTGGTTTTTCAAACTCGATCATTTAGTTACTCCCTCTTAAACGAAAAGCAGTGTAATGCAATGATTATACACGGCGACGTTTTGGAGGACGAGCACCATTGTGTGGCACTGGAGTCACATCACGAATTGCTGTTACTTCAAGACCAGCGGCAGCAAGCGCACGAATAGCTGACTCACGACCAGAACCTGGACCTTTTACAGTAACTTCAACTGATTTAAGACCGTGTTCTTGTGCAGATTTAGCAGCAGCTTCAGAAGCCATTTGAGCAGCGAATGGTGTAGATTTACGAGAACCTTTGAAACCAAGAGCACCAGCTGATGACCAAGAAATTGCGTTACCATGCACATCAGTAATCATAACAATAGTGTTATTAAATGTAGCGTGAATATGAGCAATACCAGATTCGATATTCTTTTTCACACGACGTTTACGTGTTGGTTTAGCCAAGACTTTTACCTCCTATATTATTTTTTCTTACCAGCAATCGCAACAGCTTTACCTTTACGAGTGCGAGCGTTGTTTTTAGTATTTTGTCCACGGACAGGAAGTCCACGACGGTGACGGATACCACGGTAAGAACCGATTTCCATCAAACGTTTGATGTTCAAGTTTACTTCACGACGAAGATCACCTTCAACCTTGATTGCGTCCACTTCGCGACGGATTGCGTCTTCTTGATCTGATGTCAAATCTTTGACACGGATGTCTTCTGAGATTCCAGCCGCAGCCAAAATTTTCTTAGAAGTTGGAAGTCCGATACCATACACATAAGTAAGTGAAACGACTACACGTTTGTCATTTGGAATGTCAACTCCAGCAATACGAGCCATGTTTTCTCCTTTCTATCTTATCCTTGACGTTGTTTGTGTTTTGGATTTGCTGGGCAAATTACCATAACACGACCATTACGACGAATTACTTTACAGTATTCGCAAATTGGTTTGACCGATGGTCTTACTTTCATTTCTTATCCCTCCAAGTTTTTCGATTATTTAAAGCGGTAAGTGATACGTCCACGTGTCAAGTCATATGGACTCATTTCGACAGTAACACGATCTCCCGCTAAAATACGAATATAGTTTTTACGAATTTTACCAGAAACTGTTGCTAAAATCTGATGTCCATTTTCAAGTTCAACCGTAAACATTGCGTTAGGCATTGTATCGACTACTTTGCCTTCAACTTCAATCACATCGTCTTTTGCCACGCAAAAGCACCTCCATAAATTTCGATTTGATGCCTCTAAACACAGAGACAACAATTATAAGTCAGACTATCTCAGTATAACATTTGTAGCGATTTTTTGCAAGTGTGAAAAACGCTTTATTTCAAATTTGTCAATACTTTTTCGATGTCCTTGAACACATCATTGATATCTTGATTTCCTTCGATATCGTGGACCAAACCTTTAGCACGATAGTGTGCAATAATGGGTTCACCTTGGGCGATATTGACATCCAAACGACGCTTAACTGTCTCAGGTTTGTCATCTTCGCGTTGGTAGTAATCTTCTTCTTTGTAGCCAGCTGGTGGATTAAAAACTTTATGGAAGGTTTCACCTGTTTTGCGGTGGATGATACGGCCACTCAAACGTTCCAAGAGAGAGTCTGGATTCACTTCGATGTTGATCACACCTTCCAGTTCGATACCAAGTTCAGCCAATGTTTTGTCCAAGGCATGCGCTTGTTCAATCGTACGTGGGTAACCATCCAACAAGAAACCTGTTTCCTTGATATCGTCCTGTGAAAGGCGTTCTTTAACAATTCCATTTGTAACTTCATCCGGAACCAACTCACCTTTGTCAATATACGACTTGGCAAGTACACCCATTTCAGTTTGATTAGCTATAGCAGCACGGAACATATCTCCAGTTGAAATGTGTGCCACGTGGAATT
Organism: Streptococcus oralis subsp. dentisani; assembly: GCF_002096335.1. Lineage (GTDB taxonomy): Bacteria > Bacillota > Bacilli > Lactobacillales > Streptococcaceae > Streptococcus > Streptococcus oralis_Z. The sequence continues at coordinate 196,785 of NZ_NCUW01000028.1, forward strand.
GCTCCACAATTTTAGCTGCTTGCGTTCCCTTACCTGCTCCAGGTAAGCCCATAATCAAAAGATTCATGATAGGATCTCCTTATTTTGTATTTAAATAGAAACTGAAATCTCTTTCAACCCCTATTTAAAAACAAAATAGAAGAGGGGAGATGAAAGCCTCTCTGATAGGTAGACCTTCATACTCCACTCTCTGAGCTACCTTGTTCTATATCAAACAAGATTTGCTTCTATTCTGTTGTATTCATGAAACCGACATATTTCCGTTTCAATAGATAGCCTTCCAACTGTTTAATTCCCTCAATACCTGTCGAAATAATGATCAAAAGACTAGTTCCCCCAAAAGCAACGGCTTCTGAAAGTCCAAAAACATCTTTTGCCACAATCGGCATGATGGAAATGACCCCTAGGAAAAGGGAGCCGACGGTTGCAAGGCGACGAAGAAGTTTTGACATAAACTCTTCAGTACCTTTACCTGGACGAACACCATGGATATAGGCTCCGCTCTTTTGTAAATTCTCTGCTGTTTTTTCAGGATTGATTTGTACAAATGTATAAAAGAAAGTAAAGAGAATAATCAAAAGAGCATAGGTAAATATACCACTAATGGTTGTTGTCGCAAGAAGCGACTGGGCTGTTCGTACCCAAGATGCATTGTAACCCATGGCACTTACAAATTGGAAGATGGCTGCTGGCGCAGCTGTAATCGAACTTGCAAAGATAACTGGGATAACACCCGCAGGGTTGACCTTCAAAGGAAGATAAGAGCTTGATGGAGCACCTTGAGCAAGTTTTGTATATTGAATTGGAATTTTATATTCTGCTTGCTGTACATAAGTTGTAAAATAGATAATCAACAAAACAGCGACGACTAGGATAGCGACAAAGATTATAGACGAATTCAAACGACTGCTTGGAACGTTGACAAAATAGTCAACATAGATGCTATGAATCATCTCTGGGATTGAAGCCACAATCCCCGCAAAGATAATCATAGAAACTCCATTACCATATCCTTTATCAGTAATTTGTTCCCCTAGCCAAGTCACAATCATACTTCCAGCAGTAAGAATGATACCAATCGTAATAAAAACTTGTGGTGTAAGGTCAGTTGTCAATAATTTTGCACCCGAAAGAGTGTTAAAACCAGCTGTAATACCCACTGATTGCACAAAAGCAAGTACAAGCGCAATATAGCGAGTCGCTTGGTTTAATTTTCTCCGACCTACTTCCCCTTGTTTACCCCATTCTACAAACTTCGGTAAAATATCCATTTGTAGCAACTGGACAACGATAGAAGCAGTAATATACGGACTTACACCGAGTGCGAAAACGGAGAAGTTCTTCATGGCATTTCCTGAAACAAGGCTAAGCATGTTCAAGAAAGATAATCCACTCAGAGCTTCAAGACTTTTTGCATTTACACCTGGAACAGTAATGCTAGTCCCAACACGGAAAACAAGAATGATAAAAATTGTAAAGAGAATTTTTGATCGAACTTGTTTAACTTTGAGAGCCTCTTTTAATAATTTAAAAAACATAGGTCACCTCTCTTAGATGACTTCTACTGAACCACCTTTAGCAGTGATAGCTTCCTCAGCTGATTTAGAGAATTTAGCTGCTTTCACAGACAATTTCTTAGTCAACTCACCGTTACCAAGAATTTTAACACCTGATTTTTCAGCTTTCACAATTCCTGCTTCGATAAGCACAACTGGAGTAACTTCAGTACCATCTTCAAAGACGTTCAATTGGTCAAGGTTTACAATTGCGTATTCCTTAGCGTTGATGTTAGTAAATCCACGTTTTGGAAGACGACGGAACAATGGAGTTTGTCCACCTTCAAAACCAAGGCGAACTCCGCCACCGCTACGAGCTTTTTGACCTTTTTGACCGCGACCAGATGTTTTACCGTTACCTGATGAAGTACCACGACCAACACGGTTACGTACTTTACGAGAACCTTCTGCAGGTTTCAATTCATGAAGTTTCATTTATATTTTCTCCTCTTTTGTAAAATGCTAGCGCCGATAAGAGAGAAAAGGTTGTCTCCCTTATCAACTCGCCTATACATTCGTCATCTTAGATGACTATATCTAGTTTTAGGGGATGAGTATTGCCGCATCCCCTAAAAATTCATTAGTTTACTTCTTCAACTGTTACCAAGTGAGATACTGCAGTGATCATGCCACGGATAGCAGCGTTGTCTTCTTTGATAACAGAGCTGTTCAATTTGCCAAGTCCAAGTGCTACAACAGTTTTACGTTGTGATGGAATGCGTCCGATTGGAGACTTAGTCAAAGTAATTTTAATTTGAGCCATTTTATCCCCTTTCTTATGCCAAATCAGAAACTGAGATACCACGAAGGGCAGCAACTTCTTCAGCGCGTTTCAATTGTTTCAAACCTTCAACAGTTGCGCGAACAATGTTGATTGGAGTGTTAGAGCCAAGTGATTTAGATGTAATATCTGCCACACCTGCCAATTCCACAACGGCACGAACGGCACCACCAGCGGCAACTCCAGAACCTTCTACAGCAGGTTTCAACAATACTTTAGCTCCACCGAATTCTGAAAGAACTTCGTGAGGAATTGTTGTTCCAACCATAGGTACTTCAATCAAGTTTTTCTTAGCATCGTCTACTGCTTTACGGATTGCTTCTGGAACTTCTTGAGCTTTACCAGTACCAAATCCTACGCGACCATTGTGGTCACCAACAACAACAAGAGCTGCGAAACGAAGACGACGTCCACCTTTAACAACTTTTGTAACACGGTTGACAGCAACTACGCGTTCTTCAAATTCAACTGCATTGTCTTTAAATGCCATTTTCTAGTGTCCTCCTATTAGAATTTCAATCCGTTTTCACGAGCTGCATCAGCCAAAGCTTTCACACGTCCGTGATATAGATATCCACCGCGGTCGAACACCACTTCTGAAATACCTTTAGCACTTGCACGTTCTGCAACGAGTTTACCGACAGCAACGGCTTGTTCAGTTTTAGTTCCTTTTGAAACTTCTTTGTCAAGAGTTGAAGCACTTGCGAGCGTTACACCCGCTACGTCATCAATCACTTGAGCGTAGATGCCTGTATTAGAACGGAATACGTTCAAACGTGGGCGATCAGCAGTTCCAGAGAGTTTTCCGCGAACGCGACGGTGGCGTTTTTGGCGGAGTTTGTTTTTATCTGGTTTAGAAATCACAGTTTTCACCTCTTTAGTTTTAAATCGTGTGCTATGCACAAAGTTGGAAAATAGGTAGGTGGTTGAAAATCAACCACTCAACATTATTTACCTGTTTTACCTTCTTTAAGACGAACGTATTCGCCAACGTAACGGATACCTTTACCTTTATATGGTTCTGGTGAGCGAAGGCTACGTACGTAAGCAGCTGTTTGACCGACTGCTTCTTTTGAAATTCCGCTAACAACGATTGTTGTTGGGTTTGGAAGTTCAAAAGTAATTCCTTCTGGAGCTTCAACTTCGTCTGGATGAGATTTACCTACAGCCAAGACAAGTTTGTTTCCTTGAAGTTGTGCACGGTAACCAACCCCACGCATTTCAAGTTCTTTCTTGAATCCTTCTGATACACCAACAACCATGTTGTTCAAAAGGGCACGAGTAGTTCCGTGGATTGTTTTCATTTCTTTTGAATCGTTTGGACGGTGAAGAGTTACTTCAGTACCTTCCACACGGATTTCAATATCTTTTGAGAACTCACGAGTAAGCTCTCCTTTAGGTCCTTTTACAGTTACTACGTTGTCATTGTTAGTGAGTTCAACACCAGCAGGCAACACGATAACTTTATTACCAATACGTGACATGTTTATTTTCTCCTGTTAGATTGTCAGGCCATGACGGCCAGTTTTCACGGGGGGCATTCGGATTAGAGCAAACCTATTTTCTTTCGAAAAGCTTTGACAAACTCCTGATATTCTGTCAATACATCAATAGCCGCAGGACTATAACCAATTTCACATAAAAGAGATACAAGGTCATCTTTTGACAATTCAGCTAAAGCGTCTTCTGCAACAATAAGTTTTTCATTCAATTCAGTAGCTTTCATCTTTTTCTCCTAAACTAATTTACTCTCTATTTAGCTGATCAGTAAATCAGCTAAATTGAACACGAGCTATGGTCTGTGTGAAAAAGACAAATCTTCCTAGAGTGTTAACACTCTTTGTCAGATTTCCTATTTTCACATTGCCCATGACGCTCTTTGTATCTTGATTTTACCAAACGTAAGCGATAACTTCTCCACCAACATTCTTTTGGCGTGCTTCTTTATCAGTAAGCAAACCTTCAGATGTTGAAAGGATAGCAATTCCAAGTCCGTTAAGAACTTTTGGAAGATCTTCACGTTTTTTGTAGACACGAAGTCCTGGTTTAGAAACACGTTTCAAGTTAGTGATAACTTTTTCACCGTTTGGTCCATATTTAAGGAATACACGGATGATGCCTTGTTTGTCATCTTCGATGATTTCAACGTTTTTTACAAAACCTTCGCGTTTAAGGATTTCAGCAATCCCTTTTTTGATGTTTGATGCAGGCACTTCAAGTACTTCGTGTTTTGCTTGGTTAGCGTTACGAATACGAGTTAGGAAGTCTGCGATTGGGTCAGTCATAACCATTTTTTATTCTCCTCTTACTAGTAGTTTGCAAGTCGCACTTGCTAGTTAATGATTGAGCTGGGCTCAGATAGTATTGACACATTCAAATGAGAGAACTCTTATTTGAACACGAGCTACAACCTGTGCAAAAAAGATAAATTTGTTTTGGAGCATCGCTCCTACACCAAATTTCCTATTTTTGCTGTGGTTGTTACGCTCTTTGTATCATGATATTACCAAGATGCTTTTGTTACACCAGGAATTTGTCCTTTGTAAGCTAATTCACGGAAGCAAACACGGCAAAGTTTAAATTTGCGGTAAACTGAATGTGGACGACCACATTTTTCACAACGAGTATAAGCTTGAGTAGAGAACTTCGCTGGACGTTTGTTCTTAGCAATCATTGATTTTTTAGCCATTAGATTTACCTCCTATATTATTTTGCAAAAGGCATTCCAAGGCCTGTAAGCAATGCACGTGACTCTTCGTCAGTGTTAGCAGTTGTTACGATAACGATGTCAAGACCACGAGTTTTGTCAACGTCATCAAAGTTGATTTCTGGGAAGATCAATTGTTCTTTCACACCAAGTGTGTAGTTTCCGCGTCCATCAAATGATTTTGTTGGAACACCGTGGAAGTCACGTACACGTGGAAGTGAAACTGAAACCAATTTGTCCAAGAATTCGTACATACGTTCACCACGAAGGGTAACTTTTGCACCAATCGCTACACCTTCACGAAGACGGAAGCCGGCGATTGATTTTTTAGCTTTAGTGATAAGTGGTTTTTGACCTGAGATAAGTGCCAATTCTTCAGCAGCTTTTTCGAGGCTTTTAGCGTTTGATACAGCTTCACCAACACCCATGTTCAAAACGATCTTATCTACTTTAGGCACAGCCATCACTGATGAGTAGTTGAATTGTTCTGTCAAAGCAGGAACTACTTCATTAAGATATTTTTCTTTTAAACGATTTGCCATTATACTTCTCCTTTCCTTCGTGATTAATCAAGCACTTCGCCTGATTTTTTGTTGTAGCGAACTTTTTTACCGTCTACAAATTTGTAACCAACACGACCAGCTACACCGTTTTTGTCCAAAACTTGAACGTTTGATACGTGGATAGCTGCTTCTTTCTCAATGATACCACCTTGAGGAAGTTCGTTAGTTGGACGTTGGTGTTTCTTAACGATATTCACACCTTCAACGATAACTTTGTTTACTTTTGGAAGGGCAGTAAGGACAACAGCTTCTGTTCCCTTATCTTTACCAGCGATTACGCGAACTTTGTCGCCTTTTTTTACAAACATTAGGTTTCTCCTTGATTTTTCTTACGCCCATAAGGGCACCCTAGCTTGAAGCTAGGGGACTAGTTTGTTTTTTTTAAAATTAAAGTACTTCTGGAGCAAGTGACACGATCTTCATGAAGCCGCCCTCACGCAATTCACGTGCAACTGGGCCAAAGATACGTGTTCCGCGAGGAGTTTTATCTTCACGGATGATAACTGCTGCGTTTTCGTCAAATTTGATGTATGAACCATCAGCACGACGAGCACCTGATTTAGTACGAACGATAACAGCTTTTACAACGTCACCTTTTTTAACCGCACCACCAGGAGTAGCTTGTTTTACAGATGCCACAATAACATCACCGATGTTCGCAAATTTACGTTTAGAACCACCAAGAACTTTGATAGTCAAGATTTCGCGTGCACCGCTGTTGTCTGCGACTTTCAAACGAGTTTCTGTTTGAATCATTTCAGTTTTCTCCTTTCAGGTTTGATTAGATGATGACCGCTTCTTCAACAACTTCTACAAGACGGAAACGTTTTGTAGCTGAAAGCGGACGAGTTTCCATGATACGTACGATATCGCCTTCTTTGGCAACATTGTTTTCATCATGCGCTTTGTATTTTTTAGAGTAGTTAATACGTTTACCATAGACTGGGTGGTTACGTTTTGTTTCAACTACAACTGTGATTGTCTTGTCCATTTTGTCAGATACAACACGTCCAACAAGAACTTTACGATTATTGCGTTCCATTGAAATTTCTCCTTCCCTAGTCTATTATTTCGCTTCAGATTGAACTGTTTTGATACGAGCGATTTGTTTTTTAACTTCTTTCAAGCGAGCTGTTTGTTCTAATTGACCAGTAGCAGCTTGGAAACGAAGTTCAAACAATTCTTTTTTCAATTCGTTTTCGCGCTTCGCGAGTTCTTCTTGAGAAAGACCACGAAGTTCTTTAACAAATTCTTTTACTTCATTAAGTTTCATGCCTTCTCCTTATTCTGCTTCACGTTTTACGAATTTACATTTAACTGGCAATTTGTGGCTAGCAAGACGAAGCGCTTCGCGAGCGATTTCCTCAGATACACCAGCGATTTCGAACATCACTTTGCCACGTTTAACTGGTGCTACCCAACCTTCAGGTGCCCCTTTACCAGATCCCATACGCACACCGATAGCTTTAGCAGTGTATGATTTGTGTGGGAAGATTTTAATCCAAACTTTACCACCACGTTTCATGTAACGAGTCATGGCGATACGAGCAGCTTCGATTTGGCGGTTAGTGATCCAGTGGCTAGTTGTAGCTTGAAGACCGTATTCACCGAATGCTACTTCTTTTCCACCTTTTGCTTCGCCGCGCATTTTTCCACGGAATTCACGACGGTGTTTAACACGTTTAGGTACTAACATTGGTTATTTACCTCCTTTAGTGTTTTTACGAGCTGGAAGAACTTCACCACGGTAGATCCATACTTTAACACCAAGTTTACCGTATGTAGTATCTGCTTCTTCCCAAGCGTAATCGATATCTGCACGAAGTGTGTGAAGTGGAACAGTTCCTTCTGAGTATCCTTCAGCACGGGCGATATCTGCACCGTTCAAACGACCTGATACTTGGGTTTTGATTCCTTTAGCTCCAGCACGCATTGCACGTTGGATTGCTTGTTTTTGTGCACGACGGAAAGCAACACGTTGCTCCAATTGACGAGCAATTCCTTCACCTACAAGGTGAGCATCCAAATCAGGTTGTTTGATTTCGATGATGTTGATGTGTACTTGTTTTCCAGTCAATTTGTTAAGTTTTGCACGGAGTGCATCAACGTTAGCACCACCTTTACCGATAACCATACCTGGTTTAGCAGTGTGAAGCGAAACGTTAACTTTGTTTACTGCGCGTTCGATTTCGATAGTTGAAACTGCTGCGTCAGCAAGTTCTTTTTGAACGAATTTACGGATTGCAAGATCTTCATGAAGGTAATCCGCGTATTCTTTTTCAGCATACCATTTGGCATCCCAATCACGGATGATGCCGACACGCATACCAATTGGATGTACTTTTTGACCCACGATTTTACCTCCTTATTTTTCTGCAACAGCTACAGTGATGTGAGCTGTACGTTTGTTGATTGGTGAAGCTGAACCTTTCGCACGTGGACGGAAACGTTTCATAGTTGGTCCTTCGTTTGCGAATGCTTCAGATACTACCAAGTTAGCTTTATCCAAACCAAAGTTGTTTTCAGCGTTAGCTACAGCTGAGTTCAAAACTTTCAAGATGATCTCAGCAGCTTTGTTTGGAGTGAATGTCAAGATTGCAATAGCATCGGCTACGCTTTTACCACGGATGTTGTCAAGAACAAGACGTGATTTACGAGGTGAAACACGTACTGTACGAGCCATTGCTTTAGCTGAAGTAATTTCTGCCATTTATGTTCTCCTTATTTTCTACGTGTTTTCTTGTCGTCTGCAGCGTGACCTTTGTAAGTACGAGTTGGTGCAAATTCACCAAGTTTGTGACCTACCATGTCTTCTTGGATGTAAACAGGTACGTGTTTACGTCCGTCATAAACTGCGATAGTGTAACCAATGAAACTTGGGAAGATCGTTGAACGACGTGACCAAGTTTTGATAACTTTTTTCTTTTCGTCGTTAGCTTGAGCTTCAACTTTTTTCATCAAATGCTCATCGACGAAAGGTCCTTTTTTAAGACTGCGTCCCATTTTTATATTTTCTCCTTTAAATGTTGTACCACAGCGGCTTGCGCTCACATGGAGCGCTACCGAGCTGGCGGATTATCTAGCGCTTATGCGACTAGTTTTAAATTATTTCTCGTTGCGACGACGAACGATAAGTTTGTCAGATTTCGCTTTCTTGTTACGAGTTTTAAGACCAAGAGCAGGTTTGCCCCATGGAGTAGATGGCGCTTTACGACCAACTGGTGCTTTACCTTCACCACCACCGTGTGGGTGATCGTTAGGGTTCATTACAGAACCACGAACTGTTGGACGGATACCTTTCCAACGGCTACGTCCTGCTTTACCAAGGTTTACAAGTCCATGTTGTTCGTTTCCGACAACACCAACTGTTGCACGACAAGTTCCAAGAATCATACGTACTTCGCCAGATTGAAGACGAACAAGAACGTATTTCCCTTCTTGACCCAATACTTGAGCAGAAGCTCCAGCTGCACGTACCAATTCTCCACCACGGCCTGGTTTCAATTCGATGTTGTGAATCAAAGTACCAACTGGGATGTTAGCAAGTGGAAGTGCGTTTCCGACTTTGATATCTGCTTCTGGACCTGAAACGATACGTTGACCAACTTCAAGACCTTTTGGAGCGATGATGTATGCTTTCACACCGTCAGTGTAGTGTACAAGGGCGATGTTTGCAGAACGGTTTGGATCGTACTCGATTGTTTTAACAACCGCTTCAACGTTGTCTTTGTTACGTTTGAAGTCAACCAAACGGTAGAAACGTTTGTGTCCACCACCTTGGTGACGAACAGTGATACGACCGTTGTTGTTACGACCAGCCTTGTTCTTCAAAGCAACAAGCAATGTTTTTTCTGGTGTGCTTGTTGTGATTTCAGCGAAATCCAAAGAAGTCATATTACGGCGACCGTTTGTTGTTGGTTTATAAACACGAATTCCCACGATATTTCCTCCTTAGATTATTCAGCTTCAGCAGCAAACAACTCGATTGCTTTTGAATCAGCTGTAAGTGTGATGATAGCTTTTTTAGTTTTGTTAGTAAAACCAGTGTAACGTCCAACACGTTTAGCTTTTGGTTTTACGTTGATTGTGTTAACGTTGGCAACTTTAACACCTTCGAAAGCAGCTTCAACAGCTTGCTTGATCAAAAGTTTGTGTGCACGAGTGTCAACTTCAAATACATATTTCCCTGCTTCAAGTTGAGCCATTGAGCTTTCAGTGATGACAGGTTTTTTGATAACATCATACAAATTCATTATGCAAGAACCTCCTCGATTTTAGAGATAGCTGCTTGTGTGACAAGAAGTTTGTCGCTATTTGCGATGTCAAGAACACTTGCAGTTGTAGCAGTTGCAACTTTCACATTTGGAAGGTTACGAGCTGAAAGAGCTGCGAATTCATTTCCTTCTTCAAGGATAACAAGAACTTTAGAATCGATGCTCAATGCTGCAAGAACTTTTGCAAATTCAGCAGTTTTTGGAGCTGTAAATGAAAGAGCGTCTACAGCTACGAATTTGTTTTCAGCAACTTTTTCAGAGTAAACTGATTTAAGAGCTAGGCGACGAACTTTTTGTGGAAGTTTGTAGCCATATGAACGTGGAGTTGGTCCGAAGACAACACCACCACCACGCCATTGTGGTGAGCGGATAGAACCTTGACGAGCACGTCCAGTTCCTTTTTGACGCCATGGTTTGCGTCCACCACCTGATACTGCAGAGCGGTTTTTAACAGCGTGTGTTCCTTGACGAAGGCTTGCGCGTTGGCTGATGATCACATCAAACACAACTGATTCATTTGGTTCAATACCAAATACTGCATCGTTAAGAACAACTTGGCCAGCTTCTTTACCAGTTTGGTCAAATAATGTTACGTTTGCCATTGTGACTGATTTCCCCTTTCTTTATTATTTACCAGCTTTAACTGCTGATTTGATAGTGATAAGAGATTTCTTAGCACCTGGTACGTTACCTTTGATAAGGATAACGTTCTTTTCTGGAACAACTTGTACAACTTCAAGGTTTTGAATTGTTACACGGTCGCCACCCATACGTCCTGCAAGGTTTTTACCTTTGAATACTCGGTTAGGTGCAACAGGTCCCATAGAACCTGGACGACGGTGGTAACGAGAACCGTGAGCCATTGGTCCACGTGATTGTCCGTGGCGTTTGATAACACCTTGGAAACCTTTACCTTTAGAAGTACCAGTTACGTCAACAACGTCTCCAGCTGCGAATGTTTCAACTGTGATTTCAGCACCAACTTCCAAGCCTTCAACGTTTTTGAATTCACGAATGAAGCGCTTAGGAGCCGTGTTAGCTTTCGCTACATGTCCTTTAGCAGGTTTGTTGCTCAATACTTCGCGTTTGTCATCGAAACCAACTTGGATAGCGTTGTAACCATCTGTTTCAACAGTTTTAACTTGAAGAACAACGTTTGGAGTTGCTTCAATAACTGTTACAGGGATCAATTCGCCAGCTTCAGTGAAGATTTGAGTCATTCCCACTTTTTTCCCTAAGATTCCTTTTGTCATGAGAAAATAGTTCCTTTTCTATATTTTTTATTCAAAAAGTTTTTAACGAGCGTTTTTCATGCTCAAGGTATCAAGCTTTAGATTAAAGTTTGATTTCTACGTTTACACCACTTGGAAGATCCAATTTCATCAAAGCATCAACTGTTTTTTGAGTTGGATTAACGATATCGATCAAGCGTTTGTGTGTACGCATTTCAAATTGTTCGCGAGAGTCTTTGTATTTGTGAGTCGCACGAATGATTGTGTAGAGGCTACGCTCAGTTGGAAGTGGGATTGGACCCGCAACTTGTGCACCTGTACGAGTAGCTGATTCTACGATTTTTGCAGCCGCTGTGTCAAGCGTACGGTGTTCGTAAGCTTTCAAACGGATACGGATTTTTTTGTTTGCCATCTTTTTCTCCTTTTCGTCTATTTAAGATAATAGGCTAGCTCCACAAGAAAACCGACGCGTGTTGCGTGGCAATGCAACCGAGCGTGTCGCAACCTCTTGCATCAAAGCTAAGGCTGTAATTTACAGCACCATAATAGAATAACACAAAGCCCCTGCGATTGCAAGGGATTTGTTAGGTTTTTTTCGTTTTTTTACTAACTTAAGTTACTAGAGTATGTTCTGATCCTCTTTCGTAAATAAAACTTAGTTTGACAATTTACCCATTTTTGGGGGTGGCGATAAAGATAGATACTGTCTGATCTGGATCATATTTTTCAAAATCAATACTATACTGACGTTGCAGTTCTCTTGCTTCTTCTGCCTGCCAAATTTGTTGCCAGGTATGGAGAAAACCTTTTGAATCACTTGTATCCACCTCAAATACTTGGTAGGTTTGTCCTGAAGTGTCAAAATCCCAGTCTTCTTTATCGGATAGACTACAGAGCGACAAGCTGTAATCCCCCTTGTAGTCGCTGACATAATCATGATAGACTGCATAAATCGGAAGCCCTTGGGCAAATGCCTCCTCTACTTCTTTCTGGTGCTCCTGCCATAGATGGCTAATTTTTTCCATCATGTTTGGATCTTGGAAATTATTTGTAGAGATACTACTGATTATTTTTAAAAACATTCCTTCGCTCCTTTTACTTTCACTTCTAAGGTGACTGACTAGCAATCAACCTCAGCTCTAAACTTTCTAACTACCAAGAGGCTAATTCACGCAACAAAATGAAATAGCATTCTTTGCGTATAGGATATATCACACCATTCACTATCAACTCCCTTTTCCCAGAAAAAACGGTGCCTATAACAAACAAAACGTTCAATTTACCGGTCTCAACTAGAGCTGAAAAACAATGCAGGCTTCAACCAAGATCATCCTTCCAATTCTTATTGATATAGTCTGGAAAGTTTTTAACGAACATTTTTTGTGCTCAAGTCTAAGACATAAAGGGATTCAAACTCAAAGCAAAAATAGGAAAGCGACGCGCGTTGTGTGGCAGTGTATCCAATCGTGGTCACAACCTCTTGCATCACAGCTAAAGATGTGATTTACAACACCACGGTAGAATAACACAAAGCCCCTGCGATTGCAAGGGATTTGTGAGCTTTTTTTCGTTTTTTAAGATGAAACCGTTTTCTCTTTTTATCTTTCCAAGATTACGGATTTATATCTATAAAAAACTACCTTTTCTTCTATATAATGTGTGTCATTTTGACCTTGAATGTATCTTCTGATCGATCTACTAAAATGTCCGCTTTAGACTCGGTTTCTCTATAGTATCGCAGATACTGCTCCCGTCTCATCTGATGACTAGCTAATACAAAAGATGCATCGCGATTTCTCATAGTCGTATCTCGAGCTAGGCGCCTCTTTAATTCGGTCTCCTCATCCGTGTAGAAACAGATGGTTTTGTCAAAGAGTTCCTTCGGTAGAAAACCCACAGACATCCCTTCAACAATAAGAATCGGCTTAGCTCCAGACAAGATCTCACTAGCCCTCCAAGGTTCTTCAATTGTCAAGACATCCATACCCGCCTGCAAGGCTAAGATATCTCTCTGCAAACTTGCCAGTTCATGCGCCACTGGGAGACAAGCTGTCATCTTTTGATCTGGCGCTTGCTTTGGTACTACCAGGTAACGTTCTGAGGTAATATAGGGATCTGTTTCTAGCAAATTTACTGTAGTAGAATCTAAAGCTTGGTACAATTCCTGTGCAAAAGTTGATTTACCCGAAGCCCCATGGCCGTAAATTCCCAGTGTTTTGACTTTTCCGATTTCTATCTCTGAGACCAGTTGTTCTATCAGGTCTTTTTTCTTCATTCTCTCTTCACCTGTTCATAGCTTTCTTTTCCGTCATTAAGCTTGTCCCAAATCACTACTTGCCCACTTTTGAGAGATTTTTGCACATCGATAATCCGTTGATTAGAAGACCCTCGAAACTGGAGCATGAGATTGCGCTTGCTTTTATCATACCGTCCATCAACAAGGATGTCAATCAGCGACAAGAGTTCCAATTTGTCTGGAGTTTCCAGCATCATTTCTTCCCAAGTGTAGCCCGTCCAGGACCAGATGTCTTTGTCTGGCAGTTCCTTTCGAATACGTTTAACGAGAGGTAAGAGGATACCCGTATTAAGAAAAGGTTCTCCTCCCAGCAAGGTCAAGCCTTGAACATAGGGCTGGGCAAGGTCTACCATAATCTGTTCTTCTAACTCTGCTGTATAAGGAATGCCTGCATTGAAAGACCAAGTCGCAACATTATAGCATCCTTCGCAGTGAAACATGCAACCTGATACATAGAGAGAGTTTCGCACACCTTCTCCATCGACAAAGTTAAAGGCCTTGTAATCAATGATTCGCCCTTTACTAAGTTCCTCACTTTTCCATTCACCTGGTTTTGGTATATTCCATGTCATGCTGTCTACTCCAAGTCTATCCAATAGCGCTCCGTTCCGTTTCGAACATCCTCCAACTCCCCACCATTAGCTAAGATAACAGCTCGGCTTGCCGGATTTTCCACACTGCAGGTCACAAGCGCTTTTTTGATATTCTTTTGCTTGGCTACTTGCAAGCCTTGTCGGAGAGCTTCTTTGGCATAACCTTTGCCTCTTTCAGACGGGCGGATGGAGTAGCCGATATGGCCCCCATTTTCTAGTAAGTAGTCATTTAATCGGAGACGAAGGTTGAGAAAGCCTAGAGCCTGGCCTGCTACGTCAAAACTAACCAGCTGGATAGCAGGAACCCAGTTTTCAGGAATATTGAGTCCCGCTTCCGCTTGAAGATTTTCTTCTAGCCACTCTTCATAAACAAAATTGTTGGCGTTCCAAAATCCGCCATCGTGGGCTGATTGAGTCTGTTCAAACTCTGCCATCATCTCTAAAACTGTTTCTTTATCTGCCAATATCGGTCTGCGTAGTTCCATATTCCCCTCCCACCTAAGAGAAAAGTGAGAGCAGACTCTCACTTTTATTTTTTCTTGTTCTTGTTTAAAAACTGTTCTCTGAGGTTGAGCAAGCGTTCTTTTTTACCTGTTCCACCTTTCGAGTGTTTCTCGTGATAACGGGTCACTTGTGCGCGTCCCTTATCGTCTAATTGGTATTTCCCCATTCTATTTCCTTCTAATTTGTTACTTCATGTCCTGCCGTTTTAATGGTTGAGCCATTCATGTGTTTGACACGCGCAGCGATTTCCTTGTGGCGTCCGTTAACCATCGGACGTGCTTGGGGATTTCCAAGATAGCCACAGGTCCGTTTAACAACGTCTACTGTTTTAGGATCATTATTTCCACAGTTAGGACAAGCAAACCCTCTCTCGGTAGGTTCAAAATCTCCTTCAAAGTCACACTTGTAACAGCGATCGATCGGAGTATTGGTTCCTAGATAGCCAACACGGTCATAGGCATAGTCCCAGACAGCTTCCAAGGCTTTAGGATTTTGTTGAAGAACTGGATACTCACAATAGTGGATAAAGCCACCTGATGCACCTGCTTCTGGATAGACTTTCTCAAAATCCAGTTTTTCAAACGGTGTTGGATTTTTACGGACATCATAGTGGAAAGAGTTGGTGTAGTATTCCTTGTCTGTAATATCAGGAATAGAGCCAAATTTCTCTGTATCTAGTCGACAGAAGCGATCTGTCAGACTTTCAGATGGTGTGGAGTAGATGGAGAAATGGTAGCCATATTGATCTGACCACTCTTCTACACGGCGTTTCATATCGCGAATAATATCCAACGTGAATTCCTTGGCTTCTGGATTGTGTTCCCAGCTATTACCAAAGAAGACCGTCGCTACTTCATACAAACCGATATAGCCCAGTGAAACTGTCGCACGACGATTCTTAAAGAGCTGGTCAACACTTTCTTCTTTTCCGAGACGGCGACCGAAGGCTCCATACTGATAAAGGATAGGAGCATTTGCTGGTGTAGCTTCCTTGGTCCGTTCGACACGGTAAACCAGAGCATCTTCTGCGATGTTCATCCGCTCATTAAAGATTTCCCAGAACTTGTTCATGTCGCCTTCGGATTCGAGGGCGATACGAGGCAGATTAACTGTCACAACACCTAGATTCATACGACCTGAATTGACCTCGACACCATTCTCATCCTTCCATCCTTGGAGGAAAGAACGGCAACCCATAGGAACCTTGAAAGAACCTGTCAGCTCGATAATCTTATCATAGGACAAGACATCTGGGTACATCCGCTTGGTTGCACACTCAAGAGCCAACTGTTTGATGTCATAGTTAGGTGAACCTTCCTCTAAGTTGAGTCCTCTTTTCAGCGTAAAGATGAGTTTAGGGAAGATAGCTGTGCGGTGTTCTGAACCAAGACCCTTGATACGAATGGTCAAGATAGCTTTTTGAATTTCACGCTCAAAACGATTGGTTCCCAGACCAAAACCTAGTGAAGTAAAAGGTGTTTGTCCATTTGAAGTGAAGAGAGTGTTGATTTCATACTCGAGAGATTGCATGGCATCGTAGATGTCCTTTTGCGTTTTCTTCCAAGCGTAATCTTCCCGTTTGTCAGGTAAGACCCACTCTTCCGCATCCTTGAGGTGTTTTTGGTAATTTTTCTCTGCATAGGGTGCCAAGACTTCATCGATACGGTCAGCTGAACAGCCCCCGTACTGGCTAGATGCTACATTAGCGATGATTTGTGAAATTTGAGCTGTCGCAGTCTGGATAGACTTGGGACTCTCTACTTCCGCATTCCCAATCTTAAAACCATTTTCCAACATGCCTTTAAAATCAATCAAACAGCAGTTGGTCATCGGTGTGTAGGGGCTGTAGTCCAAGTCATGATAGTGAATATCCCCTTTTTGGTGAGCATTGGCTACGTGCTTAGGAAGCATTTGCAATCCGATTGATTTCCCAACAATCCCTGCTGTCAAATCACGCTGGGTATTAAAGACATCACTGTCTTTATTGGCATTTTCATTAACAACTGCCTGATCTTTATTGAGAAGTTTATGGATACTAAAGTTGATATCTGTCGCTTTTGAGCGCTCAAAATCCCTTTGTGTCCGATAAGTGATATACTCCTCAGCCAAGGCATATTCTTTGGCTTCAAGGAGTTCATGCTCTACGATATTTTGAATTTCGTAAATCTTGACACCTTGGGGGAAGCGACCGTGAATCTCCGCAACAATGCGCTCAAGCAATCCATTGAGACGTCTTTCAACCAAGGGAGTCACATCCATGACTTTATCAGCTGCCTTGTGAAGCGCTTTGTCAATCTTGTCTACATCAAATAAAACTCGTCTGCCGTCCCGCTTTTCAACGAACAAGGTGGGAACGGTTGCAAGCTTTTCTTCCAATACAATCATATCCATGCTCTTTTCTATTTTACTTCTTAAGTGATATTATACCACTCTAAAAAGAAAAATCAATATCTTGTGTCAAAATTACTTAAAATTTTAAAATTCCACAAGATATTGATTGTTTATTTCATTTTATACAGTTTAAAGTCGTTTGTATCTGTCTGAACAAGCTCGTATTTTTCATTGAGTAAGTTTTCTACATCTGGCCACAAGGCAACTTTTTGATTGACCAAAATCATCTTCGGTTGATTTTCTTTCAAGTCATTGACTAGTCTCGTTTTATTCTCGTCGCTTGCAGTATAGAGTGTTGGTGTTACTAGAGAAGTCGGCGCCAAGCGTTCACTTGTTCGATAAAAATCTGGACGATCATCCCAAGCATAGACACGATCCTCAGAACTCGTTTGCTGTTTGACCAAGCTAGCAAGCTGCTCGCGTTCCTGATAAGTACTTGGATGCGAAATATAGCGACTCAAAACGGGTAGGAAAAGTAAATAGACTATCGTAACTACTGGTAGATAGAAATTTCCCTTGAGGTAGCGACCAAAGAGTGATGAGGATTCTGTACTTCGTCTACGACTCGTACGGCCGGGAAGCCCTTCTTTAATATTAGTTAGCAATAACAATATCAGAAAGGGCAAAACTACTGCCAAACGCGATCCATGTAAAGGCTCTTTCGAAAGAATTAACAGGATAAGACTTACTAGCAAGCCCAAGCTAGCCACTATTGAGACAGCATACTGCTTAGCAGGTTTAGATTGAACGATTCCTGAAACAATCAATGTCAACAATCCTAAAGCAAAGGCTAACAAGCCATAAAAAGCTGCGTTATCAATCAACTTGGTATTTGAAAGCAAGCCAAGGGTTACTACTGGATACAAGGTATGACTTATCGCATCACCAAAAGTTCCTGTCACTACTGTATAGTAGCCAATCGGATAAAATATGAGAGAGAATCCTAGAGCTGATGCGAAAAATTGATACAAACCATGAGCAAATCGACGCTTAGCAATATTAAATCCAAACAAACTCAAGGCAAGTGTAGCTGCAAACAAGGTTGTGGGAATAGGTGATAGGAAGAAAGCTAGTGCTAAACTCATCCCAACGAGTAAAAATCCTTTGTCGTTGATTGGATTCTTCAGATAGTCAGCCACTAGGCTAAAAGCATAGAATAAGAAGGGCATCGCTACAATCACTGCATAGCTACCACCAAAGCCCAGACTGGCTACAAGAAGATAGAAAATAGCCAATAATTGTCTAGCTTGACCTCTTTGACCTGTCAATGTATCTGCAGATTTAAATAGAAAAATACCAGCACCAAACAATGCTACCCACTCCACCAATGCAAATAGAATGCTACCTTGAGAGAGATAGGTTAGTAAATAATAAAGCAGTCCGTTTGAGCCATAATAGTCTGTGTAGATTTGGCCATTCTGGTGCAATGCCCAACCAGTATAAAAGTCTTGCATTTGTTGGGGACTCACCAAACCAAAGATAAAGGGTACCACAACCGAGATGACTGTAGCAAATAGGCTCCAAATTAAGATACTAAAAAATGGAAAACCACTTGTTTTAGTAGCGTCTTGATTTAGTTTTAAATCCTCCTCTTGAACTCCTCTAAACTGTTGTTCATAGAGGTAAGTAGCTTCCCCCTCATCATTTTTTCCATATACGTTCATTCGTCTTCTCCTCTAAGTTTATCTGTTTTAGTATATCAAAAACTTAGAGGAATGTCAGCTGGTGATTGACATTTCCTCAACTTCTTATCTAACTCAGCAAAACGTTCAATTTCACGGAACCGGTGCAAACTGCTTGTTTGAAACTCTAGCAAAAACTCATACTCTTCTTGTTTTATCATTTTCTCCCCTTATTTATCTATTCGAAAAAAATAAAAATTTGTTTCAAACCTGATTTTTTCATCTATTCTTGAACATTTATCACATAAAGCGATTCTGACCACTACCTATGTTCTAGTAGAAAATTCATTATACTGGCTTAGATGGCATATCAGTCATTATCACAGCAACAATTGGTTTGAGAAATCAAAACATCAAGTTTTTATTCACCTTGCCATTTTAACCTCCGAGCAAACATAGGTTAAGCTTGGAGCTTGAACACTAAATTTTGTATTTTGTATTTTGAAACTTCACAACTGTAAAATTAAGATTCTCGTTATTCTGAATATTACAAAAGAGAGAACCACTCTGATTCTCTCTTCTGCCTAATTTGATATCAGTCACTACTGTTGTTGATAGAGGTCCAGTAGCATTGAATTAAAAAAACGATAACTTCGTTAAGAAGTTATCGTTTTTCAGAGTTGACACCTAATAGTTTTCAACTCTTCATTGATTAACCATCAAGACAAGATGAATTATTCTTCCTCTTCTCTCAATCTAGGTTTAATCAAGCTGATACCAGCAAGTGCTGCAGCAATTCCCAAGCCGAGTACGGCCGCAGAAGATGATTCCTCACCTGTATTTGGCAGAACAGCAGTTCTAGGAACTCGTGGTTCTACTGGCTTGTTCGGAGCTGGAGCTGGGGCTGGGGCTGGGGCTGGAGTTGGTGGTACCGGAGTTGGTGGTACTTCAGCCTTCTTGTAAGTTACGACTTCATCAGCTGGTTTAGCTGAGTCTGCTGTAACCTTCACATCTGCTACGCTTGCTTTATCCGCTACGTAACCCTTGATGTCTGGTGAAGTTTGTCCCTTGATCACGTCATCTTGTGATGTCCATGCGCCTTTTTCTACGATTTCTTTCGTTACGACGTTGACTTTCAGAATACGCGTGAATTTCGCGCTGTCTGTGAAGCTTGGTGCTGCTTCTTTGCCATCTTCGTATACGTACTTAATCGTACGGCTCAATTCTTTCACAGCTTCTTGTTGAGCTGACTTGATCTTATCATCTGTCCACTTAGGTCCATCCGGATTCTTAGGATCCATTGGATCGTTTGGTTTCGGTGGATTGTTTGGATCGAATGGTACTACACTTTCTTCCAATTGAACAGTGAAGTTTTGGTCCTTGCTTGCATCATCATCAAAGTTTTGTGGATCCTTGAACTCATCGTTCACAACCTTGTAACCTTGGTTTGTCAATTCTTTCAACTTCGCAAGGTATTGGTCACGGCTAATTGGTTCGCCTGACTTACCACCTTCTGAGATCTTAGCCAATTCTTTCTTAGCTTGGTCTACGAAGGTAATGGTTGCTTTTTGATCAGCCTTCTTGTAAGTTACGACTTCATCAGCTGGTTTAGCTGAGTCTGCTGTAACCTTCACATCTGCTACGCTTGCTTTATCCGCTACGTAACCCTTGATGTCTGGTGAAGTTTGTCCCTTGATCACGTCATCTTGTGATGTCCATGCGCCTTTTTCTACGATTTCTTTCGTTACGACGTTGACTTTCAGAATACGCGTGAATTTCGCGCTATCTGTGAAGCTTGGTGCTGCTTCTTTGCCATCTTCGTATACGTACTTAATCGTACGGCTCAATTCTTTCACAGCTTCTTGTTGAGCTGACTTGATCTTATCATCTGTCCACTTAGGTCCATCCGGATTCTTAGGATCCATTGGATCGTTTGGTTTCGGTGGATTGTTTGGATCGAATGGTACTACAGCCTGACGAAGAGTGACAGTGAAGGTTTGATCCTTCTTATCGTCATTATCGAAGGTCTTAGGTCCTGCGAACTCATCCGTTACAACTTCGTAACCCTTGTCTGTCAATTCTTTCAGACGAGTTGCGTAGTTAGTTGTACCGATTGGCTCACCTGACTTACCGCTTTCAACGACCTTAGTCAATTCCTTATTACCGTCAGTTTGGTCTACGAAGCTGATAATCGCTTTTTGACCATCCTTCACGTAATTGATTGGTGTATCCTTAGTTGGATCACTTGGAACTGGTGGTGGGTTGTAACCCTTGCTTGGATCGCTCGGATCTTTCGGTGTCAATGGTGTTGTGCCATCTGGGCCTACTGGAGTAGTGCCTGGTACATGTGGAATTACTGGAAGATCAGTACCTGGTTTGCTTGGATCTGTTGGATCGTTTGGATATGGAAGATTTGGTACTTTTGGAAGTCCCTCTGGTACATTTGGTACGTATGAACCAAGTTTGCTGTACTTAACTGTTTCTTCGCTATCCTTATCATCAGGAGTTACTGTCTTCGCTGCTACATTGGCCTTATCTGCCACAAATCCAGTTACTACTGGTGTAGCTTCTTGTGCCAATTCTTTCGTAGCTGGTGTCCATGCA
Source organism: Streptococcus oralis subsp. dentisani (assembly GCF_002096335.1). Lineage (GTDB taxonomy): Bacteria > Bacillota > Bacilli > Lactobacillales > Streptococcaceae > Streptococcus > Streptococcus oralis_Z. Next base: position 217,908 of record NZ_NCUW01000028.1, read on the forward strand.
CCGAAGGTTTCAACGCCAGTTACACGGTTACGTTCACCTGTACGTGTGAAGGCTGCTTCTTGAGTTACTGGAGCTTTCAGAGCTGGACGACCTGCTGTCTCACCATCTGCGTATTCGTACTTGATTGTACGAGATACTTTCTTGTTAAGCTTAGCTGGGTCTGTTACTGGCTCTTTACCTTGACGAAGAGTGACAGTGAAGGTTTGATCCTTCTTATCGTCATTATCGAAGGTCTTAGGTCCTGCGAACTCATCCGTTACAACTTCGTAACCCTTGTCTGTCAATTCTTTCAGACGAGTTGCGTAGTTGCTTGTACCGATTGGCTCACCTGACTTACCGCTTTCAACAACCTTACCAACTTCCTTGTTGTTATCATCTTGGTCTACGAAGGTAATAATCGCTTTTTGACCATCTTTAACGTAATTGATTGGTGTATCCTGAGTTGGATCGCTTGGAATTGGTGGTGGGTTGTAACCCTTGCTTGGATCGCTCGGATCTTTCGGTGTCAATGGAGTTGTGCCATCTGGGCCTACTGGAGTAGTGCCTGGTACATGTGGTACCACTGGAAGATCTGTTCCCGGTTTAGTTGGGTTGTTTGGATCGTTTGGATATGGAAGATTTGGTACTTTTGGAAGTCCTTCTGGTACATTTGGTACGTATGAACCAAGTTTCTTGTACTGAACAACTTCTTCGCTGTTAGCGTCACCAGCTTTCACTGTCTTCGCTGCTACATTAGCCTTATCTGCCACAAATCCAGTTACTACTGGTGTACCTTCTTGTGCCAATTCTTTCGTAGCTGGTGTCCATGCACCGAAGGTTTCAACACCAGTTACACGGTTACGTTCACCTGTACGTGTGAAGGCTGCTTCTTGAGTTACTGGAGCTTTCAGAGCTGGACGACCTTCTGGTTTACCATCTGCGTATTGGTACTTGATCGTACGAGTAACCTTGCTATTCAATTTAGCTGGGTCTGTTACTGGCTCTTTACCTTGACGAAGAGTAACCACGAATTGTTGGTCTTTCTTATCATCATTGTCAAAGTTCTTAGATCCCTTGAACTCATCGTTCACAACTTCGTAGCCCTTGTCTGTCAATTCTTTCAGACGAGTTGCGTAGTTAGTCGTTCCGATTGGCTCACCTGACTTACCGCTTTCAACAACCTTACCAACTTCCTTGTTGTTATCATCTTGGTCTACGAAGGTAATAATCGCTTTTTGACC
>NZ_NCUW01000014.1 GCF_002096335.1 Streptococcus oralis subsp. dentisani
CATAAAGCGCAGCCATGAGCAGACCCTTCTTGTCCTTGACCGCAAGTAAGCGGTTCTCTGTATCGTAGATGTAGTCTAGCTTTTCTGAGTTCTTCTCAGAAGCGATGCGATTGCCATTCTTGTCGTAGGTATAGGTGATGGTGCCATCTGGACCTTCCAGCTTGGTCAAGCGGTTATGGTCATCGTAGGTGAAGCGTGTCTGGCTCTCCTTGCCATCGACTGTCTCGGTGCTGGTCAGTTTATTGCCGGCTAGGTCATAGGTGTAAGAGAGTTTAGAGAGTTCCTTACCAGATGCATCCGATACAGTCATGTTTTCCACTTGACCCAGAGTATCGTAGGTG
>NZ_NCUW01000016.1 GCF_002096335.1 Streptococcus oralis subsp. dentisani
TTCAGCAAGTACGTCAGCGAGCGTATCTGCCTCAACAAGCGCTTCAGTTTCAGCAAGTACGTCAGCGAGCGCATCGGCTTCAACAAGTGCTTCAGCAAGCGCAAGTACGTCAGCGAGTGCGTCTGCCTCAACGAGTGCTTCAGTAAGCGCCAGCACATCAGCGAGCGTATCTGCCTCAACCAGTGCCTCAGTATCAGCTAGCACATCAGCAAGCGTATCTGCTTCAACGAGTGCCTCAGTAAGTGCAAGTACATCAGCGAGCGTATCTGCTTCAACGAGTGCTTCAGTATCAGCAAGTACGTCAGCGAGCGTATCTGCCTCAACAAGTGCCTCAGTAAG
>NZ_NCUW01000015.1 GCF_002096335.1 Streptococcus oralis subsp. dentisani
GGGTGCATTTTTCTATAAAACGGGAAGTAGCTCAGCTTGGTAGAGTACTTGGTTTGGGACCAAGGTGTCGCAGGTTCGAATCCTGTCTTCCCGATCATATTCTTCTTCAGAAGATGTGTCATTGTTTTTCTATGAGTAGCCTTTAACAACTATTAGTTGTAAATTGAGACTATACTCAGGAGAGAACTTTGTTGGTTCTCTCCTTTTTGGGCTCTTTGTCAACTGTAGCGGGTTGAAGAAAAGCTAAGTTCGGGAAAGGACAAAATTCGTCCTTTCTTTTTTGATGTTCAGAGCGATAAAAATC
>NZ_NCUW01000026.1 GCF_002096335.1 Streptococcus oralis subsp. dentisani
TGGACATGTTCATCTTCCTTTATACTGTTTTTCGCAACTCTAGTATATCAGATGAACATGTCTTTTGTGTTGCACTTCATTTTACAACAGAGCGAAAAAATTGCCCCCAAAAGGTCAAACTAAGAGGTTGACTTCTTGGGGACAGCTTATATTATTTTGAATTAAAGATACTTTACACTTGTTTTAAAAAGACGAGTTCTAAGTTACTTGATAAATCAGGTCGGTATTCAAAGTCGGCGAAGCGGAGCTTGCGAGCTTGCTCAACTGTTTGGACTTGGCCTTCTATTAGAGCTGTCAGAAAGGCGCCACGCGCTTTTTTTGAAATGGTTGAGTGGATTTTCAACTGGTCTGCCTTGTTCTCCATAAACTTGAAGGTCACCATTTTTTCTCTGACTTCCTTAGAAAAAACGGTTTCAAACTCTGATGACAAGAGAGAAAATATCAAGTCCTCATCCTGTAGTGCCTCATCATAGGCTGACTTCCAATGACTCTTTAGGGTTTTTCCAGCGACTTTTAACTTCATCAAGAAGTCCAAACGGTGAGGAGCCATGGGAGATAGGGCTGGAACGACGCCATACAAAGCTGATGTAATTAAAACATGATCTTCCAGATAGGCTTGTTCAGCCTCGGTCAATTTATCTCTCTTAATGTGGCGATACATGAGACCGTCAAAGAGTTTCAAGGCTGGATAATGTTTAGCGCTTTGATCTTTTAGAGCTTGAATATGAGCGTACTCTTCTTCTGCTTTCTCGGCAGATACCTTATAAAAAGTCTCTAATTCACTAGCTGAGTAGTGCGCCAGTGAGTCAAGGACTGCCTGACTTTCTTCACTCAAGGGGAGCGCTTCGATACAAGGAAGGTTTGTGTTCATTTCTTTGGCTGTTGGGATTAAAATTTTCATATTGTTAGTGTAGCATATTTTTCAATCGTGACCAAGAATTTCATCTGAAACCTCGGTTTATACCGAGGTTTCTTTTACTTGACTTTAAATGTTTTGAGGTAATTATCTTTTCCAACCTGACCTTCGAAGAATTGACCATTTTCAAGGTAAGGAAGGTCGTCTGACACTAAAGCCTTGACTTTATAAATCTTGCCATCAACTTTAAAGAAGTAGACGGTATCCCCCTTGATGACAGCTGATTTAAGGTCTGAAATCACTCCCTTGATACTTTCTACCGTTTCATTATCCAGATCGAGGTCGTTTTTATTGGCATACTTGCTGAGGAGTTCATCTACCGTAGTTGCTACGATAACGTTTTGGTACTCCACGGCATCGACCAATGCATACTCCTTGACCAAGCCTGCATTGTCCTTTAAGCCCATGATATAAAGAGGCTTGTCATTGAGATTAACAAGGATAGGGAAGGTAGCCTTGTAGGCTTTCTCTTGAACTGCTCCTTCTGCGGAAGCACGGGCAGATTCTTCGGTTGCTGAAGCTAGATTGTACTTGGTGATTTCACCAGTGCGCATGTTTTCAAGGATAAAGCCCAGGTTACTTTCGTCAGCATTTGCTGAAGTCACTCCCGTGTAGAGATAAATGTCATTTCCGATAGAAAGATAGTTATAGCCCTCTGTCGTTTGGGTAACATTTTTCTTAGAAATCAAGGCATTCCAAAAACCGTCTTTATACTTACCGTTGTAGTTGATTTGCTGGATGGTTTCTTCGGCCGGATAAACACGGTCCACCCATTCTGGCACTTCATCCAAGCTATATTCCTTGGTTTCTCCATTAGTAGCATCCAAGATAATAACAGACGAAGGGCGAGGGACTCCTAGACCAAACCGTTTTTGATAAACGGTTGCTACATAGAAAGGATTGCCTTCATCATCCACCTCAAAGGATGGCTTTTTAAAAATCTTGGTTGGGTACTTAATCCGAAGATGACGTTTGACGTCACGGTTAAAATATTCGGAGTCCGAATACTTCATCGGTGTTTTTAAATCCACCAATTCCGCATTTCCTGTCACCATATCAACCTTGATATACTCGCCAATTCCCTTGGCTTGATTGTTGAACCATTTGATCGGGTCGGCATATTCCAAAGGTGTCACCCGATAGGGCTTGCCATCGACCGTCAGCTGGGTATAGGTATCTGCTGCTACGTACTGGGATACCTTATCCGTCAGAGAGCCCAAGTAACGGTCACCAATCTTTTCAGCAGTGCTCCGATCTAGGATTGGAACCTTACTGGTATCACTCTTAGGAAAATCTTTAAAGTCTTTTTCGGTGATAGAGACCACATTAGCATAGTTTTTTGCTTGGAAAAAGCTTGAGGTCACTAAGCTAACCAGACCAGCAAGGGCAAAGATAAGGCCTGCAGCCAGCAACAATCCTCCACCTAATTTATTAAAATGAAGCCCTTCTAGATTGAGTTCGTTGGCAACCTTGCCATGACGTACATGAACTGTCTTGAGGAGATTGGTATCCTTTCGGAAACTAAACAAAATACCCATCACCACCAGATGCCCACAGAGAAAGAAGATGAATTCCCAACTGGTAAGATTGAAGGGTGGTAAAAAGATATACCAAGTCGTTGCGATAAAAACAAGTTCAAAGAGTATGCGTTTCATCTGAGTTCCTCCTAAATAATCCGTCCTTCCAAATGATCCAGTTCATGCTGGCATATCTGAGCTGGAAAACCTGTAAGTGTAATAGTCTGTTCCTGCCACTTATTATCGCGATAGGAAACCGTAATCGTTTCATAGCGAGTTGTTGGTCGCACCCCAGTCAAAGACAAACAACCTTCCTCTGTCTCGTAAGGTTCTTTATAGGAAAGAAGAATCGGGTTAAACATAACCATGGGAACTAGGCCAAGATTAAAGATAATCACGCGCTTCTGCACCCCAATCATATTGGCCGCCAGACCGACACAGGTCTCGCGATTGGCCAGCAGGGTATCCTGTAAATCTCTAGCCAGATAAAGGTCTTCCTGACTTGCAGGTTTCGCGACTTGCGACAAGAATAAGATATCTCGGACAATTTTCTTTTCCATTCTCTTACGCTCCTTGCTACTTTACTTTATTATAGCATAAAAGGGGGCAACTTCTAGTCCTTTCCCTCAAATGCAAAAAAAGTCATCCGAAGATGACTTTCTTTTTAAATCGCGTTCTTATCAAGACCAAGTTTACGTTGAACAAACTTAACGATTTCTACGATGATAATCATTGAGAAGCTTCCAGCTAGAACAATACCCCATTGTGACAAGTCTAGTTTGGTTACGTGGAAGATACCTTCAAGTGGTTCTACGACGATTGTTGCCATGAGAAGGATGAAGGATACCAAGATAGACCAGTTGAAGGTCTTAGACTTGAATGGTCCGACTGTCAAGATGGATTGGTAAACAGACTTAACGTTGTAGGCATGGAAGAGCTGGATCAAACCGAGTGTTGCAAAGGCCATTGTAAGTGCATCTGCGTGAATGGCTTGGTTGTCTCCTACATGGACTGGGTAGGCAAGAGCAAGACCATAGACGGTCAAGACGATTGCCCCTTGGAGTACACCTTGATAGATGATCGAACTCATGACCCCACCTGAGAAGAAGCTTGACTTACGTCCACGTGGTTTGTGGGTCATGACACCTGGCTCAGCAGGTTCAACACCAAGAGCGATAGCTGGGAAGGTATCGGTCACCAAGTTGATCCACAAGAGATGAACTGGCTGTAGAACATCCCAACCAAACAAGGTTGATAGGAAGATGGTCAAAACTTCAGCCGTATTGGCAGAAAGAAGATATTGAATAGTCTTTTGAATGTTTGAGAAGACCTTACGTCCTTCTTCAACTGCGACGATAATAGTCGCAAAGTTATCATCCGCAAGAATCATATCAGAAGCTCCCTTAGAAACCTCTGTACCAGTGATTCCCATACCGATACCGATATCAGCTGTTTTCAGAGCTGGTGCATCATTCACACCGTCACCTGTCATGGCAACGACCTTACCTTGGTTTTGCCAAGCTTTGACGATACGAACCTTGTGTTCTGGAGATACACGCGCGTAAACAGAGTATTGACCAACGACTTTTTCAAATTCTTCATCAGAAAGTTCGTTGAGTTCAGCACCAGTCAAGACATGATCTTCCGAGTCATTTTCATCAATGATTCCCAAACGTTTAGCAATGGCTTCCGCTGTGTCTTGGTGGTCACCAGTGATCATGATTGGACGAATTCCTGCTTCCTTAGCGACACGAACGGCTTCTGCCGCTTCTGCACGCTCAGGGTCAATCATCCCTATCAAACCAGTAAAGATCAAGTTGTTTTCAAGCTCTTCAGAAGTAAGATTTTCTGGAACACTATCGATAATCTTATAAGCACCTGCAAGGACACGCAAGGCTTGGTGAGCCATTTCAGAGTTATTTGTGTGAATTAAGTCATTGACTTGATTATCAATCGGAGCGATATCTCCAGCTTTATCACGAGCAACACAACGTTTCAAGAGTTGATCTGGAGCCCCTTTGACCGCCACTAGAAATTTCCCATCTGGCAATGGATGAACCGTTGACATGAGTTTACGATCTGAGTCAAACGGCAATTCAGCGACTCGAGGATATTTCTCTAAAAATCCTTTGACATCGTAGCCCTTGTCCAAGGCATACTGGATGAAGGCTGTTTCCGTTGGATCCCCGATTAGGTTTCCTTCTGCATCAATCTTAGTATCGTTGGCCAAGACAACAGAACGAAGAAGAGGCATTTCAAGACCTAGTTCAATGTCATCAGCAGAATCATGTAGGACTGCATCATAGAAGACTTTCTCGACTGTCATCTTGTTCATGGTAAGCGTACCAGTCTTATCAGAAGCGATAATCTCAGTTGAACCAAGTGTTTCTACTGCTGGCAACTTACGAACGATAGAGTTTCGTTTAGCCAAAACTTGAGTACCGAGGGCAAGAACGATCGTCACGATAGCTGGGAGTCCTTCTGGGATGGCTGCAACAGCAAGCGCAACAGAGGTCATCAACTCACCAAGTGGATTTTTACCTTGAATGAAGACTCCAACTACAAAAGTAACAAGGGCAATGACCAAAATTGCATAGGTCAAGACCTTAGAAAGGTTATTCAAGTTTTGTTTGAGTGGCGTGTCTGTCTCATCCGCATCTTGGAGCATGCCAGCGATATGACCCACTTCCGTGTACATACCTGTATTGACAACAACACCAAGACCACGACCATAAGTCACATTTGAGTTTTGGAAGGCCATATTGACACGGTCACCAATACCAGCATCTGCAGAGAGCTCGACAGTCAAGTCTTTTTCGACTGGAACAGACTCACCTGTTAGGGCTGCTTCTTCGATTTTAAGGGAATTGGCTTCTAGCAAACGTAGGTCCGCTGGTACCACATCACCTGCTTCAAGGGCAACGATATCACCTGGTACTAATTCTTTTGAATCAATCTCAGCCATGTGCCCATCACGGATAACGCGAGCAGCTGGGCTAGACATAGACTTGAGGGCTTCGATGGCTTCTTCTGCCTTACCTTCTTGGTAAACACCAAAGGCAGCGTTAATGATAACTACGGCTAGGATAATGATGGCATCTGCAATATCTTCCCCACCAGAAGTTATGACAGACAAGATGGCTGCAGCCACCAAAATAATAATCATCAAATCCTTAAACTGTTCGATGAATTTAACCAAGAGAGATTTTTTCTCACCCTCTTCGAGTTCATTACGTCCATATTCAGCTAGGCGTTTCTGTGCTTCGCTTGACGAAAGGCCTTGCTCAGTTGCTTCAACCGATTTCAAGACCTCTTCAGGACTTTGAGTATAAAACGCTTGGCGTTTTTGTTCTTTTGACATGTGTCTCCTCCTTGACTTTGTGTGCAAAACAAGCTCTCTTTTGGTTTTATGACAAACAAAAAGAGACCTGTTAATCATAACAAGTCTCGCTGTTTAAGATAGCGCCGGAAAGCATACTTTGCAGTATACAATTCGGAATGACGACACTATCACAGGTTTCTGCCAGCTACTCCCTTGAGTAGTACTATTATATCAAAATTTGAATAATTTTCAAAGAGTAAAAACTGCCTTATTTGAATTTTCCTTTGAAAACCAGTATAATGGTAGAATATTATACGACTAGAAAGGAAGCCCAATGAACCAATCCATGTCAAATCTTAAGTTAGCTGAGCGTGGGGCCATTATCAGTATTTCGACCTATCTGATTTTGTCTGCGGCAAAATTAGCGACTGGCCACCTCCTTCATTCTTCCAGTTTGGTAGCCGATGGTTTCAACAACGTGTCGGATATCATTGCAAATGTGGCTCTCTTGATTGGGATTCGGATGGCGCGCCAGCCCGCTGACCGTGATCACCGTTTTGGCCACTGGAAGATTGAAGACTTGGCTAGTTTGATCACTTCCATCATCATGTTCTACGTTGGCTTTGATGTTCTGCGGGACACCATTCAAAAGATTCTCAGTCGAGAACAAACACCCATCGATCCTCTGGGAGCGATTCTAGGTGTCTTCTCTGCAGCAATCATGTTTTTCGTTTATCTCTATAATACTCGCCTCAGTAAGAAATCCAAATCCAAGGCTCTGAAGGCTGCCGCCAAGGACAATCTTTCCGATGCTGTTACCTCACTTGGGACTTCCATTGCCATCCTAGCCAGCAGTTTTAATTATCCGATTGTTGATAAACTGGTTGCTATCATCATCACTTTCTTTATCTTAAAGACAGCCTATGATATCTTTATCGAATCTTCCTTCAGTCTTTCAGATGGTTTTGATGACCGTCTGCTGGAGGACTACCAAAAGGCCATTATGGAGATTCCAAAGATTAGTAAGATCAAGTCCCAAAGAGGTCGCACCTACGGTAGCAATATCTACCTTGACATCACGCTGGAGATGAATCCCGATTTATCAGTCTATGAAAGTCATGAAATTGCAGACCAGGTCGAATCTATGCTGGAAGAGCGTTTTGGAGTCTTTGATACCGATGTCCATATCGAACCTGCTCCTATACCTGAAGACGAAATTTTGGATAATGTCTATAAAAAACTACTCATGCGTGAGCAATTGATTGACCAAGGCAATCAACTGGAAGAACTCCTATCTGAAGACTTTATCTATATCCGCCAAGATGGAGAGCAGATGGATAAGGTTTCCTATCAAGCTGAGAAAGAACTTAAAGCTGCGATTACGGACATTCAGATTACCTCCATTAGTCAAAAAACCAAGCTCATTTGCTATGAGTTAGATGGTATCGTCCACACCAGTATCTGGCGTCGCCATGAGACTTGGCAAAATGTCTTCCACCAGGAAACAAAAAAAGAAGACAAACAGTAACCCTATCCAGTGGATAGGGCTTTTTTGATTGATTTTCTTTAAGCTAAACTGGCTTATAGCTATTTGAAAGATTTGCTTTTAGAAGCTTGTTTTGTCTCTTTTCTTGCTTGAAGATTTTGTTCGATACGCCATTCTCTCTCATAGTACTTCATGGTCTCGTATACCCTTTCAGGAAGACCTACATCTAGTAGAATGATAGGGATGATCAAATCTGCTGACTGATGAAAAGGAAAACACCTTCTCTTCAGTAGGGCTAGAAGTGATTGGGATCTCACATTGTCCTTGTTTTTAAAATAAACTTCAATCCGATAGGAATTCCTATACCTCCCTCCAAACCGAGAGAAGGAAAATTCCTCTACATCAGCCCAAGCATAGAAACGACTGACTTTCTTTGGATTCGGTTTGTAGTAAAATCCCTCAACAGTAAATCTCAAATATTTCTTATCCGAACTTAAAAGTCTGTAAGTCAGATAAACTACTACTCCAGCAAAAAAAGTAAAACCAGCATAAACAAAAGACTTACCGTATGAAGTCTGGTCCCCTTTTGCGAATACGAATGGAGATAAAAAAGAGTTAACAAGAAGAAAAGCACCGAAGCTAGGACAAACAAGGCATTCCAAATAATTTTCTTTGGACTACGTTTAATGACTTTTCCTTCCATCATGCTAACTCACTTAAATATTCATAGCGTTCATATTTTTCAAGGAGTTCTTCGTTTTTTTCATCGAGCTCTTTCTGAAGTGTCGCAAGTTTACCAAAATCAGAACCATTGGCCTGCATCTCCTCTTCAATAGCAGCGATACGTTTTTCTAAGGCCTCAATATCTGCTTCAATGCTTGCCCACTCCTGCTTTTCTTGGTAGGTCATGCGTTTCTTATCTTCTCTGACCTTGACCACTTTTTCCTTTTCGGCCTTTTGAACTTGATTGACCATATCTGTTTCAAAAGCTTTTTCGTCAAGGTAGTCTGTGTAATGACCAAAGAAAGTACGGATGCTTCCATTCTCAAAGGCCAGAATCTTAGTCGCTACCTTATCCAAGAAATAGCGATCGTGGCTAACTGTCAAGACAGGCCCAGCAAAACCTTGCAAGAAATTCTCTAAAACTGTCAAGGTCGCAATGTCTAGGTCATTTGTCGGCTCGTCCAAGAGAAGTACATTGGGTTTTTCAAGGAGAAGTTTAAGGAGATAGAGGCGTTTTTTCTCACCACCAGACAACTTCTCAATCAAGGTTCCATGGGTCGAACGTGGGAAAAGGAATTGCTCTAGCAACTCAGCGATGGAAGTTGTAGAACCACCGCTAGTCTTGACTTCTTCCGCTACTTCCTGCAGGTAATTGATGACTCGTTTGCTTTCATCCAATCCTTCGATTTGTTGAGAGAAATAGGCGATACGGACTGTTTCACCGATGATGACTTGACCTGCTGTCGGCTCAAGACTTCCTGCAATCAGATTAAGCAGGGTGGATTTTCCCACACCGTTGTCCCCAACGATACCGATACGGTCTTTGGCCTGCACCAAGAGGTTAAAATCTTGTAAAATCGGCTTGTTCTCATAAGCGAAGGAAACATCTTTAAACTCGATGACCTTCTTACCAATCCGACTGGTCTCAAAGTTCATGGTTAAGTCTGTCTCAGTAGGATTATCTGAAACTTCCTTTTTCAAGTCATGGAAACGATTGATACGAGCCTGCTGCTTGGTCGCACGCGCTTGCGGTTGTCTGCGCATCCAGGCTAATTCTTGCTTATAGAGTTGTTCTTTTTTGTGGAGCATAGCTGCGTCACGCTCATCCTGCTCTGCTTTGAGGCGAACATAGTCCTGATAATTTCCCTGATATTCCGTCAAACTAGCTTGGTCTAACTCGAAAATTCGTGTTGATAGTGCGTCTAGGAAATAGCGATCATGGGTGATAAAGAGAACCGTCTTCTTGGAATTTTTCAAAAAGAGGGTCAGCCACTCGATGGTCGCAATGTCCAAATGGTTGGTCGGCTCATCCAGTAACAAGAGATCGTGGTTTCCTAGGAGAACTTGTGCCAACTGGACTCGTCTTCTCAGACCACCTGACAATTCACCAACTAGGGTCGACAAATCCTGAATACCCAACTTGCTGAGAACGGTCTTGACCTGACTTTCGATTTCCCAGGCTTGAAGGGAATCCATCTCAGCCATGACCCGTTCCAAACGCGCCTGCTTGTCCTCACTATAGTTGAGCATGAGGAGTTCATATTCACGAATGAGCTGGATTTCCTTGAGGTCGCTGGATAGAACCGTATCCAAGACCGTCTTGCTATCATCAAACTCTGGATCCTGAGTCAGGTAGCCAATCTTGTAATCACTCTTAGCTGAAAAGGGACTGACATCCCCATCAAAGCCAGAAACACCAGAAAGGACATCTAAAAGGGTGGTCTTACCCGTTCCATTGACACCAATCAGACCGATTCTATCCAAATCATGGATAATAAAGGAAATATCCTTAAAAACAGTCTTGTCACCGACGGATTTACTTAGTTTTTCAACAATAAAATCACTCATTTTTTCTCCCTCAGGTAAGCATGGATAGCTTGACGATCATTTTCCAACTCTCCATCGACAATGGCAAACTCAATCTCTGTTAAAATATCTCCCAAATCTGGACCTGGCTGGTAACCATATTCCTTGATTAAAACACCACCATTAATCTGAATTTCTTTCTTGTCATGAATGGTCAAACTATGGTAAGTTTCTTTGATGGTTTGTGGGTTGACTGCTTTTCCTTGGGCCTGACGAAGACTTTCAGCTTGTAGAAGGGAATCCAAGTCAAAACGGTAACAATCACGCTTGCTCAACTCTCCTTCTTCTCGTAGAGCCAAAATAGTCAGCAAATCCTGAACCTGCTTGGCAAATTGACGTGAGGTTTTCCAATGCTTCAAAAATGGCTGAGCATCCTCAATTTCCAGTACCCACAAGAGAGCCGCCCAGGCTTGTTCGGAAGACTCAAAAGTGAAATCAGTCTCCAAATCAAACAGTTTGTTGAGCTTGTCCTGGCTCCCTGCCATATCTGGAAGATAGTCATAAACTCGACTCTCAATCATGGAAGACAGACCAACTCGCCAAAAAGGTGCCAGCAATAGTTTATCAAACTCAACGAAGGTGCGCTCCACAGAGATTTTCTCCAAGAGCGGAGTCAAGGATTTCATGGCTTCAAATGTTTCTCGCTCAAGTTCAAAACCAAGACTGGCCTGAAAACGAAAACCACGCATAATGCGCAAAGCATCTTCATTGAAACGCTCACTAGCCACTCCAACTGCTCGCAAGACTTGATTTTCCAGATCTTTGAGACCATGGAACAAATCAATAATTTCGCCTGTCTCATCCAAGGCAAAGGCATTAACTGTGAAATCACGACGTTTGAGGTCCTCTTTTAGCGAACGCACAAAGGAAACCGCACTGGGTCTGCGATAGTCTACATAGACATCCTCTGTCCGAAAGGTGGTTACCTCATACTCCTCGTCACCATCTAAAACCAAGACAGTTCCGTGCTCGATTCCGATATCAGCTGTTCGCGGAAAAATCTGCTTGGTCTCTTCTGGATAGGATGAAGTCGCAATATCCACATCGTGGATAGGACGATTGAGGAGGGCATCTCTGACGGAGCCCCCAACAAAATAGGCTTCAAATCCTGCTTCTTTAATTTTTTCTAATACTGGTAAAGCCTTCTGAAATTCAGAAGGCATTTGCGTTAATCTCATAATAAGTGTTCTAATCCATAGACAAGCTCATGACGCTTGACAACTTCTTTGATTCCCAAATTGACCCCTGTCATGAAGGAGCTGCGATCATAGGAGTCATGACGAAGGGTCAATCCTTCTCCCTGATTGCCAAAGATAACTTCTTGATGAGCTACTAAGCCTGGCAAACGAACTGAGTGGATCCGCATGCCATCAAAGTCAGCACCACGGGCACCTGCAATCAATTCTTCCTCATCAGGCGCACCTTGTTGGATAGACTCTCGAACTTCTGCCATCAACTCAGCTGTTTTAATGGCTGTTCCACTCGGAGCATCTTTTTTCTTGTCATGATGGAGCTCGATAATCTCCACATTTGGGAAATATTTGGCAGCCTGGGACGCAAATTGCATAAGCAAGACAGCGCCCAAGGCAAAGTTAGGGGCGATCAAGCCACCCAAATCTTGTTCACGGGAAAATGCTTTTAGTTCTGTAATTTCTTCACTAGTGAATCCTGTTGTTCCAACTACTGGAGCAAAGCCATTTTCAAGAGCAAAGCGTGTATTTTCGTAGGCAACGGCTGGTGTAGTAAAATCCACCCAGACATCCGCTTCAACACCAGCCAAGTCAGCCTTATCATTGAAGACAGGAATTCCCTGCCATTCTGACTCAGACTCAAAAGGATCCAAAACTGCGACCAAGTCCAAGTCTGGATCAGCCAAGACCATCTGACAAGCAGCTTGACCCATCTTCCCCTTAAAACCGGCAATAATTACTCGAATACTCATCTCTACTCCTGTCTAAGATACAAAGCCTGTAAGAACACAAAGTGAAAATAGGAGTTCTAATCAAGGAGTGTCTACTCCTTGGAAGAACTATCTTTTTCACACAGGGTTCCAGGCGTGTTCAATTATCAAGATACAAAGGACGTTAGCTGCCCATGAAAAATAGGGAATGGCACTGACTTTCCATGAAAGGTAAGACAGGCATCTTTTTTCAAGAGGCAGGTAGGCCGTGTTCAATTGCTAAGATACAAAGCCTGTAAGAACAATTTAGACGATTGGTGTATAGCTCAAGGCGATACTACCTTCTCCAAGGTGGGTCCCAATGACACTACCAAAGGTTTCAATTGGAATTTCAGCAGTCACACCACTCTCCATCAAAAGCTGACGTAAATCCGCTGCCTTTTGAGGAGCGTTCCCATGAATGACTGTTATACGATAGTCCCCATCTTTTGTCAACTCTTTGATGATTTCCACCAAACGTTTGGTTGCCTTCTTTTCCGTACGGACTTTTTCATAAACCTCAATCACCCCTTGGTCATTAAAGAAGAGGATAGGCTTGATACTGAGAAGATTTCCTAGGATGGCCGCCCCATTTGACAAACGTCCTCCTTTAACCAAGTGATCGAGGTCATCTACTATGATAAAGGCTGAATTATCAGCAATTTGAAGAGCTAATTTCTCCTGAATCTGAGCAAAATCATCGCCTTGTTCGGCCCATTCAAAGGCACTCTCTACCATAAATCCTAGAGGGGAACTTGTGATATGGGTATCTGGAAAGGCAATGGTCAAACCTTCATACTCGTCTAACATATATTGGATATTCTGATAAAAGCCTGAAATTCCTGACGAAAGAAAGAGGCCCAAGACATGAGTATAGCCTTCATCTTTCAAGGAACTTAGAATCTCATCCAATTTGGCAATACTTGGTTGACTAGTTTTAGGCAATTCTGCAGACTGAGCCATTTTTTGATAAAATTCCTCAGCAGTCAGATTGACACCTTCCACATACTCCTCCCCATCGATATTGACAGGAATATCCAAGATAAAAAGATTCTCTCTTTGCAGCGTCTTCTCCTCTAAATAGGCTGAAGAATCTGTAATGACAGCTAATTTCATGGCTAAAACTCCAAATTGATTCCTGGAAGATCCAAGGCGATTTCTGTTACTTCATACGTCAAACGGTTGAGCATGTTCAAGCATGGACGTGCCAAGGTTTCGACTTCTTCTTGGTTAAATTCGCTTGGTTCGTTAACAATACGACCTTCCACATGGTTCACTTGAGAAATCGTTCCACTGATGACAAATTTGTCAAAGACAATCATGAAGCTCAAGATAACGACTAAAGAAGTTACTTGATTTTCTTGGTCATGCTGGAGTAACTGAAAGTTCACGTCTACCTTGGTTTCAGGAGCCCCATTTTCATTTTCCCATTCAAAGTTACGAGCATCAAAGTGATACTGGCTAACAAATTCTTGTTCTCGTTTAAGATTCATTTTTCTCTCCCATTGCTACAATTTACTATGCAATTGTACCACATTTTTATCATTTCATCTAGTTTTCTAGGCTTTAGTCAATTCCGATTTCATCTTTAACCACAGCAGCAATCGTATCTACGTAGTAGTTAACTTCTTCTGTTGTAGGAGCTTCTGCCATGACACGCAAGAGGGGTTCTGTTCCACTTGGGCGGACAAGGATACGACCGTTCCCTGCCATCTCTTCTTCCATCTTTTCGATGATTGTCTTGATGGCTGGTACTTCCATGGCATTTTCTTTCATGGCATTTTCCACTCGGATATTGACCAGTTTTTGTGGGTAAATCGTCACTTCTGATGCTAGTTGAGACAAGCTTTTGCCTGTTTCTTTCATGATTTTAGTCAATTGGACAGCTGATAATTGACCATCACCAGTTGTATTGTAGTCCATCAAGATAACGTGACCTGATTGTTCACCACCAAGGTTGTAGCCTGATTTTCTCATTTCTTCAACGACATAGCGGTCACCAACAGCAGTCACTGCCTTGTTAATGCCAGCACTCTCCAAGGCCTTATGGAAGCCAAGGTTAGACATAACCGTTGTCACGATGGTGTTTTGAGCCAACTGTCCTTTTTCAGAAAGATATTTCCCGATGATGTACATGATCTTATCACCATCGACAATGTCGCCATTTTCATCAACAGCAATCAAACGGTCACTGTCTCCGTCAAAGGCCAAACCAATGGCTGACTGGCTTTCTTTGACCACTTCTTGAAGAGCTTCTGGATGTGTAGAACCCACATTCAAGTTGATATTAAGACCATCTGGTGTCTCACCGATAACAGTTATTTGAGCTCCAAGGTCTGCAAAGATTTGACGAGCACTCGTAGACGCTGCACCGTTAGCTGTATCCAAGGCCACTTTCATTCCCTCAAGAGGAGTTCCAGTTGAAACAAGGTAGCCTTCATACTTACGTAAACCTTCTGGATAGTCCACTAAGGTTCCCAAGCCTTCGGCACTTGGACGAGGAAGGGTGTCTTCTGTAGCATCTAGCAAGGCTTCGATTTCTGCTTCTTTTTCATCATCTAGTTTGAAGCCATCCCCACCAAAGAATTTAATTCCATTATCAAGGGCTGGGTTGTGACTAGCGGAAATCATGACACCTGCACTGGCTCCCTCAGTTTTAACCAAGTAAGCTACTGCTGGTGTTGCAAGGACACCGAGTTTGTAGACGTGAATCCCTACAGAGAGAAGACCTGCCACTAAGGCTGATTCTAACATTTCTCCTGAGATACGTGTATCACGTCCTACAAAGACTTTAGGGGCTTCCGTTTCATGTTGACTAAGAACATAACCACCAAAACGTCCCAATTTAAAGGCCAATTCTGGCGTCAGTTCTACGTTTGCTTCTCCACGGACTCCATCGGTCCCAAAATATTTACCCATTTTATTTATCATCCTTTTCTACTATTTTATTTAGTCCTGTTTAGACGAGTCTGGTTTCGTTTCTGAACTCGTTGAAGACGAGCTGCTGGTTGAAGAGCCCGTTGACGAGGTCGTTGACGAAGAACTCGAGCTAGACGATACTGTTTTGGTTGTAATTTTCATTGTAGTGTCAAATGGCATAATGACGCTTGGTAGGACATTCCCATTTTTATCAACTGCTTGTAGTGGAACAGAGGCTGAATAGTTACCTGTTATCCGTTCACTCGTTGGCAAGATGGCAATGACACGATCTACTCTAGAGAGAGTTTCCTCGTCACTAATAACTGTTACTTTTTCATCTGACACAGTGACTGTATCAATTTTCACACGAGAATCAATCTGACTAGGATCAATCTCCGGCACAACGATTACATTGTCTCGTTTTGCTTTTTTTCCGACTTTGACTGTTATCTTTTGCGGTGTCGCAACAGCCGTCAAACCGCTCGGTAAATTTTCAATAGTAAGAGGAACTTCAATGGTTCCTACACTGGCATTGGTTAAGTCAGCTTTGACCTTGAATTTCCGAGTGCTTTCCTGCATCTCACTCGCCAAAGCAACTCTGTTTGACCCTGTCAAAAAGACGGTCACTTCAGATGTAAAACCACTGATAAAATACTGATCGCTGTCATACTGAATATCGATTGGGACATTAAGGACTGTATTGGTATAGGTTTCTGTCCTCACCTGTCTAGCACTATTGCTATTCTGATAGTTTGTTGAAGTCGCATAGATAAAGAGGATGCAGGCGAAAAAGAAGGAAGAAATAATATAAAGACTATTTTTTCTCATGTTTCAATCCTCCTAGCAAACGCTCTTTCAGACCCTGTTTTTTCTCGGATATTGGAAGCAAGATTCTTCTTAACTCCGATTCAAACTCTTCCAAGGTCAAATCATGCTTAAAGACTCCATTATAGGTGATTGAGATTCCGCCTGTTTCCTCTGAAACCACAAAGGTAAGAGCATCTGATACTTCCGACAAACCAATTGCCGCCCTGTGACGTGTTCCAAACTCCTTGGAAATTCCTGTATTTTCAGTCAGAGGTAGGTAGGCTGAAGTTACGGCAATCCGGTCTTCTCTGACAATGACCGCACCATCGTGTAAGGGTGTATTGGGGATAAAGATATTAATCAATAACTCAGAGGAAATCTTAGCATCTAGAGGAATCCCAGTTGAGATGTACTCCTGCAAGGTTCTCACTCGCTGAACTGCTACCAGAGCACCAATCTTACGAGGACTCATGTACTCGACTGATTTAACAAAGGCACGAACCATTTGCTCTTCCGCACTAATAGGGGCATTGTAGAAGAAATCAGTAGCTCGACCCAATCGTTCCAAACCAGTCCGAATCTCTGGTGAAAAGATAACTACTGCTGCGATAACCCCGTAGGTGATAATCTGATTGATCAACCAGGAAATGGTCGTTAAGCCAATCATATTGGACAGAATCTGGGCTAGAATAAAGACCAAAACTCCCCGAACCAAGATCATGATTTTAGTCCCTGCAATCGCTTTGGTAAAATGGTACAAAATATAAGTCACAATCAAAATATCAATCAGATTGATGACTATAGTCCAAGGACTTGAAAACAAACTTGTCCAGTATTGCCAATTGGATAATTGTTGAAAATTCATCCCTGGCCTCCTCCCTGTCAAAACACTTTCTGTACCATTATACCATTTTCTGCTCATTTTTTCCCTATCCTACCTCATTTTAAATTAAGCAAAAATATGATAAAATAAACTGATTAGAAAAAACGAAGGAGAAATCATGTCTCAACTCTATGATATTACTATTGTAGGTGGCGGTCCTGTTGGGCTCTTTGCTGCCTTTTACGCCCACCTACGCCAAGCCAAAGTCCAAATCATCGACTCTCTTCCCCAGCTCGGTGGTCAGCCTGCCATCCTATACCCTGAAAAGCAAATCCTTGATGTGCCAGGTTTCCCAAACTTAACTGGAGAAGAGTTAACCAAGCGTTTGCTTGAGCAGCTAGATGGCTTTGAAACACCTGTTCACCTCAACGAAACTGTTCTTGAAATTGAAAAACAAGATCAAGGTTTTACCATCACAACCAACAAGGGAAGCCACCTGACCAAAACAGTCATCATTGCCATGGGTGGTGGTGCCTTTAAACCGCGTCCGCTCGAATTAGATGACGTCGAAAACTATGAAAATATCCACTACCACGTTGCCAATATCCAGCAATACGCTGGTAAGAAAGTGACCATCCTTGGTGGAGGGGACTCAGCAGTTGACTGGGCATTGGCTTTTGAAAAAATCGCCCCAACTACTCTCGTTCACCGTCGAGATAACTTCCGCGCCTTGGAACACAGTGTGCAAGCTCTACAAGAATCATCTGTAACCATCAAAACACCATTCGTTCCTAGCCAACTTCTCGGAGATGGAAAAACCCTAGACAAACTAGAAATCACCAAAGTCAAATCGGATGAAACCGAAACTATCGAAGTAGACCATCTCTTTGTCAACTATGGTTTCAAATCATCTGTCGGCAACCTTAAAAATTGGGGTCTGGACCTCAACCGCCATAAGATTATCGTCAATAGCAAGCAAGAATCCAGCCAAGCGGGTATTTACGCTATCGGAGACTGCTGCTACTATGAAGGAAAGATTGACTTGATTGCGACAGGACTGGGAGAAGCACCTACTGCCGTCAACAATGCTATCAACTACATCGACCCTGACCAAAAAGTACAACCCAAACACTCAACAAGTTTATAAGAAAAGACCCACGGATTAACTAATCCGTGGTTTTATAATTCATCGGCAATCTTGTTTATTTTTCTGAGTCTGTGGTTGACACCACTCTTGGTCAGGGGATTGCTCAGGCTATCTGCCAACTGCTGGATAGAGTAGTCTGGATGCTGGATTCGCAACTGAGCCACCTCTTGCAAATCCACGGGTAGATTTTCCAAGCCCATTCTATCTTTAATTTTACTGATATTATTGATGGTCTTCATACTGGCAGAAACTGTCCGAGCGATATTGGCTGTTTCAGCGTTATTGGCTCGATTGAGATCGTTACGAGTTTCACGCAAAATCTTGACGCGCTCAAAATTATCACGCGCCTGCATGGCCCCAATCACGATCAAGAAATCCATGATGTCTTCTGCACGCTGGAGATAGGTAACTGCACCTTTCTTGCGCTCAATGACCTTAGCGTCCAGCAAAAACTGCTGAAGAAGAGAGGCCAGTCCTTGGGCATGGTCCAGATAAACGGAACTGATTTCCAACTGGTATTTGCCAGACTCAGGATCTCGAATGCTACCATTTGCCAGAAAGGCCCCACATAAGTAAGCACGACCAGCCTCCTCATCTGCTAAAATATCGGGATCAATACCCGTCTCCAAACCAAAGAAGGAATCCGCAAGCCGCAAATCAGCTAAAAGCTCCTGCACCCTCTCATCAGTATAGACCGTGTAGACACGATTCTTGCGAAGATTGCTTCTCTGATGGTGACGAATTTCTGACTTGATTTCATAAAAATGGAGAAAGGACTCATAGAGATGCCGAGCTAACTTAGCATTTTCAGTCACGACGGACAAGGTCAAGCCCGAAGTCGAGAGACCAATACTACCAGACATCTTGATGATGGCTGATAATTCATGACGACTGAGATGGTGTTGACCAAGAATTTCTTCTTTTACTGCAACTGTAAAACTCATTTTCTCACCTGTATGATGCGCATCAATTCGTCTACAATCAAATCGCCATCATGGAAGGCTCCTCCATTTTCCAAACGAAGGAAGTTGGATGAAATCACACGAGGAACCTGCTTGCAAAGACCAGCAAAGTCATGCTCTACCTGAACCAAATATTCATCAAAACGGTTGGTATCCATGTATTCTCTAGGAACCTTTTCAATATTGACCAAGACTGTATCAATAAAAGGCCGACCTAGATGGCGATGGAGGACTTCCACATGGTCACTGTCTGAAAAGTGCTCTGTTTCCCCACGCTGGGTCATGATATTGCAGACATAGGCTATCTCTGCCTTAGTCTCCAAGAGTGCTTGTCCAATCTCTTCGATCACGATATTGGGTAAAATCGATGTAAAGAGGGAACCAGGCCCCAAGACGATCATATCACTCTCGAGAATAGTATTGACTACTCGACGGCTGGCTTGGGGTATTTCATCATCCAAGGTATTAGTCACATAAACATGGTCGATCATACCTGGATGATCTGCAATGTGGCTCTCACCTGCAACCTCAGTACCGTCTCTAAAGACTGCATGCAGTGTCAAAGGCTGATCGCTTGAGGGGTAGATTTTTCCTGTTGTGTGGAAAAAGAGACTTAGCAGCTGCATGGCATTATAAGTGGACCCTTGCATTTCAGAGAGGCCTGCTATGATAATATTCCCCAGTGGATGACCCGCAAAAGCTCCAGCCTCTTCTGAGAAACGGTACTGAAAAACCTTCTCATAAAACTTAGGCATATCCGACATGGCTACCAGGACATTGCGAAGATCACCTGGTGGTGTCAGCTGTTGGATATTCTTTCTTAGCTCACCAGAAGATCCACCATCATCAGCTACCGTTACGATAGCAGCGATCTCAACATCCTTTTCCCGCAAACTTTTCAAAATGACAGGGATACCAGTTCCTCCACCAATCACCGTTATTTTAGGTTTTCTCATGAACGGTTTACCGTTTCCTTTCTTCGATCTTTGTCACGATGGCTTTCATTTACAGGCCAGTTTTTAGCAAGGTCCTCAGCAATTCGTTTGGCAAAGGCAACACTACGGTGCTGCCCACCTGTACATCCTACTGCAATGGTTAAAACAGACTTGCCTTCTTTTTTGTAACTTGGCAAAATGGGTTCAATCAAGGCGAGTAAGTGCTGATAGAAACTTTCAGACTCTTCATGATTCATCACATAGTCATAAACTGCTTGATCCTCACCTGTCTGATTACGGAGTTCAGGGAGGTAGTATGGGTTTGGTAAGAAACGGACATCAAAGACCAAGTCTGCATCTATTGGGATACCATACTTGAATCCAAAAGACATGACTTCGATACGAAAAGACTGGGCTTGTTCTTGGTCTGAAAATTGCTCTGCAATGGTTTTACGAAGTTCACGAGGAGTGAGTTCTGTCGTATCCACCACATTTTGACTCATGTTTTTCAAAGGTGCTAGGAGTTCACGTTCCAGCTTGATGCCATCTAAAATCCGACCATCAGCAGCTAGAGGGTGACTTCTTCTAGTTTCCTTATAGCGTGCCACCAATTCCTTATCTGCTGCGTCTAAAAAGAGAATTTTGAAGTCCAAATCGTCTTGGTTTTCCAATTCATCCAAAACAGCCTGAATCTCTGAAAAGAAGGAACGGCTCCGCATATCGACTACTAGGGCTAACTTATGGTCATCATCCTTGGTCTCTACCAACTGCAAAAACTTTGGCAAGAGGGCTGGTGGCATATTGTCAATAGTGAAATATCCCAAATCCTCGAAGGACTGAATGGCTACCGTTTTCCCTGCACCACTCATCCCTGTCACAATTACCAGGTGAAGTTGTTTCTTTGTCATCTATCTCTCCTTATATCAAAAAAAGTTTGGCAGAGCCAAACTTCAACTAGCTTATCCAATCTCTGCGATCACTTCAATTTCGACTTTTACATCACGAGGAAGACGTGCAACCTCTACAGCTGAACGAGCTGGAAATTCCTCTTTAAAGGCAGTCTGGTAAACCTCGTTAAAAGGAACAAAGTCATTCATATCGCTCAAGAAGCAAGTTGTTTTGACAACATGGTCAAAGTCTGTTCCTGCTTCAGCCAAAATAGCACCGATATTTTTCAAAACTTGTTCTGTCTGTTCTTGGATCGTTTCTCCTACAATTTCTCCAGTTTCAGGAGATAGGGGAACTTGACCGCTAGCAAACAAAAGATTACCAACGATTTTTCCTTGAACATAAGGTCCGATTGCTTTTGGAGCCTTGTCTGTATGAATTGTTTTTGCCATTTCTTTCCCTCACAATTTTTCTAATATTGCGTCCCAAGCCTGATCCATCCCTGCCTTGCTGACAGATGAAAAGAGGATGAAGTCGTCACTTGGGTCAAAGTTTAATTTCTTTTTGATTGCTGATTCGTGCTTGTTCCACTTACCACGAGGAATCTTGTCCGCCTTGGTCGCAACGATGATAACCGGAATCTCATAATACTTGAGAAATTCGTACATCTGCACATCATCTGCTGACGGGTCGTGGCGGAGATCCACCAAACTAACAACTGCACGGAGATTTTCCCGAGTCGTTAGGTACTCCTCAATCATGCGCCCCCACTTTTCACGTTCCTTTTTGGAAACGCGGGCATAGCCATAACCTGGTACATCCACAAAACGCATCTTGTCATCAATGTTGAAGAAGTTGAGTAACTGGGTCTTCCCAGGTTTTCCTGATGTACGAGCAAGATTTTTGCGGTTCAACATGGTGTTGATAAAGCTAGACTTACCGACATTTGAACGGCCTGCAAGGGCGATCTCTGGCAGTTCATCCTGCGGATAGTGGGACTTGTTTGCCGCACTGAGCAGGATTTCAGCATTGTGTGTATTGATTTCCATAGTCACCTCTAGGCTGTTTCTAGGATTGGTTTTTCCGTTCCATCGACAGCTTCTTTGGTGATGCGGACCAATTTCACATTTTCTTGACTTGGCACTTCAAACATAACGTCTAGCATGGTTTCTTCGATGATTGAGCGAAGACCACGCGCACCAGTTTTGCGTTCAATAGCCTTATTGGCGATTTCCTGAAGAGCTTCGTCGTCAAATTCCAACTCAACATCATCATAAGAAAGCAAGGTTTGGTATTGTTTCACCAAGGCATTTCTTGGCTCTTTCAAGATGCGAACCAAGTCATCGACCGTCAATTGCTCAAGAGCAGCAAAGACAGGCAAGCGCCCAATCAACTCAGGGATAATCCCAAATTTTTGAATGTCTTCTGCGATGATTTCTTGCATGTAGGAGCTGTTTTCGTCAATTGCCTTGTTATTTTGGCCGAAACCGATAACTTTTTCACCTAAACGTTGTTTAACGATTTCTTCGATGCCATCAAAAGCACCACCTACGATAAAGAGGATATTTTTAGTATCCACCTGAATCATCTCTTGTTGTGGATGTTTGCGTCCACCTTGAGGCGGCACGCTAGCAACGGTTCCCTCGATAATCTTGAGAAGGGCTTGTTGCACACCTTCACCAGAAACGTCACGTGTGATAGACACATTCTCGCTCTTCTTGGCAATCTTGTCAATTTCATCCACGTAGATAATCCCACGCTCTGCACGTTCGATGTTAAAGTCAGCAGCCTGCAAGAGTTTGAGGAGGATATTTTCCACGTCCTCACCCACATACCCAGCCTCAGTCAGAGCTGTCGCATCTGCAATAGCAAAAGGCACGTTCAAGCTCTTAGCCAAAGTCTGAGCCAAGAAAGTTTTCCCTGAACCAGTTGGACCAATCATCAGGATATTTGACTTCTGCAAATCCACATCTTCTGACTCTTCACGCGTATCGTGGAAATTGATGCGTTTATAGTGATTGTATACAGCCACTGCCAAGGCACGTTTGGCACGATCTTGACCAATCACATAGTGATTTAGGATATTGAGGAGTTCGATTGGTTTTGGTACTTCAGACAAGTCTGCCAAAACTTCCTCAGCCAACTCCTCCCGAATGATTTCCTGGGCCAACTCCACACATTCATTACAGATAAAGGCGTTGTTCCCAGCGATTATTTTCTTTACTTCTTCTTGGCTTTTGCCACAAAATGAGCAATAAACCATCATATCATTTTTCCTATTTGTAGGCATGATTTCCTTCCATTCTAATTTATCATTCTATCTAAAATAAGGTCATATAAAAAGCGTGGACACTGTTTACCAGATTGGTAAAAGCATTCAACCAGAGTAAGGCAGACAGTCCATAGCGCTTCTTACGAAAAGCCTGTGCTCCAGTCAAAATACAGATCACACACAAAAAAGCTGTAAAAAATCCAAATATACTGCGCTCCATTAGACTTCCTTTCTATCTCGGTATTCGATGGTAAAATCATAGTCGTTTTTCTCATCTCGGGTGTAAGATCTGCTTGCTACTGTCTCAAAACGAGACAAGTCAAACTCCTCAGGGAAATAGGTATCTCCCTCCACCTGAGCATGAATCTGTGTCACGATGATTTCATCTAAATAAGGCTCAAAAGCCTGAAAAATCTGCTTTCCGCCAATGATATAGAGATTTTTTTCCTGACTCTTATACCACGCTAAAACAGACTCCACATCTTGAAATACGAGCGCCCCATCTATGATTTCTTCGCTATTGCGCGTTAAAATCAGGGTTTGCCGTTTTGGAAGCAGACGACGTCCCATACCATCAAAGGTCACTCGTCCCATCAGTATAGCATGATTTAAAGTTGTTTCCTTAAAATGTTGCAACTCTGCTGGCAAATGCCAAGGGAGACGATTTTCTTTCCCAATCACACCTTTTTCATCTTGGGCCCAAATGGCTATGATTTTCTTTGTCATGCTTCCGTCCTTTTTATTGATACTACTATTTTATCAAAATTCTCCCAAAAAGGCTGTTTTGAAACGCGCGCAAAAGAGAGAAAAGGAGCAGGCTTCATTTAGCCTGCTCCTCTCGTCCCTAGGACAAATATTTTTTTGCTTCTGATTCGATTTTTTCGACCACTTCTTGGATACTTAGTCCAGTTGTGTCAAGGTAAACTGCATCCTCAGCCTGTTTGAGAGGTGAGGTTTCTCGATGACTATCCTTGTAGTCACGCGCAGCAATCTCTTCCTTCAGCGTTTCAAGGTCTGTTTCAATCCCTTTGGCAATATTTTCCTTGTAACGACGCTCTGCTCTTTCTTCAACAGAAGCCACTAAGAAAATCTTTAGTTCAGCTTGTGGTAAAACAACTGTCCCGATATCACGCCCATCCATGACGATACCACCTTGCTGAGCAATCTCTTGCTGGAGCGAAACAAGTTTCTCACGCACCTCAGGAATGGCAGCAATACTTGAAACCTTGTTGGTCACTTCATTTTCACGAATCGGATGCGTAATATCAACATCTCCTACAAAAACAAGTTGCTCACCAGTTTCTGAACGTCCAAAACTAATGGGATGTTGGTTAAGAAGCTCGAGAAGTTGATCTACATTTCCTGCATTCAACTGGTGTTTGAGCGCTATATAAGTCGCAGCACGGTACATAGCACCTGTATCGAGATAAGTATAACCAAAATCCTTAGCGACAATCTTTGCGACCGTACTCTTACCACTCGAAGCTGGACCATCGATAGCAATTTGAATTGTCTTCATGACCGACTCCTATCTTGTCTTAATCACATCACCTGGGTTGGCAAACCAAGATCCAGATGACATGTGAGAAGGATTTAGGGCTTCTAGCTGGGCAATGGAAATCCCTGCACGTTGAGCAAGAGCTGCTTCTCCCTCTCCAGGTTGTACTGTAAGTGTTCCTTCACCCTCTGCATGTTCTTCCGAACTGCTCTCTGAAGGTGTTGATTCAGAAGAAGCTGTTTCCTCTACCTTGCTACTTGAAGATGATGATTCTTCAACTTTAGAACTTGAACTTGTAGAAGGAGACGATGCATCATAGAAGTCCTTCAAAGATGAAGTACGATTGCTTCCACCGGTTGATAGGTAAATCAATACAACTACCATCGCTACAACAATTACAAAGAAGAGGCTAGCTAGAACTGTCAAGACACGATTGGCAACTACGCCTTTCCCTTTTTGTTTCCGGTGTCGACGCTCTGATCTTGTTTCTTCCTCATTGTTTTCGTAAATATCTTCTTGCCACGGTTCTTTTTCCATACCTTACTCCTTGTTTTTTTTACATTTTCTTATTACAATATAAATATGAAAGTCACACTTATACCTGAACGGTGCATCGCCTGCGGGCTTTGCCAAACCTATTCTGAACTCTTTGATTACCATGATAATGGAATCGTTCGATTTTACGATGATCCAGTCGAATTGCAAAGAGAAATCGCTGAGACCAGCGATGTTCTGGAGGCCATCAAAAATTGTCCTACACGTGCACTTCTAAAAGATCCATCGTAGGAAGCAGGGAATGAATGTTATTGATTTTTTCTCATTTTTCCCACACTTACTAGTTTAGCATATTTCTAGGTAAAATTATAGTCTTTTTTGGTTATTTTTTTCCTTCAACAATAGAAAGGTCACTTTTTTCTTTGACCAGATAGAGTGGTCTTTTTTTGGTCTCTAGATAGATCTTACTGATATACTTACCTAGAATCCCAATAGTCAGGAGTTGAATCCCTCCAAGAAAGAGAATCACAGCCATCAGAGAGGTCCAGCCAGATGTCGGATTCCCCAAGATAAGGGTCCGAAACACCACAAAAACAGTCATCATAAAAGAAATAAAACAAGATAGGAGTCCCGCTACAAAGGCTATACTCAAGGGAAAATCTGAAAAGTTGAGAATCCCTTCAATCGAGTAGAAAAAGAGCTGCCTAAAACTCCAACTGGTCTTGCCAGCCTGTCTTTCGACATTTGGATAGTCCAGATAGTGCGTTCGAAAACCAACCCAGGCAAAGAGTCCCTTAGAAAAACGATTGGACTCGGTCAAGGCTAAAATAGCATCCACCACAGATCTTCTCATCATCCGAAAATCACGGACACCCGAGGGCAAAGCTACTGGGCTAATTTTTTGCATGAGGCGGTAAAAGAGGTCGGCACAGAAACTGCGGAAAAATGGTTCTCCCTCCCGACTAATTCTCCGTATCCCAACACAGTCCAAGTCTGCATTTTGATCTAGTAAGACTTTCATCTCAAGTAGCATACTAGGAGGATCCTGGAGGTCTGCATCCATCACGACCACCAAATCTCCAGTTGCATGCTGCAAGCCTGCATACAGGGCTGCTTCTTTCCCAAAATTTCGCGAGAAAGAAATATAACGCACCGCAGGATTTTGCACCCGATAGGCTTTCAAAAGCTCCAAGGTTCCATCGCTTGAGCCATCATCCACAAAAACATACTCAATCTCTGCTCCCAATTCTGGAAGCAGTGCTTCAACAGACTGATAAAAAAGAGGAAGTACTTCCTCTTCGTTTAAACAAGGGACAATGATCGAAATCATCATCTTAGTCTTCAAATCCATTTGGATGCTTGCTTTGCCAACGCCATGCGTCTTCACACATTTGAGTGATGTCGAGTTCAGCTTCCCAGCCCAGTTCTGCCTTGGCTTTTGCAGGGTCTGAGTAGCAGGCAGCGATATCACCTGGGCGACGATCTACGATACGGTAAGGAATGGGACGGCCTACCGCTTTTTCCATGTTTTGGATAATTTCAAGAACTGAATATCCTTTACCTGTTCCAAGGTTGTAAATGTTGAGTCCTGAACCTTTTTGGATTTTTTGTAGAGCCGCTACGTGTCCTTTGGCTAGGTCCACAACGTGGATATAGTCACGAACACCAGTTCCATCTTCCGTATCGTAATCATCTCCAAACACTTGCACTTGCTCTAGTTTGCCCACTGCTACTTGTGAAACATAAGGCAAGAGATTGTTTGGAATGCCGTTTGGATTTTCTCCCAAATCTCCACTTTCATGCGCTCCGATTGGGTTAAAGTAACGAAGCAAGACTACATTCCATTCTGAGTCTGCCTTGTAGATATCGGTCAAAATTTCCTCTAGCATGAGCTTGGTACGACCGTATGGATTGGTCACTGAAAGCGGGAAATCTTCTAAGATTGGAACTGTATGAGGATCTCCGTAAACTGTCGCAGAAGAACTGAAGATGATGTTCTTACAATTATTTTCTTCCATAGCTTTCAAAAGGCTGACAGTTCCTGCGATATTGTTATCATAGTAGGCAAGAGGGATACGGGTTGATTCGCCAACAGCCTTCAAACCAGCAAAGTGAATCACACCAGTCGGTTCTTCCTGCTTGAAAATATCTCTGAGAGTATCAGTATCACGGATATCTGCCTCATAAAAAGGAATCTCAACTCCTGTGATTCTTTCAACAACTTCTAAACTTTTACGATTGCTATTGACAAGATTATCCACCACAACCACTTGATGACCTGCTTGGATCAACTCAATAACAGTGTGGGTTCCGATAAATCCAGCACCACCAGTTACCAAAATCTTTTCTTGCATCTTTTTTCCTCGATTCTCGGATTATTTTTTCTTATTTTATCATTTTTGATAGGGAATGTCATTTGACATCCTAAACTACCTGCTAAAATTTCAGTAAAATACTTATTCGCTTTTTACTCGTTTGACATAGTTTGCAATTGGATAGTTTACTGGGTCCAAGGTCAACTCCTTGTCTTGGACCAGCTGGGCTAGATGGTAACCGATAATCGGACCAGTTGTGAGGCCTGATGAACCTAGTCCACTAGCCGCATAGACACCTGCCAATCCTGGTACCTGCCCAAAGAAAGGGGAGAAATCACTGGTATAGGCACGAATTCCCACACGCTCACCCGATGATTTCGCTTCTGCCAAGGCTGGATAGTGAGGCAAGGCCGCCTCCTCCATTTGTTGGAGCAAGGTTTCATCTACCGTCAAATCAAATCCCATATCATTTTCATGAGTAGCGCCTAAGGACAATTTCCCACCTGCTAAAGGGATCAAATCCCACTCCCCCTCTGGCATGACAACAGGGTAAGATTCCATGTCTTGGATAAGTTGATAATCTCGGAGTTGCCCTTTCTGAGGACGAACATCCACATCATAACCCAAGGGTTCTAATATGTACCCCAGCCAAGCTCCCGTCGCCAAAATAACCTGATCAAACACCTCTTCATCAATCTGGTAACCTGATGCTAATGGTGTCAGAGTCACTTTTTCTTTGACTAGCTTGACTTGACTAGCTTCCAGCAAACGATTCACTAATAGTTGACCATCTACTCTCGCTCCACCAGAAGCATAGAGTAGACGATTAAATCCCTGCAAACCAGGGAATAATTCATTAGCTGAGGCTTGATCCAGAATGGCTAACTGGCCTATTAAAGGAGATTCTTCCCTACGCTGGAGGGCTAGTTCATAGAGTTCTTCCAACTTGGATTCATTCTTTTTCAAGAGAAAGACTCCCGAACGCTGGTAAAAGTCGATTTCCTGACCAGACTTTTCTAAATCAGCCAACAAATCCACATAAAAGTCAGCCCCCAAGCGTGCCATCTTGTACCAGGCTTTATTTCGGCGTTTTGAAAACCAAGGACTGATAATTCCCGCTGCGGCCTTGGTAGCTTGCCCCTTTCCATGGTCAAAAACGGTCACCTCTAAATCTGCTTCTTTGGAGAGGTAGTAGGCAGCGGTTGCCCCCACAATCCCTGCTCCGATAATGGCAACTTTTTTCATTGTCTTCACCTTCTAACTAAATATGGTGGAAAGGATTGGTTGATGCTTGACTAGGCAAAATATCAATGCCCCAGCCCTTATCTGCCTTCCATTGAGTAAGGAGTGAAGCGGTTTTTTCCACAAAAAGCACTTCGATATAATGTCCTGGATCCAATGCCAGTAGGCCATCAGAAAGCATATCCTGAGCTGTATGATAGTAGATATCCCCAGTGATGTAGACATCTGCTCCCTTAGCTAAAGCATCCTTATAGAAAGACTGCCCGCTACCACCACAGATGGCTACTCTTGAAATAGGCTTCTGCAAATCACTCTCTTGATAATGCACCAATCGAAGACTATCTAAACCAAAGACTTGCTTGACATGTTGGGCCAATTCCCCAAATGTCTGAGGCTGAATATTCCCAATACGACCAATCCCACGTCCTGGACCTGTCTCCTGTAGATAAGTGGTCTCCTTGATTCCTAGCATCTGGCAGAACCAGTCATTTAGCCCATTATCAACGATGTCAATATTGGTATGGCTGACATAAACTGCGATGTCATGCTTGATCAGGTCGATGTAAATCTGATTTTGCGGACGGCTAGCTACCAGATCCTTGATCGGACGAAAGATTGGCGCGTGCTTGACGATAATCAAATCCACACCCTTTTCAATGACTTCAGCCACCGTCTCTTCACGAATGTCGAGGGCAACCATAACCCTTTGGATCTCCTTGTCCAAAGTGCCGATTTGCAGGCCACGACTGTCTCCCTCCATGGAAAATTCCTGAGGACAAAAGTCTTCATAACGTTTAATCACTTCACTTGCTAACATGGAGCACCTCCTTGATGGCTTGAATCTTATGAGCTAGAACTTGACGTTCTTCTCGATTTTTCTCTGGGATTTGGTCAAGAGCAAACTCTAACTTAGCTGCTTCTTTTTGCCACTTTTGAACGAAGACTGGGCTGACTTCTTTGGACAAGAAGGGGCCAAAGCGAACATCTCTAGCTGATAGCTTCATTTGTCCAGCTTCCACCACTAGAATTTCATAAAACTTGCTAGCCTCTTCTAAGATGCTTTCTGCTACAATCTGGAAACCGTGCTCTTGTAGCCAGATGCGCAAGTCGTCTTCACGATTATTGGGTTGGAGGATTAAACGTTCTACACTCGCAAGTTTATCCAATCCTTCTTCCAATATGGTAGCAATCAAACGGCCACCCATACCAGCAATGGTGATAACAGAGACTTGGTCTACCTCTTCAAAGGCTGCCAAGCCATTGGCTAAACGAACTTGGATTCTCTCCTTTAGATTGTGACTTTCAACATTTTTCACCGCTGACTGGTAGGGGCCTTCCACCACCTCCCCTGCAATGGCGCTTTTGATTTGGCCTCTCTCGACCAACTCGATAGGCAGATAAGCATGGTCACTCCCCACATCAAGTAACACAGCACCTTGGGGCACAAAGGACGCTACCAATTCTAATCTCTTTGAAATCATCTTCTCTCACTTTCCAAAACTCTGTTACCTCTTATTATACCATATTTCAGCTAGCAATCTTGCACCTAAAAAGACCGCAATACACAGATTGCAGTCTTTCTTTATTTTCTGGATTGGTAACGACTTGTTAAGATAAATATCACAGTAAAGACAGCCATCATGACAAGGTAAACAGGGAATGTTTGTCCAGTTAAGGTTGAAATTTCAAGCAACTTTTGGATCATTGGGAAAAGAGCTGTGGCTAGGAAGCCTCCTACTGACCAGACAATCAAGAGGACACGCCAGAGGGTAAATGGCATGCAGGCTCTAAATACGGATAAGAAACCAATTGACCCCAAGAGATAATAGAGTAGGGTTGAGATTTCTAACTCAGACCAGCCTTGGCTAGCCCCAAATATTTTGACAAAAAGAACGCTGCAGACGACCATAAGGGCACTTGGTAGGGCACGTAGCATGGATCTTCTGAGGAAATTTGGCTCAACAGGCTTGATATTTCGCTCAAAAGTCAGAACGAATGGTGGGAAACCTTCCACGAACTGGTCAATCATGGTAATCTGAATCGGAATGAAAGGAAAAATCAAAATCCACTCAGACCGTCCTAGAAGAACACTGGCGATACAGATGACTGCGAGCAAGAAGGAATAGATGGTCTTAATCAAGAAAATCGGAGCGATGTGGGCAATGTTATTGACCACGCGACGACCTTCAAAGAGAATCTCAGGAACATCATTAAAGTCTGAGTTCAAGAGAACCAAATTGGCAATTTGACGCGTCGCAGGATCTCCCTCAGCCATCACGATAGAGCAATCTGCTTCACGAAGGGCCAGAATATCATTGACACCGTCCCCTGTCATAGCTGTTGTATGACCCGCTTTTTTCAGGGTTTGGATCAGTAGTTTCTTTTGGTGAGGAGAAACACGTCCGAAAATCGCAGTCTCCTCCGCCATGGCAATCAATTCCTCATCCGTGATTTTTGAGCAATCTACATAGCTGTGATAGTCTGCAAAACCAGCCTTCTGAGCAATGCTGGACACAGTGACCGGATTGTCACCAGAGATAATCTTGAGTCCTACTTCCTGAGAACGGAGATAGTCCAGCGTCTCAGCTGCTCCTTCTCGAATGGGATCCAAGATTTCCAGTAAGGCCAAAGCCTGAATATCAGATGGTTTCTGTGGTTTGTGATGATCTAGTTTTTCCTGACTGAGAGCCAAGACCAAGACACGTGATCCTCTCTCCAAGGCCTCTCTAGCTTCAGGGACTTCATTTTCCAGCAACATCTCAGGTGCACCTAAGAAAATCGTTCCCAAACCTTCCAACTCCATAGCTCCCCACTTGCGGTCGCTGGAGAAAGGAAGATTAGAAAGCATAGGGTAGGCAACCTCTCCTTGGAAACGCTGGCGAATGGCTTGGGCTGTTGGATTTTTATCCTCACTATGGGCCATATAGCTGGTCAGAATGCTGGCAATAGTCTCTTCACCATACGTTTCCGTCAGAGGAAGAACCGCCTCCACCTGCATCTTTCCTTGAGTGATAGTTCCCGTCTTGTCCAGACAGAGCATATCCACGCGCGCCAAGGCCTCAACAGAGTACATCTCCTGCACTAAAACCTTTTTCAAGCCCAGCTTGATCACCGCAGTCAAGAGCGAAGTAATGGTCAAAAGGGCGATTCCCTTGGGCAACATTCCCAAAAGGGCTGTTGACGAATTTACAACGGATGACTTGAGGGGCAAGCCTTTTAACATCAAGGCTTCTAGCAGGAGAGCTAGACCAAAGGGAATGATGATCTTCCCAGTAAAACCAGCTAGCTTGTCCAGCGATTTCATGATACGGGAGTTGATCGGTTTCACTGTCTTAGCTTCCAGCATGAGTTTAGAAGCATAGTTTTCTGCCCCGACATGGTGAACTTGAGCCAAAACTGCGCCACTGGCTAGGAAACTCCCTGATAAAAGCAGAGCATCCACTTCCTTTTGCACCAAATCACTCTCACCCGTCAACATGGCTTCATTGACTTCCGCAAAGCCTTCTAAAACCCGCGCATCACTAGGTATCTGCTCCCCAGCCGACAGACGAATCACATCTCCTAGAACCAATTCTTCTGGATTGATGGCAATTTCCTGACCCTCACGGATGGTTTTGACCTTTTCCTTGGTCATGAGATTGAGCTTGTCCACCATGTGTTTGGCCCGTAGCTCGGTCACAATTCCAGAAAAAGCGTTAAAGCAGATAACGGCAAAGAAGACCAGATTGCTCCAAGCCTGCACAAAAGCTAGCGCCAAAGCAATGGCAAAGTTTAAAGCGTTAAAAAGTGTAAAAACATTTCGTTT
Source organism: Streptococcus oralis subsp. dentisani (assembly GCF_002096335.1). GTDB lineage: Bacteria > Bacillota > Bacilli > Lactobacillales > Streptococcaceae > Streptococcus > Streptococcus oralis_Z. The sequence goes on from NZ_NCUW01000026.1 coordinate 31,878, forward strand.
GATGATTTGCCAAGTACTGGTACTGGCTGATGCGGTAAAGTCATTGACCAAACCTTGAGCCTGTCTTTCCTTGACTTCTCTTTGGGTTAATCCCATTATCTTATTTTTATCCATAAATTCTATCATATCATTTTTTTTTAAAGAATTCTAATCCCATCTAAAACTGTTGGCTGATAACTGAAAAAGTTTGCCAGTAATCTTTTGATAAGGTATAATAATAAAAGCAATACAATCGAAGGAGATCTCATGTTTTATACTTATTTGCGTGGACTAGTCATGCTGATCTTGTGGTCCATCAATGGCAATGCCCACTACCACAATACTGATAAAATCCCTAGTCAAGATGAAAACTATATCCTCGTCGCACCTCATCGTACCTGGTGGGATCCTGTTTACATGGCCTTTGCGACCAAGCCAAAACAGTTCATCTTTATGGCCAAAAAAGAGCTATTTAACAACCGTATCTTTGGCTGGTGGATCCGTATGTGTGGCGCCTTTCCTATCGACCGGGAAAAACCTAACGCCTCTGCCATCAAGTACCCTATCAATGTCCTCAAAAAAAGCGACCGTTCTCTCATCATGTTTCCAAGTGGGAGCCGTCACTCAAATGATGTCAAGGGTGGAGTTGCTCTGATTGCCAAAATGGCCAAGGTCCGTATCATGCCGGTTACCTACACAGGTCCCATGACCTTGAAAGGCTTAGTCAGCCGTGAACGTGTCGATATGAACTTTGGAAATCCTATCGATATCTCAGACATCAAGAAAATGAATGATGAAGGGATTGAAATGGTTGCAGACCGTATCCAAGCAGAATTCCAACGTTTGGATGAAGAAACCAAACAATGGCACAACGATCAAAAACCAAATCCACTCTGGTGGTTTGTCCGCATCCCTGCCCTTATTCTTGCAGTGCTTGTTGGTATCCTAACGATTATCTTTACCTTCATCGCAAGCTTTATCTGGAATCCAGATAAGAAGAGAGAGTCTCTTGGTTAAAAAATACAATTATCCCTTGGCTTTTACCAAGGGATATTTCTTTTATGCAATTTTCCATTTTTGGGCCAACCAGCTGGAAAAGACTAGAAATCGTTCAGCTACTTGCTCATGATGCCCATAGGGATCAAAGACAAACTGACTCGTCGGATAGTGTTTCTGAAGACTGGTATGAATCTGCTCAGCATAGACTGGTGCTTGAGCCAAGCGATTGGTATGATGGGCTCCTTCTGTTTGACCATTCTGTAAATACAGCAAGCAGTCCAGATTTTCCAGCTTTTCTTCCTTACAGAAAGAAACAAAATCAGGATACCAAAAAGAACCGCAGATGGAGAAGACACAGGATACCTTGGCAAAGCTGAAAAGACTGTAGACGGCCGCCAAACCACCTAGTGAGTATCCTCCATAAGCAAGGCGAGCTTCGTCCAGGCGATAAAGCGACTGCAACTTGTCTAAAAGACCTCCAAATAAATGACCATGATAGGCATTTGCCTGACCGCCAAAATCTTGAGCTCCATCTCTCAGAGCAGATGCCTTCCATGGAGTGTAGGCGTCTAGGCGATTTTTAGAGGTTAAGCCTACTAAAATCACAGATTCTGAAAGGGAAGATAGAAAATCCAAGTTTCCATCATTCAAGAGAATCGCTGGATAGGTTTGATTGGGATCATAGGTCGAAGGAAGGCTGACCTTGACTTGGATCCCTTCCCAATCAAACTCATTATTTATTGATAAAGTCATTGATTTTCTCAAGGGAATCAATCACTGCTGGACCATAGTCCATCAACTCATCGTAAGAGATGGTCATGATTTTTTGATTCTTAATAGCAGGAACATTTTCCAAAACTTCATTTGCCTTCATCAACTCTACTGCGTTGGCATCCAATTTTTTATTGCGGTCGCTGGTTACATAGATAATCAACTCAGGATCCATTGACACAAGATTTTCCAAGGTCAAGCCTGATGTTCCCGTTGCAACGTTGGTATAACCAAGTTGATTCAACAAGCTTTCTTGCAAAGCAGACTTGTAAGCACCAAAGGTTTCGTCATTATAAGCAACCATAATCAAAGCCTTTTTCTTTTCACCTTGGCTTGTCGGGTTTGCTTTCTTAACAGCGTCAATTTTAGCTTGTAATTGGGTTGCGTATTCATTGGCCTTGTCCTGAACATTAAAAATCATTCCAAGATTTTTGACATCTTCTACGATATTTCCCAAATCTTGCTGAATCGTTGAGAGAGAAGCTTTTTGCGTATAGACTGGGATTTTGTTTTCATTCCAAGTGCTAACTGTTCCCAAGGATTTTTCTGAAAACATCATGTTTCGACCCATCACCGCATCTGGCTCATAAGAAAGGACTGTCTCTTGAGAGACTGTTTTTTTATCACCGATTTGAGGAATGGTCGCAATCGCGTCCTTGTATTTGTCTGTTACAGCATTGTCAGGGTTGAGCATGCCAGCAATTTTATCCTTCAAGCCTAACTCCAATAAGATTTCAGTTGTTGAAAGATTGTTGGTGATAACTTTTTCAGGTGCCTTGTCAAAGACTTGTTCGACTTCATTTCCCTTAACATCATAGGTTTTGACCGTGAGTGGATAAGTCGTCTCTGTGCTGGCCTTTTGACTTGTTTCTGTGCTAGACTGTGTGGTAGTTTTTTCTGTAGTAGTATTGCCACAAGCTGCCATGGTTAGGGTAGCTACTGTTACGAGTAAAATGCTTAGTGTTTTTTTCATCTTGTTTTCCTTTTCATTCTTATAAATAGTGAATCATAGCTTGCTGATCCTCGGTCCAAGTAACCTGACTTTGAACTCCATATACAGTTTGCAATGACTCTGGGGTGATGGTCTCCTTTGGAGTCCCTTGGTAAAGGATTTCTCCCTCTTTCATCAGATAGAGATAATCCGAATAGCGACAAGCAAGTTGAATATCATGTAGGACAGCTAAAACATTGACCTTGAGATTCTTCACAATGGCCAACAAGTCTAACTGGTACTTGATATCCAGGTGATTGGTTGGTTCGTCCAGGAGCAAGAGAGTCGGTTCTTGCGCCAAGGCGCGGGCTAATAAGACTCGTTGTTTCTCCCCCCCTGACAGAGACGAATAGAGACGAGTTTTCTTCTCAAGCATATCCACCTTGACGAGAGCATCTTGAACGAGGGCATAATCCCTTTCCTTTTCCTTCTGTAAAAAAGAGAGGTGGGGAGTCCTTCCCAGCAAGACGATTTCCTCAACTGTACAATCAAACTGCAATTGATTAAACTGGGTAACAACTGCCATTTGCTTGGCTGTTTCTTTGAGTGACCAATGCTCCAGTGGCTTTCCATCTAGGCTTATCAAGCCTTTGTCTGCCTTTTCCTGACGATAGAGGAGTTTAAGCAGGCTAGTTTTTCCACTTCCATTTGGTCCTAGTATCGTGTGAAATTGATGCCCCTCAACCTTAAGAGAAACTCCTTTGAGGATTTTTTTCTCTCCTAGTCCAAAGTGAACATCCTGACAAATCAAGTCCATATCAGGCCCTCACCTCCCTTCGCCTTCCTCCAACAATGTAGATAAAGAAGGGAGCACCTACTAAGGCTGTGAAAATACCAATCGGCAACTCAGCATTTGGAATGATGACACGAGAGAGTACATCTGCCCAGACGACAAAGAGGGCACCAAGTAAGGTCGCAATGGGAAAAAGCCTCTTGTAATTCGTTCCTACTAACCCTCGAGCTAAGTGAGGAGTAATCAGACCAACAAATCCAATAATCCCACAAGTTGCCACCAAGACTGCTGTCAGCACAGCCACCATGGTCACATAAAGATACCAATAAAAGCGTAAGGGAATCCCCAAAGTTAAAGCAGCCTCATCTCCCATCATCATCGCATTAAAAACACGATACTGGGTAGCGAAAAATAGAAAGGCCAATCCTACTACTATAGTTGGCAGGACTAAGTCAGACCAAGTAGTCCCTGCAAGCGAACCCATGGTCCAAAACTTAATGGTCATCACACTGTCCGCATTAGCGCCAACTGAGATAATAAAGTTGGAAAATGCCAGAAAGAGAGCATTGACCACCGTTCCTGATAAGATCAGACTAGAAGTCGTCATCCTGCCCTGCATAGAGGCAATGATGAGGACAGCGATTGTTGCCAAAATAGCTCCAAGGAAAGCTCCAAGGCTAATCACCAATTTTAAACCAAGAATGATGCTCAAGGTTGCCCCTAGAGTTGCACCCGCAGAAATTCCTAAGACATAGGGCTCTGCGATGGGATTGTTCACTGTAGACTGCATCACGCTACCACACATAGAAAGACCAGCCCCTACTATCAGACCTAACAATACTCGGGGGAATCTCATGTTCCATACAATGGCAAGAGTGGACTTGGAAACCTCTCCTATCTCAAGAGGAAATCCCAATCTGCTCAAAATGATCCGATAGGTATCTCCTAGATCAATCGCTACGGACCCCATAGAAACAGCTAGAAAAAGTGAAATTCCTAAAACACTTAGCAAAATACCCAAAAACAACACAAATTGCAAATCTTGTCGGCTTCCAGAAAATTTGGAAAGCATGAAAACCTCCTTAGACAAAATTAAAAATTTAGAAAATTCTCATGAAAAGTATACCATATTTTCAACAATGGAACAAGATGAGAAAAATAAATATAGTTGGTCTTACAGTGCTAATAATCGTAACCGAAGATTATACTTGGGTATATCGAGGTAAAGTGACAACATAAAAAGCCCTCTAAAATTAGAGAGCTGATTTGAGCCCGGGCTAAAATCCTAGTGAAACAAAAAAATCTACACGATCAGAAAAGTCTCTATCGTGCCATTTTCATACATGATATATAGTCCAAGTAGAATGAATACTATGGGCACAATGATTCGCTCGTATTTTTCAATTGTCTCGAATATTAACGGAATAGAGGATAACATCCGACTAATCTCGCAAAAGATAATTATGCCGATTACAAACACAAGCAACGCCACGAGGGTCTGTGACCAATCTAACGAAGCAAAATAAGGTATATAGATACCTAAATTATCTCCGCCAGACGCAATTGTCAGCAATGTAACTGTCCAAAACAGTTGATTTGCCTTGCTTTGTTCTAATCTTTCAATAATTTCTTCCTCTTCTTCCTCACCTTCTCCAACAATTGCAAAGCGAATCCCTAAATAGATAGGGATTAAACCAAGCAATCCAACCATCCATGCTTCAGGCACGAAATTAACGACATAAGCAGCAACTAAACTCGCCCCTACAAGTAAGCCTGTTCCTAGATATTGCCCCGCATAAATATGCCATTTCTGTTTATTCTGTGATAGCTGTGCAAATAAAATAATTAAAATAATTAAATAATCGATACTGGTGGAAATATAAACACCAATAGCAGATATGATTGTCTGTCCCATAAAAGCCTCCTGTATTAGTCAGTAATAAATCAGCAGATTTTAGGAGAGCACAGACACATTAATTTAGCTATCGCTAGTGGGTAATGTCGAACGTAGGAAAGCATTTTACTCCTCCTCAAAACGTAGTTACAAAGTAATTTCTAACTGGAATTCGGTGACTACTTCCATGTAAAGTATAACATACTATACTTTACTTCGTAAAGTGTGGGCTCTCCGAGGGGGCTTGCAGACAGCTACTCGGCTTGAAAAGCCGAGTAACTGCGCACCTTCATGGTGTCATTAGCTGATACCATTTGAGGTTTTTGTAGTCTCCAAAATTGTGACCGATAAAACCTCAATAAAAAAGCCCTCTGAAGTCCGAGAGCTAATTTGAGATTGAGATAAAATCCATATAAAAAAGCTACCCAATTTAGAGTAGCTTCATTATCAAGATATACTTAATTGAACACGGCTAAGCAAGCGGATAAAAACAAAAAGCCCTCTGAAATTAGAGAGCTTTATTCTTGCTGGATAAAACGTTTATAGACTAGGCGACAAGCTGAAGATTGTACTGATGGTACATCGAGGCGATGGCAACGAAGTATAGAAACGTTTTAGACGCAAGATTAACGACGAAGTCCTAGAGAGTTGATTAACTCACGGTAACGGTTAACGTCATTTTTACGCAAGTATGCAAGCAAGTTACGACGGCGACCGATTTTCTTCATCAATCCACGGTAAGTAGCGTGGTCTTTTTTGTGTTGTTTGATGTGTTCGTTAAGGTGGTTGATTTCCCAAGTAAGGACAGCAACTTGAACCTCTACTGAACCTGTATCACCTTCGTGACGTGCATATTGTGCGATGATTTCATTTTTTTTCTCTTTTGAGATTGCCATGATGTTTCTCCTTTTTATTTGGCTTCATCCGAGTGACAGGTTGGCATGCCTGTAACCAAGAAGAAGTTATTTGTCTTTACGACAGTTCTTATTCTACCAAGAAGCATAGACTTTGTCAACTGATTTACTGTTTAAAACCGTGAATTACTCTACTGATTTCAGGGCTTCGAGCATATCCACTTTTCTTAAGTGGTGATTGACAAAGACGCCCAGTAAAGCCAAAATCACAGTCACTGCTACGATTGGAAGAGCATAGACTTCCCAGCTAACTTGTGGATAAAAAAGTATGGTGGCTGGTGAAATCATTTGAATCAAAAATTGATGTAAATAGTGGCCAGCTACCAAACCGAGAGCAATTCCCACAAGGGACAGCACCATAGGCTCACGGTAGATATAGAGGGTCACTTCTTTATTATGGAAACCGAGAACCTTGATAGTGGAAAGTTCACGGATACGTTCTGCCACATTAATATTGGTGAGATTGTAAAGAATGACAATGGCTAGTAAAACGGAAACAAGGACAAGGATGGCCATGGTTTTATTGAGCGAACTAGCCACGGATTCAAAGAGATGGATGGCCGTTGCATTTTGGACGACCCCAGAAACAGCTGCTTTTTCCATAAAGATAGCAGCTTCTTGCTCCGTATTGGAAGGTGTTAGATCTTTTAATTTTACTAGGTAGGTATTGTCTTGAGGACGGGTACCGTAGACTTGTTCGTATGTCGCTCGGTTGAGATAAACAAAGTGTCCAACATAGTTTTCAGAAATAGCCGCGACCTTGATTTCCTTCCCATCAAGCTCCAGCTCGTCCCCAACCTTAACATTTGCTAGTTGAGCTAGTTTTTGACTCACGACCGCTCCAGCAGTAATCTCCACCTCTTGGCCATTTTCCTCTAATGCGATAAAGGGCTTGAAGTCCTCTCCACTAGTAACCATCATGGTGATGGTTTGAAGTCCTGCTTTTCCTTTAAAATCTTTTTCAATGGATTTAGAATAAATCTTTTGGTAAGCATGGATAGATTCAGCCTGCAAGGCACTTTCCAGATCTGCTTTTTCTTGCTCCGTCGCACTGCTCTTTTCCGCTACAATCATCTGGTATTGCTGGATTTGTTCAAATTGACGCTCAACAACTCCTCCTACAGAAGACTGAATGCCAAGACCTGCAAATAAGAGAGCCACCGAACCTGCAACTCCAAAAATGGTCATCAACATTCGTTGCTTATATCGGAAAATATTTCGCGCCGTAACCTTATGAGTAAAACTCAAACGACTCCAAATAAAGCTCAGGCGCTCCAGCAAAATCTTTGATCCCTTAACGGGAGGTTTGGGAAGCAAGAGTTGGGCTGCTTCATCGTGTAGTTCCCTTCGCGCCACCAGATAAGCTGGCAAGACACTGGATACCCAACTCAAGGCTAGGGCAAGGAGGCTATAAGACCAGTAAAAATACTCCTGGCTTTTCCCAACGACCATTCCTGCTGTTATAACATCCGAAATCACGCCTGCAAGGAGATAATGTCCAAGAAGCATTCCTATAAGGGTTCCCATAGTTCCTGCAAGAAAACCATAGAGGACAAACTTGGCAATTATATCTTGATTCCGGTAACCTAGGGCCTTGAAAATACCGGCATTGGTACGTTCTTCATCCACAAAGCGAGTCATCGTTGTAAAGGTCACCATTGCAGCGACCATATAAAGCACAACGGGGAAGATATTCCCGACAGAACGAATGCTTGCTGAAGCATTACTGTACATGAGATAGCCTTGACCACCTGGCATAGTTTGGCGGTTGTATACATGGTATTTCGGCTCTGCCAGTTCATCAAGCTCTTTCTGACGCTGTTCAAGCTTCTCTTTTTCCTTGGCTAGATTACTCTCTGTCTGAGCCAGTTTTTCTTTTTGAGTCGCCAGTTCTTCCTTTGCTTTTATCAGCTGTCCCTCGATTTGACTCTTTTGCGGTTCTGGTAAAGCGGTCGCTTGTTCTTCTTGGGTTTTCAAGCGACTTTCAGCCCGCTCTAACTGACTCTTGCCATTTTGAAGGTTGCTTTCAGCAGTTTGGAGCTGTTCTGTCCCCTCTTCCAAACTCTTTTGCCCATTTGCTTTGATACCTGCCAATCTTTTTTGACCATTATCTGCTAGCAAATCTTGCAACTCTTCCTGATGTTGGGCTCGTTTGGTCTTATAGTCTAATGAAAAAGTATCCAGATTTTTTAAATCGTCATAGCGCACACGCGCAATACTATAAACATCTGAGTCAAACTGACTGGGTAAAATTACTCCATAGCCAGTCAGGTTGCCATTTCCACTACTAGCCCCTCCCAAGTCTTCTTGAGAAAGCATCTCACCCGACTGAACAAATCCAGTAATTGTAAAAGTTTGGGATTTTACGATGGACTTTTCTTCTTTCTTAGTAAAGGTAATGATCTGCCCAATCTGATAGCGGTCTTTCCAGAAGTCGGCTAGGGCAATTTCCTCATCAGCTTCTGGCAGTCGCCCTTCTGTCACTTGAAAGGTTGAAATGCTCTCTGGTTTGGAATAAAGTCGAACTGCTTCCTCACCATTTTCAATGGTTAGGTCTGCCATATAGCCAAACTCAACACTTGCTCCTTGAAGGGTCTTTAGTTCGTCCTGATCTTCTTTGTCCAAGCCATAATCAGCTATTACGGCCATATCCAGGGTATTGGCTTTACGGAGATAATCCCCTGCCGTGCGTTCCATGTTTGGGCTAGTCACTTTGAGTCCTACTAGGGCTAAAGAACCCAGCATCATCAAGGTCAAGATAGAAACAAAGCGTCCCTTTGAAGTCGTCACTGACTGAAATAGGTCTTTCCGATATGTTTTTTTCATGCTAATACTCCAATATATCGATATCCTGCGGATGCTCATTAATCGTCACACTCTTAACCGTGGCATCACGCATATGAATCACGCGATCTGCAATAGGGGCTAGCGCGCCATTGTGGGTCACGATAATCACCGTCGTTCCTTTTTGACGAGACATGTCTTGGAGAATTTTCAAGACTTGCTTCCCTGTCTGGTAATCCAAGGCACCTGTCGGTTCATCACAAAGGAGAATTTTAGGATTCTTAGCTACAGCGCGTGCAATGGAGACTCGCTGTTGCTCCCCTCCAGAAAGCTGGGCTGGAAAGTTATTGAGGCGATGAGCCAAACCTACATCAGTCAAGACCTGCTCAGGTTCTAAGGCACCTGTCACGATTTCTGAGGCCAGTTCCACATTTTCCTTGGCTGTCAGATTGGAGACTAGATTGTAAAACTGAAAAACAAAGCCCACATCATCTCGACGATAGTTTGTTCGTTGGTGGGAACTATAGTTAGAGATATTCGCACCATCGATCCAAATCTCCCCCTCATCATTGGTATCCATACCTCCTAGGAGATTGAGAATGGTTGATTTTCCAGCACCTGAAGCACCAAGGATAATGACCAACTCCCCCTTTTCAATTTCAAAATTCACATCACGATTAGCCACAATCTCCGTATCTCCAACCTGGTAACGCTTGTAGCTGTGTTTCATTTCAATATAAGCCATCGTCTTTCTCTCTTTCTTACAATTAAGTGATTCTTTACTATCATTATAACGCTTTTTCAACTAGTTGGAAACTAGAAGCAAAAACAAAAAAGCCTAGTAATCCTAGGCTTCTGTTTATTGATTATTTTCCAAGGTAGTATTCAGAAACTACGTTCAATTTTTCATCGAATTCGAATACCAATGGTGGGAAGTTAGGGATTTCCACGTCCATAATTTCGTCGTCTGACAAGCGTTTGATGTGTTTTACAAGGGCACGGATTGAGTTACCGTGAGCTCCTACGAATACGTTTTTACCATCTTTAAGTGCTGGAGCGATTTTGTCTTCCCAGAATGGAAGGGCACGTTCCAAAGTCACTTTCAAGTTTTCAGCATCTGGGATAACTGAGTCGTCAAGTGAAGCGTAACGACGGTCAGTGTGAGCTGAGTGCTCATCATCACGATCCATAAATCAAATTTCAGATTCTAGATTAATTTACTGTCTAACCCCAGAAAGCATCTTCTACTGCTTGATCTGATGAAAAGAGCCAAACTTCCTTGATTTTTCCTTCTTCCATGCGGAAAAGATCAATACCGTTCATGTTGAGTTCCTCGCCGTCTGGGCGAGTTCCGACAAAGGTCACATTGGCTGCTACAAGGTCAATATTTTCAGACACCCAGTTAGTCAATACTTTGAAGGTACCGTTTGTTTTTTCTGAAAATTGAGCCAAGTGTGCTCCAAGTGCTTCTTTTCCAACAACTGTACCGGAATTACTATGCTGACCTGGCTGGTGCCAGATGATATCATCTGCCATAGTCTCAAAAACAGCTGGAAAATCACCTGTTATAAGACCATTGTTATATGCATTAAAAATTTCTAAATTTACTGACATGAGTTACTCCTCGTTTCTTTTATTTATGATATAATTTTATCACTTACTAAAAAAAAGACAAGTAGGCACTTTATTGTTATCTAGTATCAAATACGATACTATTATTGTCAAATAAGAGAATAATTTTAAAAAATTTGGAGGAATTATGGTAACCAAAGTCAGTGAATACGGAATTTGTCCTTTTGCCACGACACAGCGTGTACTAACAGGCAAATGGGCTCTAGTCATCATCTATCAACTCAGTACGGGAACTAAGCGGTTTAATGAACTACAACGGCTGATTCCTGGCATTACCCAAACCATTCTAACACGACACCTCAGACAGCTCGAAAAGGATAAAATCGTGGAGCGTAAAGTCTATGCTGAAGTTCCCCCACGGGTCGAATACAGTCTAACTGAAATGGGTAGAAAATTTCAAGGTGTCCTAGATGCCATTGAAAGTTGGGGACTGGAGTATATCGAAATTCTAAACTAATTATCTCCTCGGTTCATCTCACCTTACAAAGTGAGACGAACCAAGAATCACTTCTCAAAAAAAGGCGGAATAAATCCCGCCTTTTATCTTTTATAATTATTTTCCAAGGTAGTATTCAGCAACTACGTTCAATTTTTCATCAAATTCGAATACCAATGGTGGGAAGTTAGGGATTTCCACGTCCATGATTTCGTCATCTGACAATCGTTTGATGTGTTTTACGAGGGCACGGATTGAGTTACCGTGAGCTCCTACGAATACGTTTTTACCATCTTTAAGTGCTGGAGCGATTTTGTCTTCCCAGAATGGAAGGGCACGTTCCAAAGTCACTTTCAAGTTTTCAGCATCTGGAATGACTGAGTCGTCAAGTGAAGCGTAACGACGGTCAGTATGAGCTGAGTATTCATCATCACGAGGCATTGCAGGAGGCAATACATCGTATGAACGACGCCAGATGTGAACTTGCTCATCACCAAATTGTTCAGCAGCTTCAGCTTTGTTTTTACCAGTCAAACCACCGTAGTGACGTTCGTTCAAGCGCCATGATTTTTCAACTGGAACCCACAATTGGTCAGCAGCTTCAAGAGCCAAATTTGTTGTTTTGATCGCACGTTTCAATACTGAAGTGTAAGCTTGGTCAAATTCGATACCAGCTTCTTTGATCAATTTACCAGCGTCAATCGCTTGTTGTGTACCTTTTTCAGACAAATCAACATCAGCCCAACCAGTGAAAAGGTTAGCTTTGTTCCATTCAGACTCACCGTGGCGAGCAAAAACCAATTTTACCATTAGATGGATTCTCCTTTAATTTTTCGAGGTTGCCCTCGTTTATCTATTCTATTTTACACAATTTTTCACAAAAAAGCTAGTTAAAATCAACGAAAAAGAGAAGGGCTCTCTGACTCTTCCTCCTAAAATATCTCTTATCCTTCAATTTTGAACTGTTTCAAACTTGACAGGTACAAAGCTCCTCCGATGACAAGGACGATTCCACCAATCCATCCAAGCAAAGGAATCAAGCCAACTACAGATCCAACAATAAATAGAATGGATGGCGCTAATGAAATACGATTATCGTCCTTATAATAGACAAGCGAGAGGATTCCAAGAATAAGGGTTGCAATTTTCACTAAAGAAAACACAATGAAAATAACGCCTAATACAAATCCTACAACATCTTCATCTCGAGAAATAGTTATAAGAACAAGCATAAAAATAGGTGATAAAGCTAAAAAAGCTCCTGCAATAACACCAATAAAGCCATCTACTTGCGCTAGTGTTTTTGTCTTCATAAATATCTCCTTTTATGTTAATAAGGTATATTATACCATATTTTTACCAAAGTTTTTTATTTTTTAAAAAAATACAGGAGAACCTCCTGTATTTTTGGTAAATTATTTCGCTTCAAATCCTTCGGCAACTGCATCCGCAAAGTTTTCTTCTACGATGCTTGCACAGTGGTCACAGATAACTGCGTGGTAACTGCGTTCTGCCGTTGTTGGATCGATACGACGGCAACGGTCACATACTTCACCTGCTGCACGTTCAACTGTAAAGGCAACATCCTCAAAGCTAACTGCACTCTCTGGAGCTGCACCTTCTGCGATGGTTAATTCTGACACGATCAAAAGTTGGGCTACATTGCTGTTTACTGCTTCGAGCAGAGTTTTCACCACTTCATTTGGATAAACTGTCAAGTGTGCTTCAAGTGATTTACCGATTACTTTTGCATTACGAGCTTCTTCTAAGGCTTTTTGAGCTTGTCCACGGAAGTCCATGAAGGCAGCCCATGTATCCAAGATTTCTTCTTGGTTCGTAAAAGTTTCCGCTTCTGGTAATTCTGACAATTGAACGAAGTCTTCAGCTTCAAACTCAAGATATGACCAGATTTCTTCCGCTGTGTGAGGAAGGATTGGTGTCAAGAGTTTCGTGATTTTCACAAGGATGTCATAAAAAACAGTCTGCATTTGACGACGTTCCAGTGATTTAGCACCCTCGATATAGACAACATCTTTGGCAAAATCAAGGTAGAAGGCTGACAAGTCAACGTTGATAAAGTTCACCAATGCCTTGTAGATTGTCAAGAATTCAAAGTTAGCATAAGCGTCACGAATCGTCTTAACAAGCTGGTTAAAGCGAATAGTCATGTACTTATCAACAGAACGAAGTTCTTCGTAAGCGACTGCATCCTCAGCTGGGTTAAAGTCAGATGTGTTAGCAATCAAGAAACGAAGAGTGTTACGGATCTTACGGTAAGTTTCAGAGACTTGGCTCAAGATGTCCATAGAGATACGCACGTCGTTGCTTGAGTCTACACTGGTTACCCAGAGACGCAAGATTTCCGCACCAAATTGTTTTTCAACATCGCTTGGCGCAATCGTATTTCCAAGAGATTTAGACATCTTCTCACCTTTACCGTCAAGGGCAAAACCTTGTGACAAGATTTGTTTGTAAGGAGCCACGCCATGGTTGGCAACAGATGTGATAAGAGATGAGTTGAACCAACCACGGTACTGGTCAGAACCTTCCAGATAGAGGTCAGCTGGATATTTGAGTTCTGGACGGTTTACTACAACTCCATTCCATGAAGAACCGGAGTCGAACCATACGTCCATGATATCTGTTTCTTTCTTGAATTCGCCATTTGGTGAACCTGGATGGGTAAATCCTTCTGGCAAGAGGTCTTTAGCATTACGTTCCCACCATACAATAGAACCGTGCTCTTCAAAGAGTTGAGCCACATGCTCGATAGTTTCAGCTGTCATAATTGGTGTTCCGTCTTCAGCGTAGAAGATAGGAAGAGGAACTCCCCAAGCACGTTGACGAGAGATAACCCAGTCACCACGGTCACGGATCATGTTGTAAAGACGCACTTTACCCCATTCTGAATGGAACTTCACTTTTTCAATTTCATCCAAGATTTCTTGGCGGAATTTTGATACAGAAGCAAACCATTGTGGCACTGCACGCCAGATGATTGGTTTCTTGGTACGCCAGTCAAATGGATATGAGTGAGAGATTTCTTCTTGAGCAAGGAGAAGATTACCAAGTTTTTCGATAACAGTTGGAACTACCTTGTCATAGAATTGACCCGCAAAATCAGGACCAGCATTTTCCATCATGATCCCGCGTTCATCAACCGTTACAGCAACTTCAAGACCGTTGGCAACACCGACATTGTAGTCGTCCTCACCAAAACCAGGGGCTGTATGGACGATACCAGTACCTGAGTCAGTCGTAACGTGGTCACCAAGGATTACCAGCTCATCTATAGCTGTATCCCACGGGTGCTTTGTCACAATGTGGTTCAATTCTTGTCCACGGTAAGTCGCCAAGACTTGAACATCAGCCCAGCCAAATTTCTCAGACAAACTAGTCAACAATTCTGCAGCAACTACAAACTTACGAGCTTCACCAGCAGGTTGTACCAATACATAATCAATATCCGCTCCAACTGTCAAACCACGAGAAGCAGTGATGGTGAATGGAGTTGTTGTCCAAACAACGATGTAGGTATCTGTATCTAGCACACCTTTTCCGTCTTTGACGCGGTTAGCATAGTAAAGGGAAGTTGAAAGTAAGTCATGATATTCAATTTCCGCTTCTGCAAGGGCTGACTCAGATGACCATGACCAGTAAACTGGCTTGGCACCACGGTAGATATAGCCTTTCTTAGCCATTTCACCAAAGACACGGATTTGAGCCGCTTCATAGTCTGGAGTCAAGGTCACATAAGGATTTTCCCAGTCACCAGAAACACCTAAACGTTTAAAGTCTTCCCGTTGCTTATCTACTTGAGAAAGAGCATAGTCACGGCAAAGTTTCAAGTACTCAACCAAGTCCATTTCTTTGCGTTTGACACCTTGTTTCGCCAAAACTTGTTCGATTGGCAGACCATGTGTATCCCAACCTGGAATATAAGGCGCATAAAAACCTGACATAGACTTAGAACGAACAATAATATCTTTGGAAATCTTGTTCATGGCATGTCCAACATGGATATTTCCATTTGCATATGGAGGTCCATCATGCAAGGTGAAATGTGGTTTCCCTTGGTTCAATTCTTGACGACGTTGGTAAAGTTTTGCTTCGTCCCACTCTTTTTGCCATAGTGGCTCTTTAGTAGGAAGTCCAGCACGCATAGGAAAGTCTGTTTTTCCTAGATTGAGAGTTTCTTTAAGTTTCATTGTTACTCCTTTAATTTAAATTGACAAAATAAAAACCACGACTCGCTAAAAAGGACGAAAATCGTGGTACCACCTTTGTTCGAAAAAAGACCTAGTCTCTTTTCCTCTTTTCCCGTAACGTGGGAAACGTCAAATCTTACTTTCTTCAGATTTGATACAGAGAGAGGATAATCTAACCACTAGGGATTGCAGGACTCACACCATCTCCCGCTCGCTGAAAATATAGTTGGTTCGATCTTGTTCTCACATTTTAAACTTATAAAATCGAAATAGATTCTTTTTTTGATTTTTTTTCTTTAGAATTTGACTTGGCTTCAACAATTGCCTCTATAGAGTCTTCTATAGAAGATGTGCTAACATCCACATCTTCTTTTTGTTCTTCCTCTAATCCAGCTAATTCTTTACTGCTCGCTTCAATACGTGCCTGCAATTCCGCCATTTCCTCAGGAGAAAATTGACGTGTCACATCAATTGGGTCTTCTTCAGGTTGAGAAGGAAGCTTTTCGCCTAAAACTTCGCTCACAACTTCTTTGAAAGCTTCATCACTTGTTTGAAGGTAAGTTGCCGTAGGCTTCAAAATATCTTCCCAATCCGGTGATTCAACAATTGCCAACTGACTTTCAATTGTTGATTTGAGACGTTGATGGAAGACACGACTCTTGTTTTTCAATTCTTCTGTCTCTACAGCTACTTTTTTAGCATTATCTGCTGCTTGGCGTAAAATTTCATTAGCTCTATACTTAGCCTCATCTAAAAGACGCTCTGCATCTTGTTCAGCTTGTTTAATAATATTATTTGAACGTTCCTGAGCTGCCTGTTTTACCCTTTCAGCTGTATCTTGAGCAATCAAAACAGATTGACTCAAAGAATTTTTCATCTCATCAAAGTAAGATAAGCGTTCTTCTAAACTTTTAATCTGTCTTTCCTTATCATGATTGCTACGAACTAACTCCTCATAATCACGTACAACAATATCAAGGAATTCATTAACTTCTTCTGGATCTAAACCTCTAAATTTTGTACCAAAGGTTTTATCTTTAATTTCTAACGATGTAATTGGCATACTTTTCCTCACTTACTTAATAATAATTGAATGCTTAATTTTATCTTGTCTTTTTTTGTCTGTCCATTGTCTTTGACAATTTTTAGACGACCAAACTTTCTCACACTGATCAAATCCCCAACTGCAACCTGGTAGTCACTTTTTTCAACCAGATGATAGTTTACCTGGACAGATTTTTTTTCTATAAGCTGACTAGCTTGCTTTCTAGATAATTTCAAAGCACTTGATAAGAGGGCATCCAGTCGAAAGCTTGAAATCAGAATCTCTTGTTCTTTATAATTGATTTCAGAATTTATTCTATCGATGAGAGGACTCTCCTCCAGCGATACAGGAAGTCTGCCAATCTTTTTTATCCCATCCTGAAAAAGGGGAATAAAGTCACGATTGACAAAAATCTGTGCTCTCTTTTCATCTACCAAGATATCACCAAAAAGTTTACGATCAATTCCCAGTCTATTGATAATTGTTCCCAAAATTTTTGCGTGAGACAACTGTTCAAACTTACTCGGATAAGAAATAGTCAATAAGGCTATCTCAAAATCTGCTATCTCAGGTTTAAAATAGTCTGGATACAAGAGGACACGAACATATTCTGTTTGGACAAATTGTCCACTACTCATACAATTTAAACTATATGTTCCAGTCAAAACGTGAAGTATCCACTCCTGATGCGGATTAATAAAGGGAGTGAGAAAAGGAGCATAAGTATCTTCCACTCTCTTGATCCACTCCAACCCCTTATCAATAAAGGGAATATCGTCCTGTGAAAAATGCTGATAAAAAACTCGGTCTTCTGTCATAGAAAAAATACTAACCGTGTTAGGATAGTTCCTATAAATTGAATCAGAACAAGAGCCACCCATACAGTAAAATCGAGGCCACCAAATTGTAAATTTAATTTACGAAGTGGCTCAATAACTGGACGAACAAGGCTAATGATTAAACGACCTAAGGAACTATCGTAGGCATTGGGAAACCAAGAAAGTAAAGCAAAAGCTAGTAGAATGAAGGAATAGATATTCACAGCATTCTGGATTAAGCGGATTAAAAAAATCATTATCTTGCTCTATTTCGCTTGATATCAAAACCAAATTCAGTATTTTGAGAATCATCTGGTAATTTAATATCTTCGATATTTACGACGACATTGACAGGTGTCAACAAATACATCGTACTCGCAACCTTTTTCATATTACCAGCTAAAACGTGACGGGCACCGTCAAGGTAGTCTAAGCAACGACGTGCTTGAACTTCTGTCATATACTGAAAATCAATCAAAATGCTTTCGTTTCCAGTCAATAAGTCTACAATGACTGTTGCATCCTCATACTTTCTAGGATAACGAACATCAATGATTACTTTTCCGTCTTTACGGTGATTTTGCATGGCTAGTTCCTTTTGGCGTTCATGCAAGCGAGTGATATTGGCATCTTTTGATGTGCTTGCTTGGGGTTGTACTGGCAATTCCTTGGAAGTTGAAATTGGTGAAGCAACTACTTCCTCTTGTTGAGATTCATAGTAAGGTGTTGTTTCTTCTCCATCTTCTGTAAAATAATCTATAAATTTATCAAATTTATCTTTTAAAGACATGAGTCTCTCCTATTTAAAAAAAGCTGTACCAATTCGAACAAAAGTCGAGCCGAACTGAATCGCCTCTTCATAATCGCGACTCATTCCCATACTCAACTCTGTCATAGGCATGTTGGGGATTTGTTTTTCTCTAATTTCTGCTTGCAGTTCTTGCGTTTTTTTGAAAATCGTTCTTAATTCATCAGTATCTGCCTCGAAAGGAGCCATTGTCATTAGACCAACATATTCAATTTGATCTAACTGAGCTAAGTCAGCCAACTGCTCCAGCAAGGCTTCTTTGGAAAAACCGTGTTTGGATTCCTCACCAGAAATATTGACCTGTAGGAAACATTTGATAACATGATCCGTTCTTTTTTGAATTTCCTGAGCAAGCTTTAGAGAATCTAGAGCATGGAAATAGTCAACAAAAGAGATGACATCCTTCACCTTACGTCTCTGGAGCGTTCCGATCAAATGCCAGATAACAGGTCGATCTTTCAGAGCCTGATATTTTTCTAAAAATTTATCAACACGATTTTCACCAATATGATGAACACCAAGCGGAAGCAATGCTTCCGCCGTTTCTACATCTACATATTTTGTTACAGCAATCACTGAAACTGAATCCAAATCACGATTTGCTTTTTGACTAGCCTCCGCAATCTGCTGAAAAATTAATTCCGTATTGTTTTTTAAATTCATTTTTTAACGATTTTTGAAAAATGGAGGTGTATCCAACTCATCTTCGTCTTGAGAAACAGGTGCTTCAAATCGTTCTACAGGAGATACAACTGAATCACTTTGACGAACAATCGATTCACGACGCAAGTCCCAATCACCAAAAGCAGAAGATTGACTTGTTTCAAAGCGTCGTTGGCTTTGCTTTGGTAATTCTGCTGTATCTTCTAGGTCAAAGTGACGATCAAATGTGTGTGAATGCGGAGCTCTAGAAGCTTCTCTACGAGCTGCTTGCTTAACTGGAGAACCAACAACTTTTTCTACACGTTCTTGGCGAACACCTGTTGCTACAACAGTAACACGGATTTCATCTTTCATGTTTTCATCGATTGATGTCCCAAGCCAGATGTTCACTCCCTGACCAGCTGCTTGGTTGACGATTTCTGAAGCTTCTTCTGCTTCGATCAATGTCAAGTCAAGACCACCCGTAACGTTAACGATGACATCTTCAGCACCGTCAATGGTTGTTTCAAGAAGTGGTGAGTAAATCGCTTTACGAGCCGCCTCAACGACACGCTCTTCTCCACTTCCAATACCAATACCCATAAGGGCATTTCCTTTGTTTGCCATGACAGTTTTTACGTCAGCAAAGTCAAGGTTGATCAACCCCGGGTTAGTGATCAAGTCTGTAATTCCTTGAACACCTTGGCGAAGAACGTTATCTGCTTCACTAAGTGCTTCAAGAAGTGGTGTTTTCTTGTCAACAATCTCTAGCAAGTTGTTGTTTGAGATAATCAATAGAGTATCAACATGCTCGCGAAGTTCGTTGATTCCTTCTACAGCGTACTGACCACGTTTGCTTCCTTCAAATCCGAAAGGACGTGTCACAACACCTACTGTAAGAGCACCAAGATCTTTAGCGATACGTGCAATCACTGGGGCAGCACCTGTTCCAGATCCTCCACCCATACCAGCAGTGATGAAAACCATATCTGCACCGCTGATTGCTTCAGTCAAAGCTTCTTCGCTTTCTTCTGCAGCCTTACGTCCAACTTCTGGACGACCTCCAGCACCCAAACCACGAGTCAATTTTGGACCAAGTTGGATAACTGTTTCTGCTTTCGTACTGCTAAGGGCTTGTACATCCGTGTTGGCTGCGATGAATTCAACACCTGCAACACCTTCGTCGATCATACGGTTAATGGCGTTACCACCACCTCCACCGACACCAATTACTTTAATGACTGCACCTTGAGCAGCTGCTGTATCAAATGAAAATGTCATAATTTCTTTTCCTCTTTTATTCGTCAAACATGCTTCCGATTAAGCTACGGAAACGCTCTGTCAATTTCGGTTTATTTTGAGAATTAACTTGGAACTCATCTTTAGGAGTAGCTGTACTTTCCTGAGCATTTTCAGCTACTGTTGTAGTCGGTTGCGCAGGAGTGGGTTGTGAAATCGGAGCCACATTCTGAGTAGGCATTCCAAAACTAATTGGTTTTTGGCGAAGGAATTCATCTCCTTTAACTGCTTTTTGGGCAAGACGATTTACCTCTGTCAATTTACCTGCAAATTCAGACAAGCTAATCACATGTGCAAAAGCAGGATTACGAATACCAACTTGATTCGGCACATAGAGTTTCACTCGTACCCCAAATACTTCTTGGGCCAATTCAACAATACCTGGCAAGATGGCATTACCACCAATCAAAACAATTCCACCAGGCAACTCCAACAGATGGCGTCTATCCAGTTCTTGTTTTATTTGATCGAAGATATGCTTAATGCGTGCTGAAATAATTTCTGCTAGGTAGCTTTCTGTCACCTCAACAGGCTCGACTTCACCGATTACTTCAACTTGGAAAGTCTCATTCCCTGCCAATGGTACATAAGCTTCACCATAGTTTAATTTGAGGCTTTCCGCAATCCGTTGTGAAGTTTTTAAGACCTTAGAGATATCTTTTGTAACATAATCTCCGCCTTCTTGGTAGATATTCGTAAATTGTAATTCCTGATTGCGGATAGTTGCTACTGTAGTTTGCCCACCACCCATATCAATCACTGTCGCACCAAATTCACGTTCACCTTCATTGAGAACTGAGTTCACAATTGCTAGTGGAGAAATGATGACATTTTCTACCTGAACTCCTACACGTTCAACCGTTTTACGAAGGTTGTGAAGAATGGTGCGAGGTCCTGTGTATAACAAACCACGCATTTCCAAACGGACTCCCATCATTCCACGAGGATCACGAATACCTTGGAAACCATCTACGATAAATTCTTCTGGAATAAAAGTAATGACCTCACGATCAGGCGTCATGCTCTTTGTCAAAGCTGATTTGACAACATTCTCTACGTCTTGATCTGTAATTTCTTTTGTATCTGATGTTACAGGAATCATTCCTTGTGTTGGTTCAACCTGCAAGAGATTTGCTGGAAGCCCAACATTAACAGACTTAATAGAAATACCGGCTTTCTCTTCAGCTTGGGAAATTGCTGATTTAATTGCTGAAGCAGCAGCTTCAATATCAACAATAATTCCGTCTTTGACTCCTTTACTTTTGGCATTGCTAACACCAATTACATTTACTTCACCATCTCTAAGTTCAGCAACTAGTACTTTGATGGAGCTAGTTCCAATATCTAAACCTGTAAAAAAACCATCTCTAGTCATTACATCGCGTCCTCTCTGTCTTCCAAGTTTCTCACTTCTATTTTAATAACTATGTTTGGGCATAGCTATTCACAGAATATTATAACACAAAAAATCCAATCGTGCTTAGTTTTTCATAAATTTCCTCAAGGTTTTTTGTAAAAATCCTTTTTACTATTTTCCTAGAATTCACTTCTCGACCTCGCTATTAACAAGAGAGTGATTCTCTGTAGTTGATTAAAAAAGAGAAGGCCTTCTTAAGCTTTCTCTTGAATCATTTTTTCTGCTCTTTGTTGCAAAAAGATCTCCACTACTTTTGCAGTCAAGCTGATAGCAGCTACCAACACACTGGACACGATGATGTAATTCGCCAATAGTCCATGATTCCCCACTAGTGGTGGTTTCGTTAAAAATCCATAATCTCCACCTACAACCAAGTTAACAACACCTATCAAGGCATTTAGAGAAAATGTAATCACTGTCACATTTTTCAAATTGAGCAGGGAAGCTTCATAATTCTTAAACAAGTATAGGAGCGCATTCCCCAAAAGTGCCACGTGCCCGATGATAAAGGACAGGATGGTCACGTGCGGAAACGGATAGGGGTCAAAGAGTGGGTAAGCCAGAGCTGCAGTTGCTCCAAAGGTTCCTAGAAGGGCAAAGTATTGCTTATACTTGGAAGTACCTGGAATCAAGAGCATGACAAACATGGCGATACGGCAATGATAAAAGGGCAAACTTTCTGACAGGGGCATTTGGTTCCCCCAATACCAGCTATACAGAACAATCAGTTGAACAGACTGAAGAATCTGAATAAAACGCTGGTAAGCCACTTTATCGCGAAAACGATAAGAAGCATAGAAAGTAAGTGCCAATAAACATAACAAACCAATGTACCAGTGAAGTTCAAACTGGGGCGGTTCTGATATCTGTGTGGTAAATAATTGTTCCCACAAATTCATATTCTATTCCTCGTTCATCTAGCTAGAGGCGGTAAAAAATTCACTTTCTCCAGCTTTTAAATTTTTTGAAAAAACTTGATTCTATACTAAGCATAGAATACTTGCGTCTTAAATTTGCAATCTATTATATCATTTGTACCGCAGAAATGCACTTTACAGACACCCTTTTTTGATTTGCCAACTTCTCTAGCACAAACTAATCGACATATTGCTCTCTTTGTCCCTGATAAACCTGCCAAAGAATCTCCATCTGCTCCTTGGTGATGCGTTTTTCAGATAAGACTGGCAATTGGTCAATGGCAAAAAATTGAAGTTCAGAAATCTCTTGATTCTCTTGAAATTGTCCATCAAGAAGCTTACATTCAAAGACAAACTTTGCATATTGTTTGCTCTGTAGTTGGAAACGATTGGTATCAAAAACTGCAAGTAACCTTTCAACTTTTGCTGTAAAACCGGTTTCTTCTTCAATTTCCTTAAGAATATTTTCGGTTGGAGAATATCCGACTTCACCAAATCCACCTGGCAAGGCCCAACTATCCTCTCCTTTTCCTCTAACTAAACAGACTTTTTCATCCTCAACAATCCAAGCACGGACATCCATTAGAGGAGTTGAATAAGTGGAAGTCGGTTTCATAACTTCTGCCACTTCTTCTGCATCTATGTCTAATCCCTGATTCAACATTTCAGATAACAGGCTTCGCAAGTCCTCGTAGCGCTCGCGGTCAAAAGGATCTTTTGTAAAGGTTAATCCAGTATCCGTAATGGCTAGCATTCTTTGCAGATACTTGGTAAAATCACTTGCATTCATTTTCTAAACTTTCTACCAACTTGGCTAGATTCATGGAGTTAGAGCCTTTGAGCAAAATTTGGTCATTGGCACCGAGGCTTTCCTTAACCTGCTTGACTAGGTCTTCAAATTGATCCTTGTCAGCTGTTTTCTTAAAGTAGAAAACGTGACCGATTGGAAACATTTGACTAGCAAGTTGGGCCAATTCAGCGATGTCTTCTCCATAGAAGATAACGGTATCCAGTACATCTGGGAAAAGGCTCAAAATCATCTGGTTATGGAGTTGAACAGATTGGTCACCAAGTTCTTTCATATCTGCTAGTACAGCAATTTTCTTGCCACCTTCATTGGCTGGAATAGCCGAAAAAGTCTCCAAAATCAACTTCATCGCTGTTGGATTGGCATTGTATACATCTGACAGGATGTCTGCTCCATTAGCAGCTTTCTTCCACTCGGTACGGTTACGAGTCAATTCAAGATCTTGGAAAGCCTGACGGATCTGCTCCTCTGAAACTCCTTCCTGGAGAGCCACGTAAGCAGCTATCATGGCATTGGTGGCATTGTACTTACCAGTTACTGGCAAATCAAGGGCTTGATCCAAAAAATTGGCCTTGAAGGTCAGACTGTCCTTGCGCTCAACTAAGTCTGTAATTTCCAACTCTGCTCCTTGACCAAAACGAACTACCTTTTTATCAGTAGGCAAGTAGTCCTCTACAATCGGATCTGCTGGTGCCAAAAGCAAGGAACCAGACGCCATGCCATCAGCAATTTGCATTTTTCCTTTAGCAATTTCAGAACGGTCTTTGAAAAAGGCCAAATGGGCTTCGCCAACCAAGGTCACGATGGCTGTCTTTGGGTGAGCTAATTCAGACAAAAGATGGATATCACCCAAGTGATCCTGCCCCATCTCCAAGACCAACTTTTCTGTTCCTTCAGGCATATGGAGAACTGTATAGGGAAGACCAATCTCATTATTGTAGTTTCCTTGTGTCTTGTAGGTTTTGTAGGTTGTTGACAGTAAATGCGCCAGCATATCCTTGGTCGTTGTCTTGCCGTTTGAACCTGTAACAGCAAAGACATCAACTCCCATTTTTTCAAGATAGTAAGCAGCCAGGGTTTGAAAGGCAGTCAAGACATCGTCTACTAGAATGTAGGGATGGTTTGCAATTTCTTTCTCAGACAGGGTTACAGCAGCGCCATTTTCAAAGGCTGTTTCGATAAAGTCATGACCATCACGCGCCCCTTTGAGGGGCACAAATAAATCCCCTGTCGCAATTAAGCGACTATCAAACTCGGCCTTTTCTAACTTGGTATCCTCAAAAATGCTGATATCATTTTTAGCTCCGACAACTTGAGCCACTTCATAGATTGTTAATTTCATTTCTACTCCTTTAAAAAGGGTTGAAGTCCGAGAACTCTAGTCACCTTGCGGTGATGGTTCTGGCTCCTACCCTCTCTTTCATTTTTATAGCAAATGCGCTTCGCGCTTGTCAAAACTTTCTTTAGCAAGATCAACCAAACGCTCGATTAGTTCTGGGTAGCTGATTCCCATATTGTCCCACAGTAGTGGATACATAGACCACTGGGTGAAACCTGGCATGGTATTGAGCTCGTTTAGGAAAATCTCGCCCTTATCCGTATAGAAGAAATCGCAACGAGAGAGACCGAGGCCACCAATCGCACGGAAGGCTGTTTCAGCATTTTGACGCATAACAGCAACCACGTCATCACTGATTTTAGCTGGAATGTCCATGGTAATCTTGTTGTCGATATACTTGGCATCATAGTCATAGAAGGCAACATCCTTGACCACTTCACCAGGAAGCGTGCTCTTGACATCGTAGTTACCCAAGAGACCAACCTCAATTTCACGCGCATTCACTCCTTGTTCTACCAAGACACGGCTGTCATATCGGAAAGCAAGTTCTAGAGCTTGACGGAGTTCCTCTTGGTTTTCAGATTTAGAAATACCGACACTGGAACCCATGTTTGATGGTTTAGTGAAGACTGGATAAGTCAACTTTTCTTCAACTTCAGCGATTTTAGAAGTTACATCATCCCCTTCGACAATGGCCACATAAGGAACTTGGGTAATCCCAGCAGACTCCAAAACACGCTTAGTAGTGATTTTATCCATAGCAAGACTTGATGACAAGATATCACAACCAACGTATGGCATTTTCAAAACTTCCAAAAACCCTTGAACAGAGCCATCTTCTCCCATCGGACCATGAAGGACTGGAAAGACCACAGCGCCTTCTTCGTAGATGGCACTTGGTGCGATTTTCTTGTCCCAATCAACGGTTGCATTGGTCATAAGACGATCCTCTTGACCTGGAGTCTGGCTAAATTCTTGCGTTTTGATAAAATCACCTGACTGGCTGATAAAGAAAGTCTTGACTGTGAAACGATCGTAGTTGACCGCACGCATGACACTCTCAGCTGAAAGGACAGAGACTTCACGCTCTGCACTACGCCCGCCGTATAAAAGAATAATCGTTTGTTTCATATTGCTTGTCCTAATTCTAATAGAATACTCGTTCTTTAGTATATCATATTTACGTCTTTTTTGAAACTTGAACATGGTACTAGAATTCAAGAAACATAAAAAGAGACCGTTAACATCAAATTCGGTCTCCTTGGTTTTTTACTAAATGAATTGAATTCGTAAATTTGTCCAAACTTACAACTCTGTCCGATTTTCAATGGCTCGTAAGAGTGTGACTTCGTCCGCATACTCGATATCTGCTCCCACGGCTAGGCCTCGTGCTAAACGAGTGACCTTGATACCAGCTGGCTTGAGGAGACGAGAGAGATACATAGAGGTCGCTTCTCCATCTGCTGTCGCATTGGTCGCCACGATCACCTCTGAAACCTCACTATCCATGAGACGGGTCATGAGGCTCTTGAGATTGATATCATCTGGACTGATGCCATTCATAGGAGAAATGAGTCCATGCAAGACATGATAGAGTCCGTGATATTCTTGGATATTTTCCATGGCAGCCACATCGCGACTATCTTCTAACACTAAGATGGTCGTCTGGTCTCGAGTCGGATCCGTACAGATAGAGCAGGGGTCATCATCGGTCAAGCGACCACAGATAGAACAATAGGTTAATTCCCGCTTGGCAGATAGGAGATTTTTAGCAAATTCATTGACATCGTCATCAGACATTCCAATAGTATAGAAGGCTAGGCGGGTAGCCGTTTTAATCCCGATACCCGGAAGCTTTGAATAGCTATCAATCAACTTAGCAATAGGCGTTGGATACAGCATAAATTCCTTTCTAATTCATTGGGTGGTGTTGGTTATAGAGGTTGATAATGTCGCGTGCAATCGAAGGTCCGACACCATTTGTTAGATTGGTGTTATGAGGAAAGACGACTGCGACCGCGATTTGAGGATTATCGGACGGAGCATAAGCAACTGCGTTGGTATTATTGGCCTTTTGACCGCCATTAACATAACTTTCGGCCGTCCCCGTTTTCCCGCTTATGGAAACGGCTGCACCATTTGAGAATGCACGACCGGTTGTCAGAGCGCTCGTTCCATGAGAAACTTGATAGAAACCTTGCTGCAAGATAGCCATATCTGCTTCTGATATATTGATCTTGTTCATTTCCTTGGCGGCTGTCTCCTGAACCAGACTTCCTAGTCCACCTTGATCATTGTTGCCATAAACCCCTTCAACGATGTGGGGAGCCAAACGCACACCATTGTTTGCGATTGTTGCGACATACTGGGCTAACTGCATCGGTGTGTAGTTATCAAACTGACCAAAAGCATTATTTAGATAGTTGGCCAAATCAAACTCTTTTGGTATAAAACCTGTTGATTCATCTGGAAGGTCAATCCCTGTTGAAGCTCCTAGTCCGTATTCTCCAAAGGTTGATCGCAATTTGCCCATTGCTATCTCTAATTGGCTCGTTGCTACCATCATATTGGGTTGGTAAGTCTGTCCCATGATTCCCAGTGCTGTTTGCACCATGTAGGTATTAGAGGAGTACTCTAGTGCTTCCACTGCTGTGATAGGAAAGGATCCGTAGGACAAGGTGTACCATGAATTGATAGGAGAGGAAGCTTGAAAGACTATGGGCTGGTCAAGTAAGGTTTGATTGCCTGACAAGACCCCGTTTTCCCAGCCAGAGCTAATGGTTGCCGCCTTGACAACAGACCCTGGCACAAAGACGTTAGTGACTGTTCCTAGAGAGTCTGAGCTCAGTTTACCTGATTCAACATCATGCTTGATACCTGACATGGCTAGAACTGCACCTGTTTTAGGATTAAGAGCGACTGCATAGACTCCTTCAGAATATTTGGCGCCACCATTACTCAACTCGGAGTTAAAGTAGCTCTTAAGTAGGTCATCTACACCATTCTGGAAAGTTAGGTCAATCGTTAGTTTGATATTGTTTCCTTTGCTTCCTTCTTCGACATTTTCCACACTTTCCATATTTCCGTGTTTGTCGAGATGAACTTCTTTGACAGAGCGTTTACCTTGGAGGACATCTTCATATTGCTTTTCAAGATAAGAAGTTCCCACTCGGTCATTGAGAGAGTATCCTTTCTTGAGATAAGCGTCAACTTCCTCTGCTGGAAGACCTGACTTTTCACTGGAAACGCTACCGACGATAGACGATAGAGAAGTGTCCAGTACTTTTCGGTCCCATGAGGTTGAAATGCTAATACCCGGTAATTCCTTAGATGCAGAAGCCACAAGAGCAACTTGAGTATCATCTAAGGCATCTGTTGAAATAGTTCCAGTCGCGAAATTTCCAACTGCATTGAGCTGACTAAATAGATAGATTTCCTTTTTCTGCTCATCCGTATAGTTAAGCTGACTCACGTTGATACTTTCAACCGCGTTATTGTAGAGGGTCGCTTCTGATAAGCGATTTCCATCTGAATCCAGACGTTTGTCACTTGGCAGAGCCTCGACTGTTTTCTTGTAAATGTCCTGATCAGCCAAGTAATAGTCCGCAATCTGACGGTCTGTGAGTTCAGGGGAGGTGACATTCACATATGTCAGCAGTTTTTTAGCCGTCTCCTTTAACTCTGCTGCCGTCATTTTATTGTTTCGTGTGAAAGAAACAACTTGCTTGACTGTGTTTTCTACCAAGGGTTTTCCTGATGCATCGTAAATTTGTCCACGAGCCGAACTGGTTGTTACCCTTGTCTGGCTGACTGAAGCCAATTTTGTTTCATAGAAATCTTTATTCAGTACCTGCATATATAACAATCGGCCAATAATGGCCATAAACAACAGGATAACAATCGCAAACAGTAAATTAAGCCGAATCGGAATCGAATGGCTATTGAATTTTCTCATACAACTAAGACTCTTTTCTAGAAAAAATTCCGATTTTCACCCGTATTTATCCCTAAAATAACAGAGTAAATAGGTGAAGTTCAGTACTTTTCATTGTACCATATTTTACGAAGAAAGACTTGGAAAAGTCTAAGCAATTTTTGACCTTTAACTGAAAATGCCTTTTTATTTGGTTATCCTATTTTCTATGATATAATGATAGTAATAGTTAGGAAAGCGTCAACTTTTAAGACTTTGACTCATAAAAAGGAGCCTTATGAACAAGCCAGACATCGCAACTATAATTGATCTCCATTTTGAAGAATTAACCGAGCTCGAGCAAGAAATCGCTCGTTATTTCTTGCAGGTAGATACGATTGTGGATGATTTATCATCTCAACAGGTTACTCAAAAACTTCATGTTTCTCAAGCTGCCCTTACTCGTTTTGCAAAAAAATGTGGCTTTACTGGCTATCGAGAATTCGTTTTTCAATACCAGCACCAGGCTAGTAAACAGGACACTCATTCACACAAACACAGTCCTTTGACCAAACGTGTGCTTCGAAGCTACAGCAACCTACGAGAACAAACACAGGATTTGATTGATGAAGCGCAGCTTGAACGTGTAGCTCAGTTAATTGAAAATGCTGAACGGGTCTACTTTTTTGGAACAGGGAGTTCCGGTCTGATTGCCCGTGAGATGAAACTACGTTTTATGCGTCTAGGTGTGGTTTGTGAAGCTTTGACCGATCAGGATGGCTTTGCATGGACAACCAGTATCATGGATGAAAATTGTTTGGTGCTTGGTTTTTCCCTCTCAGGCACTACCCAATCCGTACTAGATAGTTTGTTGGATGCCAAGGAAATGGGCGCCAAGACCATTCTCTTTACCAGCGCTCCAAACAAAAATAGTCAGGCTTATACCGAAACTGTTCTTGTTGCTAGTCACAGTCAATCATCTTACATCCAGCGTATTTCCGCTCAACTTCCTATGCTTTTCTTTATAGATTTGATTTATGCCTACTTTTTGGAAATCAATCGTGAGAGCAAGGAAAAAATTTTTAACAGCTATTGGGAAAATAAAAAACTCAATGGCTATCGTAGACAAAAACACATTAGAAAATCCTAGTTTGGTCCAACCAAACTAGGATTGTTTTATTTTGAAATGATAATAGGCTCATAGATAATCGTTCCTATCTTTCTCTTTGTACCAATGCTTTTTTATCTATGTTTTTCAATTCTTCCATAAATTCTCCTTTCCGTTTTTGAATTTTTGACAACAAAAAAGGAAGTATCGGCTATTTGCTTTTACTTCCTCTCTATCTTTTTTTATTTGTTTTACTTCGACAAACTGAGATTTAGATTTTAAACCTTACAGAAAATCAAACGGGCTATACTCCTGAAGTATGTTCCATAACATTATAGTTTAATGCAGAGTGTAGCGATGTAGTCATTTCCATAACGTGATAATCGATGTCTTTTATCACACGATTCATAAAAATCAATCATAACGAGACCATTCTTCAGTTGTCCTCTAATCTGAGTTTCTAAGGTATGGCTAAATTCATATCCATATTCTGGATTTATCGTTATCTTGCCTTCCTTTTCAAGCTCTCTTGAATTAAAAGGTAGTGAAAACTTTAACAGTAATTCCTCATCAGGTTTGTCCCATACAATATCCGCATCATACATGTATATCCAAGGATTCATAAATCCAACCATTAACAGACCACCCTTTTTCAATACGCGAGCAACTTCTTTATACATGTTTTCTAAATCTTCTATATATACATTTGAAACCGGATTAAAAACAATATCAAAGGTTTCATCTTCAAATGGGAATGGTTTTGTCATATCGCCTTGAACGGTATTGATTTTTAAGCCTTCTCTTTTAGCCACCATCTCATCTCTTTGTAATTGTGATTTAGAAAAATCCATGATGGTGACATCATAACCTTTTATAGCAAAAACTGGACCCTGCTGGCCACCACCACAAGCTAACCCTAATATCTTTTTTCCCTTGGCTTTTTCAAACCATTCTTCCGGAACTTTTTTCCCAACAGTTAAGGCAACAGCAATTGGATGTTTTCTAACTTCTTCTAATTCTTCATGTGTCAATGGCTCAGTATAGTCATTTTTGACATTATTCCATCTATCTTGATTACATTTTATATAATTGTTCATCTGATAATCTCCTGGTAATTTGATACTATTTCTATTTAAGCTGGATGTGCTCCCATTACATTTTTCTCACTGCTACAACTTCTAATTTGTCAATTTTTTCGTCCATCTCATTATATCACTTTTCCACATTTTCCCATTTACTCAAGCTAAATATCAATTAAATGGTTGATAGAATTGCTCTCGCCTTGTAGCTCATCATCTCGCCTTAACCTTTCATACAAGGCGGTTATTTTCTCCTAGTTTCTCACGATTACCTGCTTTGGCTCAAATTTTTCAATAAAAAAGAATTAAGCAAAACATTTTTCACTCAAGTAGTGATTAAGTGTTTTTCTTAATTCTATAGTTCCAAACTAGGATTGTTTTGTTTTGAAATGATAATAGGCTCCCAACATCCCTGCTGTATTTTGGTGATGGGCAAATTCTAATCGTGTTTTTTCAGCTAGGCTTGGCACCAAGGCCACCTTCAATGCTGTGCGGATCTTTGGTTTGAGAATAGCCTCTTGCCCCATGATACCGCCACCGAGAATGACCACTTCCGGATTGGCCACGTAGCAAATATTTGCCAGACCTTTTCCAAGGTAATCTACCATGCGGTCAATGCCAGCCATACAGATCTTGTTTCCTTCGGTAGCTTCCTTGAAAATGCGTCGGCCATTCCACTGATCAACTGGATCACCATGAGCTGCTGCTACATATTCTACCAAAGCTGTCGTTGAAGCCAAGTCTTGGAAAGCTCCATCCTGCATATGCATATAACCGACTTCGCAAGCTGAGTTGCTAAATCCATGAAAGACTTTCCCATCCATAATCAAGCAACCACCGATACCTGTTCCAATGGTCAAGCAAAGTGTCACACTCGCTCCCTTTCCTGAACCAGATACTGCCTCAGCAAGACCTGCGCAGTTGACATCATTTTCAATTTCGCAAGGAATCGCAAAACTCGTCTCAATTTCCTTCTTGAACTGGGTTCCAGCATAGTTGGGAATCTGAGGACCAGCATAGAAGATTTCACCCTTTTCTGGATCGACCATTCCCGCTGAAGAAATGGCAACACCTGCTACTGGGCCTTTTTCTAAATAGCTGGAAACGATATCTTTTGTCTTTTGTAAGATATGAGGACCACCCTTATGCGCCTCAGTTGGCATTTCATGCGATTCAACAAGTTGGCCTTCTTGGTCAATCAAACCATATTTGATGTTGGTTCCACCAATATCAATTGCAACGTAGTGTATCATAAATACCTCCTTATGGATTAGAGGAAGCGCTCCTTGGTTTCACGAATCAATTGCGCTGCTGCTTCTACAACTGGTCGATCTTCTTCAGTCACTGGTGTCAATGGTGAACGAACTGAACCAATGTTAAGTCCTTCATTGATTTTCAAGACTTCTTTGATGACACCGTACATATTTCCATGTGCAGCAGTGAGTTTGCCGATGATTGCGTTGATAGCGTATTGCAATTCACGCGCTGTTTCCAAGTCTTTTTCAGCAATCAACTCATTGAGTTTCAAGAAGAGTTCTGGCATCGCACCATAAGTACCACCGATACCAGCCTTAGCACCCATGAGGCGACCACCTAGGAACTGTTCATCTGGACCATTGAATACGATGTGATCTTCTCCACCAAGGCTGACAAAGGTTTGGATATCTTGAACTGGCATAGAAGAGTTCTTAACACCGATAATACGAGGATTCTTCAACATTTCAGTGTAGAGACTTGGAGTCAAAGCAACACCTGCTAACTGAGGAATATTATAAATTACGTAGTCTGTGTTTGGAGCTGCAGCACTAATGTCATTCCAGTATTTGGCAACTGAATACTCAGGCAAGCGGAAGTAAATAGGTGGAATCGTTGCAATGGCATCTACACCCAAGCTTTCTGCGTGGCGAGCAAGTTCCATACTGTCTTTAGTATTGTTGCAAGCTACGTGAGCGATAATGGTCAATTTACCTTTAGCAACTGCCATGACTTCTTCCAAAATCAACTTGCGGTCCTCTACACTTTGGTAGATACATTCACCAGAAGAACCATTGACATAGAGACCTTGAACTCCCTTATCAATGAAGTATTGAACCAAGGCACGCGTACGCTCTGGACTGACTTCACCTTGATCATCATAACATGCGTAGAAGGCTGGAATGACACCTTCGTATTTTTTCAAATCTGACATAGATTTTCTCCTAAGATTTCTTTTTTCTGCTGAGAGCAGTTCTATTTTTTACAAGTTTAGTATACACCTTGTGAAAATCGCTTTCAATATCTTGTATACACTTAGATTTTAGTTTCTACTTGTATTTTAGAAACTGTAACGATTGAAAGTAGTTTCAGAAACAAGCCATCCTACTGGTATTTGTTGAAGATTTTCTCCATCAAACCTGCTTGGAGAAAGACTAGCAAACCAAAACCAAAGAGGATAAAAGCTGACCCACCCAAAAGGAGAGTAAAGGCGGATAGATAAAGAATCATCACAATGAGAAAGAGAATGGCTAACATGAGGAAGAACCATGGAAAGTTAAAACTTGCCAAGATAAGCCCTTTTTGCAGCACTTCTTTCCAAGACAGATCATAGCGGGCAGCGATGGGATAACTAGCCAACATCACCAGAGTGAGGAAGATGAGAATCCCCAAACAAATAGCTTTCACAATCTGGAAAGGCAAAGCTGTCTGTCCCCAGAAAAGATAGAGATCTAGAAAGCTTAATGACACAATGCCCAACTCTAACAGACCCAACTGAAGTCCCAGTTTCAGATTTTGCTTGAAGGTCCTTATATAAGTTCTAAAGACTGGTACCCGTCTGCTTCTCTTAATCTCGAACATAGTCTCATAGAGGCTGATTTTCGCCACTCCAATCGTCACGATGGGCAAACAAGAGACGACAAAAAGAAGATTGACTGTGACGATATCCAAGACCTTCTCACTGAAACGCATGAGAAAATTATCTGTATCAAATGCTGCTTTGATAAGGCTTACTCCTTTTTGTGCCATGTTTGCTCCTCCTGATTCTTTTAATCAATCAAAATTTTAAAGAGATATTTGCGAACCTTCTCTTCCATACCTGCATAGCCATTTGGCTGGTGCGGTTCTCCTGGGAAGAAAATCGCAAAATTGTGATAACCCAACAAGAGTGGGTAGCGTTCATGACAATGGACAAAACCAATGTCGCTCGCTTCATCGAATGCTACCGCCTCGTCTTTGATACGTGAACCGTAGCTCGAATATTCATGTCCTTCTACCAGCAAATGCAAGTCTGCATAGTTCTTATGGTACTCAAATTGATCATTTTCAGCTTGATTGAGGACATTTTCCTGCACAACTAGAAAGACCTTGTCCCCGTCAATCTCATACTTACCGAGTTCGAAAGAATCCTTACGGTGCTGATAGAGATAGTCGATAGCCTTGTCTAGATTGGGATGGATTCCTTTGTAAAAGGCGATGTTTTTCAAATCGTCAAAAATCATACTGTTTCCTTCGTTTCTGATAGTTAACTAAAATCGTAAATTAAGTTTATAAGTGTCTGACAAAACTTCACGAAGTAACTGTATACTCTCCATTTTGTAGACACTTATAACTCTGTATTCTCTTATACTCAATGAAAATCGAAGAACAAACTAGGAAGCTAACTGCAGGCAATACTTAAGTATGGAAAGGTGATGCTGACCTTGTTTGAACTCGATTTTCGCAGAGTATTATCCCTTAACCGCTCCCATAGTAATCCCTTGAGTAAAGGATTTTTGGAAGACAAGGAAGACGGTTACGATTGGAACAGCTGCAAGAGCGGCACCCGCCATAATTAAACCATAGTTGGTTGCCATTTCGGCTTGCATGGTCGCAACCCCGAGTGAGATAGTCAAGTTCTGACGTGAAGTCAACATTACCAACTGCATGAAGTAGTCATTCCAAGTATTGATGAAGGTAAAGATCGCAAGAGCTGCAAATCCTGGCTTCACAATAGGGAAGGCTACGCTCCAGAAGGTACGAATCTCACCACAACCGTCGATTTTAGCTGATTCAAGCAATTCTGTTGGGATGTTTTCGCTGAATTGTTTCATGAGGAAGACCCCAAATGGCCATCCAATCAAAGGCAAGATAACCGCCCAAAGAGTATCGTGAATTCCCATGAAGTTGACGATACGTACCAATGGTACAAGGACAACCTGTTTTGGAAGAGCCATGGCAGCGATAAAGACTGCAAAGAGGATGCGTTGACCATAGAAACGTTTTTTAGCCAAGACATAACCTGCTAGAGAAGAGGTTGCACACACTAGGAACATGGTTACTAGCGAGATAAATACAGAGTTCCACATCCACTGCATAGCAGGGTTTTGCACCATGAGTTGTTGGAAGTTCTCCATGGTTGGCATTTTAGGGAACCACTGTGGCGGAATCATAATGGTATCAGGCTGTGATTTGAAGGCCCCTGTCAAGATCCAGTAGAATGGAAAGATGAACAGTACGGTCAACAAGAGCAAGATAATCGTTGAAATAACAGTGAAAGCTGTTAAAGGTTTCTTTTGTGTAGGTTGCATAACTGTCTCCTTTCTTTAGTATTCTACGTCGTTTCCGAGGATCTTGAATTGAGCAAAGCTGACAATGGCAATCATCACTGCCAAGAAGACACCGATGGTATTTGCATAGCCGTATTCTGTCAATTGGAAGGCTTTTTCGTAAAGGTAGTACATCAAGGTACTTGTTGAGTAGTTTGGACCACCAGAAGTCAAGAGCTGAATCAAAGCGAAACATTGGAATGAGTTGATGGTTGTGATGATCGCGATGTAAAGAGTTGTTGGAAGAAGGCTAGGCCATTTGATCTTCCAGAACACTTGAAACTCAGTCGCACCGTCAACACGCGCTGCTTCAACAAGTGAGTTGTCAATATTTCCCATGGCAGCGATATAAAGGATAATCGGTTGACCAACAGATGTTGTCAAAAGGATAATCATAATCGCTAGCAAAGCCCAGTTTTTGTCACCCAGCCAAGAAATGTTTTGGCTGATGATGTGGCTTGACTTAAGGACAAAGTTTAGAATTCCTGATAGGGGGTCATAGATCCATTTCCATACAACCGTTACGGCAACACTACCTGTAACCACAGGAAGGAAAAAGACGAAACGATAGAAAGAACGGGCAATCGCATTTTGATGATAGGTTTGAGATGCTACAAAGAGCGAGAAGAGAACCACAATCGGAACAGATCCAATAACCAGAATAACGGTATTAATCAAAGACTTAGTAAAGACAGGGTCTTTAAACATGCGAATGTAGTTGTCCAAGCCCACAAACTCAAATTTAGTCATGGAGTAGTTAAAGAAACTTGTAATGAATCCCATAATCATAGGAGCCAGGACAAAGATGACAAAGAAGAATAACACTGGTGCTAGGAAAGCGTAGGAAATCACTGTTTCCCGCATACGAATTTTATTGACTTTCACAGTCGGCACCTCTCTTTCAAATAGAATAGTTTTTGATTTTCTTGAACTGTTTTAAAACCAAAATGAAATTTTTTAAGATTCGCTTATGTAAGAACTTCATTTTAATTTCGTGACAGTTCCTACCATTTCAAACAAAAGTCCCCCTTTTCTTACACCATAGTGCACAGGGAAAAGGGGGGAATCAATCTGACTTAGTGCTTATTGTTTTGTAGCTTTTTTGATTGTTTCGTTAGCTTTTTCAGTGAAGGCTTTCAAAGCATCCGCTGGTTTTTCGTCACCATTTGATACAGATTGCAACATTGGGAACCAAAGTGTTCTCATTTCAGCAAATCCGTTGATAGTGTTGTAGTATGGTGAGTAGTATTTAGTCCAGCCACTGATTGTTTCCATACGTTTGTCTTCATAAAGTTTGCCAAATGAAGTACGAACTGGGAAGGCACCTGTACGAACTACGTCTTTAGGACCCCATTCTTTGTCATCTGCGATGAATTGAACGAATTTCTTAGCAGCTGCGATTTTCTTATCGTCTTTGTTGTTAAATACTGCAAATCCGTTTACAAGGTATTCAAGAGATGGTTTACCAGAGTCTGATGGGAATGGTACTTCTACTACGTCTACCTTACTTGCTTCCAAGAGTTTCGCTTGGATACCGTTTTGAGCTGGTGCCCAAAGGATTGTGTATGATGTTTGACCGTTGGCAAAGTTTTGGATGTCTGCCCCACCGTCAAATTGTGACCCATTGTTCAACAAACCGTCTTTGATCCAGCTAGCAGCTTTTTCAAGACCTTTGACGAATTTAGGATCGTCAGTTGTATATTTAGTTACTTTTTCATCTGTTACAGAACCGCCGTAAAGGTTTGCAATGAAGGCACGTGTTCCTTGGTCTCCCCCTTGACCAGAACTGAACAATGAACCTGGAGTGTAGCCTTTATCTTTAAGCGCTTTCAAAACTTTTTCAAAGTCATCAGTTGTCCAACCTTCTTTTACAAGGTTTGCAACTCCTGCATCTTCCAACATTTTCTTGTTCATGGCCATGTAGAATGGAGCTGAACTGATTGGATACATGTAAGCTTTGTCACCGGCCTTACTTGCTTGTACGATGTTTTCGTTGTTTACATCTTTGACGAATTCGTCTGTGAAGAGGTCGTTCAACTCAGCCAATTTACCATTTTTACCGTATTGAATGATACGTCCTGGTGCGTCAAAGAGTACGTCTGGTGCTGTTCCAGCTTCGATAGCTGTTGTGATCTTTTCAGGACCTGACTTGAAGTCGATGGTTTCCAATTTCACTTTTACATCTGGATTTGCTTTTTCAAAAGCTTCGATGATTGATTTTTCATAAGTTCCAACACCGTCACCAGTTTTTTCTTGTGTGAAGACTGGGAATGCCCACCAAGTGATTTCTGTTTTTCCGCTATCGCTTCCTGTTTTTCCAGCATCTTTACTTCCACCAGAGTTACCACAAGCAGCAAGGCCAAGAATCGCAGCACCTGCAAGTACTGTACAAGCTAGTTTTCTAAATTTCATTTGTATTCTCCTAATTGATAAGCGTGTCCATATTGGATAGTGAGTAAGCTTCTATTTGTATACGTTTTCATTTCATCCGACGCATCGACCACTCTCCTCTGTTTTTGAGATTGTGTTATTTAAGACCGGCAACAAAGCGTTCCGTAATCTCTTTTGGTCTAGTAATAGCTCCACCAACAACGATGCCTCGCACCCCATATTCAAGGATTTGCTTGGCTTGTTCTGGCGTATGAATTTTCCCTTCAGCGATGACATCCACCCCTGCTTCACAAAGTTTTTTGATTAGTTCAAAGTCTGGACCATCTACTTTTGGACTATAAGAAGTGTAACCTGATAGGGTTGTTCCAACAAAATCAATCCCTGCTTCAACCGCTGCTATTCCTTCTTCAAAAGTGCTAGTATCAGCCATTAAGAGTTGATGTGGATACTTTTCTTTGACTTGTCGGATGAAGTCCTGAATTTCCAAACCGTCGTAACGTTCACGTTTGGTACAATCCAGAGCAATAACCTCAATATCTAGTTCAGCCAATTCATCAACCTCTTTCATCGTAGCTGTAATGAATGGCTCCTGTGGCGGATAGTCACGTTTGATAATCCCGATAATCGGGAGTTTCGTAACCTCCTTGATCTCCCTGATATCACGAACACTGTTTGCTCGGATACCGACTGCTCCACCTTGCTCAGCCGCTTTGACTAGCAAGGGGATAACCCCTCCCGCTTCTGTATAAAGCGGTTCGTGAGGAAGTGCCTGGCAAGAGACAATGATTCCATCTTTGATTTGTTCAATCAAGGCTTCTTTGCTGATCTGTGGCATCCTCTTTCCTCCCTTTCTTGTTCTTATGGGCTTATTATATATCATTTGTTAAGCGCTTTCAATACTTTGTGGTGGAATAGATTTCAGTTTCAAAACTATTTTATAGAACAGACTATCCTGAAAGTAGTTTCAGACTTCTTAGAATTTCTTATTAGTACACCTTGAGTCGAAAGAAAAAGATAGCAGGCTGAAAAACCTACTATCTCCTTCTATTTTTACAAAGCCAAATGATTAAAATTATTCTCTTATTCTTCTCTCTTTTTCCCCATTGTAAACAAACCAAGGAAGAAAGCTGTTAGTCCTAGTGAGGCAAGGAGTCCACTCTCCTTGTTACCCGTATCAGGAAGTGTCTGCTGAGCAAGAGGAGCTTTGTAAGTATAATCTTCTGTAGCAAGAGTCACAAGCGAATTAGCTCCCTTGTATTCTGCGAGTTCATGTACAGCTGCATTGGCTGCATTCACACCACCTTTGTACTCAGGGACTTCATGGACAGTTGCTTCGACAGCATTCACACCGCCTGTAAATTCTGGCTTCTCAACTGTTGGGGCTGCCTCTTCACCCGCTGTACCTAGTGGGCCTGTGTACTCTGGTACTTCATGAACTGCGGCCTCAACGGCATTAACTCCGCCTGCAAATTCTGGCTTCTCAACTGTTGGGGCTGCCTCTTCGCCCGCTGTACCTAGTGGGCCTGTGTACTCTGGTACTTCATGAACTGCTGCCTCAACGGCATTAACTCCGCCTGTAAATTCTGGCTTTTCAACTGTCGGAGCTGGCTCTTCGCCGGATGTCCCCAATGGGCCTGTATATTCTGGCACTTCATGAACAGCAGCTTCACTTCCATTCATTCCATTCGAGAGCTTAGTGCCCTCCACAGAGACTGGTAAATTATGCATACTTTCAATTGCACCTTCTGCCAGACCTGTAACTTTTTGTCCCATATCTTCTGAATCCACTGTAAATAGGAGGGTTTTCGTATCATACTGGGTCATGAAGCGTGCTGTTTTACCATTTGCCAATTGAAGGGTTGGAGCCTTGTTGACCAATACTTCCGAATCAAACTCCATCGCAAGAATACCTGGCCATTTTTCAATCGCGTATTTCACTTTTGCTTCTTTAGGAGAAATCCAATCCTTGGTCAAGAAATCCCAGTTGAATTTCTTGAAGGAAAGTGTATATGGAACACCTCCAGGCGCATGGTGCTCATATAAAAGTCCAAATTCATCTGGCCCAATTTGTTGAAGTGAGTTATACGCATACTCGCCTTTTTGAATCAAATGGTGGTGTAACCAAGTTAACTGGCCATCTTTTTCTACACGTGCCACTCGAATATAGCCATTTTTACGACCTGGACCATTCGCATTTGCCAAGAGAATATACTCTTTACCATTTTGAACCGTATGAGTCGCAGCCATTTGAACATAAACATCTGGTACATCGTAGCGATCAACGTTATTATCCCAAGTTAGACCACCATCATGACTCGTTGCAACCTGTAGATCTCCTGTCAATCCACGCATAAAGAGTTTGAGATCCCCATTGTTTAACTGAACAACTGAAGCCTCGGTATTTTGAGCATAATAATTGTTCATGGTACTTGAATCAACCACTGTGCCATCATAAAGTTTACGATTATCATTGACACCACCACCCATATGCCATGTTTTACCATGGTCGTCAGAGTAGATGATTCGAGATGATTGGGAACCATTGAGGTGGTTGGTACGGTTAGTCGTATAGACAGGAACGACAATCCGACCTTTATGTGGTCCAGTACGAAGGGTAATCCCCACTCCAGGACCTACACCTAAGAATTTCATCCAATCGGCTTTGACCATCGGAGTAATATCTTGAGGCGCTGACCAAGTCTTCCCGTCGTCATCACTGTAGGACATCCATAGATAGCTATCCTTGGCAATCCTAAATGGAGAAGTTTTGTTTGTTGTGAAGTAGATATTGCCTAGTAGCTGGTTCCCCTTGTATAGATCACCTTTATCGCTATAGGATGGTTTAACAGGATCTACAACAACACGGTAGTCTGTCGCCTTGCCATCTGGAGTGTATACGGTACCATTTTCTCGAATGGTATAAGCTCCCTTTTCTCCTTCACGGTAGAGGATTTGATAGGTTTTTCCATCGATTTCTTTGTAGGCTTCTTCTTTTTGCGAAGACATTCCAAAGATTCCCTTCCCTTCTGGGAACATGTCATAAATGGCAAAGATGCGTTTGGTTTCAGGATCTTGAGTCAAGGTCATATCGATATTCACTGGTGAACCGATCGATGGGTCAGAAGCCTTTGGATTGTCACGTAAGTTGGTAATGGTTACTCGGTCTCCCCAAGTTTTACCATTGTCTTCACTACGTCTGATGACCATACCGATATCACCCCAGTCACTCGAATGGAGACGGCGTTCATCTGCACCTGCAATCAAAGTTCCTTTATCTGTCTTGAGAAGAGCTGGAATACGATAACTCTTGATACCATCTTTGTTTGGTTTATTGTTCATTCCGCCTTCAAAGACGTCTTCTTTCTCTGAGATTTTCGCACCTTCTGGAAGTTTCTTCTCCAAATCACCTCTTTCAAATAGTTGACTTCTCGTCTGAACCTCTTCTGGGCTTAAGGCACGATCATAGACGGTTAGATTTCGAACTTGTAGATTGCTTCCCCAAACTGTATTGCTGGCACGCTTGGTTGCTCCGATTTGAGCATGCGTTACATCTGGCATATCTTTGATGAAATGACCAGATTTCAGACTTGTTCGAGATAATACCCCGTTCACGTAGAGGCGCACTCGGCCTTTAGGTAGTTCTGCTGTCGGTTTTTCAACTGTGAAAGTCACTGAATTCCACTGACCAGGACGTACTTGTAAAGGAGCATCCGTATATTTATCATAGAACTGTTCCCCTTTGGCACCGCGCCCTTCAACCAAAGCTACTTGATTGTAGACTGCCATAGTGAAGTACTCATCTTTTTTGGTAGCACTCGACACAGAAAAGAGATTATAGAATGCTGGAGCTTTGGCATCGGGCTTAAACTCCATGTGAACAGTTGCGTTTTCAAGTTTCTTTAGTTTTTCTAATTCATTTGATAAATCAACTCTCTGACTATTTGACGCATTGGTTTCAACATCTTCTTTTTCTAGGACAGGATTGGCATTTTGCAAATCCCTTGAATAATAATCACGAGGAATAGCATTCGAATCTGTTGATTTTTCCTCTTCTTTTAACGTTGTTTCCGTTGCATTTTCTGTCTTTTCTTCTACCTGCTTCTTGAGCTTATCTTGATCAAGTTCAGTCCCAACTACATTCTTATCAGCATCAGATGCATTTGCTACTACAGCTTCTTTGGGCACCTCTTCTGATGATTGGTCTTTGCCTTTTTCCACATTTTCAGTACTTGGCGCTACTACATTTCCCTGTTCTTGGGCTAAAACTGGCGAAACTCCAAATACAACTGTACCAATTAGTACAGAAGCTGTTCCAACTGCAAATTTTCTAATGCCATATCGTCGTTTTCGATCAAAATCCCTATACTTCATTTTTTAACCTTTCATATTCTCTGTAAATAAAGCGCTTTCTTTTTTTCTTAAAATTTTTAGTTCCTCCAACTAAACAAGGAAAAAGAAAGTAACCGACTGAATGAGACCTCCCATTCTTCAAACGTCCACTGCTCTTACTCTCTAAGCAAGCAGCAGAAAGTTTCCTCCTTTCGCATAATACCTTTCCCTCATTATACAATAAACTTTGAACTTTATAGCTAAATTGATATAGAATAGATTTTACTTTCAAGAATAATTTAATATTTTAAATTTACAAAAAGTACTTTCAGGGATTTCGATATAAAAAAAGAGAGCTAGTGCCCTCTCAAAGTTATTATTTTACATAGGAAAAAGGAATCTCACTGCCACAGAGCCAATTGTAGACTTGGTCATTGACAAAGACATTCATGGCTTCGTGGGCATACTCAGGCATGATGCGATAGGCCTTATCGCAGGTCAGACGGTTGTAAATCGCAAACTGGGTAATGGGATAGCAAACATCATCATCCAAGCCCGTAATCATCCTGACCTCTCCTTTGATACGATGGGCAAGATTCTTCACATCGATATAGGCAAGGGTCGCCATGATTTCCTCCTCTGTTTCATGGAAGGGATCGTGAAACTTGAAATAACGGAAGAGTTCGTCATAGGCTTCACTAGTATTGCCAATCTCAAGCACCCGTCTAAAGTCAGACAAGAAGGGATAGATGGCAACTATTCGCTGAATCCGAGGATTGAGCGCTGCTGCAACCAGGGCTAAAGCCCCTCCTTGTGAGGCACCATAGCTAGAAAGTCTTTCCTCATCTACCTGAGGCAGACTAGCAACAATTTCAATCAACTGGTAAATATCCAGATAGACTTCCTTATAAAAGAGCTGGTCTCGACCTTCAACAGCACCACGGATGATATGTCCCTTAACTGTATTTCCTAGTGGAGAGCGCAAGCCATCTTGCGAATAACCCGACTGGCCTCGAACATCCATAGAAACAACACCATAACCAGCCACAGTATAAGCCAGCATGTCAGCCCAATCCCAACCACGTCCCATGTATCCATGGAAATGGAAGATTAGCGGAACCTTCTCCTCAGTCTTTGGAAGGACGATGCGTGCATAGACCTTTCCTTCATTAGTTCCCTCAAAGGTTAGCTCATAGCACTTGACTTGAGGAATATGGAAATCTCTTTCCTCCAACTGATAGGCAGGAAGAGAGGAAACTTTTTTGACCTCTTCATCCCAAAAAGCATCAAAGTCTTCTGGAACCTCATCTCTTCCTTTATAAGTCTTGATTTCTTCTAGCAAAGCTGGATTTTTCATAGTATGCTCCTTTTAATTTGTAATCGCTATCATAACTGTAGCATATCTGGGAAAGCAATGCAAGAAAGAAGGGTAATACTCTTCGAAAATCAAATTCAAACCACGTCAGCTTCGCCTTGGATTATATATGTAACTGACTTCGTCAGTCTTATCTACAACCTCAAAGCAGTGCTTTGAGCAACCTGCGGCTAGCTTCCTAGTTTGCTCTTTGATTTTCATTGAGTATAAATAGATAGAGATTTTAAATTCTCCTCCCTCAAACCTATCGTCTGAAAGTAGTTTTAAAACAAAAAGAGCGTTCCCGCTCTTTGTTAATCAATAGGTGCTAGCTCCTTTCTCT
This sequence comes from Streptococcus oralis subsp. dentisani, assembly GCF_002096335.1. Classification (GTDB taxonomy): domain Bacteria; phylum Bacillota; class Bacilli; order Lactobacillales; family Streptococcaceae; genus Streptococcus; species Streptococcus oralis_Z. Next base: position 75,391 of record NZ_NCUW01000026.1, read on the forward strand.
AGTTTGACGGTTTGAAATTTCTTTTGGTAGGTTACTTTAATAGTCATATGAGAGTCCTCGTTTCTTTTTGATGACTCTAGTATAAGACCTAAATCTAAAAGCTAGCTTATAGATTTCTTAGAAAAGGCTTAATCCAGATGTTCTCTCTTTTCTAGATGGAGAGCAATCATGCGCCATTCTGGATCCTCTTGCCAAGCTTCTATCGAACTGATGTAGCTGGCAACCTTTCTGGCTTCTTCTAAAATCGGAAAATCTTCAATGATATCAGCCACTTGGAACTCTGGAAGACCTGACTGTCTAGTTCCAAAAATCTCACCCGAACCGCGCATTTTCAAATCTTCCTCAGCAAGGACAAATCCATTGGTGGTTTCTGTCATGATGCGCATGCGGTCTTTCCCTGACTCGGTCTTAGGATTGGCGACGAGAACAGCATAGGACTGCTTGTCTCCCCGACCGACACGACCTCTGAGCTGGTGAAGCTGGCTGAGACCGAACCGATCGGCATCCATGATGATCATGACGGTCGCACTAGGAACATTAACCCCAACCTCGATAACGGTTGTAGATACTAGAATATCTGTTTTCCGCTCTTTGAAATCCTGCATGATCTGGTCTTTATCGTCACTCTTCATCTTACCATGTAGGAGAGCCACTTCGGCCTTACCTGCAAAATGAGCTGTCAACTCCTCTGATAAGGCAATGGCATTTTTCAGATCCAGAGCTTCTGATTCTTCAATCAAGGGAGAGATGACATAGGCTTGAGAACCTTTTTGGATTTCCCCCTCTAACCAAGTCAGCACCTGAGGTAATTGCTCATGCTTGATCCAACGCGTTACAATGGGTTTCCGACCCGCAGGCATCTGGTCGATAATGGAAACATCCATATCCCCAAAGGCTGTGATGGCCAAAGTTCGTGGAATGGGAGTCGCCGTCATCATGAGGACATCTGGGTTGTCCCCTTTTTCCCGTAAAATACGCCTTTGCCCCACACCAAAACGGTGCTGCTCATCAATGATAATCAAACCAAGACGAGCATAATCCACTCCATCCTGAATCAGAGCATGGGTTCCAATGATAAAGTCGGCCTCACCCTTTGCTATGGTCTCCAAGACTTCTCTTTTTTCTGCAGCTTTCAAGGATCCTGTCAAGAGAGAGAGTTTCAAGTCTGGAAAGAGACTCTGTAGACTTTCAAAGTGTTGCTCTGCTAGGATTTCTGTCGGTACCATGAGAGCAGACTGGTGCCCAGCCGTCACTGCCGCAAACATAGCCAAGCCAGCTACTACTGTTTTTCCGCTTCCCACATCTCCTTGTAAGAGTCGATTCATGTGGTGATCGGATTTCATGTCGGCCAAAATTTCCTGCAAACTCTTTTCCTGAGCTGGGGTCAGGACAAAAGGAAGATTTTCTTTAGCAGCTGTCACCTTTTCCTGAGACCAATTCAGAACCAAACCGCTGCCCTGAACTCTATTTTCAGACTTAAGAGTCTGCAATTGCATTTGAAAATAAAAGAGTTCTTCAAACTTGATACGGCGAAGGGCCTGCTTGTATTCTGCCAAATCCTTAGGAAAATGCATGGCACGAACTGCCTGACAGCGGGACATGAGTTTGTATTTGTCCAGCAAAGACTGGGGAAGATTTTCCTCAATCAAGAGGTCCAGTCCCTGATCAAAAGCTGTCTTAATGACCTTGACCAAACTAGCCTGACTGATTCCTTGAGCCAGACGATAGACAGGCTGGAGGTCATCTTCCACCTGAGCCAGAACCTTCATCCCAGTCAGACTGGCCTTAGCCCGATCCCATTTGCCAAAAACAGCAAGGGTTGCTCCCAACTCTATCTTGTCTGCTAGATAGGGCTGGTTAAAGAAATTCACCGCAAAAACGACCTCTCCCTGCTTAAGGCTAAAACGTAGGCGATTGCGCTTGAAACCATAATACTGTACACTGGCAGGTGTCACGACTTGACCAGACAGGACAGCCTTTTCGCCATCTTCCAGCTCCAGCACCCGCTTGGTTTTGAAGTCTTCGTAACGGAAAGGAAAGTAGAGCAAGAGGTCTTGCAAGTTTTCAATTCCTAGTTTGGCGTATTTCTCGGCTGACTTTGGTCCCACACCAGGCAAGACATGCAAGGGTTGATGTAGATTCATGCTCCACTCCTTTCTTTTTTAATAATATTCTCTCGGAATGCGATCGCTGAGGAGGCAAACCACCTCATAATTAATGGTTCCGCGGTAGGTCGCTACCTGAGTTGCTGTGATTTCCTTGTCACCGTTGGAGCCAATCAAGGTTACTTTTGTTCCTAGCGGATAAATCTTAGGCAAGCGAATGGTGATTTGGTCCATAGAAACCCGTCCGACGATTGGGCAAGCTTGTCCATCTACCAAGACGGAGAAATTTTGCAAGTCTCGAGTCCAACCATCTGCATAGCCAATTGGCACGGTCGCGATGACTTGCTCACTATCCGCCTGATAGGTGGCTCCATAGCCCATGCAGGCTCCAGCTGCAACTGTTTTGACATGAACAAGGGCAGATTGCAAGGTCAAGGCTGGTGTCAGGTCATAAGGTAAGTCCAAGACCTCTCCGCTAGGATTCAGACCATACATAGCATCTCCCATACGGACTGCATTGAAAATAGTCTCTGCATGCCAAAGAGTCGTTGCAGAATTGCTAGCATGTACCAGCTCTGGCACTTCCTTCATACTTTCTAAAATAGTCTTAAAGCGTTCTAACTGCTTATTAAAGTAGGTATCTGATGCTTCATCTGCAGTCGCAAAGTGGGTAAAGATTCCCTCAACACGAACCCCCTCTTTCTTGAGCAAGTCCTGAGCTTGATCAGCTTCACTGACCTCTCTAAAACCAATCCGTCCCATTCCTGAGTCAATCTTAAGGTGAACCGACAAGCCATCTAGGTCAGCACCAGTAGCTAAGAGTACTTGAATCCACTCCAGTCCAGCCACTGTTAAGGTGATGTTATATTCTTTAGCCAGAGAAACAGCTTCTAGCTCAGAAACTCCTAAAATGAGGATTTTCTTGTTTATCCCTGCTTGACGAAGTTCAATAGCTTCATCAATATTGGAAACGCAAAAGCCATCGACATCATCTTGGATAGCTGTGGCAACAGCTACTGCCCCATGCCCGTATGCATTGGCCTTAACCACTGCCCACTTGAGCGTCCCTTTAGGGATATGACTTCCCATTTGTTGGATATTTTTTCGAATAGCTCCCAGCTGAATGAGAGCCTTGGTTGGTCTATGTGGACTAGCTTTCATGATTTTCCTCCAAAATGACACTGGCTGTCACAAACTGATCTGTATGGCTGATCGACAGCCAAATCTTTCCTGAAAATGGCGCCTGACTAAAATAGGGAGCCCCTCTTTCATTGTTCAAGACTTCCAAATCCTGAAAGGTCAGTTTACCAATACCTGTCCCCATAGCCTTGGAAAAAGCCTCCTTAGCCGACCAACGACCTGCCAAATATTCGATTTGTCTGCGCTCTTTGAGACTGCTAAATCGCTCCATTTCCTTAGCGGTCAGCACGCGATTGGCAAATCCTTTATGTCGTGTAACTGCGCCTTCTATCGAAGCCAATTCTTCGATGTCAATTCCATGTCCAACTATCATACTCACAAAAAGAGTTGAGATTCCCCCAACTCCATCCTTTCACTTATTTTGTTAAGGTAGTATAAATTTCGTCTACCAAGGCTACTGTATTTTCCCAACCTAGACAAGGGTCAGTAATGGAACAACCAAAGATTTCTGGTTGGTTTTGGCGACCATCTGCTAGATAAGATTCAATCATAAAGCCTCGAACCGTCTTTTTAATCTTTTCGTTCCAGTCGCGATTCAGCAAAGCTTGGCGAACAATGCGAATTTGTTCCATATACTGCTTACCTGAATTGTCATGATTAGTATCGATGATAATGAAGGGATTTTCAAGTCCCATGGTCTCATAACGGTTGATAGCGTTTAAGAGGGTCTCATAGTAGAAGTTAGGTTCATTTTTGCCATATTCATTCATGGCGCCACGAAGGATAACGTGGGCCAAGGGATTTCCTGAAGTCTCCACCTCTTGACCATGGTAAAGGAAGGTTTGCTTGTTTTGAGCTGCATAGATGGCATTAAACATGACCCCAAGGTTCCCAGATGTTGGATTTTTCATCCCAACTGGAGCATCAATCCCAGACGCCACAAAACGGTGCTCTTGGTCTTCCACTGAACGAGCTCCAACTGCATGATAGCTGACCAAATCATCAACCAAAACGAGATTTGACGGATAAAGCATCTCATCAGCCGTCGTTAAGCCCGTTTCGGTAATCACACGGTAGTGCAGCTGACGAACTGCCTGCAAACCATTGATGAGACTAGGCGCCTCGCTAGCATTTGGCTGATGAATCATACCCTTATAGCCATCTCCATTAGTACGAGGCTTGGCAGTATAAACACGCATGACGATAAAAATTTTATCCGCAACTTTTTTCTGCAAGTCTGCTAAGCGACGAGCATATTCCAAAACAGCCTCTTCATTATCAGAAGAACAAGGCCCCATCACCAAAAGGATTCGGTCATCCTCACCTGAGATGATGGCTGCCAACTCCCGATCACGAGCTTCCTTATAACGCAAGGCTTCAGGTGACAACTGGGTCGCAGCCTTGATTGCTTCAATATCTATTTCTTGACCTTTTTCGATAAATGCCATCTTATTCTCCTAGTTCTCCTAGCGTTTGGTAGATTTCGCGAACAAGTGCTTCCGTATTGTCCCATCCTAGGCAAGGGTCCGTGATAGACTTGCCAAAAACTTCAGGTTCATTTTGACGTCCATCTTCCAGATAGGACTCAATCATAAAACCACGAACATATTTTTTGATTTTCTCATTCCAGTCACGGTTGATCAAGGTCTGGCGTACGATACGGATTTGATCCATGTACTGCTTGCCCGAATTGTCATGATTGGTATCGATGATGATAAAGGGATTTTCCAAGCCCATCTTTTCATACTGATCAATGGTATCCATTAAATTGTCATAGTAGTAGTTGGGAATATTTTTCCCATATTCATTCAAGGCACCGCGAAGAATGGCATGAGACAATGGATTCCCAGTCGTTTCCACCTCTTTACCGAGGAAGAGGAAGCTCTGCTTGTTTTGTGCTGCGTAAATCCCGTTAAACATAACATTGAGATTTCCAGATGTTGGATTTTTAAATCCTGTTGAAAAATCTGCTCCACTCGCTACAAAACGGTGCTGTTGATCTTCTACAGAACGAGCTCCAACAGCCATATATGAAATCAAATCATCTACCAAAGGAAGGTTTTCTGGGTAGAGCATCTCATCAGCAGTTGTCATACCCGTCTCGGTAATCACACGGTAGTGTAGCTGACGAACTGCCTTGATTCCATTGATCAAGCTAGGAGCTTCTGTCGCGTTTGGTTGGTGAATCAAGCCCTTATAGCCATCTCCATTGGTACGAGGTTTGGCTGTATAGACCCGCATGACCATAAAGATACGGTCTTTGACTTCTTCTTGCAAGGCAGACAAGCGCTTGGCATACTCGAGGACTGCCTCCTCATTATCAGATGAACATGGTCCAATCACCAAGAGAATACGCTGATCCTCTCCACGGATGATGGCTTCCAATTCCTGATCACGCTGGTATTTTTTTTCATAAGCCAAACCATCTAGTTTTGACAAGGCGCGAACTTCTTCAATGTTAATTTTAGGACTTTTAGCTGTAAATACCATGATTCATCTCCTTATAAAGCAAACGGACACCAAGTAAAAATGTATTTTCACCAGGTATCCGCCTGTTCTTATGTCTTATTAGTTTCGTCTTCCATGACAATTCTTAAATTTCTTACCTGAACCACATGGACAAAGTTCATTACGCCCAATTCGGCTCAAGTCCACATCTGCTGGAAGATTTGCACGCTGGGCTGCGATATTACGAGTAGCCGTTGTGCTAATATTAACCTCCGTCTGTGGTCTTTCTTGTTCATGGATTTGCGCTTTCATCATCAAACGAGTGACGTCAAATTCAATTGACCCAATCATATCGTTAAACATGCGGAAACCTTCTGCCTGGTACTCAACAACTGGGTTGTTTTGCGCATAGCCACGAAGTCCAACAGCATTTCGCAACTGGTCAAGAGCATCAATATGGTCTGTCCACTTGTTATCCACAACACGCAGAATCAAGACTTTTTGGAATTCCTTGACTGCGTCCTCGTCTCGTAATTTTGAGATTTGACTATCGTAGACCTTTAAGGCACGTTGGAAGAGTTCATCTTTGATATCACGATCTGACAAACCAGCCAAATCTTCCTCAGAAATAGAACCCTCTGGTAGCAGATTGTATTTAGCAAAGTTCAAGATAGCTTTGATTTTTTCTTCTTCCTTAGAACGTGAATGAGCATCCACAACTCGTCCGATCGTACGTTTAATCATAGCGTGAATCTCAGGAGCCAAGTCACGGTCAGCAGTGATAACATCATAACGCTGCGCATAGATAATCTCACGTTGTTCGCGCATGACATCATCGTATTGAAGAACTTGTTTACGTGTATCGTAGTTATTCCCCTCAACGCGTTTTTGAGCTGCTTCAACCTGACGGGTCAACATACGGGACTCAATAGCTTCTTCTGACATATTGAGGCGTTCAAAGACACCTTTCAAGCGGTCTGAACCGAAGCGTTTCATCAAGTCATCTTCAAGAGATAGGTAGAATTGAGACTCACCTGGATCTCCTTGTCTTCCTGAACGTCCACGAAGCTGGTTATCAATACGACGGCTCTCGTGGCGTTCTGTACCGATGACACAAAGTCCACCCAATTCACGAACACCTTCACCGAGCTTGATGTCAGTACCACGACCGGCCATGTTGGTTGCGATGGTAACCGCACCACGTTGACCAGCGTTCATAATGATTTGCGCTTCTTTGTAGTGGTTCTTCGCATTTAAAACTTCGTGGGGAATTCCTGCTGCAACCAATTTCTGAGAAATATAATCACTGGTTTCAACGGCAACAGTACCAACCAAGACAGGTTGTCCTTTTTGGTAACGAACCTTGACATCTTCAACAACAGCATTAAATTTTGCTTCAATACTTGCATAAAGAAGGTCAGAGTGGTCAATACGTTGAACAGGACGGTTAGTTGGGATTGGGATGACACGAATGTTATAGATTTCACGGAATTCTTCTTCCTCTGTCTTACCAGTACCCGTCATACCAGACAACTTCTTATACATACGGAAGAGATTTTGGTAGGTGATAGAAGCTGAAGTCTTGGTTTCGTCTTGAATCGGCACGCCTTCCTTGGCTTCGATGGCTTGGTGCAAGCCATCAGAATAACGACGACCTTCCATAGTACGACCTGTAAATTGATCGACAATCAAGATTTCCTGCTCTTCGCTGACCACATAGTCAATATCAAGAAGCATGATATAGTTAGCACGAAGGGCATTATCAATGAAGTGGGTCAAGGCCACGTTTTCAATATCGTAGAGATTTTCCAGTTTGAAGTAGTCTTCAGCCTTGTCAATCCCTGAATCAGATAAACCAATAGTCTTAGACTGAATGTCAATGATATAATCATCTTTGTCCAAAGATTTGACAAAGTGATCCGCCATATGATACAGCTGACTTGTTTCGACAGCATTGGCTCCTGAAACGATCAAAGGCGTACGCGCTTCGTCAATCAAAATCGAGTCTACCTCGTCAACTAAGGCATAGTTAAGCGGACGTTGTACCATATTTTCAGCTCGAACGACCATGTTATCACGAAGGTAGTCAAATCCAATCTCAGAGTTGGTTGAGTAGGTGATATCACATGCATAAGCCTCTCTTTTTTCCATCGGAGACTTAGCTGCTAAGTTAATCCCTACTGATAAACCAAGCCATGAATAGAGTTCACCCATTTCAGTCGCATCACGCTCAGATAGGTATTCATTGACCGTTACTACGTGAACTCCTTTTCCAGACAAGGCATTCAGATATACCGGCATAGTCGCTGTCAGGGTTTTTCCTTCCCCTGTACGCATCTCAGGTACATCTCCGTGGTGAAGAACGATTCCTCCCATGACCTGAACCTTATAAGGGAAGAGTCCAAGAACACGTTTAGCCCCTTCACGGACAACCGCAAATGCTTCGTACAAGAGTTGATCTAGCGTTTCACCATTTGCATAGCGTTCCTTAAATTCAACCGTTTTTGCTTGCAGTTCTTCATCGGTCAAGGCTGCCATTTGTTCTTCATAGGACATGACCTTGTCTGCCATTTTTTCTAATTTTCTTATTTCACCTTTATCATTTTCGATGATTTTTTTTAAAATATTAGCCATTATTTTCCTTACTTTTAATTCTGAAGATTTTAGAATGTTCTTTTAATTGTAGCATATTTACTCTCATTTTTCAAGAAAGAATCCTTACTTTACAAAGGAAAAAGACATCTCTAAAATCCACTTTTTTCAATCTTCTGTCGGCATTTTTTTATTTTTTGTTCGTGATGCATGCTTGATGATCCAAGCACAACTGGGACTTAGATCCTCCCTCTTCCAAGTTTGAAGAATCCTTTCAAACTTATCGGGGGCTTCCTTATATAAATCATTTAGATTGTTCGCTACGCTTTTTTGAATGGACTTGTCTTTATCATCCTTTAGATTGGTCAGAATAGTGGTGAAATCCTCAAGATAATCTAACACCACGGTTTGTCTCTTAGCCCAAGGCAGACGGATACGCATGCACTCGCTGGCAAGTCTACGAACGCGCAAATTTTCATCCTGACTCCATTCTATCAGCAAAGCCATTGTATCCTTAGGATAGCGAGCCAGTAAGGGCCTCATGGAAAATTCTCCCGTAAATCGCTTGGTGAGTTCCTTACTAAAGGCCGCGCTCAATTCAAATTCCTTGTCTCCATATAGCTCTACATATTTGCCAATTGGCCAAAGCCAGTAACCTTCTGAAAACATGCCTAGACCACCCTCTAACTCAGGACCTAAAATTTTCTCAAAAACCTTGAGAGAATCCTGATAAGATAGGGGAAGGCAACCTTTGATACTTTTAGCCAAGAGTTCTTGACGCTGGCTAAACTCTAACTCTTCCAAATCTTTTTCTAGCAACAAGCTAAATTTTTGTCCATCAAAGGCGGGGGACGCTGCTTGCAACCGTCGACTCAAATCCTTAGCATAAGCCAGGTCATAATAGTCCTTTACTTTTTTCGCCATTTTTAAATCCCTTAATCTTCTGTTTACGGAACTTATTATATCATACAGATAGCTCGTCAACCAAATCATTTTCACTTCTCAAACTATTTTGACAAGAAAATAAAAAGGGCTAGAAGCTAGTCTAGCCCATCAATTTTTAGTGTTTAATTCCAAAAAATGCTGGTAATAAGCCAAAGTACAAAAAGAGATTGATCCAGAAGGCCATACAAAAGATCACTCCAAAGAGGAAGAGACTCATCTTTTTAGTCAGTACTGAGAAAAAGATTGCCAATACACCAAAGACCACGAAGAGTTTTTTCATAACGAAATAATAAATTGAAACTCCTCCTATTGGCCAATCCCAAGGAAGAAAGAACATGAGGAACCAGAGAAAGCAAATCGTAAGAATATATCTCTTGTAGTGCGCTTCAAGAAAAGCTTTTGTTTTCTCCATAGCAGACCTCCATTTTAGTCACTGTCTCTTTCCTTTTATTATACCAAAAAAACCTGGAAAAGGCTTTCCAGGTTTGAGTTTGAAATCACTAGTCACGCTAGAGAAATCCCTTTATTCATAGGCCGATTCACTTTATTGACTTGATGAAGATGTTCCAAAATCAACCTTAGGAACTGTTTTGGCTTCTTCTGTTTCTTTGAAGGTTTCAGCTTCTTTGAAATTCATCATATTCGCAAAGAGCACGGTTGGAAAACTTCTCAACTTTTGATTGTACTCGGCCGCGACTTTGTTATAATCCTTACGTGCTACAAAGATACGGTTTTCACTTCCTGAAAGTTCCACCATCAGTTGCTCAACATTTTGATTGCTCTTGAGTTCAGGGTAGTTCTCCGTCAAGGAAATCAAACGGGAAAGAGCGGAACTCAACTCTCCCTGAGCCTTTTGGTTTTCTTCCGATGTTACTGAGCTACTGCCGATTTTAGCTCTAGCATCAGCAATTTTAGTAAAGACTTCCGTTTCATGATTCATTTGTCCTTTAACGGACTCCACCAAATTACCAATCAAGTCTGAACGACGTTGGAGGGCTGTTGAGACATCGGCCTGAGCCTGCTCCACTTTAGTCTGTTCACCGATCAGACCGTTATAGGTCGTCACTGCGGAACAACTTCCCAAAACTAGTAGTCCAAAGAAAATCGCCACTATAGAGAGAATTACTTTATTTTGTTTCATATCAAAACCTTAACACTTTCTTTTATCAACTTTTCTGAGATAGGACTCAGATTTTAAATCAATTTCCCAATCTTTGTTTTTTTATTCTAAATTAAGGAGTAAACTTTTGCAAAGGAGTTGCCTTACTGCTTTGAGGAATCGGTTTAAGATTTATATAGGGTCACTCACCAGTCATCAGACGAACCGCCACCATCAAAGCCACCGCCGTCCCAGCCTCCAGATGAGTCTGAGCCCGAGTCTGACCAAGAAGATCCTGAATCTGATGAGTCACCGCCCCACCAGCCTCCGCCAGAATCATCTCCACGTGAACCACCACGATCTCCAAATATAAATCCAATAATCATGACGATGAAGTAAATCAGAGCTCCAAATCCGATAACTCCGTCGCTCGAACTGCTTTTTCGATGCCGTTTCGAAGATTGGCTCTCACTGGTATACTTTTCAATTTCTCTTAGACGACTAGAATTAGTAGCATAGTCGTAACTACTTTTAGAACTTGAAGAAGGTGTACTCGAACCACTATAGAACATGTAGTTGAGATTGTTTACTATAGAGAGAACTCCCTTGTTGTAGTCACCATTTTGAAAGTAGGGGCGTGCTGTTGTCAAGAACCTGTGAGTCTGATAATCTGTGATCTTACTGGCCACATTATTGCTGGTTTCAATCCGTGATTTTCTATCTTGAACTGCAAGCACAATCAAGACACCGTGATTATCTCCCGAATAGCCAATCTTCCAAGCTCTAGCTGTTTCATTAGCAACTGTTTCGATTGTTTCTCCATCTAGGCTTTTCACAACATAAACGCCTATTTGGAATTTTTCCGCTTTTTTACTATTGACATTATTCAATTCTCGAATCTGACTAATTGTCGCGTCAGTCAAATAGTGATTTGGATCATATATCCCGTACTCAGGTTTTTCAGGTGCAGTGAATGCTGACAAGAAGAGAAAGACCATCAGCAATCCAAGCAAGCGAACCAACAAACTATGTTTAAATAATCTGCTTCTTTTCATAATAACCTCCCTGATAAAGGAAAATTGATTTAAGGAATTATAGCATTTTGATTTTTACAAAGAAAGTGCATTTTCATTACAAAACTGTGACAGCAACCCTGAAATTGATGTTAATTTGATGACAAGTCTTCCAAAACTCGACCCCAATAAGAGAAAGAAGACCTTGTGTTTTCTTTTTCTTATTGAACTTACTTTTCTATTAAGATTTTAACTGGTAATTTAAAATATCTTTTTCTAATTTTTGGATAGGGTACTGCGCCTTCACTTTTATTTTTGTATTGTTACAGCCAGCGTATCCTTGCACGACATCCACTTGTGGAATGAGCACCCAATCTCCAAGAACTTCTTGCGCGGCTTCCGCTTTTTCATCCAGAATGCACACAAAGCGGTATTCTCTCTCGTGTTGCCACTCTTTGAATTTTGCAAAGGTCGCCTTAATATAAAAATTCAGATTCGAATAAGAGAATTGGTTGCTATTGCTTCTCGTATTAGGACGTTTATCGATATACTCCACCGGGCCGTATACACAGAGTCCGTCTACCTTCAAGGAATGAATTTTATCCAAAAGACTCGCATACGAATACTCAAGCGCATAACCTGCGTGGCTATTGGCGTAATAGGACCACATTAAAATATTATCTGCAGCATGCGTAAAACAAAACACACGGAAGAAATCCATCATCGAATGACCATCCGCATAGTAGCAATTACAATCAAACGGGTCGTTGAAATGCTTCGGATGGCTAAATGACACATTCCCTTCCACCACATGATAGGGATTCTTCTCAATCGTTTCCTTGGCATAGTACTTCACAAAAACTTGTCGCTCAGCTTGAATCCTTGCTTCTGCCTTTTTAAAATACCTCTCAACGTCTTCTTTAAATACCCCTTGAAACTGCTCGACTAACTGATCTGGTGCTAAAAAGCCCAGTCGAATATTCTCGGCAAGCTGGTCATTAAATCCTTTATCCGCCTTTTCTACATCAAATCCTTCAGGAATCCTAGTATTCCTGGTTTGAATAAACATAACCTTCTTACACTCTACCTCTACCGTTTTCCTAGTCGGTTGTTTAAAGAGCGCCACAAACACTTTCTCTTCTGTTGCCCGGTTAGCAATTAAAAAACAATTACTATCGAGATAGGACTCCACCAAATGGTATTCTTTATGCGTCTGTAAGAATGTTACCTTTGCAATCAAATAACGATATAGTTCAATGTCCTCTTTTAGAATGATTTTCAATAAAGTCACCACCTCTATAAAAATTTAAAAATTATTTAAATACTCAATATTGTTTAGTAAAAAAGAGCAATCATATACAATTACTCTTTCATCACTAATTACTAGGACTTAATCCTTTTTATCATTTTATTTCCGTTTTCTTGCAATCAGATGAATCGGTGTTCCCTCAAAAACAAAAGCTTTGCGGATTTGATTTTCCAAGAACCGCAGGTAAGAGAAGTGCATGAGTTCTTCTTCGTTGACAAAGATGACAAAGGTTGGTGGCTTGGTCGCCACTTGAGTCGCGTAGAAGATTTTGAGACGTTTCCCTTTGTCTGTCGGTGTTGGATTGATAGCAATGGCATCCATAATCACATCGTTCAAGACAGCTGATGGGATACGGGTGTTTTGACTTTCGCTGATTTGCTTGATCATCTCAGGCAATTTGTGAAGTCGTTGCTTGGTAAGAGCTGAAACAAAGACAATAGGAGCATAAGGCAGGTATTGGAACTGCTCACGGATATCTTCTTCCCAGTTCTTCATGGTATGGTTGTCTTTCTCAAGAGTATCCCACTTATTGACTACGATGATCATTCCTTTACCAGCTTCATGGGCGAAACCTGCGATACGCTTGTCGTACTCACGAATTCCTTCTTCGGCATTGAGGACCATCAAGACCACATCTGAACGGTCAATGGCACGCATGGCACGCATGACAGAGTATTTTTCAGTATTTTCGTAGACTTTACCAGACTTACGCATACCAGCTGTATCAATCATGGTAAACTCTTGACCATCAGCATCTGTAAAATGGGTATCAATGGCATCGCGCGTTGTTCCAGCTACTGGACTAGCAATCACACGGTCTTCTCCCAAAATGGCATTGATCAAACTTGATTTCCCAACGTTTGGACGACCAATTAAGCTGAATTTAATGACATCTGGATTTTCTTCTTCAACTTCATGTGGTAGATTTTCCACGATGGCATCCAGTACATCACCTGTCCCAATACCGTGGACAGACGAAATCGGTAGCGGTTCTCCCAAACCTAGCGCATAGAAATCAAAGATATCATTTCGCATCTCAGGATTATCAACCTTATTTACAGCAAGGATAACAGGTTTATGGGTTTTATAGAGTTTGCGTGCTACGTACTCGTCCGCATCTGTAATCCCTTCTTTACCAGAAACCACAAAGACGATGACATCTGCTTCTTCCATGGCAATTTCTGCCTGGTGTTTGATTTGCTCCATGAAGGGAGCATCGACGTCGTCAATCCCTCCAGTATCAATCATACTGAAAGAACGGTTGAGCCACTCACCCGTTGCATAGATACGGTCACGTGTCACACCCTCGACATCTTCTACGATTGAGATTCGCTCACCAGCGATTCGGTTAAATAGGGTTGATTTCCCAACATTGGGACGTCCTACAATGGCAACAGTTGGTAAGGCCATGTTTTCTCACTTTCTACAATAACTTTTTCTGTTCTAGATTCTTCCGAGTTGAGCTAGGTTCGGCTTGACCAAACTGCTCTGCCAAACGCTGACTCCAAGAGGTCGTCGCACGCGCACCAGCATAGTCTTCCTGTACTTGGTCATAGTCCAAAATCGCTTCAACTGGCTGTTCTTGGTATTCTTCTTCAAAAACCACTTGGCTCAAAGGTAGTCTTGGTTTGACATCATGTTGTTGATTTGGCACACCGAGGGCAATCCCAAAAACAGGGTAGGTATAGTCAGGCAAGTTAAAAAGCTCTGCCACTTCTTCCGACTTATAACGAACCAAACCGATAATCACACCACCATATCCCAGACTCTCTGCCGCAAGCAAGGTGTTTTGACCAGCAAGCGCAGCATCCACAGATGTGATGAGGAGACCTTCCACTCCTTGAGGTTGGAAAACATCCGTATGAAGGCTCGCTCCCTTTTCAGCTCGGTTCAAGTCACCGACAAAGAGCAAAAAGGCAGCTGACTGGCGAATGGCTTCCTGAGGAACCAGTTCATATAAGGCATCTTTCTTCTCTTGACTGCGCACAAGAATCACAGAGTAGGATTGGAAATTTTTCCAAGATGACGCCATTTGTCCAGCAGTTAAAATCTCATCCAAGTCTGCCTGAGGAATCTCTTGCTCCTTAAAGCGACGAACTGAAGTATGAGCTTTCATCAGTTTAATGGTTTCTGTCATCGGCGATTTTCTCCTTCTAGTCTCGTTTCCTCAGCTAAATAACGAATCCTTTCCATGACCCGTCTAGCTTCCCAAGTCTCATCATTTCCATTTTTTCCTTTGGCAAAATGTTTTTCCAAATCTTGGAAATTAAAGTTGGAAGTAAAGAAGGTCGGCAAATCTTCCTGCATGCGATACTGGAGGATGACTTGGAGAATCTCATCACGCACCCAAGGGGTAGACTGCTCTGCACCAATATCATCCAAGACTAAAACTTCTGCTAACTTGATCTCATCCACCAAGGTCTTCACAGATCCTTCACCGATGGCATTTTTCACATCAATGACAAAACTTGGATAGTGGAGAATGGTTGTTGAAGCACCTCGTTTTTCAGATAGGTCATGGGCCAGAGCCGCCATCATGAAACTCTTACCAACACCAAAATCTCCATAAAGATAGAGGCCTTTTCGGATACTAGGGTAAAGGTCAACAAAGGCATAGAGTCTTTCAAAAATCGGCAAACGGCCAAGATCATCTAGGTCAATCTGAGCCAATTTCGCTTTCTTGAGACTTGCTGGAAGATTGATCAACTTGAGACGATTCTTAATTGCAGCCTCTTTTTCTGCCGCGATTAGTTCTGGTGTTTCTTCATAAGACACATCCGCATATCCGTGATTCATAACCAAGATGGGCTTGTAGCCACGCGCTATATAGTCCGCATCCCCACGAAGAAACTTGTCCCGTTCTGTGATATATTGGTTGAACTTGGAGATGCTACGATTCAACTCCTCTGGGCCGAGGGATTCTTTCTGGATAAAAGCCGCTACATCGGGGTCCTTCATGATCTGCTGGACCAAGTCCTGATACTGAAAACGACTTGTCTGACGTTTGATAACGTCACCCACACTTTCCATCTAGTCTCCTCCTTCTTCTAATCGGGCTAACATTTCTTGTTTTTTACGTTCTAGTTCCAGACGAGTTTCCTCGCTGGTTTGATTTTTATATTCTGGATTGCTCCACTTGGGAACATTTGTCTTAGTCGAGCTAGTTTTCGATTTCTGGTCTTCTTGCCCTTTTTGCTGACGCTCTCGAATCCGAAGCACAGCCTCTTCTGCTGTCCGAATTTTTTGATAAGCATAGTCATTTGCGACCTTCATGGCATATTTTTCATTGACATTAGCCGAATCAACCTTGTTAAAGGTTAGAAGCAAGACGATATTGATGACTTCGTCCAACAAGCCTAAAGACGCCATCTGGTGAAGGAGTTCTCTTTCACTTTGGGTGATGTTCCCCTTACGCGTTTGCTTGATTTCCGCTAAAAATTGCAGGGGTGTTTTATTTTTGGCTTCCCTGATAATGGTCATTTCTTTGGGGTTAAAGTCAGAAGATGCTGGTTTTTGTGCTATCTTTTCACGCATGCGTTTGACTGAAATAACCTGAGCCACCGCTGTCGCCTTAGCTAATTGATAGGTTTCAAACCAGGTCCATTTTTTTTCGTCTGCGATGGCAAACAATTCCAAAACATCTGCCTGCTCATTTTCAAAACGCAAGCCATCTCGAGCCATCAGGCGCTGGAAATGTTCCAAGTCAAAATCATTTTTTAACTTGCTTTTAGACTCGCTTGGTGTCACTTCTTCGGTCAGGATTGGAAATACTTGGCTCAAAGAAACAGAGAGTGCTTCTCCCTCACTTGGAGCCTGCTTCATAGCAGAAACAGCTGTATCCCCAATCTTTTTCTCTAATAATCTGCTATAGACAGAATGACTTAGAAATTCCTGACTGGAGATGGGAGAATGAAGCTGTAATTCATAGATTTCTCCCCTTTGATAAAGGGTCAACAGATCTAAGGCAGATAAGATTTTAAAGGATTGGAGCAAGGTCGGCATGCCAAAGTTTAAGTGATTGAGGATATGGGAAAAGAGATGCTCCTTTTGCCCACCATCCCAAAAGGTAATGGTATATAGATAGAGGCTCAGTGCCTCCTGACCGATAATCGGGAGGTAGCACTGCACCAGAGAAGAGGTATCTTGCGACACCCGATTATTCTTTAGAAAAGAAAAACGGTCATTTGGTTTCATCTATTTTTCCTTTTTCTTTTTAGAGGACTGGGTGATTTGCTGGAGCAGACTCTCCAACTCACTCACATCCTTAAAGCTACGGTAAACACTTGCAAAACGAACATAGGTAATCTCATCAAGCTCTGCCAATTCTTCCATGACTAAAGAACCAATATATTCGCTTTGGATCTCATTCTCACTGCGACTACGGAGTTTTTGCTCGATGCGATTGACCACCATGTTGATTTCATCACTTGACACAGGACGCTTCTGGGCTGAGCGGATAATCCCATTAAAGATTTTATCTCTCGAAAACTGCTCACGTGTACCGTCTTTTTTGACGACAACCAGTGTTCTCTCTTCTACTCGTTCATAGGTTGTAAAACGATGCTGACACTCATCGCACTCACGTCTTCGGCGGATGGTATTTCCTTCTTCGGCTTGTCGACTATCAACAACACTAGACTTGGTAGCCCCACATTTTGGACAACGCATGCATTTCCCTCCTTGTCGTTTTCTTTTCATTATACCATTTTTTGATCAATTCCCAAAACAATTCTTATTTTTACTTGACAAGTTTTTTGTTTTATTGTATTATTTAATTAGAACAATAAAGATAAAGAAAGGAGACTATGATGTCCTGGTCATTTGATAATACAAAACCCATTTATTTACAGATTATGGAAAAAATTAAACTACAGATTGTTTCCCATGAACTGGAACCCAACCAACAGCTCCCTACCGTAAGAGAACTGGCGAGCGAGGCTGGGGTTAATCCCAATACCATTCAGCGCGCCTTGTCTGACCTTGAACGCGAAGGATTCGTTTATAGCAAGCGAACAACTGGTCGTTTTGTCACCGAGGATTTGGACCTCATCGTTCAGTCCCGCAAACAACTTTCCGAGGAGCAACTGCAACACTTCGTCTCTTGTATGCTTCAATTTGGCTACAAAAAAGAAGAACTGCCAAATGTATTAAGTGATTATATCAAAGGAGTTTAAGACTATGACATTATTAGCACTTGAGAATGTATCAAAATCTTATGGAGGCACTATTGCTCTTGAAAATATCTCACTTGAGATTTCGGCTGGCAAAATTGTTGGTCTCCTCGGCCCAAATGGATCTGGAAAAACGACCTTAATCAAACTGATCAATGGCCTCCTTCAGCCTGATAAAGGACGTGTTCTCATTAACGGATTAGATCCAAGTCCTGCTACCAAGGCGATTGTCTCCTATCTGCCTGACACAACTTATCTCAATGAAGAGATGAAGGTCAAAGATGCTCTAACCTATTTTAAAACCTTCTATCAGGATTTCAATCTTGAACGCGCCCAACATCTGCTTGCAGACCTGGGCATTGATGAAAATAGTCGTTTAAAGAAATTATCAAAAGGAAACAAGGAGAAGGTCCAACTAATCCTCGTTATGAGCCGTGAAGCCCGCCTCTATGTTCTTGACGAACCAATCGGAGGTGTGGATCCAGCTGCCCGTGATTATATCCTCAACACCATCATCAACAACTATTCCCCAACTTCTACGGTACTGATTTCAACCCACTTGATTTCAGATATTGAGCCAATCTTGGATGAGATTATCTTCCTCAAAGACGGAACAGTCGTCCGCCAAGGAAATGTTGATGATATTCGTTACGAGTCAGGTGAATCAATTGACCAGCTCTTCCGTCAAGAGTTCAAGGCTTAGTTAAAGGAGATTATTATGTTTTGGAATTTAGTTCGTTATGAATTTAAAAATATCAATAAATGGTATCTTGCACTCTATGGTGCTGTACTTGCAATTTCAGTTTTGATTGGGGCTTTTCTTGGTAGCCTTAGCCAAAGTTACAATTCTAACAATGCTGTTTATTTCATCTTCTTTTTAGTACTAGTCTTTGGAGGACTCAGCGTCACTCTTTGGATTGCAACAATCTTTTTAATCATCCGAAGATTCAAGGGGAGTGTTTATGACCGTCAAGGGTATTTGACCCTGACCTTGCCTGTCTCTGAACATCAAATCATCATCGCAAAACTTTTAGGTGGTCTTGTCTGGTCCATCTTAAGCTATATCGTCTTTATCTTGAGTGTACTGATTATCTTCTTCTTAACACCAATAGAAAAAGACTTCACTGTCCTCTATAACTTCATTTCCCCTTACCTCAGCTATGGCTGGCTGTATGCCCTATCACTATTTGTCGGTTCGATTACATGGATCTTGTCCATTTACCTCGCAATCTCAATCGGACAACTCTTTAACGAGTATCGAACAGCTATGGGGATTCTAGCCTATATCGTCATTGCCATCGTCATTGGTTATGTTTCTCTCTTTTTCCGAATTGAAAATAACTTTAACATGATGATTGGTACAGAAATTCTGCGCGATCTCTTTTTATCAGCTATCTACTATCTCGGTACCTACTATATCTTGAAAAACAAGGTTAATTTGCAATAATCTCATAGTCTAGCGACAATAACTCGCTAGGTTTTTTTATCATCTTTAACATAATGTAAATAAAATGCGTAAACAAAAAATAACGAATTTGTTATAGCAAAATCTATTACACCACTAAACTAAATATATTCTTATAGATCAATTTACTAAGTATGAGAACGATATTCCAACATACTTGAGGTCTTATTAAAATTACCCCCTATAACTATAATAAAGTTTTTACACAAAATTATTGACACAATTGACAATGTTTTTAATCTATATAAGCTTCTTTTATGATACAATAGAGTTATTAAAAATAAATAACTTTTAGGAGCCCCATATGAAACAAAGAAATAGATTACTATTTTTAGTCTTATTATTTATTAGTCTTTTCTTAGGAGCTTGTTCCCAAAATTCAGCTCAAACAGAAATAACAGGCAAAGGAATCGTTGAATTAATAAACGAAAGCAGAGAGAGAGTATTCTTCGTCGCTAACGCCTCTAGTGATACAATTTCAAAAGATGATAAAATAACGTATATATATTTCACGAAAAATGGCAACGTTACATCCTATGCTATTGGTAAAGAACCTGAAAATACAAAAGATTCTAGTGAAGAACAAGTTGAAATTACACTTAAAGACATAACAAATAAAAGTATTGATGAAATAAAAAAATTATCGGAAAAAAACTTCTATGATAAGAAAGAATTTGATATTGTTAAGGGAACTATAGAAACTGATCCTTCCGGTAATAGAACAGTTGCAGAAAAATTAGAATTTACAAATAAAGACAAGGAAAAGGCTGAATTCCTTTCAAAGTCACTTATTTATGGACAAATTTATAATCAATTCTATGCTGGCTACTCATTGGAAAAATCCTATCTTATAACAGAAATTCCTACTAAAAAGTCTTCAGTTCCTTTTGATAAAGTTGGTGGAAAAAATATTATTGAAAATAGTGGCTTGTAATCTAATAGTACCTAAAACAGACATATACATATCACCAAATTAAGTTCAAACTAACCAACTGTCAATACTTCATACATTACCCAGTAATTGCTCTCTAATCAAAAATACATTATCTCATCAATTCAACTTTTTAGAGACTCATCACATCTTGAGAAACAAGGTTAACTTGCAATAAGTTAAAGGTCTAGCGACTCTGTATCGCTAGACCTTTTTTTAGATATTTTGTACTCGTGGTGCTAGTTAATTTCAAAATATCTTAAATTATAAGCTAATACGATTTGTTCTATCCTCAATTGCAATCCTGTTTTTCCTCTAGCTGGTGTTTTCCCATATCGAAAAGCGTACAAAGTTCTGAAAAACGTGTCTCAATAGTCTTTCTCATAGCCATTAGTTTCCAATGATTATGTTGCTCAGCCCCCGCCATATTTTGACGTAAGGGAATCCAAAGATGATAACTTTTTTGCTCCAAATGATCTCTAAGCTCACGACTAAGATAGCTTAAATCAGCCAAAATGTAAGAGTGATGGCAGTTTTCCAATAAGTCCTCAACGGCTCTAATATCATGAACAGAGGCTGATGTCACAACGTAGTTTAGAATATAGCCTGATAGGGTGACCAGCATATAAACTTTAAACCCATAGAACCATAGATTCAGAGATTGGTCTGAAACTTTAGATAGACAAATATTGCGACGATGTTTGAAAGGTTCAGGGCAATAATCACGATACAGCTGATAACAAAGTTTTGATAATTGTTTGATATTCCATTGTAAGTGATGGAATTTAGCGGTATACTGTAAGTGGCTCATTTGGACGTCCTCTCTGTTTGTTTGGTCACTTACAGTATAGTCCTTTTAGGCTTTTTATGGTATTCTGAAATTAACTAGCACCACGGGTAATAATGTTTTTATAGATATACCTATGAGACTTATGGCACTTGGGTTAGTTAGAGAAACAACTAATAAATCTTTAAACAAGTATATTGGAAACGGTATGTTTGCAGTAACCACAGCTACAATGGAGAGAGCAAAGTCAAATTCTAGAACTTTTGATATTACTGAATTCGGTAGAGTTTTAATAGATATTTTAAATTAGTGATTAGATTAAAACGCCATAGAAAGAAACACAAATGAGGACCGCAGACTACAGTGTGATAGGCGGTGTTTGAAAGTATTTCAGTATATCTATCTGTTCAGCTTATAAATTTTCCCTCCCCCAGTCATTTAAGCCCATCATGAGTCTTAGAAGCTCTTGTCCTTTTGGACTGAGTGAATACTGGGTGTGCAGTGGCCAAGTGTTAAAGTCTTCTTTGATGATGAGATTCTGTTTGATAAGATCATCTAAGGAGCGAGTTAACATTGTTTTTGTAATCCCCTTAACATCCCGTTTTAATTGATTAAAACGGGCGGGTTGTTTTTGGGAAATAATCCAGAAAATTTGTAGTTTCCACTTTCCTGATAGACTATCCATGACCCTGGTCAAACCACAATTCCAGTTTTCTTTCGTCTGCATAAATTTCCTCTCAATGGTAGTCACAAAAAAGTGACTACTGTTTTTCTTTATTTGGATCTATTATAATAAAACTATCTTGAAAATACAAAAGGGGGAATAAATACTATGGAAAGTATTTTAAATTTTTTAGACGGACGCAGGTCTGTCAGGCAGTTTGATACCCAAGCAGACTTGGGAAAGGGTGTGATTACTGATATACTGAAACATGCCAGCTACGCCCCATCTGGGAATAATTTTCAACCTTGGCAGGTTGTGGTTGTCAGCAATAAAGAAAAGCAAACACATCTAGCTGAGTTTGCGGCGGGACAGCTGCAAGTCAAGGAAGCTTCTGCGGTTCTTTTGCTATTTGGTGACAAGACGGCCTATGATTTGGATTGGTGGCAACATTTCCATCTGGAAAAAGGAGCAGCTACTAAAGAGGCAATTCCTGAGCGAATCAGGCGAATGGAAGCATATTTTAGTCTGCATCCAGAAGATAAGGGAATAGAAGGACTTCGACTGGATGTTGGTTTATTTGCCATGAATCTCATGCATGTCATACGGGCTTATGGCTATGACAGTGTCCCTATGCGGGGAGCTGATTTCACAGCGATAAAGACCTATCTAGAGGTTCCAGAGGATTGGGAGCCGATTTTAATGTTGCCGATAGGAAAAGCCTTGAAGGCCGGTCATCCACATGCTAGGCGCTCTGTCGAAGAATTTGTCAGGTTTATTGACTAAATGCCCATATAGAAAACGAGGGACACCTTTCCCTCGTTTTGTGGTATAATAGTAGAAAGACAAGATTGGAACGAAGATGAGAATCGCAGACTACAGTGTGACGCGTACTATTTTGGAGCGTCACGGCTTTACTTTTAATAAATCTTTTGGTCACAACTTTTTGACTGATACTAATATTTTACAGAAAATTATGGACACGGTTGAGATTGATCAAAATGTCAATGTCATTGAGATTGGGCCTGGATCGGGGCACTAACAGAATTTCTGGCGGAAAATACTGCTGAGGTCATAGCCTTTGAGATTGACGACCGGCTAGTGCCGATTTTGGCGGATACGCTGCGTGATTTTGACGATGTAGCCGTGATTAATGAAGATATCCTCCAGTCGGATTTGCAGACGCGTATTAAAAATTTCAAAAATTCTGACCTTCCCATCAAGGTGGTGGCCAATCTGCCCTACTACATCACGACACCCATTCTCATGCACTTGATTGAGAGCAAGATTCCTTTTGCTGGATTTGTGGTCATGATGCAAAAGGAAAAGCCGACCGCATTTCGGCTGAGTCCAATACCAAAGCCTACGGTTCGCTTGTCCATCGCGGTGCAGGATATATGAGTGCAAAGCTGGCTTTTATCGTCCCGCGGACGGTCTTTGTACCTGCGCCCAATATTGATTCGGCAATTTTAAAAATGACCCGTCGAGAGCAACCGCTAGTTCAAGTGCAGGATGACGATTTCTTCTTACGTATCTCTAAGTTAGCCTTTATTCATCGCCGCAAAACGCTTTGGAACAACTTAACCAGCCACTTTGGCAAGTCAGAAGGGGTCAAAGTCAAGTTAGAAAAGGCTTTGGAGACCACTAACATCAAACCGTCCATCCGTGGAGAAGCCCGAACTATCGCTGATTTTGCCCAATTAGCAGACGCTTTGCTATCAAATGAAAAAACATGAAGCCATCAACACTCTAGCTACCTTTTACGGGTCCAGAGATCTTGACCAGTTAACCCAACAAGACCTAAAGAAAAAAAATCGGCTAGTCTCAAGTTGATGTCTGTGTCTTCTTCGGCGGGTCCATTCTGGCTGGGGCAGGGGAATTTGCAAGAGCCATTCGCAACAAGATTGCCCAATATTATATTATTGTTGGTGGCTACGGACATACGACCCAGTCCTTGATTAATCAGCTGCCAGCTGATTTTACCGGCCGAACTAGCTCAGAAGCAGAACTTTTTGCTGATTATCTCGCGCAGTACGAAGGGGTAACAGCGGATTATCTGGAAACCCAGTCCACCAACTGCGGCAACAACATTACCTATCTGCTAGACCTCTTGACTAAAGAAAATCTCCCCCGTCAGCGCATGCTTTTTATCCAAGGCAGTACTATGCAGTATCGCATGGGAGCGACACTTAAAAAGATTGCGCCGGACGTTGAGCTGCTGCATTTTGCTGCTTATCGGGTCAAGGTGACAGAAGACTTGCACTATGAGGAAATTCCGCAAGGCATGTGGCCCTTGGAGCACTATGTCGGCTTGCTATTGGGAGAAATTTCCCGTCTCAGAAATGACAGAAACTGTTTTCCTGTATTTAATTCGTTCGGTCGAGGACGACCACCAATCTTCAATAGGAGAGTAATAATGACAGAAAAAATATTAGCCAGTTTGAGTGCAGCTCTCTGGTTTTTGCAGGCGTTTTTGCATTTTTTACTCCTGATGGGTGTTCCCTTAGGAGCTTTCGTTTTTGGAGGTAGCTATACAGTTTTTCCGCTTTGGCTGCGGCCGGCCAATCTCGCTTTATGCTTGCTCTGGTCTTTCTTTGGCTATAGCTATCTGCTCTTTGGCAGAGTGTTAACATCATCATGGCAGGAAAAAACACTGACAAGAATTGTTGGACTTGTTACCATTTTCCTAGGTTTAGCCACGCTCTTTAATTTCTTTATCAGCGGCAGTTTCTTTGAAAAATATGTCACCGGTTCAATAACACTGCTAACCTTTTTGATTAGTCTCTTTATGCTTTATAGACACAATTGAAAAAGCAAGGAACTTAAATTCCTTGCTTTTTAACTCAATATCAAACTGGCTACAATGGGGCTGACAATGACATAGAGAATACCGGTAACACCGATAGCCAAGCCACCCATGGCTCCTGCGACAGAACCGTATCGAAAGGCCGTACCCGTTCCGACAGCATGACCTGTTCCTCCAAGAGAAAGTCCGACAGCCACTGGATCGTCAATCTTCAACCACTTCAAAAGGGTTGGTCCGATAACACTGGTCAAAATCCCAGTTGCCACTACGACGACCAAGGTCACAGTCGTCAACCCCTGCAATTTTTCTGTAATTCCCACTGCCATGGCGGTTGTCACTGACTTTGGAAAGAGAGAAATGGCTAGGAAAAAGTCCATGCCAAATATTTTCGCCACTATGGCAGTGAAGCTAGTATTGACAACGAC
The DNA here is from genome assembly GCF_002096335.1 of Streptococcus oralis subsp. dentisani. Classification (GTDB taxonomy): domain Bacteria; phylum Bacillota; class Bacilli; order Lactobacillales; family Streptococcaceae; genus Streptococcus; species Streptococcus oralis_Z. Next base: position 100,288 of record NZ_NCUW01000026.1, read on the forward strand.
TGCTAGCAGACTACCAAAGAGAATACTCCGAGCATGGTGCTTCATCAAGTGAAAGCTCTTATAAAGCGGAATCCCTAGAGCCACTGTCGATGGGACTATCAAATTGTTCAGATAAACCCCACCTTGGTAGTAATCTTGGTAAGAAATACCCGTCGCCTTAAGAAGGATGATAATGAAAATTGCCGATAAAAGCAAAGGTGTTGTCAAAGGATGGGGAAAACGTCTGTAAATCAACATCCCCACTAGATAAGCTAGGATAGATAATGCAATCCCAAACAGGGGATTGGATACAAATTCGCTCATTTGGCATCTCCTTTCTCATAATCTCCCTCAAATCGTCTCTTGATAAACTGAACCACTAGGGCAATAAGGATAATGTTGATAACAGCCGCAAAAAAGACAATCAAGACGATGGGCAAAAGATAAGGGGCAATCACATCAAACTTTTCCATGATACCCACTGCTGGCGGCAAAAAGAGGATGGTCATATTGGCCAGCAAGAAATTCCCGACCATATTGACATGTCTGGTCCTTAGCCACTTGAACTGTAGGGCTAGAAAGAGAAGCATCAAGCCGATAATACTGCCTGGGATGGGCAAATGAAAGAAACTGGAGATTCCCTCACCGATTAGAGAAATCACAAAGAGAATCATCAATTGAACATATAATTTCATCCTAAACTCCATGAAATAAACTTCTTGCATACCAGTTTACTCTTTTTTCAGAAAATTTCAAGGAAATATTGAAATTCTTCTTTCTTGCAAGGATTAGTTAAAAGTAGTATAATCATTGCATGCGCAATCATCTTGTGTTACAAAGATAATCAGTAATGACTTTGTGATTTTTACTTTGAAAAGAAAGGAGAAAGCAATGACCTATTTGGAAAAGTGGTTTGACTACAACCGCCGTCAAAAGGAAATGGAAGCCATGTTAGAAGAAACCATCGCCCAACAGAGTGAACAAAGGTTGACCTTAAAAGAGTTTTACCTACTCTACTATCTGGATCTAGCTGATGAAAAATCCTTACGACAGATTGACCTGCCAGATAAACTCCATCTTAGTCCGAGCGCTGTTTCTCGAATGGTGGCCCGACTAGAAGAGAAAAACTGCGGTTTGCTTAGTCGCCGGTGTTGCGATCAGGATAGACGGGCTAGTTTTATCTGCCTGACTGACGAGGGACAGACAACTCTAGCTTACCTGCAAAAGGCTGTCGAAGAAAGACTGGAAACGAGTCTTGACTTCATTTCATAAGCAGATTTTTTAAAAAAAGTTGCGTGCGCAATCATTTTTCTTGACATTCCTCTTTTCAAGGAGTACAATAAAGTCAAGATCAAACAACAAAGGAGTTTTATATGATCGAAATTACCTATCTAGACGCCAGCAAGCAAGAGAGAACCATGACTTTCGAGTCTTACCAAGACTTTGAACGTTCTCAACATGCCTGCCTCATCGGCGTCGCGGATTACTATACTGTCCAAAAATTAACCTACAATGGTCATGATTTGGACTACCATGGGACTTATGGAGATGTCTTCTTCTATCTCATGAAACAAGATTTAAGCCAATATAACTAAAAAAGGAGAAATACAATGGCAAAAGCAATTACAGATGCAACATTTGAACAAGAAACAAAAGACGGTTTGGTCTTGGTAGACTTCTGGGCAACTTGGTGTGGTCCATGTCGTATGCAAGGTCCAATCTTGGATAAATTATCTGAAGAACTTTCAGAAGATGTCTTGAAAATCGTTAAAATGGACGTTGATGAAAATCCAAACACAGCTCGTGCTTTTGGAATCATGTCTATCCCAACCCTTCTCTTCAAAAAAGATGGCCAAGTGGTAAAACAAGTTGCTGGAGTACACACTGCAGAACAAATCAAAGCCATCGTTGCTGAATTGAGCTAATCACGAAACACTCCCATTCAAAAAGGGGGTGCTTTTTTGTTTGCATAGAAAAAGCCCTGTTCCTCAAACTGAGAACAGGACCCTTTTTTCGTTTCTTATTCTTCTGTTCCAAGGAAGTTTTTTGCAACAAGAGCTGCAAGAACACCACCAACGATTGGGGCAAGGATGAAAATCCAAACTTGTTCAAGAGCTGCGCCACCAACCAAGACAGCTGGAGCCAAACTGCGAGCTGGGTTTACTGAAAGGCCTGTGATGTTCAATCCTACAAGGATCATTGCCATCAAGGACAAACCAATCACCAAACCAGCAATCGCACCATTGCCCTTGCTTGCTGAAGTGACAGTCATGATAACTAGGACAAACAAGAAAGTTGCGATGACTTCAAACAAGAATCCACCAAAGACAGTGACACCGTTTGCCAAGGCATTTTCACCAAGACTAGCAGTTGACATGCCTGAGTTAGACAAGAGGAAGAATACCGCAGCTGACGCAAGGAAAGCTCCAACTACTTGCCCAAGGATGTAGTTTACAAGCTCTGAAGATGACAAGCGTTTGTTTACAAACATAGCGATCGAAACGGCTGGGTTCAAGTGAGCACCTGAAACAGTTCCGATTGAGAAAGCTGCAACCACAATTGCTAAACCAAAGGCAAAAGCAATTCCAAGGTGTCCAAGGCCATCAAGACCATTTCCAAAAACAACAGCTCCTGTTCCGATGAACACAAGCATAAATGTACCGATTAATTCAGCAACAAATTTTTTCATGATAAGTCTCCTTTTTTCAAACTATGTATTAGTCTATCAGAAGAAGGAAAGGGTTTCAAGAAAATTGACTGGAAAGTTTTTGTAGAAAGGCCATTAGAATTCTAAAAAAGACTACTACAAGAGAAAATGATAAAACTCTATTTCTGCTTATCCTTCAAGAATGTCAGAAGCTTTCAAATACTTGCTTAAAAGAATACATCCCTCAATCATACCTTTTCTAGTAATTCATGCAAAAGAATGAAGAGAATGGTATAATTGATACTATACAATAAATGTTCTTGGCAAAGGAGACTACCATGAGAAAAAAGTTTAGAGTTTATTTTCTAACCACTGCTACGATTTTAGCATTTGGCCTCGTCGGCTGTTCATCTAAATCATCAACCACTGCTACAAGCAATACAGAAAGTACAGCAAATACAGAGACAACAACCTACCATAAGAAAGATGTAACTGGTCCTGCTGCTTCATTTGATTGGGATGCCAAAGTTGAACCTACCAACTATGAGAGAACCTTTGTTGAAACAAACAGTGGCAGTCAATTTAATAAAACTTTAGATCGCACTAAAGAGGCAGCTGAGAATCTTGAAAAAAAGAAAAAGGAAATTTCGGATCCTAAGGTTCAAACTGCCCTCAAATTAGTGGATGCCGTCTTTGTCAATCAAGAAAATCTTGACCTAGTTGTGAAATCAGCGGGTGCTAGCAATCAAGAAGAGTTATTTGATAAGATTTGGAACGAATATTTAGTCCCTGAGTTAACTAAAATCCGTCCGAATTTTTCAAATGATACCGTCTTTGAATATAAAGGAGAAAAATATCCTCTCAAAATTTATGCACCTATGTTTTTCAAGGTCAACACCAATGCATTAGGAAAAGCAGGTGCCTATACTCTTGAGGACTATAAGGTGGAGGGCGACATGGTTTATTTGAAATTTATGTCCCCATCTGTAGATACCTACCAATACGAAGTCAAGGCTACTTATCATGATAACTTCCAAGACTTCTTTCAAGGACTGGTGGAAGAACAACAAAAGGTTCTTGAAACAGACTATGGCAAAGCTCTAAATATTCGATTTGTTTATCAATTAGCGGCGCTTGATTTTAAAGCTGACAACTACGTAGACCTAGAGGGCATGGATTATTTTGATCGTAACACCCATTACCTTGCCATAAAAGTGGATAATAATGGTGAAGCTAGCCTTGATAATGAAAATCTCGCCAACCTTTTACAAATTAGCATGAAGGCTTCAAACGAGGCCAATAAAGGAAAATTTGAATAAATCTTTAAAGCATTAAAAAATCACCTCAAACAGGTGATTTTTGTGTATTCATCTTATCGATAAACCGTCTTAAATCCGACACTGGATACCCTTACTCTCCCAACTCAGCACTGTAGGCAATAATCTGGTCAACTGTATCAGACAAGAATTGGATGGTATCACGGAGTGGTTTGTCTGTTGAGATATCCGCTCCGATAATCATGGCTGACTCAAGTGGTGTCTTGCTGCCACCTGATTTAAGAAGATTGAGCCAATCTTCAGCTCCGGTTTCTGAATGTTTCAGATGGAGATAGCCAGCTGTCGAGATGACAAGGCCAGCAGAGTAGGTGTAGCTATACAAGCCCATGTAATAGTGAGCTTGGCGCATCCAAGTCAAGGCCGCATCGTCGTCAATTTCAATGGCATCTCCCCAGAAATCCGTCAAGACTTCCTTCATAATGCTGTTGAGCTTGCTTGCTCCGAAGGTTTCCCCTTCTTCAATCAATGTATACACCTTACGCTGGAAGGCTGCTTCCAAGAGGTGGGTGATGAAATTATGGAAGTAGGTATCTGTCAAGCGGTGAGCAAGGGCAAAGCGTTTTTGACGTGGGTCATCAGACTGGTGTTCCAAGTAATCACTGAGGAGCAATTCATTGAAGGTTGACGGCGCTTCGACGTAGTAAGTCGACATATGAGCGTTGAAGTAACTTTGGTGATTATCTGAAAAGATGAATTGACCAGAATGCCCGATTTCATGAATCAAGGTATAGACATCACTCAAACGACCTGTCCAGCTCATAAGGACATAAGGATGCACACGATATGGATCCGTTGCATATCCCCCAGAATCCTTGCCGCTATTGGCAGCAAAGTCTACCCAGCGCTCTTCTTGGTAACGGGCAATTTCTTGAGTGTATTCTTGACCCAATGGTGCGACTGACTTCATAACCAAGTCATAGGCATCATCAATGCTCACTTCAGGATTGAGGGCGCTATCCAAGTCCAATTTCCAGTCTGCAAAAGTCATCTTTTCAAGACCATTCACCTTGGCAACATGCTTGAGGTATCTCTGAGCTACTGGCGCAAAGTCCTTCATGATGAGGTCGATCTGACGATCAAACATGGCACGGTCTACTTCCTGCTCAGCTAAAAGATAATCAAAAACTGAGTCGTAGCCCTTCATATCTGCCAGTAGTTTTTCAGACTTGACTTGAGCTAGATAGGCTGCAGCTGCCGTATTCTGGTGTTTACGGAGTCCTTCTGAGAAAGAACGGAAGGATTTTTCACGCACCTCCGCATTCTCGTGGTTTTGGTAGAAATTCTCATAAGTTACAAAGCTGTTTTTGTAGGTCTTGCCATGGGCTTCAAAGTCATCCATTTCAAAATCCCCAGCTCTCATCTTAGTATAAATGTCCTGTGGACTGTAGAAAACTTCACCGAGATTGGTCAAGGCCTTCTCCACATCTGCCCCAAGATAGTGGGCTTTTTTGATTTTGGCCTGACGAATAGCTGCCGTCAAGTGAGGCAATTCACCCAAACGGTCCAAGACTTCCTCGTCTGCTGCCACCAAGGCGTCGTCAAAGAAGGTCAAGGCTACACTGGCATCTGTTTCAAATTCCATCCCAGCTTGGGCGATATTGGCAAATTCTTCATTGCTATAGTCTGTCGTCTGAGGCATAAAAGCATAATTGCCGATATGGCTCATCTGAATATAGATTTGCTCCAATTCCGCAAAGGCCTTTTCAAACTCCTCAAACGTATGAAGATTGCTCTTGTAGTCACGGCTAAATTGGTTGATGTCTTCGCGAGCTTTCTCGATTGCACGCAAGAAATCCTCACGGTCTTGGTATAGGGCTGTTAAATCCCAAAGTTCCTTTTCGGGAAATTCTGAACGGTGTTTTTGTTCCATTTTCTTCCTCTTATTTCTCTAATTCTAATAAAACACTAAGGGCTGATACGGCGTAAAGTGGCGCTGTTTCTGCTCTTAGAATGCGAGGTCCTAGGCCTGCCAAGACGGCTCCTTTAGCTTCAAAACTTTCGATTTCTGCTGGTGAAAGACCGCCTTCTGGACCAAAGATAAAGAGCACTTTAGCTCCTTTTTCAAGACCAGTGACTGCTTGTAAGAGTGCAGCAGCTTCTCCTTCTTTTGCTGATTCTTCATAGGCCACTATGATAGAGTCAAACTGGTCTAGTTGGGCTAGAAAGTCTGCTTTTTTCTCAAAAAGTGTGATGCTTGGAACGATATTACGTTTGCTTTGCTCGGCTGCTCCAAGGGCAATTTTTTCAAGTTTTTCAACCTTTTTGCCCAATTTCTTTCCGTCCCACTTGGCAACGGACCAGTCTGCAGGAAAGGCCCAAATTTGGCCGGCTCCCAGTTCCGTCACTTTTTGAGTGATGAACTCTAGCTTGTCTCCCTTGGGAAAGCCTGATGCGACGGTCACTTGGACTGGCAGTTCTACATTGTCAGCCAATTCTTCAAGCAATTCAAACTGACGATTTTCCACATTTAGCACGCGCGCCAAACGCTTGATACCATCCCCAAAGACCAAGGTAACCTCATCACCTTCTTTCAAGCGCATGACCTGAAACATATGCTTGCTGGTTTCCTTGTCCTCAATGGTGACTGGCGAGGTAGCATTACCCTTGACAAAATACTGCTGCATGCTAGCCTCCAATCACACCTGAAATATCCTTGGTTTTCTTAAAGACACAGGCATTCCATTCCCCTTGAATCATGTGGGTTTCAAGGAAAAATCCAGCTGACTCAGCCGACTCGCGCACCATGTCCCACTTGTCCTTGATAATGCCACTCATGATGAGATAGCCTTCGTCCTTGACCAAGCGATAAGCATCATCCGTCAGATGAATGAGAATATCCGCCAAGATATTAGCTACGATGACATCTGCCTCGATCTCTACCCCCTTGAGCAAATCACCTGGCGCTACATGGATATTTTCCATGCCAGGGTTGAGCTCAATATTTTCCTGAGCCACACGAACCGCCACGTCATCGAGGTCATAGGCAAAGATTTCCTTAGCACCAAGCAGCGAGCTGGCAATAGAGAGAACCCCTGAACCAGTTCCCACATCGATCACTGTTTCGCCACCACGAAGGACCTGCTCCAAGGCAAAGAGGCTCATCTTAGTGGTTGGATGCGTTCCAGTTCCGAAGGCCATACCAGGGTCTAGCTTGATAATCTTTTCTCCCGTAGTCGCCTTATAGTCCGTCCAAGACGGCACAATGGTCAAATCATGAGTGATGCGGGCGGGCTCGTAATATTTCTTCCAGTTGTCAGCCCAGTCTTCCTCGGCCAAGGCAGTCGTCCCCATCTTGACCTCACCCAAATCCATAAAATCCGTCAACTCTGCTAGACGAGTCTGCAAATCCGCCTCAACCACTGCCACATCAATCGTATCAGGGTAGTAGGCTGTCACCACGATTTCTTCTTGCTGCTCGACTTCAGGGAATATCTCACCAAAACGGTCAACATTCCCCACATAGTCCATGCTGTCTTCAATCGCAACACCTTGCGCCCCCAGCTCAATTAAGAGATTGGAGACCAGCTCCTCTCCCTCACGCTTGACTGTAACTTTTAACTCTTGCCATGTTTCCATTATTTACCTTCTTTACCCTTCTTAAATTCTTCAATCACATCTGTGTAGTGTTCTTTCATTGCGCTATGAATCTGCTGTTTAAAAATACCAAACGTAAGATAATAAACAAATAGAACAATTCCTGCAAGCAGTATCAAAAATAAAAAATATACTGAAAATGAAAGTGGTTGAGTATTCTCACCTTGTAAAGACAGAACATACAGTAACCCCCAGATAACAGCCATAGAAATTCCTGCTACTTTAATGCCACTTTCCCTTTGTTTTTTTAACTTTAAATATTCTATATAAATGAATGTAGCTTCTTCCCTAGAGTATTGTCCAGCTTTTAGTTTGCGTTTAACTTCCTTATTTAGTGTCGTTGTTGCAACTGCAAAAATCATTTTACTTCCTCCAAATAATCTCTCACTCTGTCCTGCAACTGAGGTACTGCCTGTTTAGAATTGAGAAATTCCTCAATAGGCATCAGTTGGTATCCCTGCCCCTCGTCTCCAAAGGTAATATTGTCAAACTGCTCTTGACTTAGCTGACCAACCATAAAGACAGACTGCCGTCCTTCAAAGAGCATGCTGGGATAGACCTTACTCCAAAGCAGGCAATCTTCAGTCAGATGAATGCCTAGTTCCTCATAAACTTCACGCGCCACACACTCAAAAGAGCTTTCGTCTCCTTCACGACCACCACCTGGCAATTCCCACATATTGGGCCAAGGAATGGTTGGTTTGTCATCACGCAAGATGGTCAGTAGCTTATCCTCACAAAAAAGAGCAATTTTGCAGCCTGTGAAATCAGAAATTTCGATTTTCATGTCAGACTCCTTCGGATAATTCTTTCTCCAGCTCTGCTAACCAGTTTTCATAATAACATTTCTCATCCCGTAACATCCGGCTGCTATTCATTTTCTGTCTAGCAATCTTCATAGCCTTGCGAGTTTGAGCTACATCTTTCTTTACCTTAAATTGATACCAGGCTTGAATCATCTGCATGTCTGCCATTTTTAGAGATAAAAAGGATTTAACGCTTCGAATACTTGCATATTCCTCTGCTTTCTCATTATTCCCTTCCAGCAAGGCGATTTGAAGAAGGTATAGCTGGCAAAAAGTTTCAGACAGCGAGTGTTCTGTTCTCTCTAGTAAAGATTGAAATAGCTTTTTCGCTGTCTCTAAATGACCATCCAATATGAAAACCACTCCCCGAAGAGTTTCAATACTTTCTGCAAAACTCCCTCTCGCCTGTTCATGAACAGGCATGGTAAAGTCTTTCAAGTCATATTCTTGGGGAGCCAGCAAAGTTTGAGCAGAATGCCTCAAGCCTAGGTAGGCGTATTTGGTATTTTCAGGGTGTTGTAGCAATTCCCAAATTTTTGCTCCATCGGTGATACCGACTGGCAAAGCGTTGTTTAGGAAGAAAGATAAATTCAGAAAAATCCAAGTACCAGCAAAATACCAGCTTCTTGTCAAACATCCAAACAATATCGCCAATAATATCAAGCTAAGATGAACCATCAAGCCTCCTGCAATCATCAGGATGATTCTTTGATCATTTTCATCTTCTTTCAATCCAATGTACTGAGCACCAACATTTTTCAGAACGGCTGTTCGACTAAGATAAAACCTGCCTGACTTTTTGGTCAAAAGAAAATGTCCTAATCCAAAAGCCACCAGCCGATAGCCTGTCAAGTAGCCACAAAAAGCATGACCCAGCTCATGAAGAATAAAGATTAAATACATGCTTAGAAGAGCAAAGGAATAACCAAAAGTAAAGGCTAAAACTGCGGAATACCCCAACTCTGCAAATGAGATAGTTCCACAAGCAAAAGCTAGCATAATAAAGACAAAAGCTAGCACATAAACCAAATAAGTCCCAATTTTTTTCATAAAACCTCCAACCAACTCCTAGTATCTCGGATACGGATAAAACTCTCCTTCTTCCAAGCCAGCTTTTCCTTCTTCAAAAACTTCTTGGTTCCATTCCATGACGAATTCCTCCGCTTCTGGGTCTTCCAAAAAGTCCATGAGCGCATCCAGCCCAACCTCGGCAGTATCTTTGAGAAATAGCGCAAAATAAGCTAAAAATTCACGAGAAAATCCTTTTTTAGGTAGATAAGGAATGACCGTTAAATAGTCTTCTGCATTGACTGTTGACTTGGCAGGATTGTAAAAAAGGACTGCTTCCTCAAAGAGGATATCGTCTGACGAAACTTCTCCGTCCTCATCCACCATCTCCACACCTGTAGCGTTTTGCGCTTCTAGTAAAAAACTCACTTCAACCGCGTGGTTGCGCTTGTCCCAACTAATTTCATAGTCAAAGGGAAAGTTCTTGTCCAACTCTTCTTGTAAAACATCTAAAAATCCATATGTTGCCATTTTGTCCTCTTTCTATGCGACTCTTAAATCGCCCCGATTGCTCGGAAATATGCTAAAATAGATACTACCATCTTACCACATATACATCAGAAAATCCATGTTAGAAAGGACTGCTATGCCAGACAATCTCGCGCTTCGCATGCGCCCCAAAACCATCGACCAGGTCATCGGTCAGGAACATCTGGTCGGACCAGGAAAAATTATCCGTCGCATGGTGGAAGCCAACCGCCTGTCCTCCATGATTCTCTACGGACCTCCGGGTATCGGCAAAACCAGTATTGCCTCTGCCATCGCAGGGACGACCAAATATGCCTTTCGGACCTTTAATGCGACAGTGGATAGTAAAAAGCGACTCCAAGAAATCGCTGAAGAGGCTAAATTCTCAGGTGGACTAGTTTTGCTACTGGACGAGATTCACCGTCTTGACAAGACCAAGCAAGACTTCCTCCTACCACTCTTGGAAAGTGGTCTGGTCATTATGATTGGGGCTACGACTGAAAATCCCTTCTTTTCTGTCACTCCAGCCATTCGCAGTCGTGTTCAGATTTTTGAATTAGAACCCTTGTCCAACCAAGATGTCAAAGAAGCGATTCAAATCGCTCTCACTAATCCTGAGCGCGGTTTTGATTTCCCAGTAGAACTAGATGAGGGTGCACTGGATTTCATCGCGACCTCTACAAACGGAGACCTGCGTTCTGCTTTTAACTCGCTGGATCTGGCTGTTCTTTCTACCCCTGAGAATGATAAGGGCATTCGCCATATCACTCTAGACATCATGGAAAATAGTCTTCAGAGAAGCTACATCACTATGGACAAGGATGGAGACGGTCACTATGATGTTCTATCTGCCCTGCAAAAGTCTATCCGTGGCTCAGATGTTGATGCCAGTCTTCACTATGCTGCCCGCTTGATTGAGGCTGGTGATTTGCCAAGTCTCGCTCGTCGTTTGACTGTTATCGCTTATGAAGATATCGGTTTGGCCAATCCTGAAGCCCAGATTCACACCGTGACTGCTCTGGATGCTGCACAAAGGATTGGTTTCCCAGAAGCCCGCATTCTCATTGCCAATGTCGTGATTGATTTGGCCCTTTCTCCAAAATCCAACTCAGCCTATGTAGCTATGGATAAGGCGCTTGCCGACCTCAAAACATCAGGGCACTTGCCTATTCCGCGACACCTGCGTGATGGGCACTACAGTGGAAGCAAGGAACTGGGGAATGCCCAAGACTATCTCTATCCACACAACTATCCTGGAAATTGGGTCAAGCAAGACTATCTGCCAGAAAAAATTCGCAATCATCACTATTTCCAAGCAGAAGATACTGGTAAATATGAACGGGCTTTGGCTCAAAGAAAGGAAGCTATCGACCGTTTGCGAAAAATCTGAAATCCTTTTCAAAAAATTGCACTTTCCTCTTGATTTTTTTTGAAAAAGTGGTATTATATAAACATAGAAACGCTGTGGTGTACGACTTCACACTTAAGTGTTGACCGACTATTTTTTGTATTATTAGGGAAACAAAAGTCTTCTAACAGCATGTAGGCCGTCTCACACGGAAACAGCTTCAGTTAGAGCGAGTTGCCCACCTGCTTAATTGCGCGGGTTCAATACAAACCGTGAAGTTTCGGCACCAATACAGCTTTTTTCTTTGCCTCCTTTTGTTCTCGCTTTCATTTTTCACTTATTCTTAGCTTAGCAAAAAACACTTGGGAATGCAATTAAAAATGGTTTCTCTTTTTTCTTCGTTTTTCAGTTATTATTTTAAATTTTTCAAAAATTAACTTGACTTAATTTTTTTTTTAAGGTATATTAAAAGGCAGGAGGAATACAACTGTATGATACGTATCGAAAACCTCAGTGTCTCCTACAAAGAAACGTTGGCACTAAAGGATATTTCACTAGTGCTCCAAGGACCAACGATTACCGGAATTATTGGTCCAAATGGTGCTGGAAAATCAACTTTATTAAAAGGTATGTTGGGAATTATCCCACATGAAGGTCAGGCCTTTCTCGACGACAAAGAAGTCAAGAAATCTTTACATCGAGTTGCCTATGTCGAGCAAAAAATCCATATCGACTACAATTTCCCTATCAAGGTCAAGGAATGTGTCTCACTGGGACTTTATCCATCCATCCCACTCTTTCACACCTTAAAGGCCAGCCACTGGAAAAAAGTGGCGGATGCACTTGAAATCGTTGGACTCTCAGACTATGCGGATCGCCAAATCAGTCAGCTCTCAGGAGGGCAATTCCAACGTGTTTTGATTGCCCGCTGCTTAGTGCAGGAAGCTGACTACATCTTTTTAGATGAGCCTTTTGTCGGGATTGACTCGATCAGTGAAGAGATTATCATGAATACGCTGAGAGACCTTAAAAAAGCTGGTAAAACAGTTCTCATCGTCCATCATGACCTCAGTAAAGTTCCCCATTATTTCGACCAAGTTTTACTTCTCAATCGAGAATTGGTAGCTATTGGTCCAACTGAAGAAACCTTTACCGAAGCCAATCTTAAAAAAGCTTATGGTAGTAGGCTCTTCTTTAATGGAGGTGACCTATGATAGTAGAATTTATTGATGGATTGCAAAATTTCCATTTCCTACAAAACGCCTTGATAACAGCTATAGTCATCGGAGTCGTTGCTGGAGCCGTTGGATGTTTTATCATCCTACGCGGAATGTCTCTCATGGGGGATGCCATCTCTCACGCAGTTTTGCCCGGCGTAGCCCTTTCCTTTATCTTGGGAATTGATTTCTTTATTGGAGCAATCATCTTTGGTTTGATGGCTTCCATCATCATTACCTACATCAAGGGAAACTCTATCATCAAGAGTGACACAGCCATTGGTATTACCTTTTCATCTTTCTTAGCCTTAGGTGTCATCTTGATTAGTGTTGCCAAGAGTTCGACAGACCTCTTCCATATCCTTTTTGGGAATATCCTCGCTGTCCAAGATACGGACATGTGGATCACCATCGGTGTGGGGGCATTGATTCTCTTGATTATCGGGATTTTCTTTAAACAGCTACTGATTACATCCTTTGACGAGCTTTTGGCTAAAGCCATGGGAATGCCCGTCAATTTCTACCACTATCTGCTCATGGTGCTCTTGACCCTTGTGTCCGTTACCGCCATGCAAAGTGTTGGAACTATTCTTATCGTGGCCATGTTGATCACCCCAGCTGCGACGGCTTACCTTTATGCTAATAGCCTAAAGAGCATGATTTTTCTTTCATCAACCCTAGGGGCAACCGCTTCTGTCTTGGGACTCTTTATCGGCTATAGCTTCAATCTCGCAGCAGGATCCAGCATCGTGCTCACATCCGCCAGCTTCTTTTTAATCAGTTTCTTTATCTCTCCTAAGCAACGATACTTGAAACTAAAAAATAAAAAAATCAATAAATAAGGGGAAACCCTTCTGGAGGAATCTAATGAAAAAATTAGGTACATTGCTTGTTCTTTTTCTTTCCGTCATTGTACTTGTAGCATGTGCTAGCGGGAAAAAAGACACAGCATCTACAAACCAAAAACTAAAAGTTGTAGCCACTAACTCTATCATCGCTGATATTACTAAGAATATCGCTGGTGATAAGATTGATCTTCACAGTATCGTTCCTGTTGGTCAAGACCCACACGAGTACGAACCACTTCCTGAAGACGTAAAGAAAACTTCTCAAGCTGATCTGATTTTCTATAACGGAATCAATCTTGAAACTGGTGGCAATGCTTGGTTTACTAAATTGGTTGAAAATGCCAAGAAAACTGAGAACAAGGACTACTTTGCAGTTAGTGATGGCGTAGATATCATCTACCTTGAAGGTCAAAATGAGAAAGGCAAAGAAGACCCACACGCTTGGCTAAACCTTGAAAATGGGATGATTTATGCAAAGAACATCGCTAAACAGCTCATTGCAAAAGACCCTAGCAACAAGGAATTTTACGAAAAAAATCTCAAAGAATACACAGACAAACTAGACAAACTGGACAAGGAAGCCAAAGAGAAATTTAACAATATCCCTACTGAGAAGAAACTCATCGTAACCAGCGAAGGATGCTTCAAATACTTCTCTAAAGCTTACGGAGTTCCAAGTGCCTACATCTGGGAAATCAACACAGAAGAAGAAGGGACACCTGAACAAATCAAGACCTTGGTTGAAAAACTTCGCCAAACAAAAGTTCCATCACTCTTTGTTGAATCAAGTGTCGATGACCGTCCAATGAAGACCGTTTCACAAGACACAAATATCCCAATTTACGCACAAATCTTTACTGACTCAATCGCTGAAGAAGGTAAAGAAGGTGACAGCTACTACAACATGATGAAATACAACCTTGACAAGATTGCTGAAGGTTTGTCAAAATAATCCATTAAAAACGTCGTTCTCACATGAACAGGCGTTTTTTTTATCTTTTAATTTCCGGTCAAATCATTGGAAAAATCTGACAATTCTCGGTAAAATAAAAGAAAAAAAGAATGGAGTAGTTTCATGACCACTTTTCTCGGAAATCCTGTAACCTTTACAGGTAAACAACTGCAAGTCGGAGACAAGGCACTTGACTTTTCTCTTACGACAACCGATCTCTCTAAAAAAACGCTAGCTGACTTTGATGGAAAGAAAAAAGTCTTGAGTGTTGTCCCTTCTATCGACACTGGTATCTGCTCAACGCAAACTCGTCGCTTCAACCAAGAACTTGCTAGCCTTGACAATACCGTCGTTATTACCGTTTCTATGGACCTACCATTTGCCCAAGGACGCTGGTGTGGGGCTGAAGGCCTTGACAATGCCATCATGCTTTCAGACTACTTTGACCATTCATTCGGGCGTGATTATGCCCTCTTGATCAACGAATGGCATCTCCTTGCGCGTGCCGTCTTTGTTCTCGATGCTGACAATGTCATCCGTTATGTAGAATACGTTGACAATATCAACACGGAGCCAAACTTTGAAGCTGCCATTGCCGCAGTTAAAGAACTAAACTAAATCACAAGCATTATGGCAGAAAGCTAGAGAAATCTAGCTTTTTTTGGTATACTAGATGGAGAGAATGAACAAGAGGAAACGAATGACTCCAAATAAAGAAGACTACCTAAAATGTATTTATGAAATCGGTACGGACATGCAAAAAATCACCAATAAAGAAATTGCTACCCGTATGCAGGTCTCTCCACCTGCCGTAACAGAGATGATCAAACGTATGAAAAGTGAAAATCTCATCCTCAAGGACAAGGAGAATGGCTATCTATTGACAGATATCGGCCTCAAACTGGTCTCAGAACTCTATCGCAAACACCGGTTGATTGAAGTCTTTCTAGTTCACCATCTAGACTATACCAGCGATCAAATCCACGAAGAAGCTGAGGTCCTAGAGCACACTGTATCCGACCTCTTCGTAGAGAGACTGGATAAACTGCTTGGCTTTCCTAAAACCTGTCCCCACGGAGGGACCATCCCAGCCAAGGGAGAGCTCTTGGTCGAAATCAACAACCTGCCTTTAGCAGATACCAAAGAAGCCGGTACCTATCTCCTAACTCGGGTTCACGATAGCTTTGACCTGCTCAAATACTTAGATAAGCATGAAATTCATATCGGTGACCAAGTCCAAGTCAAACAGTTTGATAATTTTTCCAATACCTTTACACTGGTCAACAAAGGTGAAGACCTCCAAGTTAGTATGGATATCGCCAAACAACTCTATGTCGAAAAAATCAACTAAGCCCTTATTCCTGAAAGAAATTCCTTTCAGGGATTTTTTATTATTTTGCTTGTAAGTCCCATTCGTTTGGTGTAGAATGAAGGTAGATAAAAGAGGGAGGTCTTCCTATGAAAAAGCTCTTTAGAATCCATTTTGCAGCCATTGCAGTCAGCGATTTGCTACTGTTGGTAACTTTCAGACCCCGATACGAACTTTCTTTGGAGAGAGGTCTGATTTTTTGCTTCATTTTCATCCTCTCTCAGGGACTACTGCTGTCTCGCTTGGTCTTCCGACTCAAAAAACATTTCTCAGAGATTTATCCTCAGATGAACAAAAAAATTCGCCTTTACTACTTAGAGGTTCTCTCCGTTGATCTTCTATTATTTGTCTTTTTATCCATCACTGGCCCTCAATATTTCTACTCTCTTACTCCAGTCTTTACCTCCTGTCATTCTACTTTTTATTATATAACGGCTAGCCACCTAAGAGAAAACTATCCAGACTTTTACGACAAACACATCTCTTTCTGGGAGTGTCTATAAACAAAAACCAAGCCAGCTGGCTTGGTTTTCTTATCTATTTTTAGTATCAAGAATGATGGTGACTGGCCCATCATTTACCAGCTCCACCTGCATATCCGCTCCAAAGATGCCTGTCTGAACGGGCACTGCTTGCGCTATCTTTTGATTGAGAGCATCATAGAAATCTGATGCCATATCAGGCTTGGCTGCACCTGTAAAGGCGGGACGATTGCCTTTCTTGGTATCTGCAAAGAGGGTAAACTGAGAAATAGAGAGAATTTCCCCTTCAATATCCCTGACAGACAGGTTCATCTTGCCTTCTGCGTCTGAAAAAATCCTTATGTTAACGAGCTTTCTCACAGCATAGTCCAAATCTTCCTCTTGGTCCTCTGGCCCAACACCAACCAGCAATAAGAGCCCCTGATTGATCTTTCCATGAACCTGACCTTCGATACTCACTTGAGCTTTTTTAACCCGTTGGATAATGATTTTCATAATAGCCTTTCTAGTAACTGAAGGGAGAATTAGCCGTTGGTTCGTTTGACGGAATAAACCTCTGGCACACTCTTTATCTTATCCACGACTGTGGTCAGTGTAGAGAGGTTGGAAATACCAAAGGAGACATGGATATTAGCAAATTTCATATCCTTGGTTGGTTGAGCATTAACGGTTGAGATATTCTTAGTTGTGTTTGAGAGAACTTGTAAAACATCGTTCAAAAGTCCTGTACGGTTGAGACCATAGATATCGATGTGAGCAGTGTATTCCTTGCTTGAGAATTGATCTTCCCATTCCACATCAAGGAGACGTTGCTCATAGTTTTCTTGGGCACGGAGATTCATACAGTCCACACGGTGAATAGCTACACCGCGTCCCTTAGTAATGTAACCGACAATGTCGTCACCCGGCACTGGATTACAACACTTGGCAATCCGAACTAGGAGACCTGAAGCACCTTCAATGACCACGCCACCCTCATGCTTGACCTTGAGGGTTTCTTTGTTCTCGACCTTAACTTCGCCACCTTTGACAAGCTCTTCTGCCTCCGCTTTGGCCTTGGCGCGTTCTTCCTCACGACGTTCCTTTTCTGTCAAACGGTTAAAGACGGTAATAGCACCAATTTCTCCAAAACCAATGGCTGCGTAGAGAGCCTCCTCTGTCTTGTAGCTAGTCTTTTGAAGAACCTCATCCATATGGCGCTTGTCCATGAATTTATTGGCTACATAGCCGTTTTCTTGGAACTGGGCCATCAACATCTCACGGCCCTTGTTAACGGATAATTCCTTGTCTTGATTTTTAAAGAACTGACGAATCTTGTTGCGCGCCTTGCTGGTCTTGACCATGTTGAGCCAGTCACGACTCGGACCAAAGGAGTTGGGATTGGTGATAATTTCAACCTGATCCCCTGTCTTGAGCTTGGTTGTCAGCGGAACCATACGGCCATTGACCTTGGCACCAGTCGCTTTTTCACCGACTTTGGTGTGGATCTCATAGGCAAAGTCAATCGGTCCTGAATCTTTTGGTAGGGAGCGAACCGCACCATCTGGAGTAAAGACGTAAATCTCCTCCGCCAGATAGTTTTCTTTAACAGAGTCCACAAATTCCTTGGCATCATCAGCCTGGTCTTGGAGCTCCATCATCTCCTTGATCCAGTTCATCCCAATAGCAGATTCCTTGCTGTTGACCTGCCCTTTAATACCTTTCTTATAGGCCCAGTGAGCTGCTACCCCGTACTCAGCCACTTCGTGCATTTCCTTGGTCCGAATCTGAAATTCAATCGGCCCTTTTGGGCCATAGACGGTCGTATGTATAGACTGGTAACCGTTGGCCTTACGATTGGCGATATAGTCTTTGAAGCGACCTGGCATGGGTTTCCAAAGTTCATGCACATAACCCAGCATGGCATAAACATCACTCTGGGTATCTAAGATACAGCGAATGGCAATCAGGTCATAAATTTCCTCAAAGCGTTTCTTCTTATCCTGCATCTTGCGGTAGATAGAATAGATATGCTTAGGACGACCATAGATTTTCCCTTTGAGATTGCGTTCGGTAGCGTACTCTTCCAACTTGGTTACGACTTCATCGACCAAAGCCTCACGTTCTCTGCGTTTTTCCTTCATCATGTGGGTAATCTTGTAAAACTCAGTTGGATTGAGATAACGGAAAGATAAATCTTCCAACTCCCACTTGACACTGGAAATCCCTAGACGATGAGCAAGTGGTGCGTAAATTTCCATGGTTTCTCTGGAGATACGTTCTTGCTTGTCCTTTCGTAGGTGATTGAGGGTTCTCATGTTATGTAAGCGGTCAGACAATTTGACCAAGATAACACGAATATCTTCAGACATAGCCATGAGCATCTTGCGGTGATTTTCCGCCAATTGCTCCTCTATTGATTTGTACTCTACCTTACCGAGCTTGGTCACTCCATCAACGATAATCCGAACATCATGACCGAACTCTCGCTCCAAATCATCCAGCGTTGCCTCCGTGTCCTCAACCACGTCATGCAAAAAACCACAGGCAACGGTTACGGCATCCAGCTTGAGTTTAGCCAGAATTCCTGCTACCTGAATGGGATGGATAATATAGGGCTCACCTGATTTGCGAAACTGCCCACTATGACAATCAACAGCGTAAATCAAAGCTTTTTGTACAAAAGCAACGTCTTCCTTTGTTAAATATTCTCTCGTTAAAGCGACTACCTGATCGCCCGTCAAATTCACTTCTTTCGGCATCTATACTCTCCAATTCTTCCTACCATTTTATCACTTTTTTAAGGATATGAAAACTAGAAAAGCACTGCAATTCTAGAATTTGCTCCATCCCTTACGATGGCCTCAAGAAAAGCAATAAACTAAAAGCGATTTTATTATTTCTATAATTAATCAGTGAATTTTATAAACAAACCCTCTATTTCCTATCATTTTTTATGAATTTTATAAAAACATTCGTAATTAACTTGATTATTCTCCTTCTATCCTGTATAATAGAGGGAAACTATTTTTGAGGAGATTATTATGTCATCATTTCGTAAACAAGCAGCCCTTTTAGGTCTGACTGCAGCTGTATTTGCGGCTTCTACTGCACAAGCAGATGAAAAAGTTACAAATCCAGATGCTAGCACAACATCTACACCAGTAGCAAATCAATCAGAGAAATCCGTTGCACCTACTGGAAGTGAAAAGGGAACAGCATCTGAAAAAACAGACGCTCCTACTAAGCAAGATGAAAATGCTACACCAGTAACAAGCACTAATACAAAGCCTTCTACAGAAACAACCTCTTCTAAAGAGGGAAGCCTCGCGGACGACAAGGCCCTTCAACCAACAGAAGGACAGGAAGTTGATGTCCGCATCCTTGCAACAACCGACCTCCACACAAATCTAGTCAACTATGATTATTACCAAGACAAACCCGCTGAGAATGTTGGGCTAGCAAAGACAGCTGTTCTCATCGAAGAAGCTAAAAAAGAAAATAGCAATACACTTCTCGTAGATAATGGAGATACAATCCAAGGAACGCCACTTGGAACTTACAAGGCCATCGTTAACCCTGTCAAAGAAGGGGAACAGCACCCTATGTATGCAGCACTTCAAAAGCTTGGTTTTGAAGCTGGAACACTTGGAAATCATGAGTTTAACTACGGCTTAGACTATCTCAAACGTGTTATTGATACAGCTGGAATGCCGATTGTCAATGCCAATGTTGTTGATCCTAAAACTGGTGCTTACGTCTATGACCCCTATAAAATCATCAACAAAACCTTTGTTGATAAAAATGGTCGCAAAACGACCGTCAAAATTGGGGTGACTGGAATCGTTCCTCCTCAAATTCTAAGCTGGGATAAGGCCAACCTCGAAGGAAAGATTCAGGTCAACGACTCTGTAGAAGCTATCCAAAAGATTATCCCTGAAATGCGTAAAGCAGGTGCAGACATCACTCTCGTACTTTCACACTCAGGTATCGGAGATGATAAGTACGAAAAAGGGGAAGAAAACGAAGGCTATCAAATTGCAAGCCTACCTGGTGTTGATGCAGTCGTAACAGGGCATTCGCACGCTGAATTTCCAAGTGGAAATGGTACAGGCTTTTATGAAAAATATGCTGGTGTTGATGGCGTAAATGGTAAAATCAACGGTACTCCTGTAACCATGGCTGGAAAATACGGTGATCACCTCGGCATTATCGATCTCAACCTTGTTTACAAAAAGGGAAAATGGACTGTTGCCAACAGCAAAGGCTCTATCCGCAAGATTCATACTAAGTCCAAAGACGCTGATGAACGAATCAAAGAAATTGCCAAAACAGCCCATGAAGGAACCATCCAGTACGTTCGCCAACAAGTCGGAACAACAACTGCACCAATCACGAGTTATTTTGCCCTTGTCAAGGATGATCCATCTGTCCAAATCGTCAATAACGCGCAAATCTGGTATGCTAAGAAAGAACTAGCAGGGACTCCTGAAGGAAATCTTCCTATTCTCTCGGCTGCTGCGCCATTTAAAGCGGGGACTCGTGGAGACGCTACTGCCTATACAGATATTCCTGCTGGTCCAATCGCCATCAAAAACGTAGCAGATCTCTACCTCTACGACAATGTCACGGCCATTCTAAAAGTCACAGGAGCTCAACTCAAAGAATGGTTGGAAATGTCTGCTGGTCAGTTCAACACCATCGATCCAACTAAAAAAGAAGCGCAACAGCTAATCAATCCAAGCTACCGCACTTATAATTTTGATGTGATTGACGGTGTAACCTATGAGTACGATGTCACCCAACCAAATAAATACGACCGCGAAGGCAAGTTGATCCACCCAGATGCTAGTCGGGTCCGCAATCTTAAATACCAAGGAAAAGATGTAGCTCCTGATCAGGAATTCATCGTGGTAACCAACAACTATCGCGCAAATGGTAAATTTCCTGGTGTTCGTGATGCTAGCCTCAATCGTCTACTCGGACTTGAAAATCGCCAGATTATCATCAACTATATCCTCGATGTGAAAAATATCAACCCAAGTGCAGATAAAAACTGGCACTTCACAAATAGCATAAAAGGTCTGGATGTTCGTTTCTTGACGGCTGATAAGGCCAAAGATTTGGTCGGTACAGACGGTGACATTCAATATCTAGCAAGCTCCGACCAAGAAGGATTCGGCGAATACCGCCTTCTCTATGTAGAGCCTAAGGCTGAACCTGCAGAAACAAATCACCACGAAGTCCAAGATACGCAGGGACAAAATCAAAGCGATACAATCACTCTTTCAAACGGTGGCCAAACTATTATTTTACCAAGCACCAATAATCCAGTAGCTACTACCTTACCAAATACAGGTGAGAAAACTTCTATCCTAACCTTCCTAGGTATCATTCTAGCCGTGTTTGGGCTTTCTCTCAAGAAAAGGGAAGAATAACAACAATAGAAGCAAGACGAGACTCGTCCTGCTTCTTTTTAACCACTAAAAACACTGCTAGATTTCTCTAGCAGTGTTTTGTTATTTTATTTATCTTAGTAAACTGTTTTTTCAGTTTCTACATCAAAGAAGTGTGCTTTGTTCAAGTCAAATCCAAGTTCAACTGTTGCACCTGTTTGCAAGTAGTCACGAGCGTCCACTTTGGCAACAAATTCATCTTTACCAACTTGGCAGTAAAGGTGAGATTCTGAACCAAGCAATTCTGATACAGAGATAGTTGCTTTGACAACTGATTCTGGGAATGTTTCAAGGAAAGCAGGTTCTGCATTCACATCTTCTGGACGGATACCGAAGATTAATTCTTTACCTTCGTAGCCTTTTTCACGAAGAACTTTCAATGCTCCTTCTGGAACTTTCAAGCGGAATCCGTCAGAAACAATTTCATTACCAACCAATTTCACGTTAATGAAGTTCATAGCTGGACTTCCGATGAATCCTGCAACAAATTTGTTAACTGGGTTTTTGTAAACTTCTTGAGGAGTACCGATTTGTTCTACACGTCCGATAGTACCTGTACCAGCTGGGTTCTTAGTTGCTGACATGATAACGATACGGTCTGCAAGTGTCATCGCTTCTGTTTGGTCGTGCGTTACGTAGATAGTTGTAGCACCGATACGACGGTGAATCTTCGCAATTTCAGCACGCATAGATACACGAAGTTTGGCATCCAAGTTTGACAAAGGTTCGTCCATCAAGAACACTTTTGCATCACGGACGATAGCACGCCCCATGGCAACACGTTGACGTTGACCACCAGAAAGGTCAGCAGGTTTACGATCCAAGAACTCTTTCAAACCAAGGATTGCAGCTGCTTCTTGAACACGTTTGTCGATATCTTCTTTGCTGTATTTACGCAATTTCAAACCGAAAGCCATGTTGTCATAAACAGTCATGTGTGGGTAAAGAGCGTAGTTTTGGAATACCATGGCGATGTCACGGTCTTTTGGAGCTACGTCGTTGACAACCACGCCATCGATAGATGCAGTACCTTCTGTAATATCTTCAAGACCAGCGATCATACGAAGAGTTGTTGATTTACCACATCCTGAAGGACCTACGAAAACGATAAATTCTTTGTCTTTGATATCCAAGTTGAAGTCTTCAACTGAGTAGTGTTCGCTGTTTGGATATTTTTTGTAAATGTTTTTAAGATTTAATTCTACCATGGAAGGTGAACTCCTTTTATATTTTGATAGTTTTATTATAAATGAAAACGCTTTACATTTCTATGGCAAGGTGACCAAAAAAACAAAAAAGTTCTGTGCAACTTGCACAAAACTTTAGAGAATATCTGGTAAAATCAACTGATAACATAAGGTCAAATCTGTCAATTCTTTTAACTGCAGTCCAGTCAATTCTTCCCATTTGTCAATCTTGTATTGGAGAGAATTGCGATGCAGATAGAGTTGCTGGGCCGTTTTCGTTAAGACAGCACTGTTTTCCCAGAGGGAGAGAATAATTTCCTGAATCTGATCCTGATCCAAGATCATCTGGTGCAGGCATTCCTTGATTACCTTCAGGTCCACTAGTCTTTCTCCCATACTCCAAAGATAGAGCTGTGAAAAAGTATGAACACCTTGATGACCTTGACGCCACCAAGTCTTAAACAAGTCCCGCTCTGCTTGGATTAAATCTGACAGGGGCTGATATCCAGTCTGTGACCAGATCTGACCTAACATGATAGATAGACGAAGACCAAAGTCGTACTCCACTGCCTCAATCGTATCGGATAAGATTGAGCGAACAGCGCTGTATTTATCTTGCTGGAGAACAAAAACATAGTCCTGAACTCCGACCTGCAACACTGTCTGGCAGTTAGGAAAGAGAGTCTGCATCATATCCAGCCAAGAAGCTAGATTCTCCTGTTGGGAATAGGATAGATGACAATAAACCAGCTGAATCTTTTTAAAAGTTTGAGGTGCCTGCCCCTTTCCCTCGATTAGATAGGAAAACCAAGGATTGAGCGAACGAGCCTGCTCCTGCTGGGTTAAAAGGGAAATTAACTGCTTTTCACGTTCAGTGAGATTAGTCTCTTCCAGTAAAATCCACTGTTGAGAAGATAGAGGAAGAGTAAGATATCCTGGCTTCTCTATCGGCTGATCTGAAATCTGTGCCTCAGGAAACCAGTCTAGTAATTCTTTTGCAAGCATTTCTACTCCTCCACTTTTTGGATACACCACGAAATCAAGGCCTCTAAGCGCTCCACATTTTCTGTCAGATGAAGATAGCCCATAACTGCTTCAAATCCAGTCGACATACGATAAGTCACGACATCCGCATTTTTAGCCTTTGTGTGACTATTGGTATTGCGGCCACGTTTATAGATTTCTTCTTCTTTTTCCGTAAGGACTTGCTCCTCCAACATCAATGAAATCAAACGAGCCTGAGCCTTGGCCGAGACATACTTGGTCGCCTCTTGGTGGAGTTTATTGGGCTTGGTCATGCCTTTGAGGATGAGGTGGCGACGAATATACATGGAATAAACCGCATCCCCCTCAAAAGCTAGCGCAATCCCATTAATGAGATTGGCATCAATCACGTGTCCACCTCACTCCATCTTTTGTATCCAGTAGTTTAATGCCTTGAGCAGCCAATTGGTCACGGATTTGGTCTGCTGTCGCAAAGTCACGATTGGCACGCGCTTCTTGGCGTTTTTGGATTAAGGCTTCGATTTCTGCATCCAAAACTTCCTCTACAAAGACAATACCAAAGACCTCTAACATAGCCGCAAGAGCTTGCTTGACAGCAGCATCATAGTTACCTGAGTTAATCCACTTGGTCATTTCAAAGACTACTGTGATACCGTTGGCAGAGTTGAAATCCTCATCCATAGCTGCAACAAACTTATCTTTAAAGGCTTGTAACTCTTGAGCATCTACATTTCCGGTAAATGGTTGCTCGTAAGTATTTTTTAGATACTTGAGATTGGTCTCGGCATCGCGAACTGCCTTTTCCGTAAAGTTGATGGGTTTGCGGTAGTGTTGTGTTGCAAAGAAGAAACGAAGCACTTGGCCATCGATGGTTTTGAGGGCATCATGAACAGTGATAAAGTTTCCCAAGGACTTGGACATCTTGACATTGTCGATATTGACAAAGCCATTGTGCATCCAGTAATTGGCAAATGTCTTGCCTGTTTTGGCCTCTGACTGGGCAATTTCGTTGGTATGATGTGGAAACTCTAGATCAGCTCCACCGCCGTGGATATCAATGGTATCGCCCAAAATCTCTGTTGACATGACCGAACATTCGATATGCCAGCCCGGACGACCAGGTCCCCAAGGACTATCCCAAGAAATCTCGCCTGGTTTGGCAGCTTTCCAGAGAGCAAAGTCCACTGGATTTTCCTTACGTGCCGTTTCTTCATCGGTTCGACCTGAAGCACCCAGCTCCAAATCTTCCAAGGTTTTGTTAGCTAATTTGGCGTAATTGTGGGATTTTTCCACTCGGAAGTAAACATCTCCTTGACTCTCGTAGGCAAAGCCTTTTTCAATCAAGTCAGCGACAAAACGAATGATGTCAGCCATAAACTCCACCACACGCGGATGGCGAGTCGCAGGTTTCACGCCTAAGGCCGTCACATCCTCACGAAAGGCAGCGATATACTTGTCCGCAACCTCCTGAGGCGTGATGCCTTCTTCCTTGGCGCGATGGATAATCCTATCATCTACATCTGTAAAATTGGAAATATAGTTGACTTCAAATCCCCGATACTCAAAATAACGGCGAATGGTATCAAAAGCTATTGTTGAGCGGGCATTGCCCACGTGGATGTAGTTGTAGACCGTTGGCCCACAGACATACATCTTAACCTTGCCGTCCTCAATAGGTACAAATTCTCGCAAATCACGAGACATGGTGTCATAAATTTTAATCATGCGGTCCACTCCCTTCTCTATTTCTGACTTTTTCGGCTGAAAACCAGCTCTGCAAAAGGGCCAAATTGCCTGAGGCTATCCAGTTGGTAAAAGCGCTGCCCTTCCTCTTGGGTAAAGAGGGGAACCCCCTTTCCTAGGATAAGGGGCGCTATCTGAATAATGAGGTGGTCGAAAAGATCCGCATCCAAGAGCGGTCCTACCAAGGAATTACCACCAATCACAAAGACATTTTTGCCTTTGTCAATCTGGTGAACAAAGTCCACCACATCCCCAGCTACTGGCTGGTAATTGCTGACAGGCAGGTGCCCATCATGCGTAAAGACATAGTTTTCCGTAGCTTGATAAAAACTTTCTACATCTTGCAAATCTTGGATTTCCTCAAAGGTCCGCTTGCCCATGATGGTGATATCCATTTGCCTGTAAAAGTCATCATAGCCTGTATCCTCTACAGAACCAAGCTGATGCAGCCAGTCTATCCTGTGCTGGCTGTCTGCCAAATAGCCATCCATGGTGATACAGCCGTAAAAATATACTGCCATTCTTGTAGTTACCTTTCTAGTTCCTTGGCTATTATCAAAGCGATAGTGAAAAAAGTCATGGCATCAGCTGTCCGCTCTTCATGGCGGACATCCCAGGTTCGGTTATGATGGTCCACATAGTCAGCCGTGTAGAAGAACTGATAGACTTTACTCTTGCGGAATTGACTCCAAGCCATGATAGCCGAAGCTTCCATGTCCACCACTTGAGCTCCAGCAGCCAAGCGACGCTTGACCTTATCAGGCGTTTCCCGATAGAAAGCATCTGTAGTCCAAGTCTTTGTTCGAATGTGCTCAATACCAGATTTATTCAAAGCCTCTTCCATGGTTAATAGCAGAGTTTCGTCATAAGCTATCTCATCACTAGCAGGAGCATAATGGTAACTTGTACCTTCATCACGTAGAGCTGAACTTGGTAGGATAATTTTATCAGCCTGAATAGACTGATCTAGAACTCCGCAAGAACCCAACACAATAAAGTTCCTAAATCCTCTTGCTTTGAGTTCTTCTAAGAGCCCAACAACCATCGGGGCTCCAATCGTAGCTATAGCAACTGCTACCTTACTCCCATCCTTTTCATAGATATACCATGGAAATCTACCATTTAGATTGGTTAGATAGCCACCTTCATAAACATCTTCAAACTGCTTTACTCGTTCAACGATTTCTCCATTAAAAGATAAAATGATCGTGTCACAGATTTCTCCACCACCACGAATACTTCGATCAGTTGGTTCGATAACAGCAGGTACATTTTCGAATTCTTCTAATAGCATTTTTCTACTCTTTCTCATTCAAATAAACTACCTGTGTCTGTTTGACAAAGCCGATTTTTTCATACAAGCGCTTGGCACCTACGTTGCTATCCTCTACTGCAATCTGAAATTCCTTATCATTTTGCTCAATCAGTTGGTTGACAAGAGATTTTACAAAATAGCTTCCATAGCCTTTCCCACGTTCAAGTTCCAGTATTACTAAACCATAGAGGTAATTAGTATTACTTGATAAATCAACTGTGCAAGTTCCAATGACCTGACCGTTTTTTAATAAAATATATAGGCGACTTTCTGGATCTTTCAGAGCTTCGGCGACATATCTATCCACAACTTCTCTAGATTCATGTTCCTCTGAAAATACCTGAAATTTCAACTGACTAATTTGATTCTGAAATGAACTATCTGCTAACAAAACTTCCAGATTGGAAACATTTGCTAACGGATAAGGTCTTCTATCCTTACCTAACCAAGTTTCTGTCTCTTCATCCTCGATTAGTCCCCAATTACTGGCAAAGTCAGGATGATTCTCTAAAAAAATACGTTCTGCCTGAAAAGTGACTGACCGAATGGGGAAAGAAGCCGTTTCTTTCTCAAAACTAGTAAACAAAGCACGCGCAATTCCCTGTCGGCGATGTTCTGGATGAACCAGTATCGCTACTTCCACATCTTGATCATCCGCATAGACAGTTAATAAACCAACAAGTTCACTTTTTTCGTAATAAAGAAAAAAGGCGGGCATGTTTGGGTCAAAATTAAGCATGTTAGAGAGATAGGGTTCACGGTAGGTACCGTCATATTTTTGGCAACAGTTAATTAGGACTTTCGCCTCAGATAACTCCTTTGGGCTTAACTTGTTTCTTGCTATAATCATATAAATATCCTTTACAATCCCGACGATCTGTGGCTGGCTTCTCTAGCCTGCTCTAGTTTATTGACGTAGTACTCTCGTTTTTCTTCGACTTCGTGGATCGTTGGCTCATCCTTCTGACCGTGAACGCGCACGATCTTAGCTGGAATACCGACAACTGTCACATCACTTGGTACGTCTGCCACGACTACTGCAGCAGCACCAACTTTGGCATTTTCACCGATTTCTACCGGTCCGATGACTTGGGCATGGGCTGATATGAGCGCCCCTTTTCGGACAGTCGGATGGCGTTTGCCACAGTCTTTCCCTGTTCCCCCAAGAGTCACACCATGATAGAGGAGAACTCCCGTCTCAACAATCGCCGTCTCTCCAATCACCAGACCTGAACCGTGGTCGATAAAGACACCTGAGTCAATCTGGGCACCCGGATGAATCTCGATTTGAGTCCAAAAGCGCCAAAACTGACTGTGCATCCGAGCCAGGAGTTTGAAGCCATGATTCCAGAGAAAATGCGAGAGACGGTGGGCAGCTAAGGCCTTGACACCTGGATAAGTCAGCAAAACTTCCAAACTGTTGCGTGCCGCTGGATCATTTTCTTTTACAATATCAATGGTTTCGCGCCACCATCCCATACATTTCTCCTTTCTTATTCTGAGTCTTTTGGTTTGTGCGTAAATTCTTTCTTAGGTTTGTGGTCCTTGTGATGACGTGGACGGTGAGGACGTTCAGACTTTTCACCTTTTTCATCGTGTTCTGGTTTTGGCGGACGAGGAAGAAGAGCTTTCATAGAGGCATCGATACGGCCTTTTTCATCAATCTTGATAACCTTAACATCTACTTCATCACCAATGGCTACCAAATCTTCTACATTGTTCGTACGAGTCCAAGCCATTTCAGAAATGTGCACAAGTGCATCTGTCTTATCAAAGAGGTTGACAAAGGCACCAAATTTCTCGATACGAACAACCTTAGCATGGTAAACTTCATCCACTTTGGCTTCACGAACCAAGCCAGCGATGATTTCTTTGGTACGGTTAATGGCATCTTGGTCGCTAGAGTAGATAGAAACATTACCTTCTTCGTCGATATCAATCTTAACGCCTGTTTCAGCGATAATCTTGTCAATGGTTTCTCCACCTTTACCGATGACAATCTTAATCTTGTCCACATCAATCTTGATGGTATCAATTTTCGGTGCAGTTGGAGCCAATTCTGGACGAACTTCTGGTATCGTTTCTTCAATCACATCAAGGATTTCAAAACGGGCTTTCTTGGCTTGAGCAAGAGCCTCAGTCAAGATTTCTGCAGTAATCCCTTGAATTTTGATATCCATTTGAAGGGCTGTAATCCCGTCACGAGTACCCGCAACCTTAAAGTCCATGTCCCCAAAGTGGTCTTCCAAACCTTGGATATCGGTCAAGACAGTGTAGTTGTTTCCATCTGAGATGAGACCCATAGCAATCCCTGCTACTGGCGCCTTGATTGGCACACCACCAGCCATAAGGGCAAGCGTTCCCGCACAGATAGAGGCTTGAGAAGAAGAACCGTTTGATTCCAAAACTTCTGCTACCAAGCGGATCGCGTATGGGAATTCTTCCAAACTTGGCAATACTTGAGCAAGAGCACGCTCACCAAGAGCTCCGTGACCAATTTCACGACGACCTGGCGCACCGTAACGGCCCGTTTCCCCTACAGAGTATTGTGGGAAGTTATAGTGGTGCATAAAGCGTTTCTTGTACTCTGGATCCAACCCATCGATAATTTGAGTTTCACCCATGGGAGCCAAGGTCAAGACTGAAAGGGCTTGAGTTTGGCCACGAGTAAAGAGACCTGAACCGTGCACACGAGGAAGAAAGTCAACAACCGCATCCAAAGGACGGATTTCATCAACCTTACGACCGTCAGGACGTACCTTATCTTCTGTAATCAAACGGCGCACTTCAGCGTGTTCCATTTGTTCCAAGATTTCAGCCACATCACGCATGATACGGTCAAATTCTTCGTGGTCTGCATATTTTTCTTCGTAAACAGCAGTCACTTGGTCTTTAACTGCTTGAGTTGCAGCTTCACGAGCCAATTTTTCTTCTACTTGGACCGCTTTTTGGAGGTCACTATTGTAGGATGCGATGATTTCAGCCTGCAAGTCAGCGTCTACATGAAGCAATTCCACTTCTGCTTTTTCCTTACCGACCACAGCAACGATTTCTTCTTGGAAGGCAATCAATTCTTTAACAGCTTCGTGCCCTTTGAGAAGAGCTTCCAACATGATTTCTTCTGATAATTCTTTGGCACCAGACTCAACCATGTTGATAGCGTCCTTGGTACCAGCTACTGTCAATTCAAGAAGTGAGCGCTCTGCTTGTTCTTGACTAGGGTTGATGATGATTTCACCATCTACATAGCCCACCTGCACCCCAGCGATTGGTCCGTCAAATGGAATATCTGAGATAGAAAGTGCCAAGGATGAACCAAACATAGCTGCCATTGGTGCAGAGGCATTTTCATCATAAGAAAGGACCGTATTAATCACTTGCACTTCATTACGGAAACCTTCCGCAAACATAGGACGGATTGGACGGTCAATCAAACGCGCTGTCAAGGTCGCATCCGTTGAAGGACGTCCTTCACGCTTCATGAAGCCACCAGGAAACTTCCCAGCTGCATACATTTTTTCTTCGTAGTTGACTTGAAGTGGGAAGAAATCCCCAGTTGCCATTTTCTTAGACATAACGGCAGCAGTCAAGACAGTTGACTCACCATAACGGACGACAACAGAGCCATTTGCTTGCTTAGCAACCTGACCAGTCTCTACGATCAACTCACGACCCGCAAAAGTCGTTTGAAACACTTGTTTTGTCATGTTAATCCCCTTTGGATTGATAAAATTATACGCCTTGCCTACAAAGATCAGGATACAAAGGGCGTGAAGAATCCCGTATGAAAATAGGAGATTGACGCAGTGTGTCACGCACACCAGGAAATCTATCTTTTTCACTAGGGATTTAGCCCGTGTTCAACTTTCAAGATATTTTGGACGGTTCGGCTTGCCGAACATTTCTGTAGAAAAATAGGAAGGTGACGCCACACTCGATGAGTGCTAGGAAGCTTATCTTTTTTCCTAAGAAATGAGGCCAAAATTCAATTCATCAAGATACCAAGCCGTTAAGCAACTCAAAGGAAAATAGAAAATCGAACAACGGAGCGACTGCTCCTAGCTAGATTTATCTTTTTACACAGAGTTGTAGACGTGTTCAGTTACACAAGATACAAATCATTCGAAAGGATTGATGCTAAAGCATCTAAGCCTTTCACGCTAATCGCTATCATGCAATTAGCTAAATGCTTTACTAACTCTCTCGTCAAATAACATCGATTTGACTCGCTTGTGTCGCTCCAACCAAATTTGAAAAATTCTTAAAACTTTAATACCCTCATCTTTGTATCAAGTACGTACAGAGTCTATTTTATCATATTTTTCTTAAAAAGTGCGGGCTTTTCTATTAAAAAGGAACCATTCCCCTCACCTGAGAAGAATGGTTTGCTTTTTATTATCCTAAAGACTGATGGTTAAACAAGGCATGGGTTGCTTGGTGGATGTATTTTGCTGTTTCAGCATTGTTCATGGTGTAAAGATGCACACCTGCGACATCCTGAGTGACCAAGTCCACGATTTGGTCCACGGCATAGGCAAGTCCTGCTGCTCTGAGCGACTCAGGATCATGCTCATACTTGTCTAAAATGGCCTTGAATTTTCGCGGAATATGGATATTCTCACACGTTTTCAAGAGACGAAGCGCTTGATTACGGTTAAGAATCGGCATGATACCCGCATGAATAGGAACATCAATCCCTGCCAAGGTACACTTGTCTTGGAAGTCATAGAAACGCTCATTGTCAAAGAAAAGTTGCGTTACGAGACTCGAACAGCCTGCGTCTACTTTCTTCTTGAGATTTTGGATATCCGAAATCTGGTTTGGCGAGTCAGGGTGTCCCTCTGGGTAGCAAGCTCCGACAATCTCAAAATGAGGAGCTTGTTCCTTGATGAACTCGATCAAGTCCGTTGCGTAGCGAAAATCCTTTTGTGGCTCCACATCAGGGATGATATCTCCACGCAAGGCTAAGATTTTCTGTACCCCAACCTTGTCCAAGTCCGCAATAGTTTCAGCAACCTTTTCCTTGTTCAGATAGATAGCGGGCAAGTGGGCAATGGTCGGAATCGCCAAGTCATTCTGGATAAAGTCAGCCAAACGAACCGTCGTTTCCTTGATATTAAATTTATTATTGCTGGCAGTTACACTGATAAAGTGCGGTGCTAGCTCCCGCATATCCTGCAAGGCTGAAATAATTTTATCATTACCCACAGCTGGGTTTGGAGGGAACACTTCAAATGAAAGTGACGGAGTTTGGCGTGACATAGTCATTATCCTTTTCTTTTTAATTTCATGATTGCTAAGCCGGCTTGGGCCAAGCAGTTCCTTGATCAGTCAGTGTCACGAGCGAAATCTTATCTTACAATTTCTCACGCGCAGCTTTTGCTGCTTCGACAAGGCGGATCAAGCTTTCTTTTGTTTCTGGAATACCGCGTGTTTTCAAACCACAGTCAGGGTTGATCCAAACTTTCTTGCTTGGTACTTTGGCAAGAATAGCATCGATTGTGTGGTCGATTTCACCTTCATTTGGCACACGAGGTGAGTGGATATCGTAAACCCCAGGTCCCACTTCTGTTTGGAAGTTTTTCGCTTTGAGTTCGTCCAAGATTTCAAGGTTTGAACGGCTTGCTTCAAAGGAAATAACGTCCGCATCCATGTTGTCGATAGCTGGGATGATATCTGTAAATTCTGAGTAACACATGTGAGTGTGGATTTGAGTATCTGGTGCAACTGTAGAGTGTACCAAGCGGAAGGCTGGAATAGCCCAGTCAAGGTAGTCTTCATACCAGTCGCTACGACGGAGTGGCAATTTCTCACGAAGAGCAGCCTCGTCGATTTGGATGATCTTCACGCCAGCAGCTTCAAGGTCAAGAACTTCATCCTTGATCGCAAGAGCGATTTGAAGAGTTGAGTCCTTGATAGAGATGTCTTCACGTGGGAATGACCAGTTAAGGATGGTAACCGGACCAGTCAACATACCTTTAACAGGTTTGTCAGTACGGCTTTGAGCATAGCTAGACCATTTCACAGTGATTGGGTTAAGACGAGTCACATCACCCCAGATGATTGGTGGTTTCACTCCACGCATACCATATGATTGTACCCAACCGTTCTTAGAGAAGAGGTAACCTGACAAGTTTTGACCGAAGTACTCAACCATGTCGTTACGCTCGAACTCACCGTGTACCAGCACGTCAAATCCAACTTCTTCTTGCCATTTGATCCATTCATCGATGGTTTCAGCAAGGAAGGCATCGTATTCTTCTTGAGTCAACTCACCCTTACGGAAGGCCAAACGTTTAGCACGGACTTCCTTGGTTTGAGGGAATGAACCGATGGTTGTTGTTGGGAGAGCTGGAAGTTTGAAGGCCTCTTCTTGGATAGCTTCACGTTCTGCAAAGGCTGGCAAACGAGTGTAGTCTGCGTCAGTCAAGCCAGCGATACGAGCACGAAGTTCCGCATTTTCACCCACACGCTCAGTCGCAAAGAGTTCTTTGTTGGCTGCAAGAGCTTCTGCACCTTGGCCGTTGCGGATAGCATCCAAATCACGAATCTCATCCAATTTTTCAACTGCGAAAGCAAAGTGGTTCAAGATAGCTGGTTCAAATTCTTCATTAGCAGTTGTAAATGGCACATGAAGAAGTGAGCATGAGCTTGTCAAGACAATGTTTTCAGCTGGGATTTGCTCAAGAACAGCCAAGCTCTTTTCATAGTTATTGCGCCAGATGTTTTTACCATTGACAATACCTGCATAGAGAGTCTTGTCAGCTGGGAAACCACCTTTAACGAGTTCAAGAGTTTTCTTACCTTCGACAAAGTCAAGACCGATGGCATCTACTGGCAAGTTTACAAGGTCAGCGTAGACGTCACGAACGTCTCCGAAGTAAGTTTGAAGCAAGACTTCAAGACCTTTCTTGTCAGCCAAAAGCTTGTTGTAAATGTTAAAGAAGAGTGCTTTTTCTTCCGCTGTCAAGTCTTTGACAAGAGCCGCTTCGTCGAGTTGGATGCGAGTCGCACCAAGTTCAGCCAATTTTGCAAAAACTTCTTGGTAAGCAACTACTAAACTGTCTACGAAGTCTTCCGCTTTCACGCCTTCTTCAAAGTCTGACAATTGAAGGAAAGTGAATGGACCTACAAGGACTGGACGAGTGTTCAATCCAAGTTCTTTAGCTTCTTGGAACTCATCAAAGATCTTGTGACCAGCAAGTTTAACTTGAGTGTCTTTTTCAAATTTAGGAACGATGTAGTGGTAGTTGGTGTTGAACCATTTCTTCATTGGAAGGGCACGAACGTCCCCTTTTTCTCCTTGGTAACCACGACCCAAAGCAAAGTAGCGCTCAAGGTCAGACAAGTCCAAGTTTTGAACAGAAGCTGGCACCACGTTGAAAAGGAAAGCTGCATCTAGGAAGTTATCATAGTGAGAAAAGTCGTTTGATGGGATTTCAGTGATGCCTTTTTCTTTGACAATGTTCCAGTGTTTTGCGCGCAATTCTTTTGCTGCGGCAAGGAGTTCTTCTTCTGAGATTTCTTTTCTAAAGTATTTTTCAGTTGTAAATTTTAATTCGCGGAATTCGCCCAAACGAGGGAAACCGATGATTGTAGTTGACATGATGTGTCCTCCAAAATTTGTTGTTGAAACTATCTTAACAGAAAAGAAAGTGTCTGTATAATTGTAAATAATTAGGCTTTGATATAGTCTGAAACTATATCTCTCTTTTGAACAAAAGAAAAAGACTTGAGACCAGTGTCTCAAATCCTTTTTATATCGTGTTTTGTGGCCGCTTTTTAGTTGAAAGATTCAAACGAGCTATTGATGTTCCTTATAAGTGACTATGGCTTGTTATTAGAAAAGACTATAAGTCAATCCCCTTCTCTCGAAGATTAGCCAGACACTCCTCATAGTATTCTGCGTCATGCTCACTATAGATGGGATTGCCTAGCTTCTCCTCAGACAAATCCTCATAAGGAGGGCAGGTTTTGCCACGGTAGTTCTTGTCCAGCCACTCTGGACTGACATTGTATCCACGACCAGCCATCTCCTCCATGATCAAGCGATGATAGGCATAGAGACGATAGGGCGAATGGGTAAAGACATACTCCACTGTCGCATGCTTTTTCCCCCAGCCATTGCCACGCAGGGCACAGCACTCTCGATGTTGCCCCAAGAGCTGAGGACGGGGAAGTTGTGAAATCAAAGCCTCATGCCAAAGTCTCATGGGAGTCTCCTTTCAGTAAAGTCGAATGTTGTAAGTAGGTATTTGGATAGCGATCCAGCAAGTCTCGTGTCTTAGCGATTAAATCTTCCTTAGAAACCTGACCAAAGCGGTAGCGATCCAGCAGGAGCATATAGTCCTTTCGCTCAGCATCTGTCGCTTTCTTTTTGAAATAGCCCCAAATATGCTGAAAGGCATTGCAAACCTGACCCCTGTGTTCTGGGATTTGACAGGCAAGGTCAATCAGTTCTTGAACACGACTTACCTCCACCTCTTCATTCTTTAGATACTGACGAATCTCGTTGTAAATATTACTGGAATGGCTCAAAACGAGGTATTTGTTTCTAGCCCAGAGTTGTTGGCACTGGGATTTTTGGTTAATTTGTTCCATCTTTCTCCTTGTTTTCTATCCGTTTCCAGGGAATATGGAAACAAAGTTGTATCTTAAAAATGAGCGAATTATGAGCTTCACATGACTGACTGTATGAATCTTTTTTCTTCTTCTAAAGTTTCCTGACACTTAGGAAACAAAGTAATAATTTACTTTTAGTTCTCGGAAACGGTCAAAACCTAGAATACCCTCATTTTGTAATCTGCCTAAAACAACGCTAGGATGAATAACGATTTCCTCCGCAAAACATATGATATCCGTCTTATCAAAGTTTCCTTTTTCTACAAAAGCCTGATAGTCTTCTGGTCTAATCAAGAGATCTTTTGCAAACTGGTCTGCCTGTTCCTCAGAACGACGGTATAACTCACTGTTTCCGTCTTCAGATGAAAAATCATTCTGTAGAATGTGCCCAATCTCATGGAAAAGTGAGAACCAGAAAATATCGGATGCCTTGTTTCGGTCTGTCAATAATAGCAAGGCACTACCATTGCTGAATTTTTTTGTAGCACCATTCAAATTAGCATTTGCCAAAGCAGGTAGACCGACTAGAACAACACCACAGTCTAGCAAGATATCATACAAGCGTTGAGGAAAGACTTCTGGATCTTGCCTAGTTAACCCTCTCAAAGCAGGCAGATTTTTCTCTAGTTTTCTACGATTGAGCTTAGTAGTCGTTTTATCACGCGCCTTTTTAGATGCCAACTCCAGCATGATATTGGAGTTGACTATACTTTTAGTCGTAAACTCACGCGTATTCCGATAGCTGACTAGATGGTTAAAAGATGTAAGATTTTCTAAACTTGCCACACCTAGAATCCTGCGAAGCTCGACAATCTTTTCCTTTAAACTATAACGTTTGTCTGGAACGTAGCCTTCTTCCTTAAAATACTTGAAATCTATCATCTCACAGATTTCTTTTTCGCTACCTTCTTCTAACTCTCTTTCCTCTGCAATCTCAGCCACTTTTACATCATAAGCATTTTGAAGATTGAGCCAGGTTTGCATAGAAACTCCGCTTAGCTTGGCTAACTTATGAGCCGTTTCTTTACTAATGGACTCCTCCGCATTGACGAGCTTGCTGACAGTCTTTGCCGAAACTCCTAATCGCTCCGCAAATTCTTTCTGCGTTACGTTATAATCTTCAATCAACTCTTCAACATACTGACCTGGATGAAAAGCAATCAGGTCTTTGTATTCAACAATTTTATTACTCATAGTGATTGCTGACCTCCTCTATTTTTAGGATTTCGATTTCAACAGGATTTGGAAACACCTTTTCTACATCCTCTTCACGAAAACCCACAATCAAACGATAGGAACTCTTTCGACCATCTATATCCAAAGCAAACTGTCCCCATCTCTTTCCCTTGAGTTGGTGAAAGTGATACTTAGGAAAAGCCGTCACACTAGCCAAAGAATTCGCCGCTTCCAAAAAGTTGATCAACTGATGCAACTTTACAGCAAGCTTATCCGAAAAATCCTTCTTCGCCTGCCTCAGCTCTGTGCACTGCTTTTTAACAGTTTTGTTTGTATAGATAAGCTTCATATGTCCCTTTCCGTTAAATTAAATTACCTTTTAGGTAATTTAATTATACCATGTTTAGAAAACAAAAACCAGCCAAAAGTTGTTTTAGCTGGGATTATAGTTATTAATTTATATTAAGCAATGTTACCTATTTTCTTTTTAAAATGTAAATTCCATCACCTAATCTATAACTAGTTAATTCTACATCTGTTTCTCTCACGGTTTCTACATCATCAAATGAGAGATTTGTTATGATATGATGAGCGTGAGGAAAACCTGTAACTCCAAATATCTTAAATCCAAAAACTCCTAGAACAGGATTAAGATAACTTGCATTACTACCAACATACATCAATCCAATTAAAAGGAACAACAATAAATTCATGATAATACTAGTTGTATTATTCATATCAAAAGACAGTAACGGAGTAAAATATGTAACAATGTAGTTCATCAATGAATCACTTTCCGGTGATATTTCCATTTTTCTCGGTATTTTGATACTTTCCTTACCATCAAACTTAAATAATTTCCATAATTTAATAAATGAAATAAAAATTAGAACAACAAAAACTGCACGAATCAATTTATGATTGAAATCAAGAGCTATTAATCTCTCAAATGAAAATTTGGAATAATTAATATTACTAAAAAGAAGCCATAAATATAGTGGTAGGTACGAGGTGATAAACAATGTCCACTTAGAAAAAAGATCTCGCTGCATTACATACGTCCTTCTTCAACAGTTTCAATCTCAGAAATGTAAGCTTTCACAAATGCATCTGATATAGCATTAATCAATTGAACACAATTTTTTTCATTAGTAATACTTAACTTTCCATTACTAAACGTAACATCTTCAATTTCTTTATAAAATTTATGAGTAGGATCATTTTTTATAGTTTGTATTTTGTCAATATGTCTAACTGTTTCTGTAAAACGATTCGTATCAGAAACAATTTTAATTAACCTCGTAGCAAGTCTTTTACCATTGATCACTTTTGTCTTCAAAAAATTAATTGAAGTTTGTTCAAATATAGTTTTTATATTTACATCAGTATTTAGAATTTCTGTTGCTTGCTCAGCGAATTTTTGATTCATTCCAAATATAGAATCAAATTTTGATTCTGCTTGATTGATTAAAATTTTTTCATCATTAACAATCATTAAATCAATCTTTTTATTTAAACCAAATAGATTATTTCGTTCCCTTAATTTAATTTTACTATCCGTAAAATTACCAAATAACATCTTTTTTTCCAATTGAAATGCATTCACAAAAGAACCTATAAATTTTAGATTAATAGTACTTTTCTTCTTTATTTCAATCAAATAGTTATGCAAATCTTTCTCCGTTTCACAACTTGTACTTAGTAGATGTTGTTGTTCATCATTAAATTGTGAAATTACAGATTGAATATTTTCATATTCTGAAACTTCTACTTGCTCATGTACATTCTTATATGTTATGACTGGATCATATGGTTTTATTTCTCGATTACTAAAAGTAGATTTATTCATACTTTCAATAATTGTTTTAAGTATATTTTCTTTAGTTTTCTTATCAGCATCTTGTTTATATAAAAAAATATCATTTTTCTTAATTTTAATTAGAAAAATCTTAACATATTCATCAAAATCTGGTTGTTGACAAAAAGAAATCAACCGGGTTTTTTCGTCATTAATATTTATTTGAATCAATTTATGCCTCTTTCCTCTACTCAACCCTTACCTGTCCATTCATCAGCATCGGTAATAGCCAATCGCGAAGTTGCGTGAGTTGTTGGTTTTGTCTTTGAACATTTTTCATTTGTTCAAGTAAGTTATCAATAATTGAATTAAATTTCAACAGAAGATTTTGGGGAGGACGTGAAACAACCATATCAGTAAGAACTGATTGAGAAATATTTTTCATGATAGTCCCTGCTGATTGATTTTTTAAAACTTCTTCAACATTTTTTAAGTAGTAGAAAATCAAATTTTTATAAATCAAATCATTAACTTCTGATGCAATGATAAATCCAGAATATACAGTTTTCGCTTCAAGTTCTGACACTAATCGTGTAGCTCCTGGGATACCGCTTCGTGTGATTAAAATCATTCCCTCATTAACAATAAAATTTGTTGATTTATCATTCTCTAAAAAGATTTCATCTAAATCTGTTTGATTGATAAATATTGTTGATGATGAGATATTTCTAACATTAATGATTTTAACTTTTTCACTTCCACTGGAAGTTTTTTCATAGTTAATACCATTTTTAAATTGTGCCAATTCCCCCAACTTCTCAACTCCCCACCCCTCTGGGATTTCGCGTTTGAGTTCTGGGTTATAGACCATCTTTCCACCTGAAGATTTGTAGGGTTTGCCATTCTGGTCTGGAAAATCAAACTGCACAAACCAGTAGTCGTAGAGGGTCTTAGCCATGGCTTCCAACTCTTGGTTGATTTGGTTGTTGATTTCAATCTTGTCATCAATTTTTGAAAGTATTGAAACCATTTTACGTTGTTGGTTTAAATCCAATTCTACTTTAAATTTCAAATTATCAAAATCAGTTTTATTTAGAATTGGAATTGCTGTACTACCTGATGCAGCATTTCGAAATACAGCATAGTTATTTTTAAAAAGATAATAAATATAGTCAGAATCAAAATTTTCATTAACTATAATAGAATTTATCTGCTGATTAGTAACAGAAGGCAAACTATTCTTTGCCACTTTCCCCATAGCTGAGCCTATACAAGTAACCATAATACTATCAGAAGAAATGATTTTATCTTTTAGACGGTCTGAACCTGAACGTGATAAGTATCTCTCTGGCTTACTTATATATTTGTTCTCAAAGGAATCCGACGGAGTAATAAAAGGTACTTCATCTCCAAAATCCTCAGGATATTGAGACGATGGTGTTTTCCCAGTTATCGTTTTCCCTAATTCTGATAAACTTACTTCTTTCCATTTACTCATACTTCAACCCCTTCATCTGCTCTTCAATCTCCTGCTCCAGTGCATGCGATTGCTGGAAGAGGTCTGAGAGTTTATTTTGAAAAGCGGTCATCTTGGCTTCAAACTCGTCTGCTGTGATATCTACATAGTCGATCTTGATGTCAAAGTATTGGCCTGCGCTGAGAGAGTAGTTTTTCTCCTTGATATCCTCATAAGAGACAGTGACAGAAAAGTCCTCGACGGCTTCTTTCTTGATAAAGGTCTCGACGATCCTCTGCTCTTCTTCAGGAGAGAGCACGGTCTTTTGGTTCTTGCCTTCCTTGACCTTGGTTCCTAGGTTTGAGGCATCAATGAGGACGACATCACTCTTATTTTTCTTATCGATAAAGAGGATGGAGACGTTAGTACCTGTCGTCGCAAAGATATTAGACGGCATGGAAACGACACCTGCCAGCATTTGATTATCCACCAAGTGTTGGCGGATAGTCTTATCAATCCCAGACTGGGCCGTGATAAAGCCTGTCGGCAAGACAACGGCTGCTTGACCATCTGACTTCAAGGAGTAGATGATATGCTGGACAAAGAGCTCGTAAATCGCCATCTTGTCCTTAGACTTAGCTGGAACCTTGGGCACACCTGCAAAGAAACGCTCACTTGCTTCTGGCAAGGTCTCTACTTGGTCACGCCACTCTGAAAAGTCCAGCTTGAAAGGCGGGTTAGACACGATATAGTCCATCTTTTCAGGATGACGGTTGGCGATGATGGTATTTCCCTGTACGATATTATGGATGGAATGTTGCAGTCCATTCAAAATTAGATTAAGACGGAGAAGATTAGATGATTTTTGCGAGATATCCTGACTATAGACAGTTGTCTTATCCACACCGATACGACTAGCCAGGTTCATAAGCAAGGTGCCGGAACCAGCTGATGGATCATAGATCCGCACGTTTGATGGTTGGTCATTTCCCACAAGGATATCAGCGATAATCTTAGCCACAGAGTGAGGTGTATAGTACTCGGCGTACTTACCGCCGCCATCTTTGTTGTAGTCCTTGATCATGTACTCAAAAAGTGTAGAGAAAAAGTCGAAACCTTGTGAGAAAATGGTCTCATCAAACTTGACTCGGGTAAGGAGATTGATGATAGCTTTTGCGACCTCGTTGCGCTTACTGCTATCTGAGATGGTATCAGTAATCAAACGTTTATCAAAGAGACGAATGGCCGTATCTCCATCCGTATGAACAGAGAAGATATCGTTATTATCAATGGCGATCTGGTTGAGGGTATTTTCAAAAGTTTCGTAAAAAGTCGACTCATTTTGCTGACGGTGGAGGGTTTCGATCAACTGGTCTGGCTTGAGCCAAGCTGTGCTGGTACCGATATCCTCTAAGAGCCAGTCATAGTCTTCCTCACTCATGGTCAGTAAATTTTCATAGGTATTGGATTCATCTAGTACCTGTGCTTGATATAAAAACTTATCATTTAAAAATTTGTAGAGGAAAGACTGGGTGAGAAGTTTGTACTCACCCGCTTCTCCTCCTAGTCCTGCATGGGTAAAGACGGCTTTTAAATCATCTACCAAGTCTTGGACTTGGACCTTGTATGTTTCATTCATTAGTGTTGGTATTCCTCTTCATATCCTTCAAATAGCGATTCAACCAATCTATCAAAATCTTGTTTGGCCATATTGCTAGCTGATTGGTTTTTCTTCATTTCTTTTCGGGCTTGCTCGCGAATCATTCGCTTTAGATATTCCTCATTATCTAGAACCCCTTGGTTTTGACCGATTCTATGGTCTAATTTAATCTTAGAACCTTTGATAACATGGTAAATAGCTGGAAATTCACTGACCATAGTCGAGTTAGTCACATGCTTGAATGAACGAGCTGCCATTTCATCTCCGTTAAAGTTCATGGTCAATCGTCTCATACGAGTATAATAATCCTCCACTGACTTAAAGAGTTCTTCATAGTCTTTTTGTGTTTCCTTGATATTTTCCATCGTATAGCCTTCTTGACCATAGATAAAATGTTTTTGCATGATGCGTTGGAATTCTTCGTAGAGAGAAACCCACTCAGGATCCTTTTCATCACGCTGTTTTTTAATCTTACCAGCTACCCGACGTCTCCAATCCTCCAGGTCATTGGCTGCTAGACGAAGTTCTTCCTCTGCAATCTTGACAAAACTAAAACTTGTCTCAGACATCGCTAAATTTAAGAGCGTTTGACTAGAAAAGTCAGCTGGTTTATCAATCAAGGACAGTGTCAGCATCCGTCTAGAGAGGATATTGAGCAAGGTTGCGACCTGAGCAATGTCAATCTGCTCGATCAATCGATGGTAACCAAGGAGACGAGCAATATTGTAATACTGCTTGATTGACTCCAAAGCTTTTCGTAAATCGATTAACTGCTTTCTATCCTTGATATCATTGATAGCTTGGGAAAAGTATTCCAGATTATCCGTTGGATAGTCAAGCAAGATTAGCTCCGTCTTGCTTAATTCATGAGAAATCTCGTCTGCCGGGACAAAGAGAGAGCCAAAAACATCCTCTCCATTTTCCCCAGTCAAGGCCGTATCATACTCTTGATTGAGTTCTTCCAGATAGGCACGATTGGTCCTGTCAAACTCTTTCGAAATATCCGCGAAGTCGATGACATAGCCAAAGAGATAGTCCTTGTAAGGACGATTGACACGGGTTAGAGTCTGTAAAAGGTTATGAGCCTTGATTTTACGCCCTAGGTAGAGACGTTTGAGACGAGGGGCATCAAAACCTGTCAAGAGCATGGAGTAGACGATGATAAGGTCAATTTTGCCTTCTTTGTAAGCATCTACCTTTTCTTTCTTCTCTTCCTTATCTCCCTCATCATGGAGAATCAATGCGGATGTCAAGTTGATTGTTCCAGCTTTACGACGTTTTTCTAATTGCTTTTCAAGCTCACGCGCCTGCTTTGACGAGTCACAGACGATCATGCCACCAATCGTCTGATCATCAAAAATTACATCACGTGCACGATTAAAGTCCTCGATGATAAAGTCTAACATAGGTTCTACATAACGAGGGTGAGCAAAGATATCCTCCTTGGACAAGCCTCCACGTTGGATCTCTTCATTGATGGATCTGAGATTGTCTTTATAAGAAGTCTCGATATCTTCTCGCATCAAACGTAGGGTAAAGCCATCATCGATAGACTGGTTGTAGTAGTATTTGTGGATATAGTCCCCAAAAATATCACGTGTGGTCGCATGATTTTCCTTGGTTTTGCCATCTTTCTTATAGGTAATCAATGGGGTCCCAGTCAAAGCAATCTTGATTGCATTGGTGTCTGCCTGATAGAGATTTGGTAGGTAGGAACCACGTTCATTATAAGAGCGATGGGCTTCATCGATAAAGTAGATATTTTGACGATTGAGGTCATAACCAGAGCGGTCAGTCAAGTCTGAATTGTCCTTGAACTTCTGGATATTGACCACAGCAACATCATAACCATCTTGTTTTTGATTGAGCTCTTGAGGGCTGTTGATACGCTTAACCTTGAGCCCTCGTTTGGTAAATTCTTTAAAGGCTTGGTCTGCCAGATCCAAACGATCCACGACAAAGTAAAACTGAGGGACAATTCCCTGTTTTGAGAAATAATTGGTCAGATAGCGAATATTGAAGAAAGCCAAGGCTGTCTTCCCTGAACCTTGTGTATGCCAGATAACGCCCTTCTTAACACCTCTTGCAATTGTTTCTTCAATGGCACGTGTCGCAAAATACTGAGGGTAGCGCATGACATGCTTCTGCAGTTGCATCTGACCATCCTTGCTCTCTTCCTCTACATAGACTAGTCCAAAACGAAGCATAAAGAGCAGGCGTCCTTTCTGATACAAGGAGGACAGAAAGGCATTGCAAGGTGTGTCAGGGTTTAGGTTTGTTTTGAATTCTGGCTGGGACTTGAGGGCAAAGTGGTTCATATCATCTAAAACGAAGTCGATTTGGCCCTCTGTTAAGGTTGCTAAGGAATGAAGGAAATCTTCTTCTCTTTCTTCCTTGAAAGCATTAAACTTGGTTTTTGAATAGGCATTTGAACCGTAGTAAGAGCCCTGTTTTTGTTGACCTTGTCCACTGATATAGGGCAAGTTGTCAGACAGAGCTATCAACTGGGTGATATTATTAAAGCGACGGAACTTGCGATTTTCAAATCGTTGTCTAGTTCTGTCTTGCTCCGACTGAATTCCTGTTTTCCCATCTCGAATCGCATTTGGCTGTTTCACTTCGATATAAGAGAGAGGCAGACCATTGATAAATACGACAAT
This sequence comes from Streptococcus oralis subsp. dentisani, assembly GCF_002096335.1. Taxonomy (GTDB): domain Bacteria; phylum Bacillota; class Bacilli; order Lactobacillales; family Streptococcaceae; genus Streptococcus; species Streptococcus oralis_Z. The sequence goes on from NZ_NCUW01000026.1 coordinate 144,460, forward strand.
ATCAGGACGAAATTCATCCTGGCCATTTTTACAAGTGACTTCAAGCGCTACATGAAAAGTATTGGCTTCAGGGTTTTCCCAGTCAATATAAACTGTATCTTCCTGGCCTTGCAGGCGTCTAAAGAAAGAACGTCCCAAGTCATTTTGATTTAGTTCCAACTTGATATTGGCCAATTCTCTCTCAAAGTCTTCCTCTGTCAGGTAGTTGTTAAATTTTAAAAATTGCTCCTTAAAAACAGATACGAGGATATTGGTATCTGGATCTCGTTCTGCAATCTCCTTCCCATTACGGGGAAGATAGGTATAGCCCAGTCTCATGAGGTGCAGAGTTGCTGGAATCTGGACTCTCGTTAATTCAGAAAAATCTTTTCTTTTTGCCATAAAAAACCTTTCTTATGCTTTGTAAGAATAGTTTATTCTAAACACTTCATTCTATTCAACTATTAAAAATGTATTTTCTCTATTATTATATCATGTTTCAGATAGATTTTTCCATAGACCCCTACTCGAATCGGCTTTTAACCTTCTTCTTAGTCAAGATACGGTCGTTTTTGTTAGAGAGAGCTTGGATACGAGCTTCAAGAAGGATTTGCCGTCCGGCCTCTGTCCGTGTGTAGACGAGGTGATAACGTCCGATAGTTGGCGTCAGAAAGTCAAGAAATTTCTGTGCTTCTTCCTTGCGCTTGTCAAAAAGACTAAGAACGGCATAGTAAGGTGACTGGCCTTCTCGGACTTTCTCCGCCTTCAAGAGATAGCGCTGGTTGTCCACTGGAGCAAAGAACTCTCCCACAGTCTGAGCAAACAACTCCTTGTCTCTCATGCTTCCTCCCTTGAGATAGGCAAAAATCATATAATTTTCCTTATCCTCCTCTACCCGAACACAGGATTGATCGTCCGTTAGGTGCCCCGAACCTAGCAGAGCCCTTCGGATCTGCTCACCCAGAGACTGCAATTGTTTATAGGGACTCTTATAGCAGAGGTAACGCCAAGATGCAAAGGCAAAAAGAGGAGACAGGCTGCCGTAAGCCACCAAACACTGATCAGTCTCAGTCTAAATAGCAAGACCAACAAATCCACTGCTAACAAGAGCAATGACATGCGAACCCATTTTAATGCATCAAGCAATAGTATGACTGGGATCTTCTTTTTTGGGGTTGCGACTTCTGTAACTATCTCAAATTGATCCGCTACGACAAGAGCATCTTGCCATTTTAGTCTCAAGCCTGCTCGATCCTTGGAGAGACTCTTAACTCGCTCATTATACTCGCTGATTTGCTTTTTCTTAAAGGGGGGCTTTGGAAAATCCAAACGATCCAAACCGGTCTCAATACTCTCCCGATTATAGGCTAAGCCAAGAAAATGCTCCATCCGTCGCGACAAGGTCTGCAGATCCTGATTGCTCTCTGGTCTAGGCTCCTCACCAGGAAGAGTGATGAGTGCTTGCGCTTGAACGGCTACCAGATGCCAGATGTTGCTGGTCTTTTCTGGATGTCCCGGCCAGATACGAATGGCACGCCCGCGCATCTGGTTACTCAGCATAAAGCTCCCCACAAAGCTTCCGAGGATTAGGGAGTTGACACAAGGAGCATCCCACCCCTCTCCAAGGAGAGATTTAGTTCCGACTAGGACTTGAATCCGCCCTCGTTGAAAAAGCTCCGTCACCGCTGCCACGATTCCCTTAGCTGAGCTCGGAAAAACGACTTGCACATAATGCTTTTGATCCAAGTGACCAATAGACGAAAAACTGAGACGAACCTGAGGCAAGAGTTCCTTCAACTCTGCTGCCACATCGGTAGACAAAATAACGACACTACCTGACAAGACAGCCAAAGAAACAGGTATCTCTTGCTCCTGAGCTTTTCGACGAATGCTTTCAAAATAAGGGAGAACCCCCAACTGAGAAATGGTTGCCTGATCATCTCCCAGATAGGTGGCAAAATCCTTGCGAATATAGTCAGCTAGTACTAACTGTCTCAGTTCCTGACCTAGACTCTCATACTCCGTCAAAAAGATATCGGCAATGGCAGACAACTTCCCCAGAGATTGGGTTAAAAGCTGGTCAGAAACCTTAGACTTAACCAGATAAACCTGACGTTTTTCCACTAGCCCACGCGCCTTCAAGTCAGCCTCTAACTTTTTCCTATATCCATCTGGATCCTCATACCAATCTGGTGTCTGATAGAGCATGCTCTGCAACAGTGTTTCCAGCCAGTAGGAGGTCAATGCTGGAAGCTTCTGAGTTCCCAGCAAATTTTGCAAAGAGGGAGGAATCGTTAACCCCTGAGAATGCATATAAATCAACATAGCAGACAAGTACTTGGGATCTTCTAAGAGTAAATCAGATGAAATATCCCCTTTGAGGGCCTTAGATCCTGCTACAAATGTTTGAAAATCAGGATCGACTATAAGGTGATGAATATAGTCCCACTTAGTCTCCTCAAACCGTTTGAGACGTTCCGACTCTTCAGCTGTTGGTGAACACATATAGACAAAATCCTGATGAGGACAGAGGGTGCCTTCCTTGACTAGTTCAGGTACCGTAATTTCTTGGTCAATTTCCCCACACATTCGGATATAGCGTTCCCAGAGTTCAGGTTCACTATCGTAGGGAGGGGTTGCCGTTAGGGCGATAACCTGTAGCTGCTCATACTGCTTACGGAAATCTTCTAGACTTCGCCACCATTCATTGCGCAGGTGGTGGCATTCGTCCAAGCAAAGAGTAGCAACTTTCTGAGCTCTTAGACTTGCAAGCAAATCAAACCCCACAAAATCCTCTGCTTCTCCATCTTCTTGTGATTGCAATTGGTTCATAGCGCTATGAAAGGCCTGATAGGTCACAATCGTTAGGGGCCTCATCTCCTTTAAGTTTTGGGAAACGAGGTCTGAAATCTTCTGTTCGTTCTCTAAAAAGGCTGTTTGAATCCTCTCTACCCATTGTTCACGAATGGTGACAGTCGGAACTAAGATGAGGGCTGGGTTGCCAAAACGAGCGATTAGCTCGATACCAATGGTTGTCTTTCCAGACCCTGGAGCAGCCACTAGATGAACATGACCGTCTGCTTGATAGTCCTGAAAACGATCCAAGACCTGTTTTTGGTATTGGCGCCAGCTTCCTTTAAAGTTTAAACCTAACATGATACCCTCTCATTCTATACCGTCATTTTCTTATTCTCATTTTACCACACTTATTTCACCAGCTAGATAATCCAGATAGTTTTTCTCCACAAAATATGATATAGTAGTATCATACTATCTATAAGGAGTTCCTATGTCACAGCATAAGCAAATGAAAGCTGTTTCTCCCCTTCTACAGCAAGTCATCAATATTTCGTCTATCGTCGGGGGAGTCGGTACCTTGATTTTCTGTATTTGGGCCTATCAGGCGGGGGTTTTACAGTCCAAGGAAACCCTATCGGCCTTTATCCAGCAAGCTGGGGTATGGGGACCACCGCTCTTTATCTTTTTACAGATCCTACAAACCGTTGTTCCGATCATTCCGGGTGCTTTGACCTCAGTGGCTGGGGTCTTTATTTACGGCCACATCATCGGAACCATCTATAACTATATCGGCATCGTGATTGGCTGTGCCATTATCTTTTATCTCGTGCGCCTCTACGGAGCTGCCTTTGTCCAGTCCGTCGTCAGCAAGCGCACTTATGACAAATACATCGGTTGGTTAGATAAGGGCAATCGTTTCGAGCGTTTCTTTATCTTTATGATGATCTGGCCAGTTAGCCCAGCTGACTTTCTCTGTATGCTGGCAGCATTGACCAAGATGACCTTCAAGCGCTATATGATTATTATCGTTTTGACCAAACCCTTTACCCTAGTGGTTTATACCTATGGTTTGACCTATATTATTGATTTCTTCTGGCAGATGTTTTGAGAATAGAAAAATCCGTTTGGTTTCCCAAGCGGATTTTTTGAACATAGACAGCCTATTACTTGATACTAAATATACTTTGGTATGGAAATCATGCCTATTTTTCGCGAGTAAAGCGAGGACTTACCTAGCCTTTCCGCCGTGATAAAAACACCTGAAATCTCATGGTTTCAGGTGTTGGGAAACTTTGAGACAGTAGGCTCAAAGTTTCGATATGGAATTTCGAAGAAAGTCGCTACCGTCCATAATCACTTAAGGAAAGGCTCAAAAAAATTGTCTTCAAACAAAACATCCGTTTGGTTGCCCAAGCGGATATTTTCTTTGTTTTATTTTGCGACACTCTTAGCAAGGACAAAGTTCCCAAGTGTGGCAGAACCATTGCCTGCGACTGCTGGAGTCACGATATAGTCACGCACGTCTGGTACTGGTAGGTAACCATTTAGAAGAGCAGTGAATTTCTCACGTACACGGTCCAGCATGTGTTGTTGGGCCATAACCCCACCACCAAAGACGATGACGTCTGGGCGGAAAGTTACTGTAGCATTGACCGCAGCCTGAGCGATATAGTAGGCTTGAACATCCCAGACAGAGCTGTTGAGTTCGATGTTTTCGCCACGAACACCTGTACGAGCTTCTAGACTTGGACCAGCCGCAAAGCCTTCCAAACAGCCCTTGTGGAAAGGACAGACGCCGTTAAATTCTTTTTCTACATCCATTGGGTGTTTAGCCACATAGTAGTGACCCATCTCAGGGTGACCCACACCACCGATAAATTCACCACGTTGGATAACACCTGCACCGATACCTGTACCGATCGTGTAGTAAACCAAGTTCTCGATACGGCCACCAGCATTGTTACGGGCAACCACCTCACCGTAGGCAGAGCTATTTACGTCAGTGGTGAAATACATGGGTACGTTGAGGGCACGACGAAGGGCACCAAGTAGGTCTACATTTGCCCAGTGAGGTTTTGGAGTCGTTGTGATAAAGCCATAGGTTTTTGAGTTTTTATCGATATCAATGGGACCGAAGGAACCGATGGCAAGACCTGCAAGATTATCGAATTTTGAAAAGAATTCGATGGTTTTATCGATAGTCTCGATTGGAGTTGTTGTAGGAAACTGTGTTTTTTCTACAACGTTAAAATTTTCATCTCCGACAGCACAGACAAACTTTGTACCGCCCGCTTCTAAGCTTCCATATAATTTTGTCATGATAAACCTCTTATCTTTGTTTTCTCTATTATAGCACATTTTAAAGGGCTAGATTTCTCAATATTTTAGATTTTCCTCTGTAAATCTTACCATCCAAGTAAAAACGAACAAACATAATATTTGTTCGTTTTATTTTTAAATCTGATTTTCGAAGAGGACTAGGCTTTCACTTCGATGATAGCGTCACCCTTGACAACTGAACCGCTTGCGACTGGTGTCACAGAAGCATAGTCAGCTGTATTGGTAACGATAACCATTGTTGTGTCATCAAGACCAGCTGCAGCGATTTTGTTTGAGTCAAAGGTTCCAAGAACGTCACCTGCTTTGACCTTGTCGCCTTGAGCAACTTTTGCTTCAAAACCTTCGCCGTTCATAGATACAGTGTCGATACCAACGTGGATCAAGATTTCAGCTCCATCGGCTGTCTTCAAACCAAAGGCGTGACCTGTTGGAAATGCGATCGATACTTCGGCATCAGCTGGTGCGTAAACCACGCCTTGGCTTGGTTTCACTGCGATTCCTTGTCCCATAGCACCACTTGAAAAGACTGGGTCATTAACATTCTCAAGAGCAACTACGTCACCAACGATAGGAGTTTGGATTGTTTCGTTTTGAGGAGTATCAGACTCTTCCACTACTGGCGCTTCTATTGTAGTTTCAGTAACTGTTTCTGCAATTGCTGTTGCGGCTTCATCAGCAAAGACAACTGCTGCTTTTGTTTTACCATAGAAATAAGTCAAGGCAAAGGCTGCGGCAAATGAAATCACTTCTGCAACTACATACATAGGGATTGAACCGGCTTTAATAGATAGGAATCCGATAAATCCAGCTGCTCCCAAAGAAACAGCAATGACATGGGTCAAGCCTGCAACAAAGGCACCAACTGCTGAACCAGCAAGAGCACAGAAGAATGGGAATTTATATTTTAAGTTCACCCCAAATAGGGCAGGCTCAGTAATACCAAGGAAAGCAGAGACAGCCGCAGAACTTGACAATCCTTTAGTTTTAGCATTTTTAGTCAAGAAGTAAATAGCAAGAGTGGCTGCACCTTGCGCAACGTTTGCCATTGAAGCAACAACAAAGATGTAGTCACCAAATCCAGTACCATTATTATTGTATGCTGATAGTAACTGTGTTTCAATAGCAGGGAATGATTGGTGAAGCCCTGTCATAACAATCAATGAGTATGTTCCACCAAAGAGCCCCATACCAAATGCACCTGTAGTATTGTATAGCCATACAATCGCATTAGTAATCGCATCAGATACTACTAACATCACCGGACCGATAACTGTAAAAGTTAGGAATCCTGTAATCATAACAGACAAGAGCGGTGTGAAAGTAAAGTCAACTGCAGATGGCAATTTCTTGTGGAAGAATTTTTCCAGAGTCGCCAATAACCAGACAGCCACAAGAACTGGAATAACTTGGTAAGCATAGTTTGTTTGTGTAACATGGTAACCTAAAATATCCCAGAAGGCTTCTTTACCACCCAAATCTGGTGTGGTCATAATCATACCGATAGCCGCACCAAGGAATTGGTTTGCTCCAAAGCGTTTAGCTGCTGAAATACCTACCAAAACAGGCAAGAACATAAATGGAGCTGCAGACATCAATTGAACCATAGCTGAGAAGCCTTTGATTGCAGGGTACATATCTTCAATTGATTGAGGTCCAAACAAATCTGGCGATGTCAAGAAGTTACGCAATGCCATCAAAAGACCACCTGCAACCAAAGCAGGAATGATTGGAACAAAGATATCTGACAAGAGCTTAATCAAATCCATCAAAGGATTGAACTTTTTATCTTTATTAACAATCTCTTTCAAATCATCTGTTGAAGCTTCTTTCAAACCTGTTTTTTTGATGATTTCTGCGTAGACAAAGTTAACGTCACCAGGACCAATAATAATTTGATATTGTCCGTTTGTGCTAAATGTACCTTTCACATCAGCATTATTATCTAAAGCTGCTTGATTCACTTTTGATTCGTCTTTTAATACAAGACGAAGACGAGTGGCACAATGCGCTGCAGCTACTAGATTATCTTTTCCAACAGCCTCAATGACCTCGGAAGCTACTTTATTATAATCCATAGCAATAATCTCCTTATAAAAATTTTGTTCTTGTTTGAAAGCGATTTTATTCGCCCTACGACTATTATTTTATCATGTTTCTAAAATATGTCAAGCGTTTTGCAGAATTTTTTATTTTCCTTCTCTTCTTTATCTCCGTTTATGATAGTTTTTGACTGAGTCCTTCTATTTACTTATAAAAATATCCTTAAATTAGAGGGTTCAAAGCTTTTGTTTTTCATTTTATTTCATTTTTTCGTGAAAATTTGCTCGATTTCTTTCGCTTAATTTATGGCAATCGTTTGACATTTTTTCCTCTTTTTTAACATAAAAGACTTGCTTTTTTTGCCGAAAACGTTTACTATTAAGATAGTAGAACTTTAGGAGGAATGATAAAATGGAATGGACAACAGAGCGTCGCTACAGACGCTACGAAGATTGGACAGATGATGAAGTCAAGCAAATCAAGGAAAAGATGGCGCAATCTCCTTGGCATACTCGTTACCATGTCGAGCCAAAAATGGGGCTTCTCAATGATCCGAATGGCTTTTCTTATTTTGATGGCAAATGGATTCTCTTTTACCAGAACTTTCCTTTTGGTGCAGCTCATGGCTTGAAGTCTTGGGTGCAGCTTGAAAGTGATGATCTGGTGCACTTTTCAGAAACTAATGTCAAAGTCTTGCCTGATACAAAACTCGATAGCCACGGGGCCTACTCTGGTTCTGCCATGCAGTTTGGCGATAACTTGTTCCTATTTTATACAGGAAATGTCCGTGATGAAAACTGGATCCGTCACCCTTACCAAATTGGTGCTTTGATAGATAAAGATGGTAAGATTACGAAAATTGACAAGATCTTGATTGGCCAACCATCTGACTCTACTGACCACTTCCGCGACCCGCAAATTTTTAACTTCAAAGGTCAATACTATGCTATCGTGGGTGGACAGGACTTGGAGAAAAAAGGATTTGTTCGTCTCTACAAGGCTGTGAACAATGACTACACAAACTGGCAGGCAGTTGGTGACCTAGACTTTGCCAATGACCGCACTGCCTATATGATGGAATGTCCAAACTTGGTCTTTATCGGTGAACAACCTATCCTTCTCTACTGCCCACAAGGATTGGATAAGGGTGTTCTAGACTATGACAATATCTATCCAAACATGTACAAAATCGGGGATTCCTTTGATCCTGAAAAGGCGCAAATGGTAGATGTGTCTCCATTGCAAAATCTAGACTACGGTTTTGAAGCCTATGCAACTCAAGCCTTTAACGCTCCAGACGGTCGCGCTCTAGCAGTCAGTTGGCTTGGGCTACCAGATGTAGCCTACCCATCTGACCGTTTTGACCACCAAGGAACCTTTTCATTGGTCAAAGAACTCACTATCAAAGATGGGAAACTCTACCAATACCCTGTCGCAGCTATCAAAGAACTTCGCGCTTCTGAAGAAACCTTCTCAAACCGTGCCCAAACCAATAACAGCTATGAACTGGAGCTCAACTTGGAAGCCAATAGCCAGAGCGAGATTATCTTACTTGCTGATAAAGAAGGCAAGGGGCTTTCCATCAACTTCGACCTTGTAAATGGTCAAGTTACAGTGGATCGTAGCCAGGCTGGTGAGCAGTATGCCCAAGAATTTGGGACGACTCGTTCTTGCCCTATCAATAACCAAGCTACTACTGCTAACATCTTCATCGACAATTCTATCTTTGAAATTTTCATCAATAAAGGAGAAAAAGTATTTTCTGGTCGCGTCTTTCCGCATACGGACCAAAACGGTATCCTCATCAAATCTGGAAATCCAACTGGAACTTACTATGAATTAGATTATGGTCGCAAAACTAACTGATGTCGCAAAACTTGCAGGCGTCAGCCCCACTACCGTCTCACGGGTTATCAATAAAAAGGGGTATCTATCGGAAAAAACCATTCAAAAGGTCAATGAAGCCATGAGAGAATTGGGCTACAAGCCCAACAACCTGGCTCGAAGCCTCCAAGGAAAATCTGCTAAGTTAATTGGTCTCATTTTCCCAAACATTAGTCATGTCTTTTATGCAGAGTTGATTGACAAGTTGGAACACCAGCTCTTCAAGAATGGTTACAAGACCATCATCTGTAACAGCGAGCATGACTCTGAAAAGGAACGGGAGTACATCGAAATGCTAGAGGCCAATCAGGTCGACGGTATCATTTCTGGAAGTCACAACTTGGGAATCGAAGACTACAATCGTGTGACAGCGCCGATCATTTCCTTTGACCGAAATCTATCACCAGACATCCCTGTTGTCTCCTCTGATAACTACGGTGGCGGGGTCCTCGCTGCCCAAACCCTAGTCAAGACAGGTGCCCAATCTATTATCATGATTACAGGGAATGACAATTCCAACTCACCTACTGGACTGCGTCATGCTGGCTTTGCATCTGTACTCCCAAAAGCTCCTATTATCAATGTTTCGAGTGACTTTTCTCCCGTCAGAAAAGAAATGGAAATCAAGAATATCTTGACTCATCAGAAACCAGATGCCATCTTTGCTTCGGATGATTTGACAGCTATCCTAGTTATCAAAATCGCTCAGGAACTGGGAATTTCTGTTCCTGAAGAGCTTAAGGTCATCGGCTATGATGGGACTTACTTTATCGAGAACTACTACCCTCATCTGACAACAATTAAGCAGCCTCTAAAAGAGATTGCCCACCTCACTGTTGATCTTCTCCTGCAGAAAATTGAAGGCAAGGAAGTCGCGACAACTGGTTACTTCTTACCAGTTACATTATTACCAGGAAAAAGTATTTAACTACAAAAAACTCAGACCAATTCGTCTGAGTTTTTTTATGATCGTAAATTTTCTAGATAGCGCTGGGCTGTCTCTAAGTTAAAGGTTTTCTCTGCGATGAGGCGCTCGACCAGGGGAGCAACCTCGGTCTCACTAGCACCAGCTAGGAGAGCTAGGGATTTGGCAGAAGGATTTTAGTCTCGTTTTTCCAATCAAAAAATATTGAGCATTTAGTTCTGAAACACTTTAAGACAACAGATACAAGACAAATTTCCTTATACTCTTCTAAAAGTTTTTTACCCAACTGATGTTATTGTTACCAAATGTCTCCATGATGAATTCATTCGATTTACTTGTCTTCTCCTTTGTTATTTAAGATATCTTCATTTACACAAAATATGCTTTTTTCCTATAATAAAACACTCCTATCTCTAATTTATCAGTTTTCAATAGGGATATTTTTCTTATATCTCATTTTATGTAGTCAATCCCCCGCATGTGCGGGAAAAACCGGTACATCTTATGCTCCTCAACGAAAACCTTAGGATCACCCCCGCGTGTGCGGGAAAAACGGTAAGCACAAGGCTACTGGTCTGTATGCACCAGGATCACCCCCGCATGTGCGGGAAAAACGTGCCAGGGGACATCTCAAAAACTCCAGAAGAAGGATCACCCCCGCGAGTGCGGGAAAAACCTACCAATCTTCTTAAACTTATCTTGAAACTTAGGATCACCCCCGCGTATGCGGGAAAAACTTCTTGCGTGCTTTCTTCAGGTCTTCGAGACCGGGATCACCCCCGCATGTGCGGGAAAAACCATAAAGCGAATACAAGCATCTGTGTTTGCCTGGGATCACCCCCGCGTGTGCGGGAAAAACCAGGTTAGCCTTTTATGAGTTCTATTTTAACTACGGATCACCCCCGCGTGTGCGGGAAAAACTCAAACGGAGACATCATTGCCATGCCTTATCCGGGATCACCCCCGCGAGTGCGGGAAAAACTCATCGATGGCAAATATAACCCCTTTTAAACCGGGATCACCTCCGCGAGTGCGGGAAAAACAACGTATCAAGGTCACGGTCAGTCATGCTGATAGGATCACCCCCGCGAGTGCGGGAAAAACCAGTTCAGCCAACAGAGCCTTCAGTTACTCCAGGGATCACCCCCGCATGTGCGGGAAAAACTTAATAAATTTTAATGATTTAGTCTTGTAATTTAGGATCACCCCCGCATGTGCGGGAAAAACTTCACATCGATAACGGGATCTTTACTCAATCCAGGATCACCCCCGCATGTGCGGGAAAAACGTGCCTACTGCGATAATTTGTAAATTGGGATCACCCCCGCATGTGCGGGAAAAACATTTATCAGCGACATAATGGTGATGCGAGCAAGGGATCACCCCCGCATGTGCGGGAAAAACGTAAGGATTGCAGCACTTGAAATATCTTGTGTAGGATCACCCCCGCGTGTGCGGGAAAAACACTAAAAGATCCTATTGAAATCGCTAATCCCGATTGATTCTATCCAAAAATTTATTCACTTTTGTTGATAACTGATAGATTAACTTAGCGTCCTGTAAAGCTCTATGAAGAACTACCTCCTCAATTCCATATTCCTTAAGGGCTGTCTGTAATTGATAGTTAGCCAGAAATAGCTTTTCACTCTTTACAAATTTCTTTAAATCATGAGTTTTATTTGATAATAAAGGCAAGCCTAACTTGTTAAGCTCATTGTTAATAAACTTAACATCAAAATTGATACCATAGCCAACTAAAGCTGATTCACCTATAAAAAGCAAAAAATCGGAAAGTACTTCTTTTAAATTTCGACCATTTTGTTCTAATAGAGTCTGAGAAATTCCCGTTAATTTAGAAATCTTCGTAGGCAAGATTCCGTCATATTTGATAAGAGCATTAAACTCTTCTGTAGTGGATGGAGTAACCTTAAGTGCCCCAATTTCTATAATGGTATGTTCATTCTCATCTAAACCATCCGTCTCAATATCAATCACAATATAGGAACTCTGTGGTTTTGAAGAAACTTCTGAATGACGACCAAAACGCTTGATCCGTCTAAACTTAGCAGCATCACTGTATCCAAAACTGGATATTTTTCCATCGCTGTCTGTTTGGCTAGGTAATAGGATTAATGGGATTCCATCATAGTCTAGTACACTCCGCTGAGCATTTACGGTATCAAATTGATAGCCAATTTCATTTCTAAAGGCATAACTAATTGTAGCCTCACCTTTTCCAACGTTCGCCTTAATACGATCCCATAACTTTTCACGAACCCTAGTATTGATATTTCCAACGTAAACCCCTGTGGCAATTTCTTGCATCCACTTGGTTAAATCCCCTTTTAAAGACGGCGGAACATTTTTTAAAGTTAAAACAGTCAGTGGCATATTATCAATTCTCCGTATAACTAACTCCATGTTTAACAGGTTTATCCTTATCATCCCATAAAGAAAGCGTATCAATCACTAACTCCTCTTCACCATCTATTTCAAATAGATATTGAATGTCAGCAACTATCCGAGCCATTAACTTGCCATCTACGAAGGAATCTCTTGTTTTCAATCGAGCAAGCTTACCAATATCATCATCCTCAGTATAGTTAGCTGCAATTTCAAAAGCTAAGGGAATAGTCAATTCAGCTTTATATAAGTCTGCAATATCATAAATAAAGGATAAATCATGGCCGGTATGTACAAAACCAAGACCTGGAGAAACACCTAGCGCTACCACTATACTGTACACCAAACCGTAAAGTGCTACATTAGCTGCGGATAGCGCCTGGTTCACTACCGTCCCTCCTTCAAAATCATCAGGTCTGTAGTCCCTTTTATTCCAAGGAACCTTGAATTTTTCAGATTGCATCCTATATGCTTTTCTCACCCTAGCTCCTTCACGACCCCGTAGTTGCTGCATTGTTAATGTGGTGACATCTTCACCAGGAAATCGCATTTGATACATTTTACGGGCAACAGCTAAACGCGACCGAGAATTTGAAACTAGCTTAGCCTGTCTCTCTAAGAATTTTGTTGAATGTGCTAAGAATCTTCCATGAGCATACTGACGAACACCTCGCTCACCAACCCAAACCATACTGGTTCCAGCATCTCCTATCAACTCTACAGCACGATGGCTAATATCAGTACCCGGCCCTAGCAATAATACACCAATCATAGCAACAGGTATTCTAACTGTTCCGTTGCTATCAAGCACTGTAATAGCGCTATCCACACGATTTATCTTTGCGTGTTCTACGTAAATAAAGCTGACACGATCGCTTATTTTAGGAAGTTCTCGCAGAGATGTTTTCTTCGTTCCACTTTTTTTTACCATGATTCGTTTCCCAATGGAATAACGGTCATTAAACCAAAACCGTATGCTTTTTTCTTTCCCATTCCTTCAGTCAAAAGCTTCTTAAAAAGATCTGCATCACTAACTGTTAAGATCCCTTCATAAACAACCTTTATCAATCGGATAGGTTTAACAGCTTTTTTAAACGCCTCATAACCACGTTCAACGATTGAAAAATCTTCTTTTATCAGTGAAAATCCATTTTTGTCAGAGCGGTCTATTAGATAATTCATCTGATATTCACTCGTAACATGAGGTTTTACAATACCTCTTTTAAGATTATCTGGTGATACTAAGGAAATAACTGGATTAAGCACCACTCGAAATTTCATTCGGCTACCAGTATAGATATTATCTAAAAATTGTTGATAATCCTTAGTTTGAGCACTACCAGAAACCCCGTATTTTTCTAATCGTTGTAAATCAGGTTTATTTTCACTAACAATAATCAGGTAATCTTTATCTTGGATACGATCTATACGCCATAATTTCCTTGTTCGAATAGATTGTTCCATTTCTTCTGGAAAACTCTCTTCTACCCAAGCATGATAAGCGCCTATATGTGTTAAGCACCTAATTTTTCGGCGATTGGTCCGATCAATTTCTACTCTTGAGATATACATACCATCAATCTCCTATACTCTTAAAAACATCATGTGCCGTATTTTTATCTCGAAACGAATTCCGAACTTGAACCAGTTCTCTAGTTTCATACCTATAGCCAAACCTTCTCCCCTTTTGTGAAAAAGACTTGACAACATCTTGTCTCAGTTGATAAATACCTCTATCGGTTAAATGTCTATCAGAATAGATTTCTAAAGTTACGGAATCCATAAGTTTTCTCTTCATAAACCATGGTGAAGCTTGCCATTCAAGAGTTCTCAAACTTTCAACTGCTCCAATCTCAGTCTCACCTAAGATAAAATCTGCAGTCAACGGCAGAGCCCTTCTTCCCATAAATGGTTGGAAATAGGGATTTCTCAAAGCTTGTAAAATCATTTCCAAAAACTGCTCATTACTATGAGAAAGAGCCACTACAAAAACAGCATCTTCTAAATAATAACGATTTGTGGCATAATTTCGTTCAAACTTTCCTTTTTCTGTATACTTCTGTGCAATATGAAAATCTCTGAGTAAATTTCCTTGTTGATCCACTCGAACTGCAAAATCCAGCTCGTTTAAACGAGTAATTTTTTCATCATCGTCTCGACGATATCCTAGACTTGAAGCAATCAACCCAATAACAGAACTCTTAGAAGGATAAAAATCCGTATGTCTTGTTTCGAAATGTGAACTTGTCCCCCAAGATTGCAAAGGGCCAGCAAATTTCAACAAAATAGTCTTCATGCCATTCACCTATTTTTTGAGGACTTGTCCTAAGGTTTCCGAAAAATCTTTTAATAATTCTGAAACTGAATATTTTTCCTCACCTATTTGTTTTAAACTCTCATTCTCATCCAAAGTCACATAGAAAGTCAAAAGTGGTTTATTCACGAATTTTTCAACTCTTGTATACTCTTTAGACAGTTTTTCAATAGATTTTGCCACATAACCATCTGTTGATTTAACTGGTTCTTCAAAAGCACTGACAAGATTAACAGGACGATCATCACGCAAAGAAACGATTAGAGCCTGTGGTAAAGTTTGATTGGCAAAGGTATTCACTTTTCCTGTCGGGAGTGAATTTGCAAATGCTTCGATGAATAAATTCAAACTGTTCTTTAAGGATTTCTCATCCTCTAGTTGTTTTGATAATTCATGAATCGCAACATTGGCATAACGATAGAGCGTAGAAGAGTTAAATTCGATGGTTCCCAGCATACCTGCACCTGCATTATCCTCTGGAGCTAAATCATCAATAGCAGTAAAGAAATCAAATTCAGTTTGTACAGCATGTGTTGAAATAGCATGGGCAACTTGAGAGGAAGCATCCTCGTTTAGAGTTGGATCTTCAGCTACCATTCGACCGAACATAGCAACATCAATGGCTGGATTTGAGTTAGCTAGTTTTTGAAGTTCTTTTTTATCAGTCAGATTTTCATAGGCCGCTTGAGCTAATTTCTCAGCTTGTCTATCCCCCATAAAGTAAAGTGCCTTGACTTCACCTTTTTTCTTAATTCCAGTAGCTATCAAGACTGTATCTGCTTTGGTTAGTGCATCTTCAAAACTGATAGAATTATCTAGTTCTACAATTTTACCTGCAACATATCTTACAATGTCTTTTGTTCGGACACCGACATTAGACTGTTCTCCATAAGTATTAAAATAGTCTCTTATAGCTCTCTTCCAAGCTTGAGAACTCACGCGCGATCTTTTTACACCCCCGTACTGAGCGGTCTTTGGGCTACCTGTATCATCTCTATTCATATTGGAAGGTGGCAAAGTTTGTATAGCATGAATATCTAAAAATAAGCGTTGATTAGTTGTCATTGTGTTTTTCTCCTTTGATTTGTTTATAATATGATCTTGCCCAATTTAGGCGAAGATTTTCTTGTACATTTTTTAAAAACCAATACAAGTCCTCAGCTAACTTAGCGTAATCAACCTTTGTAGCAGGAGACTTTGTTTTGAGTAACATCATCATGTGGCGTAAATGGTAGATCAACTCTTCAAAAGTTGATGATGTAATCATAACATTGAACCTTCTGTCGATGGCTGTCGTGTCATCTCCTTTTCGAAGTTGACTAAGAGCAGAACCGATATTTTGATAAGTATCGGGCTCATCTAACATCACACCAGTTGAAGTTCCTTGTTGATGTAAGGCGTAAAATTGGATAGTTGCATAAATTGCTAACTCCTCATAGCTAGGCTGCTGGTATGAATTGACAAACTCCTCTGGTAAATGCTCAAATAAAATCGGCCAGATATCTGTTGCATCGCTCAAGGGTTTACCCAACGTTTTTCTAATTTTTGCCAGTGCAGCTTTACTCGATGGTGACTCCAACTCATAACTCAATTGTCTAATAATTCTTTTTGTGACAGATCCAACTGTCTGTTTGGATTGTTCCAACACACACCTCCTATTTTAATTGTTGATGAAGCAAATAATCAAATGAATTATATGCAGTTGCAATATTTTTTATTCGACCATCTTTTTCAATACCGAGATAGTCCCTCGTTCCTCCTTGACCTAAGATGCTCTTTGCTTCAGCTTTAATCATTTTTTTCAGTAAATCTCTCCATTCTTTGATTTTAGGATCCTTTTCATCATCTGGTAGGATACTGGATAACCATTCACGAAAAGGGTGATCGATTTTGAAATAGAGCATTTCAACCATCTGATTAGTATAATTGTTGTTGGAGATATTCCTAATTTCTTTTAGATCCTCTATATAGCGTTTATATACTTTAGAAATGACAGTTTTTGTTTCTTCCACCACCTCATTAATACGTGGTACCCAACCACTCTCATTAAAATCAGCCAAAACTAAATCATTGATAAGTATAGAGTCAATAACTTCATCAGTTGGAAGCCATGAAGTAGCATTTCCATCGTCCTGCATACTAATGGAAATAATATTAAATAATCTATTTCCTATTGTGTCACCTATATCTCCTAGCCAATCAATAATTCCCGGTCTTCTAAAGTGCCCTGTTCTATCTTCTACTGCTAGCAAACCAAAAGACCGCCACAACGATTGATTCAAGAGGTGTTTCTTAGGAGTATAGCTATCTTTATTTTCTCCTGTAGTATTATACTTCCATGTTGTCATTGGCTCTAAAAAATTGTCCTGATGATTGATATCGGGTAATTTTACAATCTCAAAAGAGAAAGGCTTATTTAAATCATATTCTGGATCAATATAAATCCCTCTGCTCCAAATCGTATACAGATTGGCTAAATCTGTACATTCACTACCAAACAAATAGCGATTAATATTATCAGCACTAGCAAATTCCCAACAGGGACATTGAATACTTTCTAAATTACCATAGTCATAGAATGGCAAGATACAATTTAGTAACAGCGTTTCAAATAAAGAAGTTCCCTGTATAAAAACTGCACCGATATCAAACAACCAGCCTTTTGACACTTTATATTTTTCTTTTCCAAAAATAACTTTATCGGATAATCCTGAGTACCCTTGAAAAGTTAAAAGCCATCGTGTAAGTTCGGAAGGAGTCAGTTGTTCTTTATTTTTACTATTCTTTGGGGAAAATAAGGCTAACTTATTCCCACTCTCTGAAATCGTTCTATTGATATTTTTCCCAGAAATACTGCTTGCTTTTGCTTTACTGATTCTATCTGCTGCAATATCCTCTTTTCTAACTTGAAAAAATGGATATTCCTCATCAAATAAGTAAAAGCGATCCCGCCATTTTTCTAGGTAATGATTAACAATGTCTGGGAACTTACCACTTTCCCAAAGATCTATCCATGTATCATATAAATCATCCTGATAGTCAGCAATATCAGATTCTTCCACAGACTCAATTTGTTTAAACCGCTCATCTACTGCCAGATACTCATAGACATTACCATCTGCATCAAAGCGTGAAAAAACAGTATGTAACACAGCCAGCAAAACTCGTAGCACAGCAAAATCTTGCGTTTTTGTATCTCCTGCTAAATCTTTGTACTGATGAGCATTTATAAACAATTCCTGCAAGGAAACTTCTTTTGTTGTTCCTTTTTCATCATAAACGACAGAAATCCAGGGTTCATCTAGCAAATTAAATCGACTCATTCTTATTCAACCTCTCCGTTGTAATTCCATACTTTTTATCATATAAGAGTTTAAACCCATTGAGAATAAATTCATTGTTTTCATCAAAAATAATCCCGAGAGCTCCTTTTAACCACGATGAATTTCGCCATTGACTTAAATAGCTGTTGTTATACCTTTCAAGTTCTTCAATAGTTTGGTCAATATTATAGCCCTTGGATAAACTCATCGGAAGTCGTAAAGTATTTTGTGCTACTTTTTTAGCGACCAAAGGATTATCAATATTCTGAGATATATCTTGATTTTCAATAAATAAGCTATAGCCATCAGACATTTTCTTTAAAGCAATCACTTCAATTGTATCTTCAACATCACGAACCTGAGCATTAGATTTTTCTTCACTATCGTTTGGATGCAGGTTCTTCAACCAGCCAATCAGACTATTGTTTCTATGTCTCGATATTTTTAAGATAGGATCATCGATACGGTATGTTCTCGCCTTTGTTTCCTTATTCTTAATCGTGACATCATGCTCCGTCTTAGCATCTAAATATTTTTGCTGAAATTCCTGACTTGAAAACTCAATTGTAAAATCTGGACTATAAACTTTCTGGACTAATGGTGAAATATCATCTGGTAATCTCATGATATCTGGTAAAAAGTGCTGAGTTCTGGCTAACAGATAATCACCATAAACAAAACTACTTCCTTCTTCAAAATCCAACTCTTCGGAAGTTCCTAAAACATAAAACCTAGCTATTTCATGCTTTTGAGGCCGTTCTATTTGGTGTCGATGAAGTCGTCCAATACGTTGTATTAGCAAGTCCATAGGTGCCAGATCACTTATCATCACATCGAAGTCAATATCCAAGGATTGCTCAATCACCTGAGTTCCAATGATAACTTTCTTATGTGGACGTTCTACATTTTTTCCGATTTGTTGTAATAATTCTTTCTCTTTTTGGATTCTTTCGGTCGCAATAAAACTGGAATGAAGCAATTCTACCATATCATCTCTAAAAATTTCCGAAAAGTTTCTTGCCAACTCTTGGGATCTTCTCACTGTATTGACAATGATTCCAACTACTCCACCGCCCTCAAGGCCATCTTTAACCGTTCCCAATAACAGCTCTTCTTGTAAACGAATGATGTGAATGTCTTTTATGTTTTGCTTATTGAATGTTGTAACTTGATGAATCTCTGAGCCATCATTATAAGTGATTAAAGGATAAGCGTCTGTCTTTAATTGGTCCGTATTTTCAATATCTCGCCATTTGAGCCCCATCCCAGACATATAGCTTTTAAGGATATTTTCTCTTTGTTGAGAAGGTAATGTTGCTGACAAAATGACTACTGGAACGCCATAGGCTCCCATCCATTTTATCGCCGCCATCAAATATTGACTCATATAAGCATCATAGGCGTGAACTTCATCAATAATAACAACCTTTTTACTAAAACTTAGATGACGTAAAGCTAAATGTTTTTGTTTCAATGCTAACATTAAGAACTGATCAACAGTCCCCACTACAAAATCATCTAAAGCTGAAGTCTTTCTCCCAGAAAACCATTCATTAATGATAACACTACCATTTTCTACATCGTCAAAATTAAATGTATTAGCTTTAAGTTTTAAAAAATCTTCGTTTAGAGCTGCTTTCCCGTGTACCAACTGAATAGATAGTATGTCTTCAGAATCATCTTTTAAACTTTCAACCCATTTTTCAATACGATTAAAAATTCCATTCGATGTCGCCTGAGTTGGTAAACCAAAAAAAAGACCGCTTCTTCCCGTCTTAGTAGCTAACTGCTCCGCTGTAATCAATGAAGCTTCTGTCTTCCCTAACCCCATTGGTGCTTCTAGAACTACAATCCCAGGTTTAGATATTTGAGTAATAACATGAGATAAGATTGATTGAACATTATTAGGTTCAAATCCAAATCTTTCCTTATAGAGACTATCTGGTTTTGAGATATATTTAGGTTGCCACAAACTAGTTTTTTTCCACCTTTCAAACCCATCTTGAAGGCGTCTTGACTTATCTACCTCCTCTTTTTCATTGACACTTAATAAAGGAAAGTAGTTCTCATTACTAGCAATCCAGTCAGCCATAATCAGCAATCCTGATAAGATAACTTGGGCTGGCTGTTTAATTTTAGGAAGCTCTTTCACAGAGTCAAACCCACACTCCTCTATAGCACAGTTGAAGATTTCTTTTTGAACCAAATCCCAGTTCTTATGGATAGCACTCTCCTTACTTTCATTTTGAAAATAGTTTGAAAGATAGCTCCCTTGATTTTTTACATCCTCAATCGTATCAATCGGTCGTCCATGGTGTCCACCAATAATAGTCGAAATATCCTCTTGAACACCATAACTAGATAGCAAATATTGACCTGCAAGGCTATGATGACTCTTTTTCGGTGATGATAGTTGAAGTGAACTAATTTTAGTAAATCCTGACTGCTCCAATTTTTCTAATAGTTGAATATCCAAATCATCTGAATTTGCAAATCCTCTTTGAGTTTGAAAGGCTGGAGTTGCTTTCCCGATATCATGAACAGCAGCTAAAAATTGTGCAAGTCGTTTCCCTAAATCTCCATCATATGTTGCTGAATCCAGAGAATCCTCAATCAGTTTTTTTTGCCCCTCACTTAACCAATGCTCCCAGAGAAGTCCAGTTATATTTTTTGTATCTTCTAGATGCTGAGACAAGGGTAACCAAAAAAATCTACCATTTTCTTCCTTTTTCTTAGCCCAAAGCGTATCGGACTTTTTCTTAGACATGATTCATCCCCTTTTCATCCCATTTTATATACTTCCATTTTATACCTAAAAGTTTTAAAATACAACAACAAACATGGAAGGGGTTACAAACATATGCTATTTTCTAAAGTAGTGTAAACATAAGAATGGGAAAATCCTTTTTAGAGGAGTTTTAAAACATTACTAGAATGATCTTTATTACTATAAAACCATTCACCATAGAATTACTTCACTTTCATACCCTAAAGTAAGAAATGGATGATATTTCCCTTGAATTAACTGTAAAGGATTGTATTATTGAAAAACGACTATATTAGTTATGAGGCATAATAACAAGGAAAGTAATAATCATAATGGGGACATTCTCTGTGATTCAAATATCAAAAAAAGAGAGAATAATGTAATCCTCTCTTGTTCATCGTTATATGTGAGACTTTTCAATTGACAATGAATTTGTTTTCCCTATGTTTCATTTTTTGAGACTAATACCACGGTTTCAACTGGTTAAGAGCGCCAGTCTTTTAAAAATTGCTGAGCTCTCTCTAAGTTAAAGGTTTTATCTGCGATGAGGCGCTCAACGAGGGGAGCAACCTCGGTCTCACTAGCACCAGCTAGGAGAGCTAGGGATTTGGCCTGCAATTTCATGTGACCTTGCTGGATGCCCGTACTGACCAAGGCTTTGAGGGCCGCAAAGTTTTGGGCGAGACCGATAGAAACGATGACTTGTGCAAGTTCCTTAGCAGAAGGATTTCCCAGTAGCTCGTGACTAAGAGCTACACGTGGGTTGAGACCGATTGAGCCACCCTTGGTCGCTACAGGCATAGGTAGGGTCATCTCACCGACCAATTCTTCTCTTTCCATGTCCAGCTTCCATTGACTAAGACCTTGATAGCGTCTATCTCGACTGGCAAAGGCATGAGCCCCAGCTTCGATAGCACGCCAGTCATTACCCGTGGCGATTAAAATGGCATCGATACCATTAAAAATCCCTTTATTGTGAGTAGCCGCTCGATAAGGATCAGCCTGCGCAAACTGGCTAGCCAAAGCCATCTTCTCTGCAATTTCACGTCCTTGGTCCTTTTGAGGGTTCAAGTACCTAAAGGCAATACGACAACTTGCTGTCACTAGAGAATCGGTCGCATAGTTGGATAAAATTCCCATGAGACTCTGTCCCTGACTGAGTTCTTCCAAGACTGGTTTCAAGGCTTCTAGAATGGTGTTGAGCATATTGGCTCCCATGGCTTCCTGGGTATCGACATGGAGATAAACAACGAGAAAGTCTGTTTCACCTTTGATCTGCTCTACATGCAAATCACGCGCCCCACCTCCTCGTTTAACGATAGAAGGATAGGCTTGATTAGCAAGTTCCAAGAGTTCCGCTTTCTTGCTGATAATCTTCGCTTGCGCTTGTTCAGGATCAGTAACTTGATAAAGGGCTATCTGACCAATCATCTGGCGCTGATGCACTTGAGCAGTAAAACCGCCTGCTCGCTTGATGATTTTGCTGGCATAGCTGGCCGCAGCAACCACTGAGGGTTCTTCTGTCACATAGGGAACTGTGTAGTCCTGACCGTTCACCAAAAGTTCTGGAATGATGGAATAAGGCAGAGAAAAAGTTCCTACCACATTCTCACTCAGCTGGTCTGCAACAGCCAAGCTGACTTGTTCATCCTGCTCCAGACTCCTTTGCTTTTCAGGACTAAGGAGCGCCTGAGCTCGCAACAACTCAAGGCGCTCATGGTATGATTTTTTAGAAAATCCATTCCAACTTTTCTTCATTATTTTTCAACCTTGCTATATCGGCGTTGGTGGTCGACAATTTCAACCAAGGCATAGTCTTGATGTTCATAAGCTGCAAATTGGGCTGAACCAGATTCATCCAACTGCACCTCTTCGAAGAAGACTTTTTCATAGTCTGCAACAGATAAGACTGTACGCTGCTGGAGTTTGCTCAAGCGCTCTTTGTCTAGATAGGCCTCATAGCCTTCGACCAATTCACCACTAAAGAACTCTGAAACAGCTCCACTTCCGTAACTGTAGAGGGCAATTTTATCGCCAGCCTTCAAATTATCTGCATTTTCCAAAAGGGAGAGGAGTCCGAGGAAGAGGGAACCTGTATAGATATTCCCAATCATCTGACTGTAGAGAATTGATTTGTCAAAGTTTTCTTGCAAACTATCCTGTTTTTCTTGAGATAGAGTCTTGTCCATCATCTTGCGCAAGCCTTTTAGGGCCAGCTTAGGATAAGGTAAGTGGAAACAGATGGCTGCAAAATCACCTATGGTCCAATCGTAGCGCTTCTTGTATTCATCCCAAGTCGTCGTGAGACTATCCAGATACTGCTGGGTTGAATAAACACCATTGACATAAGGAGTCGTTGAGTAGTTTGGTCGCCAGAAATCCATGATGTCACGAGTTTGAGCAACATTATCATTGTTAAAGGCCATAATGCGCGGATTTTTTGTGATTAGCATCGCTACACTTCCAACTCCCTGGGTGGGCTCACCCGGAGTCCCCACACCATACTTGGCAATATCACTGGCAATGACTAGGACTTTTGATTCTGGAGAATTTTCCACATGTAACTTGGCATAATGGAGGGCAGCTGTTGCTCCATAGCAGGCTTCCTTGATTTCAAAGCTACGGGCGAAAGGCTGTATGCCTAATAGACCATGAACAAAGACTGCTGCCGCCTTACTCTGGTCAATTCCTGACTCAGTCGCCACGATGACCATGTCGATTTCTTCTTTTTCTTTGTCTGTTAAAATAGAGTTGCTGGCACTAGCAGCCAAGGTAACAATGTCCTCAGTCAGTGGTGCAATACTAATTTCATTTAACAAGAGTCCCTTGCTAAATTTTTCGGGATCAACTCCCCTTGCTTCTGCTAGGTCTTGTAATTTCAAGACATATTGACTGGTTGCAAAACCAATCTTATCAATACCGATTGTCATATTTACCTCTGTATTTTCATTCATTGTAAAAAATCGTTTCATTCTATTTTATCACAAATAGGGGCAAAAGAGAGAAAAAAGACTTGATTCACCAAATCAAGCCTTTTCTTTGACAGCCTTAGGAGGAGATTCCTCTCTGTTTTCGAATGTAGTAATAAATCTTTAAAATCACCGTTCCACTAGCCATTCCGATAGAAATGACTAGAGCTAACATAACCACCAAGGTCGCGCTGGCAATAGCATGGCTGTAATCGCCTGTCACAAAGAAAGCTGTCGTTCGATAGGATAAATAACCTGGTACCAAGGGGGCAAGAATAGCCAAGACAAAAACCACTGCTGGTGTCTTATAGAGAATACTTAAAATCTGGCTGATACAAGAACCAATCACCGCTGCGATAAAGGTTGCAACGATGACATTGGTTGGTTCTTTGAGTACGAGATAGAGGAGCCAAACGCCCATTCCGAGAATACCACCAGGAAGGAGCATGGAGCGTTGGACATTCAGTACGATTAAAAAGGTGATAATGGCGAGCAAACTCGCAACTGCTTGGAGTAAAATACTTGTTAGAGTCATCTTATGTCATCAAAACCAGGGCGACAGAGGTGCCAGCCCCTAAAGCGAGGGTAATGAGCAAAGATTCGAACATCTTGCTCATACCAGAGTTGATATGGTTGGTCATGATATCCCGTACCGCATTTGTCAGAGCAATCCCTGGAACAAAGGGCATGACGGCTCCTGCTATGATCAGGTCTGCCGTCGAAGGAAATCCAGTATAGCGGGCCCAGAACTGGGCGATCAATCCGAAAACAAAGGCACCCGCAAAGGCTGTTACAAATGGAATTCGGACAAACTTCTCTACATAAAGAGAGAAGGCAAATCCAAATAAGGTCGCAATAGCTGCGCCAAAAGCGTCATAGACATTGCCCCCAAACATAATCGAGAAGAAAGGGGCACTGAGAGTCGCTGCTACAGTCACTTGGAACTTGGTATAAGGAAGGGCTTGGTTTCTGATTTCCTTCAGCTTTTTAAAGGCTGTCGAGAGATCAATCTGCCCACCCACAAGCTCCCGTGATACTTGGTTGACATCGCAAACTTTTTCAATATTATAAGAGGATGAGGTCACCCGTTTCATCCGAGAAATATTGGTGTTTTCGATAGAAAAGAAAATAGCAGCGGGCATGGCAAGAACATTGCAATCCATAATTCCTTGTGAATGGGCAATACGGATCATGGTATCCTCAACCCGATGAATCTCCGAACCACTTTTCAAGAGAATGGTTCCTGCTAGCATAATGACATCAATGATGGCATTTAACTCTCTCGATTCGTCCATTTTCTCCTCCTTTTTTCTACTCCCTATATTTTATCACAAAATCTTGTGATAAAAAAATCTTTGTCATGAAATCATGACAAAGATTCATCTAGTCTTGTGTTGGAACTTGTGTTCTCTCTCCACTTGATGGATTAGTGGACGGGTTATTACCTTGATGGTTTCCCTGTGTTGGTGTTGTATCTGTTCCTTGATTCTCACGTTGGGATGAACTTGATGATGAGGATGATGAAGGAGCTGGTTTCGGTTTATAAATCGAAATCTTAATACGTGTTTTATTAAGATCCACCTTTTCACCAGGTTTAGGATCCTGACTAACAACTATTCCTGCAGTAGTTCCTTCAGGAGCAGTTGATACTTCCACAATTTCGATATTAGCTTCTTTTACACCAACAATTTGAATCAAATTGTTCTTAGTAAATTCGAGACTTGATCCAATATAACTTGGCATCGAAACGCTGGTCACTTTCTTAGCAACCGTCAAAACAATACTGGTTGCCTTGGTCAAATCATAAGTACTTCCTGCAGCTGGTGTTTGCCTTAAAACAGTTCCCTCTTCGCCCTCGCTAGATTCCTCTTCCTCAATCTTGATGAGATTTTCCGGAACCTTTTTCTCTTTGAGTTCTGCAATAACATCCGAGGACTTACGTCCCACATAGTTACTCAGCTGGAAGGATTGCTTGCCTGATGAAACGATTAGATTTACCTTGCTTCCCTCTTTTCGGCCACTTCCAGCTTCTGGATCTGTTCGAATGACTCGGCCTTCAGCCACCGTCTCACTGGCCTCTGATTTTTCCTCGCCTACTTCAAAATTGGACTTTTTAAGGGTTTCTTTGGCCTCTGCAACGGTTTGTCCAGCCACGTCAGGAATGGCAATCGTTGCCGGAGTTTTAGAAAAAATCCAAATGAGAGAAGCTGCAACTAACAATAGACTAGCTAGTATAATCATATAGCGAGCCTTAAACTTCCGTTTTTTAGCTGGCTTTTGTACAGACGCCTGATTTGAAATTTCTTGAGTTGGTTTTCTTACTGATGGGCGTTCTTCTTGCACCTGAGTTTTAGGGATAGAAGTTAGAGTGCTTTGCGAAACCTTTGGCAAGGTTTTGGTATCCGCCTTATTGGCATCATCAAAGACCAGTTTAGGTTCATTTCGACGATTATAGGACAAGCTAGTTGACAAGTCCACATACATTTCTGAAACCGACTGATAGCGATCCGATAGCTTCTTAGCGGTTGCCTTGATAACGACATTTTCTAAAGCCTGAGGTACAGATGGATTTTCAGCAATGACTGATGGTAGTGGTTTTTGAAAATGCTGGAGAGCAATCGTAACCGCACTATCCCCATCGTAAGGGATATGACCAGTCAGCATTTCATAGAAAATAATCCCCATGGCATAGATATCACTCTGGAAAGTCGCTTTTGAGCCACGCGCTTGCTCAGGTGACAGGTAATGAACAGATCCTAGCATAGAATTGGTCTGAGTCAGACTGGTCTCTGCAAAGGCTACTGCAATCCCAAAGTCCGTGACCTTGGCAGTACCATCTGGGGTCAAAAGGATATTTTGAGGTTTCAAATCTCTGTGAACGATCCCGCGAGCATGTGCTAAACGCATAGCCAAGAGAATCTGTCCCATAATACGAACTGCTTCCTCATTTGAAAGAGGGTAATTTTCTTTGATATATCGTTTAAGGTCAAGGCCAGCCACATACTCCATCGCTAGGTATTGTTGACCGTCTTCTTCACCGATATCTGTTATCCGAACGATATGAGGATGGTCTAGATCTGCCATAGCTCTCGCTTCTCTCTGAAAGCGCGCTACAGCTATTGGGTCAGTTTGGTAGTTGGTCCTCAGGACCTTGACAGCTACCTCTTCCCCATCCAAGATCAAATCCTTGGCCAAATAGACATCTGCCATGCCTCCTCGACCAATCTGTTTTAGAATCCGATACCGTCCGGCAAAAATTTTGCCGATTTGGATCATTCTATAGCCTCCTCGTTCATGTAAACAAGGGCAACTGTAATATTATCTAAACCACCTGCATTGTTGGCAAAACGAATTAAGGTTGCCACTTTGTCTTCCAAGGAAATATCACTGGTTACAATATCGTAAATCTCACTACCTGAAATCATATTAGTCAAACCATCACTATTGAGCAAGAGATAGTCTCCCGGCTCTAGGCTAACCATACCAAAATCTGGTTGAATTTCATCTTTTTGTCCGATAGATTGAGTAATGATGTTTTTCTGTGGGTGTGTTTCAGCTTCTTCTGGGGTCAATTGGCCAGCTTTCAACAAAGCATTAACCAAGGAATGATCACTCGTCAACTGATGATACTCTTCACCACGAATCAAACCAATACGAGAATCTCCGATGTGAGCATAGATGGCCTGATTTCCAATAATGGCTACTGCTTCAAGGGTTGTCCCCATTCCTTTATAAGCCTCATCGCGACCAAGTTGATGAATTTTTTGATTTTCAATTTCTAGGTAGTGGGCAAACCATTCACGAACTTCATTGACCGTGTCAATTTGGGTATCAACCCAAGCCACGCCTAGGTCTGTTACCGCCATCTCACTAGCGATATTTCCTGCACGGTGTCCTCCCATCCCATCAGCCAAGATGATCATGGTGCGTCCTGCTCGGTTGACAAAGTGATTGACATAGTCTTGGTTATTTGTTCGTTTCTGACCAACATCTGTTAATAATGCTATTTCCATTGTGTCAGTTCCTTCCTAATCTGATATCTTGCGAAATTGGCTAATGAAGAATCCATCACTTCCGTATAGTTCAGGGGTGATCAAGATGCAGCCATCTTTCAAGATATCCTTGCATTCGTGTTCTAGTTTTACCTGTTCAAACTCTGGATGACTTTCTAAAAAAGCTTCAACAACTTGAAAGTTCTCCTCTGAGACAATAGTACAGGTACTATACGTTATTATACCACCTTTTCGTAAGGTTTGACAAACATTACCTAATATTTCCAGCTGAATTTGCTGTAATGATGCGAAATTCGCTGTTTCTTTGTTGTATTTGATATCTGGTTTGCGGCGCAAAAGTCCAATTCCAGAACAAGGAGCATCTACTAAAATCTTGTCAAATGAGTCCCGACCGAAAAATTCATGTACTTTTCTGGCGTCCAATTTTTGTGTCTGAACCCGATCCGCCACACCCAAACGTTGGGCGTTTTCTTGGATCAAGTCCAACTTGTGATCATAAAGATCCAAAGCCGTAACCCTTCCAGATGTGAGGTAAGAAGCCATATGGGCTGTTTTCCCACCCGGAGCGGCACAGGCATCTAGGACCTCTTCATCCCCTTGTAGATCAAGAGTCGGAGCAACCAGTTGACTGGACTCGTCTTGGATGGTAATAGCACCCTCTAAAAACAAATCATGTCCCGCAAAGTGTCCCTGCTCCTTTACCAAACCAGAAGCGGCCAAAGGTGAATCACTCGCCTCTAACACGGTCTTGATTTCCTCTTTTCGGCTCAAGTCGGTCACCCGAATACTGGCCTTATTTCGCACCAAAAGACTTTCAAAAATGGCTTGGGCTCGCTCTTCGCCGTATTCTTCCTTGAGCTTAGACACGAGCCAAACTGGGAGAGAATAAGCAATGGAATCACGCTTGTTTTTGCGTTTGATAGTTTCAATATCTGGCCAGCCTTCTCGCAAGATACGACGAAGGACTGCGTTGACCAATTTTTCACTGCCTTTTTTACGGGCTTTGGCTAGTTCCACTGCTTCATTGACCACAGCATGGTCAGGCACCTTATCTAGAAAACGGACTTGGTAGGCGCTCATAAGGAGTAGGATATAGAGCCAGTTATCTAGCTTACCTCGGTCTTCGATAAAGTGGGACAGATACCATTCTAAGGTGAGTTTGCGGGCTACTGTTCCGTAAACAATCTCTGTCACCAAGCCCTTGTCTGCTGCTGAGAGTTGACTGCCTTTGAGGTGTTTATTTAAAGCAATATTGGAATATGCTTGGTTGACAAAAACATCCTCTAGCACTGCTAGAGCTAGATTTCTAGCCGTTTCTACTTTAGTCACCAAATCGTTCTCCTACAGTCAATGTTCGTCCAACTCCGTTGAGGAAGGATGCAATGTCCATCTTAGGCTTACCTGCTGGCTGCACTTGCTTGAGAGATAGAGCTCCGTCTGCCGTTGCAACGATCAATTCCTTCTTGCCAATAGAGAGGATCACACCTGGATTTCCCTGACCTTCTACTGGGAGGGCTTCATAAATCTTGAAGCGGTCGCCTTTGAGAAAAGTATGGGCAACGGGCCAAGGATTCATCCCACGGATTTGGTTAAAGAGTTGACGATTGGTTTTAGTCCAATCCAGTTTTTCTTCCTCTGGCTTGATATTTGGCGAGAAAGTGACCAAACTTGAATCCTGAGGCACAGGTTTAATCTCCCCAGCAATATAGGCAGGCAAAGTATCCAAGAGTAAATCACGACCTACAATCGCCAATTTTTCAAACAAGGTCCCGACATTGTCCTCATCTGAGATGGGAATACTGCGGCGGGAAATCATGTCTCCTGCATCCATTTCCTTCACCATTTCCATAATGGTTACTCCAGCTTCCTCATCCCCTTGAATCAAGGCATAATGAATGGGGGCACCACCACGGTGTTTTGGAAGGAGGGAGGCATGAACGTTGACCGCAAAGTCCATGCTATCAAGAAGTTTACTTGGGAGAAACTGCCCAAAAGCAGCGGTCACAATCCCATCTGCTCCTAGCTTCATAATAGCTTCCAGCTCTGGACTTCCAGATAATTTTTCAGGTTGGTAGATAGGAAGACCTGCTTCTTTGGCTGCTTGCTTGACTGGGGTTTCTTGGATCACTTTTTTTCGGCCGACAGCGCGGTCTGGCTGAGTCACAACAGCTAGAACCTCGTAACGGTCATCTGATAACAAGCCCTTCAAAACTGTTGCTGAAAAATCGGGAGTCCCCATAAAGATTAGTTTTGTCATTTCTTCTCCTTCTTATAAAAATTGCTGCGGTTCGTGGTCAATGCTGAGACGAAGCTCGCTATTTTCACGTTCTTGAGTCAAGGTCAAAACTCGATTGAGGGTTGGTCCTAGCTCATCTTCTAAACGGTATTTAATCAAAATCTGGTAATGATAAAGGTTGTGGGTACGGGCAATGGGTTTTGGTGTCGGTCCAAGGATTTTACTAGTTTCCGATAAACCTGATCGCAAAATTCCCATAACTTCATAGGCACGTTTGACAACCTCTTCTTCTTTCTTGTGAGAGAGGGTAATCCCAATAGTGAAATAATAAGGCGGATAGCCGAGTTGGCGTCTGATACTCATTTCATAGGCATAAAAACCTTCGTAATCCTGATCTTTTGCAAAACGAATGGCATAGTGTTCTGGATTGTAAGACTGGATCAAGACCTGCCCAGCCTTTTCCGCTCGACCTGCACGACCAGCCACCTGGGTCAAGAGTTGGAAGGTTCTCTCAGAAGAACGGAAATCAGGCAGATTCAAGGCCGTATCCGCATTGAGCACTCCGACCAAGGTCACATTTGGGAAATCCAAGCCCTTGGCAATCATCTGAGTTCCCAGCAAGATATCCGCTTCCCCTTGACCAAACTGGTCAAGAAGAGCTTGGTGACTACCTTTCCTGCGGGTCGTATCCACATCCATCCGCAGAATGCGAGCCTGAGGAAAGAGCTCTGCCAGCTCATCGTAAGCTTTCTGAGTCCCTGTACCGTAGTAGCGAATGCTGCGACTCTGACAGTTGGGACAGACATGAGGAATTCCCTTAGAAAAGCCACAGTAATGGCAGTTCATGGTCTTGGTATCCATGTGGAGAGTCAAAGAAATGTCACAGTTGGGGCAGCTATCTACCGTCCCACACTCTCGACACATAACAAAGCTAGAATAACCCCGACGGTTGAGCATGAGGACTACCTGCTCTTTTTTATCCAGACGGTCTTGGATGGCCTCTAGCAAAGGAGGCGTAAAGTTTGACGTCTCATTCTGCCCGATATAGTCCCGAAAGTCAATCACTTGAACCTCAGGAATAGTGGCTAAAGGATTGGCCCGTTGGGTCAGACGTAAGTGTTGATAGACGCCTTTTCCAGCCCGCGCACGACTCTCTAAGCTCGGTGTTGCCGAACCAAGGACTAGGGTTGCTTGATTGTACTGGGCCCGTAAAATGGCGACCTCTCTAGCATGATAACGGGGATTGCTGTCTTGCTTGTAGCTGGCTTCATGCTCTTCGTCGATAATTATGACACCTAGATTTTTAAGCGGAGCAAAGATAGCTGATCGAGCGCCAACAACAACTTGGGCATCTCCGCGCTCAACCTTGCGCCATTCGTCGTACTTTTCACCATTGGAAAGGCCTGAGTGGAGAATGGCTACTTTCTCACCAAATCGGGCAATAAAACGTTCCGTCATCTGTGGCGTCAGGGAAATCTCAGGTACCAGCAAAATGGCCGTCTTACCCTTATCCAAGGCTCCTTGGATAATCTGCAAGTAAACCTCCGTTTTCCCACTTCCTGTAATTCCTTGAAGGAGGAAAGGAGGCTGTTGACTGCCAATAGCACTGACAATGGCATTACGCGCCTGTCTTTGTTCTGGATTCAATTCCAAAGGTTGACTGGCTTCAATGCCTTCAAAATAAGCGGCTGAGCGTTGCACTTCCTTTTGGACTATGGTTAGAGCTCCTTGCTCCACAAAGAAGTTGACTTGCTCGCGTGAGTAGGATTCTAACAAGCTAGCCAGAGGAGCACTCTCAGGATGAGACAGCAAATAGTCTCTCAGCTCTGCCTTTTTCTTTGCACGCGCAGAAATCTCAATCTGCTCTAGTCGAGTAGCATCAACCTCATACCAAGACTGGGTCTTGACCTTCTTTTGATCGACTGCCTGGTATTCTAAGCGGAGCAGACCTTTCCTGGTCAAGCGCATCATTTCTGCCTGTTTAGCAAGGTCTAGAGAAGAAAAGACTAGCGAATCTTCTGAACCAAACAGACGCTCTCGGTCTGCCTGACTCAGACCTTCCAGAGGATAGAGAATCTTATCATAACTGGAGTTTAAAAATCCCGGCAACATGGCTTTTAGAATGGAGATTTTATAAGAAAAGACGGACTTTCGTAATTCCTCAGCTAGCCAGAGTTGCTCTTGCGTGAGGACAGGAGAAAAATCTAGCACCTCTGCAATCTCTTTCAAGTCCTGACCTTCCATCTCTTCATCTGACTGGGACTCCAGGCCAAGAACAATTCCTTGGATCAAGCGATTGCCCTTGCCAAAAGGCACATGAACCCGCATACCGACTTCCAGCATGTCTACAAATTCCTCAGGGACCTTGTAGCTGTATGGCTGGTCCGTCTGCATCAGGGGAACATCCACGATAATCTTTGCAATAGCCATCTTCTCACCTCCTTCTTGTCAGCAAATTCTTGCAATAGAAAAAATAAGATTGAGTCCCCCCAACCTTAAATTTTTTCACCATCTTCTTTTTCTTTAGCGATTTGCTCTTTGATTTTCTTTTCTTCTTCTTCTTTGCGGCGTTTTTCTTCTTCGATACGACGACGAACCGCTTCACGTTTTCCTTCTGGATCTGGGTGAATGGTTACATTTCCTGACTCGATTTCTTCCAAAGCACGAAGAGTTGATTTTTCAGACTTAAACTCTTGAGTTGCTGGCGCACCTGCTTCTAGTTCGTGGGCACGCTTTGCTTCCAAGATTACGAGTGAATATTTTGATGGCACCTTGTCTAGCAAGGTATCGATAGAGGGTTTTAACATCATTTGCTTGTACCTGTTTCCTATAGTTTATCGAGTAGTTGGAGATTTTGGCAACATCTCCTGGTAGTGACCAATGACACGGTCCACACGGAAGTGTTCTGCTTCGATCACACGCTTGACACGTTCAGCAGCGAGGGGCACCTGATCGTTGACAATGGCATAATCATACTCCCGCATGAGGGCAATTTCTTCCTTGGCTTTTTCGATTCGTTGGGCAATCACTTCAGCGCTATCTGTTCCACGACCTACCAAACGATCTTGCAATTCATCCAAATCTGGTGGCGTTAGAAAGATAAAGACAGCATCTGGAACCTTTTTCTTAACCTGAAGAGCTCCTTGGACTTCAATCTCAAGAAAGACATCGATTCCCTTGTCTAGGGTTTCGTTGACATAGGTCAAAGGAGTTCCATAGTAGTTACCGACATATTCTGCATATTCCAACATCTGACCTTGACGGATCAGCTCTTCAAACTCTTCACGAGTACGGAAGAAATAGTCCACTCCATCCACTTCACCAGGACGTTGCGCACGCGTCGTCATCGATACAGAGTATTGAAATTGATTCTCAGAACTCTCAAAAATCTCTCTTCTAACCGTTCCTTTCCCAACTCCTGAAGGACCAGAAAAAACGATTAGCAAGCCTCGGTCTGCCATTATGTCTCCTTTAGTTAGTCTGTGAAATAAGGTAAAATTTCTCTCGGATACTGATAATCGCGTCAGTTATCCTTCTACAGTCTTTCTATCTAGTGTAACAAAAAAGCAGTAATATTTCAACTGCTCTTTCTTATTTATTTAGCATAATCTACTGCACGAAGTTCGCGGATCACGGTTACCTTGATGTTTCCTGGGTAATCGAGATTGTTTTCAATTTTCTCACGAACTTTGTGAGCCAAGATTGTGACTTTGTCGTCTTTGATTTGTCCTGGATTAACCATGATACGGATTTCACGTCCTGCTTGAAGGGCAAAGCTATTTTGCACCCCTTCAAAGCCATTGGCGATTTCTTCCAAATCATGGAGACGCTTGATATAGCTTTCAAGAGACTCACTACGAGCACCTGGACGCGCTGCACTCAATGCATCTGCTGCGGCAACGATCACTGCAATGACGCTTTCGGCTTCCACATCGCCGTGGTGGCTAGCAATGGTATTCACCACAACTGGGTGTTCCTTGTACTTACGAGCCAACTCCGTACCAATCTCAACGTGGCTACCTTCAACCTCGCGGTCAATAGCTTTCCCGATGTCATGAAGGAATCCAGCACGACGGGCAAGAGCTGCATTTTCACCAAGTTCACTGGCGATGATACCAGATAACTTAGCAACCTCAATCGAATGACGCAAGACATTTTGTCCATATGAAGTACGGAACTGTAAGCGTCCCATGATCTTCATCAAGTCTGGATGGAGGTTTGGCGCACCAATCTCATAGGCAGCAGCCTCACCATATTCACGGATCTTATTGTCAATCTCTTGACGGTTTTTCTCAACCAACTCCTCGATACGAGCTGGGTGGATACGGCCATCCTTGAGCAACATTTCCATGGTCATACGAGCAATCTCACGTCGAATCGGATCAAATCCTGACAAGGTTACCACTTCTGGTGTATCGTCAATGATGACATCTACCCCTGTCAAACTTTCAAAGGTACGAATGTTTCGTCCTTCGCGTCCGATAATGCGTCCCTTCATGGTATCATCTGGTAGGTGAACTGTCGAGTTTGTTGACTCTGCTACATACTCACCAGCGATACGCTGCATAGCCTGAACCAAGATATCTTTCGCAATCTTGTCTGAACGTTCCTTCACTTCTTGCTCAGCCTCACGAATACGGCTAGCAATTTCCTTGCTCAAGTTTTCCTCTGTTTGAGCCAAGATAATATCTCGAGCCTCAGTTTGGGAAAGCGAGCCGATACGTTCCAGTTCAGCTTCTTTTTGTCTTTCGACTTCCTCTAATTGCTCTTCACGTGCATCAAGGTTTTTTGCTCTATCAGAAATACTTTGTTCTTTTTGTTCAAGTGTTTTTTCTTTGTTCGTCAAATTGTCGTCCTTACGGTCAAGGCTCGTAGCTCTCTCCGTCAAACGACTTTCAATTTGCTTGAGCTCCTGACGTTCTGACTTAAATTCAGCGTCCACTTCTTCACGGTATTTTCTGGCTTCCTCTTTGGCCTCCAATAGTGCTTCTTTTTTAAGAGACTTGCTTTCGCTCTTGGCTTCATTTAGCAATAAATCCGCTTCGCGCTCAGCTTGTCCTCGTAAATTAGTTGCTTCTTGTTCAGCATTTAGAAGCATCAACTCTGCAGCCTCTTGAGATGATTTCATCTTAGCTGAGATGCTGACATATCCAATGACTAAACCAATGATGACGGCAAAAACAGCAATCGCAAGTGTCATGATTTCCATGTTTTTACCTCATTAAATTTGTTTATCGAATGACATACATTCCTTAATATTCTATCACAAAAAACCGATTTTCACAAACCCAAATTGAAGAGTTTTGTGTGAATTTTAGACAAAGAGTCATCTACTTCTAAGCTCTATTGTATTAAATTATCTAGTGGAATATGATTAATTGTAATTTGCCCTTTTGATTCTAAAGGTAAGCATTTTTTTATAAAGTTCTGACATTTCGCGTCTTTCAATTCATCTATGTTAATCACTTGATAATTATTTTTTATTCTATCATTTAAAATATCATAATAAATTTCAACTAAACAGCCCTTTGTTCGGCCACAGAGTATGTCATGAGCATCATAATACACTTTGTGTCCTGTTTTTGAGATAAATAGATTCCTTAGTTTGACTTCCCATAGACACGATAACAATTGGAAATAATATATAGGTTCTTGGGGGTAATCAAAATACATATCCTCCTCTGAAGTAGGTAAAGAACCCAAAGAACTTAAAACTACAAACTTCTCTAACATTTCAAAATGAAAATATGAGTCTAACTCATAGAACTGCTCATACTCGTCTACTTCATAAATGCCATTAAAAAATTCAAAAAATAATACTAGAATACTATCAGTTCCCATGCGTCCATTCATGCAATCAACGATGTAATTTGATATCTTTCTACCAAAATATGGTAGAAGCCTATTCGTTGTATAATCACTCTCAATTATATTTGAAAGTTCTTCTAATGATTTCTGGAACTCTCTTAAACTTGGTTTTTTAACTTTTGAATCTTTATTTTTATCTTCTACGACTCTTTCGTCTACATCTACATAATAAATTTTAAAAATTAATGATAGAATTTTCCCAAGGTCATCATCTCTCAATTTACTCTTTTTCAAAATGTTATCTATGACTTCCTCTGTAGGTTCCATTCTATTATGATTTAACTTAAATTTATTATCAATAATCTCCTTTGCTGACCCAATTTCCTCACTATTTAAAATTACAATAATTTTAAATCTTTTATTCTCAGAAAGACAGTCAATATAACCCAATAAATCATTGTAATCTGAAGGGTTATCTGATTTTGCTACATATGAAACCCGTTCAAAATCATCAAAAATAATGATAGAATCTCGCTTCATCAAATCCGTTCCAACTGTTTTAAAGAACCATTTAAAAACTCCTCCAACAAGTGGAATAAAGTCCAAATTTCCGAGTATGGATTGTTTTTCTATTTCATTGATCAATATTTTCTCGGCTTGCTCTCTTGTTTTTATCCCAAAGCAGGAAATATAGTAGATTTCTTTCTTTTTATAAATTTGATTTTCAAAAAACGTCTTTATAAAAAATGTTTTCCCACTTCCCCAAGAACCATCCAACCAGAAGACATTATGAATAGAGGCCGGACTATTTAAAAACTCCACCAGATGAGTTTGATAAGGATAGTCATCCAAGTCATATTCCGGAAATCGCTCTGGGTCCAGTTTCTTATAACTAACTTTTTTAAAAATTATGTCTAAAAACCAGAACAGTATTGTTGGTATAGTCAGTGCTAACAATATTATTACACGATTCTCATACAAAATTGAAATAATATCTTTAAAAAAATTATAATTAGATAAAAATTTATAGATAGGTAAAGCAAAGCGTTTAAATTGTTCAATCTCAAGTGCAAGATATAGTACCCATATACTGGCTATAAATATTTTGTACCATTCAACAATTCTAACATTACTACTCCATGATGGTCTTTGAAATGGATATTTCAGTAGCCGTTCAAAATTCAGAAAAGTATTAAATATGCTGTTCATTATATTTCTCATATATCGCTCATATATCCCTCTTTTAATCTATATTATCATGATTATACCACAAAATAAGAGTTATTAAGCGGATTCAAGGGACAAGAATTTAGTTATTATACTAAAATTTTTCACTGATTTCTTAACTTAGGAAATCTGTCATTTTCCAAAAATTTACCTTCAATTTACTAGCTAAAATTTCTAAAATAAAAAAGCCCACTTTTCAGTAGACTTAGTAATGATCTTTGAAGGACAAGAAAGCCACGCTATCTCCATCCATCATATAAATCAAGCGATTTTCTGCATCAATGCGACGTGACCAAGCACCTTGATAATCATACTTGAGCGGTTCTGGTTTCCCCATTCCTACAAAAGGATCGCGTTGAATATCCTTGATTAATTTATTGATTCTTTTTAGTGTTTTCTTGTCCTGGTTTTACCAATAGTAATAATCCGCCCAGGCATCTTCTGTAAATCTGAGCAGCATTTCTCACTCCTCAATCACATGGACTTGTGTGCTTCCAGCACGGACTTGAGCCATTCCTCGCAAGACCTTGTCAGAAAGTTCCTTATTTTGAGCGATTCTCAGGGTTTCTTGAATACTATCCCACTCGCTCTTTGAAAGAACTACAATGTCCTCGTCTGGATTTTTATTGACCACCGTCAAAGGTTCAAACTCATCGTTTACCTTCTTCATATAGTCCTTTAAATGATTTCGGAATGTTGAATAAAGAACTGCTTCCATAACCATACCTCGTTTTACCTCTTTTCCACTATTATACACGAAAAGGAAAAAAATATCAGGAACTTGTACAAGATTTTTCCTTTTCTATCTAGTTATTCGAAAATCTTCTAAAAAAGCCTACCTTTCAGTAGACTTAGTTTGTTTCTATTCTAATGGGTACCCTGCCGAAATTCTGCTCTGCTATACTTGGATTCCCTAGTTGGTAAATCTGGTCTGCTTTTTGGGTCATGGCATCCCAAGGTTCTTTACCAATTCGGCTAAGTAGATGGACCTGCTCTTTCAGAGACTTGAGATGCTGTCTACCTTTTTCGGTAAAACCAAGGACATGAATGGCTTTTGGCAAATCACTTTCTCTGGCCTGCACTAAAATATAGGTCAAGAGGCGTCTGACACGCGCCTTAGTGTAGCGTTTGGTCGCAACAGCCTCGACCAATTCTTCCACAGACTGGGCTGTCTTGATGGCATCCTTGATACGCACTGCCATTTCTTGATTGACCTGATAGATAGTTGTTAAGTCTGGATTTGACAAGATTTGATAGCGGAGCAAGGGAAAATAGTCATCCCAGCTCACCTTACTTGCCTGCTCAAAGAGAGCAACAGAAGGCATAAAGCGTTCTAAGAAATCTTTGTCCCTCTGGTGCTGACGGAGGGCTGTTGCCGAGGCAAAGTCCACATCCTTGTCCACAGAATGGTAATTCGCTCCCTGACGCTGAATCGGCTCAAGCTTAATGTTGCATCCTGAAACCGCCTTGGCATAGGCCAGAGCAAGAACATGATTGGGGGTATTGCCAGAAAAATCAAGACCTGCAAATTCCTTCCACATGGCTTGGGTTTTCTGGGGATAGGAGAGAGAATCAGGCAAATTTTCCACAAAATTCTCCATCTCTCTACCTTGCTCTGTGTATAAGTCAGCGATTTTCTGGTAATCCAGAACTTCTTCTGTCCCAAAAGCGAGGCTATCAATGCCCAACCGAGCCAAGATATCCACAGCTCCTTGGCCAAAGAAATCCGCCGCCTGAACACTGACTAAAAAGGGCAATTCCACTACCAAGTCTGCGCCATTTTCCAGTGCCATCTGGGCCCGTGTCCACTTATCAACGATAGCGGGCTCTCCGCGCTGCATGAAATTTCCAGATATGGCAACGATTTTCAGCCCCTCCACCTGATCCAGCAGGTATTTATGGCCATTATGAAAAGGATTGAACTCCGCGATAATACCGGTGATGGTCATGATGCTCTCCTACTTCTGCGCGACAAAAAACCAACGGGTGCTGGTTTCTGTTGGTTCCTTGTCCTCAAAGTCCGCATAGAGTTTGAAGGACTTGAAACCAGCTTGTTCCAGCAAAATATCATAGGTCAAGACCTCATAAGTTCGCTCCTCATGCACTTCATCGTGGCGACTAAAGGAACCGTCTGCTTCCTTGATAAAGAAGGTCAACTCATGCACGATGGAGTGAGGTGCCGCGTCCTCGTAGGTATCCCAGAGCATGGCAAAATCTTCTGCATTTTCATGGTAAGAATAGCCTGGAAAAACTTCATCTGTCTGGTAGGTCGAATGGACATCAAAGATAAACACACCATCTTCGTTGAGGGCATTATAGACTTCCTTAAAGACGTCCCCTACTTCCACCTCATCCTGCATATAGCAGATAGAGTCCGAATAACAAGTGACAAAGTCATATTTACCCGCCTTGGATAAATCCAGCATGTTGCCTTCTATAAAAGAAATCTTTTGCTTGGCTGAAGTCGCTCTCTTCTCTGCAATCTTCAGCATATCTGCACTCAAGTCGAGTCCAGTTACATCAAAACCAGCTTGAGAAAAGCGGACAGACTGGATACCTGTTCCACAAGCCAATTCTAAGAGTTTCTTTCTCTCCTTAGTCTTAGGCAAATGTCGCAGCGAAAAATCCGTCCATTTGTCGTATAAACTATCATCCATCACAGCATCGTAAACAGCCGCAAAGGTTTCATAAGTTGCCATATTCATGATACCAAGTCCGTCCGTAATCGGAATGAAAATTAGGAGCTTGACGATGGAGACGAGCTCCAAGGAAGGCTATCTATTTTCCGATGATTACAGGACGGGTTCAAATCCTTTCTAAGATACAAAGAGCGTTAAAAGCAAGGAGAAAATAGGAAACTTTCTGTTGTATCGTCAGATACCAAGGAAGTTACTCTTTTTCTCACAGCTCTTAGCTCGTGTTCAGTTTCAACATCAACCAAACACGACGCCCTCACCTTTCCATCAATTTCTTTTAAAATAAGCAAAGAAACCCAGTTGACTGCAACTGAGTTCATCTACTAGGCCAAAGTTTCAGATAAATCTACTGACTCCGCCTCATGCCATAGTTTTTCAAGGTTATAGTGGGCGCGCATTTCTTCTGAGAAGATATGCACAACGACCCCACCGAGGTCTAGCAAGACCCAGCCTCCCGCTGCATCGCCTTCGACATGACTGCCTTTAAAGCCCGCCTCAGCTACTTTTTCACGAATGTTATCAGCGATTGCGTCCAACTGACGGCTATTCATCGAGCTAGTGATAACAAAGTAGTCAGTCACGCTAGTCAAATCTTGTACATCAAGTGCAAGGATGTCCTCCGCACGTTTCTCATCAGCCGCTTTCACGACTAGTTCTAGTAATTCTTTTTCGTTCATTTAGTCCTCTTTCAAATAGTGCACATAGGCGTTATAGGTTTCAAGGGTTTGGGGATAGATGGGAAATCCCTGATGAGCTAGATGCTCGACAGTGCGAGCTGTCTCATAGGCCACTGCCTTATTGAGCGATAAACTTGCAATCTCACGCGCCTGGTCCACTCCTGGAAAGGCACGATTGTGCTCGATGTAGTCTGCTACATAGATGACCTTGTCTAAGTCTGTCATCTGAGCCGCCCCGACTGTATGGATTTCAATAGCTCGCAGGATTTCTGGATCATGCAAATCCAAGTCTTCCTGAATCTTGTAAATTCCAACCATACCATGCCAGACATTATTGCCCCAGTTTTTGAGGTCAGGGTCTAATTGGTAACGGTCAATCAAGTCTAGAAATTCCTGATCTGACAGCTTTTTAGCATAGTCATGAAGAAGTCCTGCTAGACCAGCTTTCTCGGCATCGACTCCGAATCTCTCCGCTAGTTCTATGGCTGCACGCTCTACACCCAAGCAATGGGTTAAACGTTTTTCAGGTAGAAACTCTGCCATTTTTTCCAACAAAGCCTCTCGGGAGCAGTTGATATAGTCTTGATAGGCCATCAGTAGAGCCCCTCCTTCTCGATGTAGTCTAGCACTGGCTGAGGTAGGAGAAAGTTAGGTTTCCGACCTTGGGCAAGGAAGTCACGCACCATGCTGGATGAGATATCCATGAGGGGTACATCCACCCAGATGACTGGATAGGAAGTCCCTGCCTTGTAGCGTGGGCGCTGAACCCCCACAAACTGAACCATGTCAACCAGCTCATCAATTCGGTACCACTTGGGCAGATAATCCACCATATCAGCTCCGATAATGAAGTAATAATCCGTGTCAGGATGTTGCTCTGTCAAAATCTTCATGGTGTCGTAGGTGTAGGAAATGCCCTTGCGCTCTAACTCAATGGTTTCAATGGCTAGGCCTTCAATCCCCTCAATCGCCAATTCAAGCATCTTGAGACGATGGTGCTCAGGGATGGTTTCTTTTTTATCTACATGAGGGGGCTGATATTCAGGCATGAGCAGGACCTGATCCAGTCCCAACTGTTGTCGCACTTGGTCCGCAACGATAAGATGGGCATTGTGAACGGGGTTAAAATTTCCCCCTAAAATCCCGACTTGTTTGCGTTTTTTCTCCTTGATTTCTGGCTCCAACTCTACCTTGGTAAAGGGAGTCAATAATTCAATTGCCATAGGCTCGTCTTCCTTTAATTCTCTGTAAAAACAGTTGTTTGGAGTAGGTGTTTAGATTTCTTTAACTTTCTTGGAAATCTTGCGATTTTCTTTCTTGCTGGATTGTTTAAACAAGATCAAGATGCGTCCGATTTTTTGGACAGTATCCACACCGATTTCTTCTTCCAAGATTTCAGCTACTTCGTGGATGTTTTCATCTGTGTTTTGTAAGAGAGTAACCTTGATCAATTCACGCGCGTCAAGAGCTTGACGGACGCTAGTTTTGATTTGGTCGTTGAGACCATTTTTTCCGATTTGGATGATGGGTTTGAGGGTGTGTGCCTGGCTGTTGAGGAAGGCACGTTGTTTTGATGTTAATGACATAATCTTTCTTCCTTTTTTGATAGTTATTTTAGGTGGTGAGGGACGGTCGGAACTAATTTTCCAAAGATTTCATCTTTGAAAAATGGATTTCCTAACCTCACACTTGAGCCTAGGTCTCAAGTGTGCCCCTTGCCAATCTAACGATTGGCAATCACACCACGGCAATAACTATCTTTTTATGAGCTCACTTTGTTCGCTCAGTGATTTTATTTTAAATAATTGCTTTTCGTGTGACGACGGCGACGCCTTCTGGTGCCCAGACGGCGACTTTGGCAGTGCCTGTTACTCGGATCCAGCCTAGTCCTGAGATGACCAGGTCAGTCTTGTCCTTGATGCTAAAGACATGTTGGACTAGTTTGGGAAAATCTTCTTTTTCTTTACTATTTGGTGGTGTGAGAAGGGTTCCGAGGTGCTTGTCGTAGAAAGCACTAGCCCCTTGAAGCTTAGTACGGTGAAGTTTGAGTTCATTATCAAAGAAGGCTGTAAAACCTTGCTTTTCTCCTGCAATAAAGTCAAAGCGTCCGAGACCACCTAAAAATAGGGTTTGTTCAGGATTGAGCTGATAGGTTTTGGGCTTGATTTCCTTTTTAGGACTGACATACTTGAGGTTTTTAGCCGTCAAGTAGTGAGCCATCTGGTGGAGATGGATAATCCCCGGCGTATCGTAGATATAAGATCCGTCATCAAGTGGGATCTCAATCTTGTCCAAGGTTGTCCCTGGGAATCGCGAAGTCGTAATGACATTCTGGTCACCCGTGATTTCTTGGATAATGGCATTGATAAGGGTTGATTTTCCAACATTGGTTACCCCAACGACATAGACATCGCGTCCCTTACGGTAATGCTCGATTTTGTCAATGACTTCCTTGATGGCATGTTTGTTTTGAGCTGAAGTTAGGACGACATCTACTGGACGAAGACCTTCCTCGTGGGCACGTTCCATGAGCCACTGGCTAATCTTGCCCGGTTTAACAGACTTGGGCAGGATATCTTTTTTATTTCCAACCAAGAGGACATCATTGCCCGATACAAAGCGTGGCAAGCCTGGGATGACAGAACCATTAAAGTCAAAGATGTCAATGACATTGACCACCAAGGCATCACTGTCTCCCACCTCGTGCAAGAGCTTGAGGAAATCATCGTCCGTCAACTGGACATCTGTAATTTCATTGTAATGGCGGAGACGGAAACAGCGTTGGCAATAGACTTCGCCTGTCTCCAACCCTTTTTCGAGTGCCGACTGGGGCGTAAATCCAAGACCAGCCTTGTCTGTCGTCTGAATGGTTGCTCCACAACCAATACAGAGAATTTCTTCCATAGTTAAATTCCTTTTTTATATGTAATCGGTCCGTACTTTTCAGTAATTTGCTTCATGACACGGCGCTCGCGAGCTCGGTTAATCTGCGTCTTGATAGAGTCATGTTGGACCAAGGGTTTGACCAAAATTGAGCGAATTCCTGCACGATGCGCTGCACGAATATCCGTCATGAGTTGGTCGCCGACCATGACCACTTCATTTTTCTCATAGTGAAATTCCTTCATAGCACGATCAATCCCAAATGTGAAAGGTTTCAAGGCCCAATAAACGTAATCAATTCCAAATTTCTCAACTGCACGTTGAACTCGTTTTTTGGTATTATTTGATACGACGATGATGCGAATACCTGCATCCCGAAGGTCATGTAGCCACTGTTTCATCTCTGGTGTCCCATCAGGGTTGTTCCAAGCAATGAGGGTATTGTCCAAATCGACCAAAACAGCCTTGATTCCCTGCGCCTGCAGGCTTGGGACTGTCAGATCATAGACTGCTTCCACAGCAAAATCTGGCATATAGTTTTCAATCGCCATTCTGGCTCCTTTTCTTAACTTTTTTTCGCAATTTTTCTCAAAATCAATGACAAGACCAACCATAAGACCGCACTAGCCAAGCTGATGTAGACCCAAGCATAGGGCTCGTCTGTGAAGGGGAGGGGAACATTCATCCCGAAGAAGCCCGTCACTACTGCCAAGACTGCTAGTAAAACTGAAATAATGGTCAAGGTTGTCAAGTTATCATTCAGGTTATTATTCAAAATGTTGTTGTAAGAGGCTGAGAGTTGTTGCAGAACTTGAGAAATCAAATCGGTCATCGAAACCAGCT
The DNA here is from genome assembly GCF_002096335.1 of Streptococcus oralis subsp. dentisani. Taxonomy (GTDB): domain Bacteria; phylum Bacillota; class Bacilli; order Lactobacillales; family Streptococcaceae; genus Streptococcus; species Streptococcus oralis_Z. Next base: position 188,586 of record NZ_NCUW01000026.1, read on the forward strand.
GATGAGCCTCAATCATGGCATCATCAAACTGTTCTCTCTCAACTTCGTTAAATCTGCGATAAAGGGCATGTCCTTGGATATGTTCTAGCAACATGCGATTCTGCTTGGCAGCCGCTGTCAGATAGACCATACCAGTCTCCAAGTCGGAAAGGGCAAAGAGGTTTTTCTTGGTCGTTCGCTGACGCAAGAGGCCATTGACCTCATCCTTACTCTTGTCCATCTGCTCGATGACAGGATAGTAGGCATTGCTAATGATTTCCAGACTAGCAAAGAGAAATTTGTAGATAGAAAGCATGTCATGACTCTCTAAATAACGTGTCATCTGTTCAATCACATAGGCATTTTTCTTATTGCTAATCGTAATCAAGCGCTGATGTTCTACGATAAAGGTCATGGGAAAGGCTTCATAGTATTCCTTGTCCTTTTTCAAATCCAATACATTGTAGATAAAGGTGACGGTTCCACTTTCGCGGTGGTAGTCCATGTGGGCGCGCTCATTTCTATCCAGAGCATACTCGATGGTTTCCTTGTCCAATCCATAGATTTCAGAGAGATCTTCTAGTTTTTTCAATTTCCCCAAATCTAGGTTAATCCAAGTGCATCCATTGCCCAACTGCTTTTCTACAAACATATTTTCTCCTTTACCAAACTCTTTCTATTGTACCACAAATTTGCCAAAATAGCAGACCTACTCTGTGCGGGAAAAGTTGCTGACAACAGTGATATTTCGGTTTGGAACAAAGTGAAGGGCTTGATCCTCACTTCGAAGTTGGGTCGTGCGGATTCCTACACTGACAACCTTGCCAGAGACGGTAATCGGTCCATTTGTGAGAACCACCTCGTCGCCCACATCTAGTTGGCGTTCAAAGAGGATGAAAAAGCCATTGATGACATCGGATAGAAAGCCTTGTGCCCCCATACCGATAGCCACCCCAGCAATCCCTGCCCCAGCAAGGAGGCTGGAAACCGGCAAGCCTAAAATGGACAGGATACAGTAGATCAAAAAGAAATAAAGAATGTAGTTAAAGACATTCTCCAGCAAACGAGAGATGGTCTTTTGCCTTCCTGCATCTCGATTTGAAAATTTAAGCGAGGGCTTGACAATCTTTCGGACAGTCGCGTGAAGCATCTTTTTAGCTATATAAAATAGCAGAAGCAAAATCAAAAGAGAAATCACCTTGGTCAAGAGATTCTCTAAAATGGTTGTTAAGTTAAGTCTATCAAAATAACCTTGAAAAAATTCTCGCATACAAAACTCCTTTTTCCTATTATACCATAAAATCACCTGTCTCATTTCTTTCATAATTATTCAATTATCGCTCTATTTTTCAAAATATCACTTGCCTCTATAGCATATTTATACTATAATTATAAACAATACATTTTGAAGGAGACTGCTATGAAACGAATCATTAGAGCCTGGACTAAGGCAAGCCTCATCAAACGAATCCTCATTGGAATGATCTTGGGAGCAACATTCGGGATGCTCTTTCCAAGCCTTACAGGAATTGGTCTGCTTGGAGACCTCTTTGTAGGCGGACTGAAAGCTATTGCTCCTATTTTGGTTTTTGCCCTTGTTGCCAATGCCCTTTCCCAGCACCAAAAGGGACAAAACACCAATATGAAAACGGTCATCTTTCTATACTTACTTGGAACCTTTGCTGCTGCTTTGGTAGCCGTTCTAGCGAGTTTCTTACTACCTGTACAAATCACCCTGACCAGTGCAAATACAGAAGTTGCTGCTCCTGACGGTATCGGTCAAGTCCTCAGCAACCTCTTGCTCAAACTGGTGGACAATCCCCTAAATGCTATTGTTGAAGCCAACTATATCGGGATTCTCTCTTGGGCAGTCATCTTTGGCTTGGCTATGAGAGAGGCAAGTAAACACAGTAAAGAATTACTGAAAACCATGGCAGATGTCACCTCTAAAATCGTGGAATGGATTATCAATCTAGCTCCCTTTGGGATTTTAGGCTTGGTGTTTAAGACCATCTCTGACAAGGGCATTGCCAGTCTGGCTAACTATGGTGTCCTCCTAGGACTCTTGATCGCCACCATGGCCTTTGTCGCTCTCATCATCAACCCACTCATCGCCTTTCTCTTTATGAGGAAAAATCCCTATCCTCTTGTTTTGAAATGTCTACGTGTTAGTGGTATTACAGCCTTTTTCACTCGTAGCTCTGCTGCCAATATCCCAGTCAATATGAAACTCTGTCAAGATCTGGGACTGAATCCTGACACCTACTCTGTTTCCATCCCGCTTGGGTCGACCATCAATATGGCTGGCGCTGCTGTTACCATTAACATCCTGACCCTGGCTGCTGTTAATACGCTAGGGATCTCTGTAGACTTTGGAACAGCTTTTGTCCTCAGCGTAGTAGCCGCCATTTCTGCCTGCGGTGCCTCTGGAATCGCTGGGGGTTCGCTTCTCCTTATTCCTGTCGCTTGTAGCCTCTTTGGGATTTCCAACGACTTGGCTATGCAAGTTGTCGGAGTCGGTTTTGTGATTGGTGTCGTGCAAGACTCTTGTGAAACAGCTCTAAACTCTTCTACAGACGTTCTCTTTACAGCGGTTGCTGAGTATGCTACAAACCGAAAACCTCGGCCCTAGTACCTGATTCCTCGTCGGACTCTCTATTTTACTATTATAGGAAATTCTCATGTCTATCACTCAACGTACGACAAAACTGATCTTGGCGACCTGCCTCGCTTGTTTTCTCGCTTATTTTTTAGATTTATCTTCGGCTGTTTCAGCTGGTATTATCGCCCTCTTAAGCCTTTTCGACACGCGTCGAAGCACACTGAAATTAGCACGTAACCGCCTCTTTTCCATGCTTCTAGCGCTAGCTATCGGTGTTCTAGCCTTTCAGCTGACAGGCTTTCACATCTGGAGCCTGGGCCTCTACCTGGCTCTCTATGTGCCTCTTGCTTACAAAATGGGCTGGGAAATCGGCATCACACCTAGCAGTGTCTTAGTCGGTCATCTCTTGGTACAGGAGTCTACTTCTCCAGCTCTCTTGCTCAATGAAGTGCTCCTCTTTCTCATCGGGACAAGCTTTGCTCTATTGGTCAACCTTTACATGCCCTCTCGCGAGAAAGCCATCCAAAGCTACCACCTTCAGGTCGAAGAAAAGTTAAAAGACATCCTGCTTCGCTTTAAATACTATCTGTCAAGAGGCGACGGACGCAATCAAGCCCAACTCGTTGACGAATTGGATGAGCTTCTTGAAGAAGCCCTCAAGCTGGTCTATCTGAATCACTCGGACCATCTCTTTCACCAAACGGACTACCACATCCACTACTTTGAGATGAGACAGCGACAAAGTCGCATCCTGCGAAATATGGCCCAGCAGATCAATACCTGTCACCTAGCCGCTAGTGAGAGCTTGATTTTAGCCCAGCTCTTTGCTAAGATTGCTGCCCAGCTAAGCCAGACCAATCCTGCTTATGACCTACTTGATGACATCGAACGCTATCTGCAAGTCTTCCGCAATCGGAGTCTCCCTAAAACACGCGAGGAGTTTGAGACCCGCGCCACTCTCCTGCAGCTACTACGCGAAGCCGAAACCTTTATCCAGGTCAAGGTCGATTTTTATCAGAAATATGGAAACTAGAACGCAAAGAACCTCAGAGGACTTCCTCTGAGGTTCTTTACTGATAGGTCACCACCATAAAAACGAGGAGCAATACAAACAAGGCTATGCTAATCAAGAGAGTTAAAACTTTTACCAAGCGATTGCTCTGCCAGTAGCCTGGTTTTCCGATATTGCTGGTCGCATCCATGGAAAAGAGTTGGCTTTGGCGAGGTTGGATGAGAATCAGGACAATCAAGGCGACGGCTAGGATTATGCCTACAATCATCAAAACTTCCATCATTTCACCTCAAGATTCCTAATAATGTAAAGATCAGGCTAATAAGGATGAGCAAGCCAAGTAAAATAGAGAAAGTTTTACTGATTTTTTCTCCTTGGCTAGGCTTTTCTTTCTTAAGAGCTCCTTGCTTTAACTCTTCCATGCGTCCTTCGACATCCTTGTAAAATAGATCTTTTTTTGTCATACTTCCTCCTAATAACAAACGTACTACTCAATATATCTAAATCGAGAAAGGAAAAAACTGAGTCAAGTACTTCCATCAACTTCAGCCAAACAGCTAGACTAGTGCTAAAACTAGAAACTCACATAGCTGTTGGCATATTTTATTAGACTAGTCTACTTCTGGGACTGCCTATGTGACTCCGTCAATCCTGCCCTAGATTTACATTGTAAATTGTCATCTGATTCTCTTTTTATGGAAAATGAGTAAGAATCTTCCCTTTGGGCGTTACTTCCACAATCCCCATGAGAAGATTGCGGACCATATCTGTACGGATTTGTTGCTTCATGGTTTCAAATCCAGCATAGGCTTCCTGATAGTATTCCACGATAGGGTTCTTTTGAGAAGCTGACTGGCTCCCGATTGCTAGACTGAGCTGTTGGAGATAGTCGACTTGCTCAACCCAATTGTCATCAATCGCCTTGAGCATGGATATTCTCAGAAAAGAGTCATAGAGTTGGTGAGGTTGGAGGACTTCCTTTTTAGCTGCGATTTCTTTGGCTATTATCTCCTCTAGTAATTCCCGAATCTGATCTGCATCAGCTAAATCCAAATCAGCTGGTAATTCTCTCATCCCAAAGCTAATATTGGTCACGATAAAGTGAAAGAGTTCTTGAGGGCTACTATAGGATTTTTCTAAGATTTGTTTGGTATAGTCTGCCAGTATATCCTCAAGGATATGCCCTAAATCACAGCTCCCATCTAGCAAGCAATCTCTTTCTTTATAGACCATTTGGCGCTGAATATTGACACTTTCTGCATACTCTAAGGTTTGTCTGCGCGCTGATCGACTGGCACTATCACTAGCCTCTTGAGCTTTTCTGACAAGATTGCGGTACTTACTAGCCTTGAGTAGGTTGGGTTTCCTGATGTCCTCTACTTGATAGTCTTGATACAGGTCATGAACCCAAGACGGCCCAAACTTTTTGATCACATCATCTTCAAGCGACACGAAAAATTGAGACATACCTGGATCACCTTGACGGCCAGATCGCCCTCTGATTTGCAGGTCAATCCGTTGGCTCTCCATTCGCTCGGTACCAATCACTATCAAACCGCCTAACTCTGCTACCCCTAGACCGAGTTTGATATCTGTCCCTCGACCTGCCATAGAAGTTGCAACAGTCACTGCCCCCATCTGACCAGACTCTGCGATGATTTGGGCTTCACGCGCCGCATGATTGGCATTGAGGACATTGTGGGAAATCCCTTCTCGCAAGAGCAAGGACGAGTAAAGTTGGGACATTTCTACAGACCCTACAAAGACCAGGAGTGGATTGCCTTTGGAATGATAGGTCTTGATTGCTTCAAGAGAAGCATACACTTTCTCAGGAAGGGTTACATAGAGATTGTCAGGATGGTCAATTCGCTTAAGTGGGCGATTGGTCGGAATACGAATGACAGACATGTTGTAGGTTTCGAAAAACTCTTTTTCTGCCACCTTTCCTGTTCCTGTCATACCTGAGATTTTGCGAAACATCTTAAAGAGACTCTGGTAGGTGATAGAAGCCATGGCTCTGGTTTCAGGAGAGAGTTTCACATGTTCCTTGGCTTCGATGGCTTGATGGAGACCTCCTTGAAGCTTGGTCATTTCCATCAAACGTCCTGTTCCCTTATCCAACAAAACCATCTCTTGCCCTCGAACCAGATAGTCCTTGTCCTTGGTAAAAAGCGTGTGGGCTCTGAGAGCATAGACCAGATGCCGAACATAAGTTGCGTACTCTTCCTTGTAGAGATGATCGATTCCTAGGAATCCTTCAACCGTATGGGCTCCCTTTCGGGTCAACCAAACTTGGTCTTTTTCTTCCTTGTAGATGTAGTCTTCTCCCTGAACCAAGGTCGTCACTAGGGTATCAATCATCCCATAATAGTTAGACTGGACGCGGGGAGACCCTGCGATGATCAAGGGTGTTTGAGCACTATCGAGTAGAATGTCATCGATCTCATCGATGATGACATAGTTAAAGGGAGGCAGGAACTTCCCCTCACTAGTAGAAGCAAGATTGTCATTGAGATAGTCAAATCCCAATACACTATTAGTCGTGTAGACGATATCTGAGGTGTAGATTTTTCTTTTCTCTGCGGCAGTCAAGTCCTCTTTTGGATCCTCTGAAAAGGGCAGACCGACAGTTAGACCTAAAAATTGGTAGACCGGTCCCATTTCTTCTGCATCTCGTTTAGCTAGATAGTCATTGGTCGTGATCAGCATACTGCCTTTACCCGTTAGAGCATTGAGGTAGAGGGGCATGGTTGCAGTCAGGGTCTTGCCTTCACCCGTATTCATCTCAGCCACATTTCCTTGGTGGATCACAATGGCACCCATGACCTGCACATCATAGGGAAAGAGACCTAAGACACGTTTGTCTGCCTCACGTACAAGGGCATAGGCTTCTACCAACAGCTCATCCAAGGATTCTCCTTGGGCAAGACGCTGGCGAAATTCCTCTGTCTTGGCAGCCATTTCCGCATCACTGAGAGCAGCCATCTCTTCTTTGAGGTCATTGATTTGGCTTAACAGTTTCTTGACCCTTCTCAGTTGTCTTTCCTGATAAAAATGATTAAACACCAGCATCCTCCTCAATAGAAAACGAAGCAAAATCAAGAGCCTCAAATCCTGCACTAATCAAGGAAAGTCGATACGTGTAGGCCGTCTCAGGGTAGGTAAAAGTAAAGGAAAATTGCCTTTCAATCTTCTCCTCGATGATTTCCTCATAACGGTTTAAGAAGGTCAGTTTGATGTAAAGGCCATTAGCTGGTTGAACTCGCATCTTCATAGATAGACGGTAGGTGTGATTTTTCTTGAGAAGAGGGAGACTCGGCTGACTTCTGGTGGCCTGATAGTTGACACTGGAAAACCAGGTTTTAAGGGTTTCTCCTGAAGCTAGTAAAGGGTTTTTTAGTGTGACACGGCCATCTTTATGATAGACAATCTGGCTACCATAAAGATAAGTGGCTCCCATCTCGCCCCACCTAATATCTTCTCTCTTGATGATAATCATGTCTCACCTCTTCCGTATTCTTCTAGTATCATCTTGTAAAAATGAATAAACCAGGCAACGTTTGTACCTGTGTCATCATTGTGTCGACCTGCGGTTCCTTTGGACAAGATCTTGGCTCCTGTCTGACAAAGTGTCTCCACTAGCTGGTCATAGGCACCACTATCCATATCCTCGTCCTTCATGTATGAAAGACCAAAGGTCGTCTGGGAAAAATCAGCTTTTTTAAATTGGGTCCAGAAGCGTTGATCCAATTCCTTCATGTCTTTTAGGCTCACTCCTCCTGTCTGAAGGTGCAAGACATCAAAACTGGTCGGGAAAACTCCTGGCGCTTCTAGTCGGCCCCTCTGTGCGATGGTCCCTAGATTTGTCAATGGTTTTCCTACTACGATTCCTTTGGGTTCAAAGTAGGATCCATAATAGAGTGCTGGGAAGGTTCCCATGGATAGCCCGGATAAGATCAAGCCACTTCTATCCAAACCTAGATAGTCTAAATAGTACTGGATGGTTGCTTGAATCTTATCTTCCAATTCCTCAGTTCCTAGGTAAAAGGCTCCTCCTTCTAATCGGGGGTCCGAAAAGAGGAGAAAAGGGCATTGGAGATTCTTCATCATCCAGTAACCCTCAAAGCCTTCCGCGGGACGGTAACCTGAAAAATAGACTGCTAGAGGAGGTTTGAAATCCCCCGGGTGAAAGAAATAGTTAATTTCCTCACGTTTTTTGTCATGCAGGATATTGCCTCCGAGAACAAATTTTCCAAACTGTTTCCGGCTCCAGCGTTGGTGGAGATTGCCGATGTTGACTTTTCCCTGACCACGCGCTTCAAGAGAAATGCTCAAATAAGCGTCATAGTCTTGTTCTACAATGACTGCTTGGGCAAAGTCTGCTTCCTCGAGGAGGATTTCCTGGCTAATCTCTGAGATAGATCCTGCTGGGAATTTTCGCAAACGCAGGCGCAAGTCTACCGTCTCAGTCTTTTCATATTCGAGCCAGAGTTCGATTGGAGCATGGGCTTGGGCAAACTGATTATAGGCCCAAGAGGTTAGCTGGGTATAGTTCTTGCCAAAATCACCTTCCAGCTCCAGATACTCAAATCCTTGATAAGAGGCAGATCCTTGAAAACTCGGATGAATCCGTATCGCAGCCGGACTCAGCTTGTCCCCATAACCACCTTCAAAGAGGGAGGTGGAAAGGTCTCGAACAAAGCCCTGTCGGTCTGACAGGTCCATCGCTTGCATGCAGTGCTGTTTTATGAGGTCCTGAATGTTTTTATCTTGACTTACAAACTGTTCTGGATAGAAAACCGTATAGGGTTCCAAGCTAGATGAAAAAGGCAGCAAATCTCCTAAATAAGCTCCATCCGTAAGAATGACAGCATGAAAGTGTTCTAGGTCATTCTCATCCATGATTTTCTGGATGGCAGACGGTGTATTTGGAAGAACATGGTACCAGTCTAGTTGGGCTGGTAGGGCAAGTGTATCTCGCCAATCCTCTGGACCGATTTGCAAAATATTATATTTCTTTTCCATGAGTCACCTCCTCCAACCACTTTTCTAGCTTGATCAGGAATTGCTCCCCAGTGTGTTCCTTTATCTTTTCAATCGAATGAATCAGGGAGTCGTTCCATACTTGCAGGCTGTCGAGATAGTAATGAGCAGCTTGCGCAAAATCCGCAATATTCTCCAACAGATACCCATTCTTCTTATGGCTGACATACTCTGTTTTGACCCTGTTGATTTGAGGGATGCCAGCACTGATTCCCGCTATCTGGGTATAAAGGAGAGGCTGACTGTTCAGATCGACAATCAAACGAACAAATTCCAACTGCTTGATTAACTCCGACTCATCCTTCATATTGACAAACGAATAGCGCTTGCTCTGATGGCGATTGTCCTCAAGCGGATTTTCAGCTCCTTGGTAATCAACTTCCTTCTCCAGTTCTTGGTCTTGAAACTGCTCTGCAATCATCTCTGCAACTCGTGTTTCCAGTTGTTTCATTTCTTCTTGACTAGCAGTAAAGGCTCCAAAGACCAACTCCGTATCCTTGTTTTCAGAAAGGAAATGCAAGACCTGATAGAGCGCTTGGTCCTCTATCCCCTGCTCAAAGTCCAGTTGATAGTAGAGGATTGACTCCTTCCGAGTCTGACTCTTTCCCAGCTCCAAGCGGGTATCAAAAGGTGATAAATGACGAAACTTCATTGCTTGTTCTGAAAAGGCAGACTGAGCCAAGTGCAAGGTGTCCTCTCTGTCGACCAGAACAAGGTCCACCTTATCAAGCAGACCTGCCAACTGAGGTAGTTGTTCTTGAGGATTTCGTCCGATAAAAAGGCTGAGAATTTTAGTTGTTTGGTAAGGCAATCGTTCTAAAAGAAAAGCATTGTGCTGGTCACATGCAGGCAGAAAATAGGTCGCTCCTTCCTCAGGGAGTTGAGCTATTTTCTTCTCAAAAAATTCAGCAATCAATTCTCCCATATCTTGGTAAGCCTCTTTTTGGAAGCGAAAAGCAAAGATAGGATTGACCTCGATACGGCCATCATCTTGCAAGTACTCTCTAAACTGCCACAGTCCCTTGGGATTGAGGTAGTCTTGGTAGAGAGCCTGTCCCTCTTCGTAGTAAATCACACTGGAAACCAGTCCCCGATCATCCATCAGGTAGTTGGCAGACAAGAGCCCATCTTCCTTGAAATACTGAATCGTACTGATAAAACCTTCAATCCCATGCTCCACCTGAGCATAGGGCTTTCCATTTCTCAAAACTAAAATGGTAAAGGGACTGTAAACAAACTCGCAGTCCTCTTCCCACTCAATATCTCTGACCTGCAAGACCTGCGGTCGAATCTCATGAAAATCCTGCAATTCATCAAATAAGGAATAAACTGGTGCTTCTAAAATACCTTGGCGATGGAGAAAATAGCGAAGATGAGGCTGATAGGACAAAAGGAGGACCTGTGCAGGAATCCCTTGGCGTTGCATCAGGCGAATCTGATTGAAGGTGTCATCAAATTCTAGCTTAAAATGAGAAAAATACCAGGGTGTCAAATCGGCATGCCAGGGACGTTCCTTGCCATACCAGGCTGGGATAAAGTAATACATCAAAACCTCCTAGAATAGTGGCTGATACCTTTCATTTAGTCGGAGCGCCTGCAGTTCGTCGTGAATCGTAAAGAGCATGCCACTCAAAATTAAAAAGAGTCCGGGAATCATGCTGACTTTGAACAGACTCTCATCCTTCAAGACAAACAAGATTGGAAGTCCAGCCAAGGTAACGTTAAAGACTGCACCTATCAGAGCAAATCGGAGAACCAAGCGATTGATAAAGCGACTGGTATCCTCACCGGGATAGACTCCGTAGATGTAATCTCCTGATTGCTTCATCCGATCTGCGATCTGTTGACCACTCACATTGACAAAGGCAAAGGCAATGCTAAAGACAAAGAGGATAAGGATATAAGCGTATATCCACAAGGGTTTACCCATCGCATACTGCTCCAGTATGGCAGGGTAGAGCGGATTGCCCTTGTCCAGATGTTGAAGCAAGATCAAGAGATAAGAAGGCAAGCCCATGAGACTCATCACATACATATAAGGCATGCCACCTGCAGGATTGAGCATGATTTCCAGATAAGAATAGCGTTTAAAGCGAGAATGGAGCCCGATTTTATTGATAGGGATGCGGTATCGCGCTCGATAAAAGAAAACGACTAGATAGGTAAAGAGGACACCAAGCACTACCAATAGGAAAAGCAGCCAAGGAGATATCTTATGAACTTGGACCGATTGGAGGATGTCCTGAGGGAGTGAAGCCACCATACTTGCCAATAAAATGACGACAGGGCCTCCAACTCCGATAGACGCATTGATGTCCGACAGCCAAACTAAGAAGAAGGTCCCTGCAACCAAAAGGCTGGTATTGAGGAGAAAGACCAAGAAGGGATTGTAGGGAGCTTGGACAGGGAGGTTTGTCGTCAAGGCCAAGGCCTGAATCAAGGCAATCCCTAACGTCAAGTACATTTTCCGTCTATCCTGAACTTCCGAAGAAACTGAGTTTAAGCCCAGTTTCTTTGAAAAGGAAAACATCTGCCACAAGATCATAGCTGACATCCAAGGTGAAAGCCCGATGGAAAAGAGAGAGAGACTGCGAAGATTTCCACCAGTCAGAGCTACTGAAAAGTCCAGATAGGCTGCGCTTCCTCCGAGAAAATCCCGACTATTGAGATCAACAAAAGGAAGAGCCAGACGACTCCCGAGCACATAAATAAAGAGCAAAAACAGGGTGCGCATCCCTTTTTTTACCGCTATCGATGAACGAAATTCTTTCACTAGCTCCTCCTTTTCATTTTATCTTTCTGTCCTGTCACACGGGAACAATCTTGTCCTTCCATCTTAGAATTTTCAAATCTCTATCTCAGTTTTCGTGAGTTTTATCATCCAGATAAGCCTTCAAAGTAGCCACCATTTCTTCTGGTCTTTTTACTGAGAAAATACCCGCATAGGCACTTTGAGGTAGTTCCTGCGACTGGGTATTGTCAAAAGTCAAGATCGGTTTCTCAAAGCGTGAAATATAGTCATAAACAACACTCAACTTGTCATCGTGGTTAATATCAAGATAGACATCTGTCTGCTGGATCAATTTCTCAACCAAGAGAGGGAAGGTGTTGGGATAGAGGGTCACATTTTCAAAACGTGACAAGAGCATGAGTTCAGGTGCCATCGTCGTATAGGCTGCGATGTAAAAATGCACCTCTGGCAAGGCTTGAACCAGATAGTTGATTTTCTCAAGATGCCAGGAGTTGGTCAAATTAACACAAGTCATAACTGGCTGATAGACTGTGACTGGATAGTCAACTCCTGCCTGACGCCATTTTTCAGTAATGGCAGACCACTCCATCAGATGATAGTGCCACCAAACCTCACGCAAACGCCCAACTGAATGAGTGTTCCAAGGTTTGTCCTGAGAGAGGAAATGCAAGATGGCTGGCAGGGGCTCTAGGGGAATCTGGAAGATAAACTCATGTCCATGTGAGGCAGCCCCACTGTCAAAACCAATCTGGAAATTATAGTTCTGATCCAGAGGAGCATAGCTGTCATGAAAGAGCATATTGAGGATGGACTGGTCTCCTTCACTCACATGTTGGTGTTCCCGCTCCGTCAACTCAACTAGCTCTTGTCTCACAGCTTCAGCTCGCCATTTTTTGTTATTGATCAAGAGTACACCTGCATTAAAGCCAACTCCAACTCCAAAACAAGATGGTGCAGCAGCCAGGTAGTTTTCGCCTAAGTCCATTTCAAAGAGAGCCGTCAGATCAGCCGTCACAACCAAATCACTGTCCAAGTAAAGAACCTTGTCCTCTTCGACAAAATCAGGGATAAAATAACGGGCAAAGGTCATGTGATTGATATGGGGCAGTTTGTTGCTCCAGTTCATCTGAAACTGGGCGCCAAGCATCTTGACATCCACTAATTCACCGCCCATTTGCTCTACTATCGGTCTGAGAGCACGGAACCACTCCTGGGGAATATCCTGGTTAAAGATATAGACCTTGACATGACTATTATGATAGCAGAGAGACTTGAGCGCTGTTTCAATCTGACGAATATAGGCATAATCTCCTGCGAAAATAACAGAATGTTCTTTCATTCTCTCTCCTTTATGTAACATTATTTTGATAAATCAGCCACGATTTGGCTTGTATAGGTTTCATCTTCGATAAATTCAATATCTTGATCAAAATTATACTCCGCAGTATGCTTATGGTTGAATTTGATTTTGGTTTTTGCTCCCATCTTCATCCACTCATACTCAGAATCTATATGACCAATATCAAGTACCTGATAGCCGTTTTTCGTTAGGCGATAGGCCAGTACTTTAGCAGTAGGACCCAGCATACAGAGAATCAAGCGTCCATTTGCGTGTTTATAAATTTCCTTTTCGATTTCGTCAACACGTGAATAAGCACTATGTGACGGGCAAATGATTCGCTGAATCGACTTAGCATCAGCAAAGAGATCATTCCCTACACCCGAACGTGAAGTTGCACCTTCTATCAAGAGAAGATCACGTCCCTTCCATATAGACTTCAGCTTAGCAAATTGCTCGTTTGCTTGCGTTTTATCTTCAAAATCAATATACGGGCGTGAAACAAAGGTCGATCCATACCAGGAATCACTAGACAAAGATTGATAAAAATCCGCATAGTGATCCAAATGAATTTTCCAAAAATCAATAGCCCACCAAGTAAAAATAAAGCGATTCTGGAAGATATCTGGTAGACATATTACGGTGTCTTCGCTAGAGGGAAGAGAAATAATCTCTCTCATTGTACTTACTAATTCTTCATCATAATCTTGATAAGGGATTGAATGCCCTGCAAGGAGATTGATTTCCCCATCCCCAAAACGGATCAAAGAAGCATTATTTTTAATAACATAGTCAAGGGTTGCATCAATCCCTTTAACTTCGGGAAACTTACTCTGTTCTTTTAAAGCATTTCCTGCCAGCATCAATCGAAGGTCTGCCAGCATCTGTTCTGGATGTTCGCTAGAATACAATCGTTGACCATGACAGCCGTTTTGAGATTTATAAAAAGCTAACATTGGTTTGGAAAGACTTGCAATTTCTGCCACAATATCACTTGTCGAATTCTCCAAGTTAATATCGAGGTAGACATCCATCTGGTTTTTAAGTCTCTCAAACTCATCTCTAGAGATGGCAGGATACAGATAAATATTCTCATGTTTCTGAGATAATGCATATAGTTTTGAGCCCATATCCGTCCAAGCAGCGATGTGAAAAGCGATTTCAGGACACTCGGTTGCCAAATTTCCTAGACCTTCCAGTTCTTGAGAGGCTGTAAAGGTCAAAGCGTGAAATTGAGGTTCTAAATTTTTCGTAAATCTACCATTTTGCTGATAATCTTGAATCGATTCTATCATCCCAGCTAGAGAATCCACTACTCTTTGGCCGTATTCTCCATGTTTGGTTGACAAAAAAGAAAGAATAGGCACATCATTTTTTTGCATTTTTTCTAAAACTGACTGAACCTCTTGCCCATGATTGATATCTAAATATAGATTAGCTTTTTCTTCTAATTGATGTAAAACAGGCGGAACTACTTGAGGATATAGGCGGACGTTTTCATGAACGGATAAGGTTAGTAATTTTTCTCCCATGTCCGTCCAAGCCGCAATATTAAAAGTGATTTCTGGAAGACTGACAACTAATTGGTGAATGACTTCTAATTCTTGTGAATTTGTCACAATCAAACAACTGAAAGTCTCTCTCTTGGATGAGTTTAGTTGAAATTCTCCCCAGTGGTGTTGAAACATTTGAGTCCATTCCATGTCATGTACCTGCCACCACAACTCTCTATATCTATTTGCAATTAAAGTTGTCCATGGTTTTCGATAGGTCGTATAATGGATAATCACCGGAGACTGAACTTCTTCTAAATGCCCCTTCCAGTTGTTATAGAAGGCAACAATATCATGTCCCACTTGAAGATTAAAGGAACGATCCAACTCTAGCCATTTTTCTTTACACACCTGGTTAATAATCGTTTGATCTCCATTAAAATCTAAAAAGCGTCCCTCTTCTATCTCTTTTTGCATAAACTGACTTTGCTGAACCAGTTTGTCCTCTAGATTTTCCTCTCTCCACTTGGCATTATTGATCAGCATAACACCCGTATTAAAGGTGACACCATCTGTATCCATGACAGCTGCCAATAACTGATCTCCTAGATTTATTTCCCACAAGTCATCCAAAGGAGCATTGACAATTAAGTCACTATCCAAGTATAACACCTTGTCTTCTACAATGAGGCTAGGGATAAAATAACGAGCATAGGCTATCTGACTAATATGATTTTGAGTCCCCCAATTTTGGAAAATATTGCCCTGAGGTAACTTTACATCAATCACATCGCCCCCTAAAAGACGCGCTATTTTTCTTGGTTTTCGAAACCAGTCTGGCATGATATCTTGATTTAGAACATAGACATTTATATTTTTATTATGATAGAAAATTGATTTTAATGTCGTCTCTAATTGAGATAGATAGTGACAGTCTCCTGCCATTACGATTGTTTTCTTCATCTGTTTTTCCTACCTTACTCCCAGTTGAAAAATAGCCTCAACCAAGATTTTTTTCGTAAAATATCCCTCTTTTAATAGATAACTAAACATTTCGATACGCCTTGTCATATCACAGTATTTTTCTTCAGTTATGGATGAGACAAGCTGACTCGCTTCTTCTAGAGTCTCAACCGCAAAACCCAAGCCCTGTTCAACAATAAACTGCATCGTTGAAAGATTTTTGGGAACAATAACAGGAATTCCAGCAGCTAAGTAAGTACTAACTTTATGAGAAAGATTCATTCCATAATAGTCTCTATTTTCTCCTGGATTTTCAGTAGTCCCCCATACCAAACCAAATCCTCCTTTTGAAAGCTCTAAAAGGAGTTCCTCATCTCGTTTCCAGCCTTCTACTATAAAAGTTGGTGCTTGATTTTTTCCGATTGGTTGATTTGAAAAGACTCTCAAGGGGATTGGGTGGGACCAATTTAGCAATCCTGGAAAGCGTTCCAAACTTCCTGCAAAGAAAATTTCCCTTTTGAAGATTGGCTTATAGAGGGCTAAAGAATGAGGGTGGTCCCACATCCCTTGGATCAGTATTTTGGGATTTTCTAGCCCTTCCTCAAGCAATCGTTTCTTCATCTTTTCCGAAGGCACTATCAATACATCTGCCTGCTGATACAAATAAAGATAATCCTTCATAAGATAATAATTGCTATCAAACATTAGGGGAACAACATCATGAATAAAAAGAACCAACTTAACTTGCATGTCTTTAAGTTTATCAATAAATAAGCGATCAAACTCAACACCATTCCACGTAGGTGACTGAAAAACAACAATATCCCCGATAGAAACACTCGACATAATGCCATCTATGCGTTTGTTCATTTCAGACTTGCTATCTGCTGTGATAGGATAAAAATAAACTCCTAGTTCACGAAAACCTAAAGTTGAGGCAATATTTTGGACTGCATTCTGGGCTAAGATGACTGTGCTGTCTCCCGCCATCCCATATAGATTCGTTAGATGTAGTTTCATATTGACCTTTCTAGTCTTTAACTATTTTCTTGGCTTGATCAGGATATCTCCGTTATTGTAGACAATGCTGTTTGCAGGAATATCTTGGCGTATCAAACAACCGGCTCCAATTACAGTATTATCACCAATTCGAACACCTTTCAAAATGGTTACATTGCTACCAATCCAGCAATCCTTCCCCACCATTATGGGAGCCATCTTCCACTCCCACTTTTCAATCCTTTCTGCTGTATAAGTATGATCATGGTCATAAAAACGGACACCTTCTCCAATCATGGTTCCAGATCCGATTTCGATGCGGTCAATACAGTTTATACTACAGTAGTTATTCAAAAAGACTCCTTCATAAAGAATAAGCTTTCCAGCAGGTAGTTGAAAACTCTCAAAATTACGGCAAGTAACCTTCTGAGCGACACATAGACTAGCTGAGGAACCTATCTCAAAGGAATTCCATATGCCTTCCTGATAAATACGGTCCAAGTCATTTACGGTGATATGAGGCTGATTCAAACAATCTAAAATCGCTTCAACCATTGCTTGAGGAGTAGAGGAAGAATAGCATTCTTGTCCTTGTTGACCATGCACAGTATTATCAAAAGCAAGAACTCTCTTACCAGCCTGAGAAAACCGTGCCACCACCTGATCTACTTCTTCATAATGGTTGATATCCAGTAACACATCACAAACTCTCATCAAAAAAGAAAGACTAGCTTCATCAGTTACTGTATGTAAGCGCACATTTCCCTTTGATTGTAATTCTAACATTCTATCTGAAAATACAACGGGAGCTGCAATATGAAAACAAACTTGTGGGAGCTGGTCCAAGAGATACAGCAAGTGTTCAATCTGGTCACTAACAGTTAAAATCAAAGCATCGCCAATCATCTTTAGAACCATCCTTTCGCAAATTCTTTCAGTTTTTCAATCATATCTCCGACTTGATCCGTCTGATACGTTAGCTGTCCCATGTCTATCGTTTTAGTATTTTCAAAAGCCAAGACAGGTTTTCCATTTTCTGTAAAATATTCTAAAAATTCCTCCGTCTTTTCCCCGTGATTGATATCCAAAAGAACTTGACAGTCCTCTTTTAGCTCTCTATCCAAATCAACTAAATAGTTGATTCCTGAATAGAGGGTGACATTCGGATACCGAACCATTTGCGCCAAGGAGTCACTGACCAATACTCGTGCTGCAATTTTAAATTGAATCTCTGGTAAGGATTGAACCAATGTTTCAATTTGTTCAATATGGTCTGAGGCTGTATAGGTGAGACAAGTGAACGGTTCCTTTATCGGATAAAGGTGAGATTTTTGTAATGGATGTAAATGATGATTTTGTCCTAATTCTGTCCATTCAAGCCCATGGTAGTACCACCAAACATCTCGATAAGTTTGTGCCGCCAAATCTTTCCACGGTTTCCTATGGGAAAGATAATGAATAATAGTAGGATAATCCTGACCTACAGGCAACTGATAATCAGTGAACTGCTTATGAATGACAATATGATTATAATCAAAATCCAATTCCAACCATTTATGTTCAAAAAGCATATTTAAGATACTCTGATCCGCCTGATCAACCTTATCATGCCATTCATTGGTCAAATCAATCAACCTTTGAGTCATACTTTCTTGCTTCCACAAATCATTATTAATTAAGAGAACACCTGCGTTAAAGATTTCCCGACCGAAATAGGCTCTACCTCCAAAATCTCTAACAGCAGCCAAAGGATAATCTTGTAAGTCTGTTGCAAACAATTCATCAAGATTTCTCGTTACAACTAAATCACAGTCCAAGTAGAGGGCCTTGTCTTCTTGCACGAAATCAGCTATAAAATAGCGTAAAAAAACAGTGTAACTAATATCTGTCTTATACCTTGAAATCTGCTCGGATGTCACCCTACAATTGATAATTTCTGAATCAAACTTCTCTATGCGCTTATTTAATTGCTTAATCCATTCATTAGGAAAATCGCTATTAATCAGATAAAAACGAATCGAGCGATTGTGGTAACAGATAGACTTGATAGTAGTCATTACTTGGTCTACATAGGAATAGTTTGCTGCTAGGACAATGGCTTTCTTTTGTATTTTCTTAGTTTTTTCAAGCTTGTCTAGTAGATATTTTTTTGCCTCAAACTCTTTATAGGTGGAAGTTTCTTCTAAGCCACTGACCTTCCCATTAGAAAGACTCCCTTCTAACATCTGACGATAAATAGCTAAATGTTTTTCTAAAGGATATCCTAGACTAGCTAATAAAGTGATACGTTCAGACATAGCATCAACCAAGGCATGCATCCACTTTTCTGTCCAAGATCTGGACAAACTATTATTTCTGATGCGATAAGAATAGATTCCATTATGGATATAAACAATCTTTTCTGCCAACAGATAAATCTTTTGATTGAGGTAACCATCCTCTCCTAATTTACCTATGTCGAAGCGCAACCGCTCGAATAATCCTGCCTTATAGAGTTTACCCCAAGCAGATATCAAAGCAAAACTCTTCATTTCTTGGGATTCATATAAGTTCTCAAATATGGAAACATTATCATATACCCTCTCGTAATAGGAGTCTCCTGATATATGAAAGTAGAACATTCCTTCACTTTCGTTGAAAGAATAGTAATTCCCAACTGCAATATCAGCCTGATACTCTGTTATTTTTTTGTATAGGGTTTCTACATAATTTGACTCAATCCAATCATCTGAGTCAACAAAAGTTACGTAATTTCCAGACATATTATTCAGACCGGTGTTTCGTGCGGCAGAAATACCAGCATTTTCTTGTTCTATATAGATAATTCGGTGATCCATTTCTGAAAATTCTTTACAAATCTCACCTGAAGCATCCGTAGAACCATCATTAACGACAACAATCTCAATATTTTTATATGTTTGAGCAATAATACTATCTAGGCATTTTCTTAGATAGCTTTCCACATTGTAAACCGGTACAATGACCGTTATTTTATCATCCACTAGCGATTTTCTCCTTATATTTATTATACAATTTTTTAGTCAAAATTTCAGCTATATAATAGTAAAAACCCCTTGAAAATTCTAATTTTTCAAGGGGTTTCTATGATTTACGTGCACGAGTTAGTTTAGCCTAAATTTATAGGTTATCTTACTCTTCTTCATCACGTTTACGGCGTTTCGCAACCAATCCAATACCTGTAACTGCTGCTAAAGCTCCTAAAAGCACGGATAATTCGGAAGCTTCTGTACCTGTATTCGGCAATTGCTGTCTAGTCTTACCTGCTGACTCTGATGCGCTTGTGCTTGCTGATGCTGAAGCACTTGTTGAAGCCGACGCGCTTGCTGAAGTGCTTACTGATGCTGAAGCACTTGTCGAAGCAGACACGCTTGCTGATGTGCTTGCACTTACTGAGGCACTTGTTGAAGCAGATACGCTCGCTGACGTACTTGCTGATGCTGACGCGCTCGTTGAGGCAGACGCACTCGCTGAGGTACTTGCTGATGCTGAGGCACTCGTTGAAGCAGACGCACTCGCTGACGTGCTAGCACTTACTGAGGCACTCGTTGAAGCAGATACGCTC